>JBFMAA010000033.1:0-48959 GCA_040755955.1 Thermodesulfobacteriota bacterium
CCGGGGCGTTTTGAAAAACGCCCCGTCCCCCAGACCCCCATCCCCTTAAACTATTGAGATTGGGCGGCTCCCGCTGGTCGCCGCAGGTCACAATGTTGTCGAGACCGCCGGCAAGAACCCATACTTGTGGCTTGTTCGGGTCGTCCAGAGAGCACGGTGCTTCCTCAATGAATGCGCCGGTGCAGCCTGGCGGCACAATCTCAAAGCCATCGAAACGTCACGTGCTTTCCAAGCGGCCAGGAACTATCGTGCCGGTTACCTTCCGGTGGCCCGGCAGGGCACAGACCTCTCGAGACCCGCAGATCCGTCAGATAGTGGCCGAAGACGTCATTCCCCGGCGAGGATTGTGCCCCGATCTCCGACCGGCAAATAGTCTTGAGCCTGTCCGTCAATGGGAACCAACCGGCAGAAGTCCCCTTCACACGGTCCATGGTAACCGGACATCCCGTGGCACATCTTATTCACAAAGCCGAATATCCTCTTCTCCCGAGAAGAAGTCCTCCCATTTGACGGCTTCAGGATTGGCAAACTACTATTTGTCGGCTGCGTAGAACCAACTCGCCCCGCCATCGGTCTGCATGCGGACCGAGAAAGGCGGACGCGTCGTTTGGTTGCGGCACCCAGCCGCCTCTTGGAAAGTCCATTGGTGCCGGTCTCCTTCGGAGTCTACTACAAGAGTTCCGACTCAATCAAGGCTGCGCGCGTGGGGGTCCAGCCGTTGCCAAGCGATCCGTTGAGGGCTATACTGACGCTCTTGTCGTACCGGCAAGGTCCAAGCATTTCCGCAGGCTCGAGCAAACGCTCTGTCAGGAGGCACTCTACATGAAAGCGACAATCAAGACCACCAGGGGTGACATATGTGTGAAGCTGTTCGCGGACCTCACCCCTATTACGGTGGCCAATTTTGTAAACCTCGCTCAGCGCGGTTTCTACAACGGTCTGAAATTCCATAGGGTGATCAACGAGTTCATGATTCAGGGCGGATGTCCTCACGGCACCGGCACTGGCGGTCCCGGATACAAGTTCCAGGACGAGTTCGCGGCCGAGCTCCAACACGACAAACCTGGGATCTTGTCCATGGCAAACGCAGGCCCAAACACGAACGGGAGTCAGTTCTTCATCACCCACGTCCCCACACCCTGGCTTGACGGCAAACACTCGGTTTTCGGTCAAGTCATCGACGCGAAAGACCAGGCAGTGGTCAACAGCATCCAACAGAACGACAAGATCGAAACCATTTCCATCGAAGGCGATACCGCTGCATTGTTCGCAAAGACGAAGAACTACCTCGACGCGTGGAACAAGACGCTCGCCGGCAAGTAACGCCTTCCTAAGCGTTCGGCTGGGGTACAAGGGAATGAACCCCCAAGGCACAACGACACGGGGAGGGCGCATCCTTCTCATTCTGATGAAGCGCATCGTCCATTGACTTCTTTGTGTCTTGGTGCCCAGGTGATTTGTGTTCACGGACGAAGACGGATGCCCCCTGAATGGTTACAGGATCTCACTTCTCGACAACTCTCGGGGATGAGCAGCCAAATCGTCTTGTTGCGGTTTCGGGCCCGCTCCGCAAGACGGCGACCGCATGCGCGGAAACGAGGACGTTGAGCACAGAGCGGCTGGGAGCCGCAACGAGAAATCGCGTCAACCTTCCTCGGCCCGCTTGAAGTCCGATGGCGTGGTGAGTCGGTTCTACGTGCGTTCAATACGTGGACTGCCGGAGAGGAAGTGCGGCCACTTACCCCGTTGCTGAAGCGGATTCCGACAACAGATCTTCGCTGCGGCGAAAAACCTGAACCATAGTAGGACAGACCATGACAGGGTCGCGGGAAATACGTAGTGTGTTCGCTGAGCACGGTCTTGCACCCAAGAAGTGGCTTGGGCAGAACCTTGTGAAGAGTTCCCGCTACCTGAGCCGCATCGTGGACGCCGCTCAAGTCAGGCCCGGAGAATCAATTGTGGAAATCGGCGCGGGATTGGGGGCCCTGACCAAGAGTCTGATGGACGCGGGTGCAACGGTGTGGGCACTTGAGATCGATCAGGGTTTCTACCGCGTGCTGGAAGAACGTTTCCAGGAGCACGGGAATCCGGTGCTTCTCCACGTGGATGCTCTGAAATACGATTTCGGCTCGCTGTTTGAGAGACTTGGTCCCCTCAAGGTGGTGGCAAACCTGCCATATCACATATCAAGCCGCTTGCTCTTCAGATTTCATGAGCACTCTGAGCTGTTCGATTCGCTCTGCATCCTGCTTCAGAAGGAGGTGGCTGACCGCTTAATCGCGGCGCCAGGCACCAAGGACTACGGGATACTGACCGTCCTTCTGGGGACAAGCGCGACCATCGTTCCGTGCTTCGACGTGCCCGCGACTGCGTTCTTCCCCGTTCCCAAGGTCACGTCGACCCTGATTCGGGTCACGTTCACCAGACCTGCCCCCATCCGCGTGCGGGACAAGGCGCTCATGGTCCTGCTCGTGAAAGCCGCGTTCTCGGAGCGCAGAAAAACCCTGCGCAACGCGCTCAAGAACCTGCGCGTTCCGGGGGTCACTGAGGATCTCTTGAATCGAGCCGCTGAACAAGCCCAAGTTGACCTCCGACGCCGAGCGGAAAGCCTTTCCCCCGGCGAATTCGCGGTATTCGCGGATGCGATCTGGGAGCGGTCCAAGAGATCGAGTCACGCGCCTTGAAATCCGCGGGATTGCTCAAGTAGCCACGGACGCCTTCACCCTTCCCTCGCCCGCCAGGAGAGCCGGTTTGCCATTCCCCTCCCTTGATGGGAGGGGTAAGGGGAGGGTGAAATTTGCCGCAGTTTTCAACGCGGGGCACTGTAGCGCCGTGTGCGATGCGCATGTCAGACCGGTTTTCAGGAATGGGTTGAACCATGCCGCGAATCTCAATACGCGTCACTGTGGACACACGAACCCGGAGGGGCGAATCGTCAATAACCTGTTGAGGGCGATTGGGCTTAGCCTTATTGCCCGCTTGGTGCGTTGGTGATTCGTTCTTGCTGAGGAAAGGTCGCTTTATGTATTTTCCGAAAATAGACAGGGAGAAATGCAAGTTCCACGGCGAGTGCTTCCGCATCTGCCCGGAGGACGTCTTTGACATGACTGAAACGGAAGTGGTGGTGGCCAGGCCCGGTGACTGCACCGGGTGCCAATCGTGCATCGTGGTCTGCCCGGAAGACGCGGTCACCGTGGAGGAGTTATGAGGCAGGGAGGAAATAGCCACGCCCTTCCCCCCAGTCCCCCATCCCCCTAAACTTTTGGAGCATCGAGGCTCCCGCTGGTCGCCGCAGCGTGTTCTATAAGTGAGCGGGACTGCATTTCGATGCTTCGTGGTGACTGACTTGCGGACATGGACGTTCTCATGGAACTGCCCATTCGGGAGCATGCCACTGCCGCCTGAGACATGTATTGGAACTCAACGGCATCCCCGTTGTTCGTGGTGCCCGTCTCGTGGGCACGGGGGCTCCGGTCATTGGCGCGAGTCCCCGGTCTTGAGTACCGGGGGTCAGTCTGTGCCTTGGTCCGCGGCTATTACCTGTACTGGCGTATGATCCTTTCGAGCTCCTCGGTGGGGAGGTCTCCGCCTTGAGGATTTGCCCTCCCGAACTGCATCAGCAACCCCTGGATACTCTGCGCGGCTCGCACGTGGTTCGGGTGTTGGGGGGGAATGCCGTTTGCCGAGAGGATCTGCGCGGCGGCCTGCCACTCGTTTCCCGGGCTGAGCATAAGAGTCCCGGGCCAGTTAAAAGGCGGCGCGGGCGGGCGTCTCGTAGGAGGAGGTTGCTCTCGAACCCGTCTCGGTTCCCTCGGGGGTTCCGGGGGCTTCTTCGGCTCCGGCTGAGGCGCCGCGGGCTTCACGGACTCCGCGGTGGGACCCGCCTTCTTGCCCGTGCAATGGTCATGATTCCTGAAGCATTTCAGCCGGCAATCTTCCGCATAGTACTCATCCAGGCCCTGTTTCTCGCAGCAGGCGTTGCATTGGGCTCTTGTCTGACCCTGGGACAAGGCTTGGTGAAACCAGCCTCCCCCAAGCAGCACCACGGAGACGATGCAAACGACGCTGAGTGCTATCCGTCCGCTCTTTCGATTCTTCGGTATCATGACTTGGGAAAAGCCTCCGCTCGGCAATTCCTGCCGCGATCCGTTCAGCCGAGGAGAACACCTCGCGGCATGCGCCCGCTGAACGCTTGCCGGTTGAGTATATCACACTCTCCGGCTCCCGCAAGACCAGCCTCGTGGCGAACTGAAGCGTCAGTCGTGTGCGCCTGCTTCGGTTCCTTTGAGCACCTCACATGCTTTTCCGGACGCGGACACCGACAAGTGCGTCTTCCACTCGGGAAGTCGTATCTTCTCCGAGACGGTCTTGTGCCACATCTGATCGATGGGGTCCCACACGAAGGTGGTCATGGCGAGCGTGTTGCCGCTCTGCTTCCGGTACGTGGTCAAGGTCGAGACGTCAAGCGCATCCGTGCACAGCCTCGCGTAGAACGCGTTCGCATCCTTGCTGACCATTTCGATCGCCTTCTCTTTCAGTGATCTAGCGTACTTGTTGTGGTCGTATTTGTCGAACGCGTTGACCTTGTCCTCAGGATTGTGATCAGGCGCGAGTTTCTCGTCGGGACCGAGGGAGCGGCCCGAAGCACCCGAGCCGGCATGTTCCGAATCCCCTGTTTTCCTTGGCTGGGGAGATCCCTTTCCGGAGATGGGCTCGGGCTTTGCCGATTCACCCGAGACCGGAGGCGAAGGCTTCGCAGGATTTTCGTGAGCACCCTCCCGTGACGCGGTCCCCGGCGATCGTTTCGAGACTCGCGAATCCGACTCAGATCCCTTCTTCTCCGACGCCGGCGGCTCGTGGGGTTTGTCCCGAACCCGTTGCCCGAATACGGAGACGCAACCGCACACACTCACGACGAGTATGGCAGCCAGCCCCATCTTCCCGAGTCCGCGACCGAGGTCAAGCAGGCCCCTCATACGAATAACGTGGGATTTCTTCTGTGTTCGTGAAGCAGGGCCGGAAGTGCCACTTCCGGGAACGGGCGAGGCCTCCCTTTTCCGGACTGGGTGGAACCACGCCCAACGCCCTCGGCCTTCACGCGGGCCGAAGAACGCTGACGCGATTTCGGTTGCGGCTCCCAGCCGCCTTTTGTGTCGGGTCGTCACCATGAAAGCGATATTCGGCCATCTCCGCGGGGAACTGATTAGGGGAATCTCCCCGACTCTGCCGATCCCGTCGCTCAACCGCGTCGACCGAGCGCGGTCAACTCCCGGGTTGAGTATCTCACACCACATCGCTTTCCGAAAGATAAGATTGTCGCCGGCGCGTTGAGACATGGGGGTGCATCAGAACAGGAGGGAAGTCTCAAGAAAGAAGCCCCTTCGGTTGAATTCGACCCGATCGTTGTTCCTCTTCATGCCGAGACGACTGAACCTGTACCCCCCACCCATGCTCCAGGTCAACTTCCGATTGAGGGGCACGTCGAAGGCTCCGGCCACTTCCCAGTCGTACAGCTCCAGGCTCTCGTAGTTCCACCAGTTGAGCCTGCCCGAAAAGTTGGGCCGAACGGAAATCCCGCTGAGGATGGGATAGAAGATCCCGTGGAACCCCAAAGAGGGAACGACCTTGCTGATCTTTTCGTGGTAGTTGAAGGTCGCGTCCCCAACCTTGACGTTGTTCACGAGGGTTTCCAGCCCCACCACTCCAATGTTTGTCTGGCTGCCCAGGAGGAACTGCGGGGTCATATAGAAATCCAGGTCGTACGTGACCTGCGCGTTCCAGGTCTTGAAGTAGGAATCGTTCCTCGACTGGTCGTACGCGGTGCCGATCTCCGCATTGACTCTCAGGACGTGCACGTTGTCCAGACGAAGGCTCCCGAAGTAGTCCCAGGCTACTCGCTCGGGGTTGATCGCGAGGTTCTCCGTGAGGCCCAGTTTGGTGTTATTCGGCTGGATCAGATCGCCCTCGATCCTCGAGAACCAGACCCTCGCGCCGCCGTTCAGCCTTACGTACGGGGGGAAGCTCCCCGCGGAGGCGTCCCCTTGAGGCATGAGGCAGATCAGAGCTATGAGTGCAGCGGCAATGGAGCGAATCATCGTAACCTGCGGACGCCGGGACAGCATATTACATTCACAAATGCCGCTAACATATATAACTTACGGGTTTTTTTGTCAACTCAAATTCTGTGGACTACTTGACGTTCCCGACATCCACCAGGAATTTCACCACATCGGCCGCGGACGCGAAGTACTGCGACATGAACAGCCTCAGATCCCCTACATAAGTCCTGGGGACAAAGATGACGTCGTAGGGCTTGACCAGGATCGCCGAGCTCATGTCTCCCACATCGAACATCTTCTTGAGATCAAGCCGCCGACCGATCGGTTTTCCGTACGCGTCTTTGGAAATCAAGATCACGCTGGTAAGATCCGCGGTGTCCTCGCTGTGCCCGCCCGCGAGTGCGATGGCGTGCACCGCGGTGATCGGCTGCCTGAGCTCATACGCTCCCGGGTTCTTGACCTGACCCAGCACATACACCTTCCTGGATTTTGCCTGTGCCAAGGCAATCGACGCAACCACGTGCTTGAACACCCGGTCCCGGTAGAGCCGGTTGACCGTGTTCTCCACTTCTCGTACGGTGTGGCCGGCCGCGAGCACCCTGTCGCGCAGCAGCGGCAGGTCTATGGTCCCATCGGGTTTCACGACCACCTGGGACTGCTGGCCGGAGGTGAGCGTGGTGAGCGACTTCACCAATTCATTCACTTTCTGGTAGAACTGTCGCACAGAGACCGTGCAGAGCTGATACCTTTTTCGTGCGCGGCCCGGTTCGCCCCCTTCTCGAAAGATGTCCGCGTCTCTGAGTCTTCGTTCAATGTCTTTTGCGAGTTGTTCCGGGGAGAGCCCCGCTGCCTTCACATCACCGATTCCCGGCACGCTTATCATTCCGTCGGGGCGAATGATCAGACTTTCCAGCCGCCGCTCCTCCTGGGGGAGCAATGGGAAGTAGACGTCGACCACGTCAAGGGAATCGAGCTTGTAGCTTCCAGCGGGAATGTTCCATTCTGTCTGGTAGTTGAGCTGGAGGACATCGTCTGGTCCGAGGCGGTAATTTCTGCACACTACGTCGAAGGCTTCCGCGAGATCGTGCACATGCGGTCCTTGCTTTGGCCCGGGGGAAGGCCTGAAAGGGGAAGGGACAAGCCCGATGCACCCGGACAGGGAAATGACGAGGAGAAGCGCGGGCAAGGATCGGAGCGCGAGGCCTATTTTCTTATGTATTTCCATAATTCATCAACAATTACTTCACGTTACATCATCATTGCGGCGCATCCTATCATTATTACCGGACATTTGTCAACACTTATCAGGGCGGGACGAAGAATCCGCACTCCCCGGGCAACTCGCACCAATGAATGAGACAATTCAGGCACACTTCTGAAGGTGCCCCAATGAACCCCTTGAGCGACGACCACCCTTCGGATGGCAGAGTTTCCAGCGGTCCGCTCAGAATGCAACTTATTCGTCAAAGGATCCCGCGAACGCGCTTTCCGTGGCATCCTCCCTGAGCCCCCCTTCCCTGAGACCCTGTGCCTGTCTTATTCGTTCATAGTGGTCTACCTCTTCCTGGCAACGCACGCAGTAGCGCGCCGCGGGATAGAGTCTGAGACGTTGTTCGGGGATCGGGTCGCCGCACTCCTCGCAGGTGCCGTATTCACCGAGCTTGAGTCTTTCCAGGGCCTCTTCTATCTCCTTGATCTGGCGATGCTGGCGCATGGAGATCTTGGCATCAAGTTCCCGTGAGATCTCGCCGGTAGCCAGATCTATTTCATCACCTTTTTCAATCGCGTCGATGCTTCTGCCGACCTTGACCGAAGTGAGTTGGTCCAGCAGTGCCTGTTTGGGATTGAACGCGGGCTTGGGCTTGGACGGATCGCGAGGTGCCGGGGCAAGCGGCATGGGATCTACCTCTACCGCGGGCATCTCCACGATTTCTCCTGATTCGTCTTCCGCGACGCGGTAGACGTGCTTGCCGTCCATCACTCTTCTTTCGATCTGGCCCTTTTGAACCTTTCCTCTCACGCTATTTACTACGATACCCAGATAATCCGCGATTTCTTGACGGCTCATCCACTCGGACATGATCTATTCTCCTTGGGTTTTCCCGGTTTCACAGTGCACAAGGTGCGGCTGGGGACCGCAACCAAATACTGAACTGCACATCTTTGCCGCACATTCTTAGACATTCACGCCTGTAGAAGGTTCGCGGCACTCCATCCTTTTCCGGCCGTCGGTACGGGGTCAAGCCGGCACAGGCCTTGCCTCAGACATTGACCCGACCGCCGGTGTCTCCATTGCCCGAAAGCGATCACTTTGCGCGCCCGTAAGAGTTTGTCACGAAGACCCAGAGATCGATTCTCAGGCTGCCCGCCGAGTGGACGGGCTTTCTTGGTGCTTTTTCTTTGTGGTTCATTCCTCCGCCACCCGGCTGAACTCTTCCACTTGTTCTTCCTCTGTGTTGAATCCTCTGTCTTCCCGGTGAACACTTACTCGTGCGCGGTCAGGACCCCCGCGGTTCCCAGGCACCACCATTCGGACTCACGCCCTGTCCGATCCTTCACTGTGACGGGCGAATCCCCTGCCAACCTCTGCGGTCTGAGGCCCCCCGGCAAGGGATTGCACGCGGGCCTCTCGCGGGCCGTTTTCTGTACACCATTCCCCGCATGGTGTCAACTCTTTTGTCGCGGATGTGGGTGATGCAAGTCGCTTGGGCAAAGGCAAGAAAGCGGGGGAAACCCGTTATCGGAAAAGGCGTTTCCCGGGGGAAGGGGGAGGGGGATAACTACCTGAAATGTCGAATTCCCCTGTCGTCAAGTGAGCGCCTATGCGTTTGGTCCCCGTCTCAAGAATCCCCCCTTTTACGAATAAGGTTCGATTTCTCCTTTTTTCGAGAAGAAATATTCGGGCCGGGAGCTCTGGGAGCACGCAAGGTGCCTTCTCTTCGCTTGCGTAGAACCAACCGGCCCCCCCTGGGTCTTCATGCGGACCGAGAAAGGTGGACGCGAATCTTGGTTGCGGCTCCCAGCCGCCTTTTGCGAATAACGTTCGATCTCTTCCTTTTCCAAGAAGAAATCTTCGGCTCAGCGGTTCCAGGAGTCGGCAACGAGCCTTTCTTGCGTTGCATGGAACGATCTCGCCTGCCGGCGGTCTTCATGCGGACCGAGAAAGGTGGACGCGAATCTTGGTTGCGGCGTCCAGCCTCCGTCATGAGGTCGCTCAAATTACCAGCATTTAGGGCGGGCGTTTCGCCGCAACTCTACTGGTGTTCTTGGCAAGGAGCGCCCGGGGGTTGTCTCAGAGTCCCATCCGGGTTGAGCATGGTCTCCGCATGGCATGTGGCCCCGGGGCCGCCATAGGCCGCGCCGGCACAAGGCCCGCAGGTAGTCGGAAGCTCGGTTCCGTCGCTCAGCTTGACCCGATAGAGGTACCTCGTGCCGTAACCCTCGTGAGAGGTACTTCCCTTGAGTGCGCAGGCTTGGATCTCACCCCGGCCTCGCAGGATGCGTATGCGCACGTCGCACTTCCGGTTTGTGCCGCCCCAGCCGTAGAACGGCCCCACCAGGTACCGAAGACTGTGTTCGTCGAGTTTTTCCCACGGAGCAGTCCCGGCCGGCGCTTCCTGTCGCAAGCCTTCCAACGCGTTTGCCAGTCTATTGAGGTCCCAGACCGCCGCCCTATCGCAACGGGTCCTCTTCTTCGCAACGTAATAGGGCGCGCCTACAGCGAGAATCACCCCCAGAATGAGTATCGGCACGAACGCCCGTACTGCTGCGGACTGGGTCCCCTCATATTCCGGCCCTGTTGTGCCGCTTCTGTCCTTCATCAATGCCAAGGCAAGAAGGCCCAGGAACGGGGGAACCAGCCCGAGCAGTCCCCATCTCCCGTGGTACCCTTTCCGCACAGCCCATTGGCCGCACCCCCAGACATAGAGGAGCAACCCGCCTATTATGCACAAAGCGGCCAGGCCCATAGCATCCAGAACGGCTACTGCGAGCACCGGTGCGGGCAGCACCAGCACAAGGCCCAGGACTATACCCAGCCTGGCTCGTCTGGAACGCGCGGCCTGCCACTGCTCCAGGTCGGAGACGTCCCGGTGTTCCGGCTGAGCAGCGCCCATGACCGCTCCGTCGGGCTCGTCCTGTGCGCGGGTCTTCCTTGCTTCGAGCTCGGCCGGTGTCATCATCCCTTCGGCCACAAGCCGCTCGTACAGGAGCGTGAGCTCGCTCTCCGACAGACCGTGCTTGAGCCGCACATCCGAGTCCGTGGCCCCTGACCCGATGTCGACCATCACCTCTGCCGGCGAGATCTCTTCCCACCTGGCCACGGTGAACCTCCTTGAAAGGGATCGGCTGCCCCCTCGTGTGCCGGCCCGCTCGGTCTCGCTCATCGAGGTCAGATTCACCCGCCATCCGGAAAGGTTTGCACAAGCTCCACCTGCCCGGTGTCAACGATGTATCTCAGGTAGCCGCCGCTCTCTGCAACTCGCGTGAAACTTCACGCGACGCATCATTACGGACTAGGGATGCGCTCGTCGGCAGGTACCGGCCTTTTCCACCACATCATTCTGCGGGGAGGCGACGGGTTCGGCCTGCGAAGGTTGACGGGTGACAGACCTAATGGGCCATGTTCCGCTTTCCGACCCATTCAGCAACCGCCGTTTCGTTCGGGAGATCAGGAAGCTCATCCAGGAGTAGTTCCAGCTCTTCGACCGGCAGTTGACGGACACGCGCCTCCAAGCCGGAATCGAGGCATCCGAACTTGCGCACGAGCCGGCGCACGATCAGGGATGCGGTACCCTCTTTGACGCCTTTCTTGATGCCCTCTTTGACGCCCTTCTTAATGCCCTCTTCAATGCCTTCCTGTATCCATTTCTCCCGGTGTCGCACAACGTAATCAACAAACAGCTCCTCGATCAATCTGTCCATGTGTCGTTCTCCTGTTTCGGTGAGAGCCTCCTGCAGTGCTTGCCGGCAATCGTCCATGGTGACGCGTTCGGTGGCTGCTCCCAGATATCGCAGTGTGGTTTCCAGGAACTCCAGCGCGGTCTGCTCGTTCATTTGCCCGAGCAACCTGAACACGTCTCTGAGGCGCGCCACCAGATCATCACGGTGGACATGTTTCAGAAGAAGCGAGCCCGCTGTGGCCATCGCGCCCATTTTCAGCTCCTCATCACTGAATGTCGAGAGGTCGACGAGACAGTAGGCGAAATCCAGGAGAAGCTGCCTCATGGACTCAGGGCCTTGGTACAGCGCAGCGAAGTTGAGAGAAACCTTCCATTCCGTGGTCCCATGATAGAGGACAACGGGGAAGACCGGCGGTAAGGAACCACCTGACTCTTTGGCCGCATATTCCCAAATCCGCGTCATGTAACGCAAGAGCTGAAACGCAATGTCCGAGGAGGGATGGCTCTTGTGCTCAAACAGGATGTAGAGAAAGCCCCGGCCGTCTTCCTTGAAGTCCACCTGGTAAAGCAGGTCCGAGAAATACTCCCGCAGATTCGTATCCACAAAAGAATCCTTTCGCAATCGAAACGTCCCCGGTCGGATCAGACTCGATACGCGAACGGGGAGCACATGCAGCAGAAAGTCTTCCGCCACCTCGGGTCGCGAGAAAACCTCCTTGAAGAATCGGTCATGCGGACTGGTAATGTCGGAGATGGCATACCTCCACAGGCTCGTCCCGGTAGAGGCCAGTATACCACCAAGGCCGATCAATGAGGAAGTCCGGACTTTCTTCGCAGATAACGGTTCAGGGCCTCCCGTTTTCAAGCTTGAGAAGATGCCAAGAAGTCACGTTCGCCGAGAGGAGAATCAAGACCGTGTGTAGTCTCGCTCCTGTGACAAGCGGGAGCTATAGTGCCGGGCCTTGAATCTCGCGGCAACAGGTATGCGGTTCGGGGAGGCGGGTTCTCCCTGCCGTGTGCCCTACCCCGGACCGCCTGCCGAGTTGCTCCGCTACTTGGGAGCCCTGGGCTGGGCTTTGCCCTGCAGGAATTCCAAGAGCCCCGCCGCGTCCTTGGGCACGCTCAAATCGTCAAAAGCGACCTGGAAGACGCCCTCGGTGGTTTCCACGATGACCTCGTAGCCGATCAGATCCCTGGCTTCCGGGTTCGACTGCTTGACCCCCTTGAGAATGCCGCTCTTGTTGACCAGCTTGTGCAGAGAGGCGGCTTCCTCTTGGGGCAGGGAGTCCGTGTCGATCTCGCAGCCTCTGATCAGGCCTGCAAACCCTCCGGACTGTCGGAATCTCAGCTTCATGGGCACGCCTCCCTTCTTTGAGCTACCAGACGGATAAACCCACAGCTTTCCAGGCCGCCTTCACCGCGTCCTGCTCTGCGCTGCCGGAACCGAATTCCGAGCCCGCGATCTGGTGAGTCATCTTGGCTGCCGCGGCGAAATCGCTGTGACGGTCGAGGGCCAGGAGGGTCTTGTACCAGATTTTCCCCGCCTTTTCCCAGGCATTCCCTTTCAGCTCGACCGCGACCAGATAGAACGCGTGGTTCGGGATTCCGGAATTGATGTGCACACCGCCATTGTCTTCCCAGCCGGTATACAGTTGGTCCATGTGCTTGGGCTGCGGATCGGTCCCGAGAAGCGGATCGTTCTCGAAGGCCTTTTCCGCCTTGAACGTGCGCAGTGCCTTGGCGTTCACCGCGGGTCCGAGAAGCTCCCCTCCCACGGACCAGTTGGCCTGGTCAACGGATTGCCGCAAATGCCATTGCTTGACCATGACCCCCAACACATCGGCGAAGTGCTCGTTGAGCGCTCCGGATTGGCCCCGGTATTCCAGGTTGCTCGAGTGCGAGACGACTCCGTGGGTGAGCTCGTGACCCACTACCTCGAGCGCCTTGGTGAACCTCAGGAACGCTTTTCCATCGCCGTCTCCATACGCCATCTGTTCACCGTTCCAGAAGGCATTGTTGTAGTCGGTTCCGAGGTGCACGCTCGAAATCAGCGACATACCCCGGTTATCCAGGGAGTTGCGTCCGAGCACGTCCTTGTAAAAGTCGTATGTGTGCCCCGAGAAATCGTAGGCCTCGTCAGCCGCCTCGTCGTTGACGACCGCTTGCCCTTCCGAACGTACCAGTTCCCCTGGCAAGGAGAATATGGAGGAGCTGTGCTTCATGTCGTAGACCAGCCGGTACTTAGCTCCTTGGGGCGACGCAGTCACGGCCATGCCCGGCAACCTTGAGAGCGTGGTCCTCATGGAATGAATCGCCGCCGCTGCCGCCATGGCTTGAATCCCGAGACGTCTGACCTCCGGGTCCGTGGATTCGGCCATATGAGCGAGAATATAGGGTGGAACGATGCAGTGAAAAGGATTGGGACAGCAATGGTCGCCGTCAGGGTCGGCTTCGGCCGACACAGCCGGCTCGGCAACTCCAGGGAACGGTCTGTTCATGGTGCTCCTCCGATATTCAGGGTGATCGTACATGACCACATAGCATAGTGTCGCGCCTTGAAATCCGCGGGACTGTGAGAGCGGGCACAATTCCCCTCCCTCGATGGCAGGAGCAAGGGGCGGCGGCACCTTCCCACGATTATCAATGCGGGGCACTACATTCTCCTAGTGGTTTATCGCGCACCGTGAGACTTTTGCAAAGGCTGTTTGCGTGTGTTATTGAGTGACTGCACACGTTCCTGTGGAAATGTCGGAGGGATTGCGTTTCCCATGAACGGACACGATGGGAGGATGGTTACCGCTGATGGATCGAGGATGCACATCCTATCGCACCGTGGAGCTTCTCTCCGGTGCATCCAGAGCCGAGCTTGACGAAAAAGTCTTACGACTCCTCGAGAATCACATAGACCCGACAGGAGTGCCGCGCTTCCTCTACCTCTCCCCCACGAGACGCAAGAACCGGGAAATGACGGAGAGACTACGGTTGAAGGCCCCTTCGTGGAAGCCGATCTTCATGGTTCCCGCGACGCTGGCCGAGCAGATCGTCGATCGCAGCGAAGCCGGCGGGATCCAATGGGTGACTCCGGAGCTCAAGGAGCTGCTGGTGCTCGACATTCTCGAACGCGCCCGCGACAAGGGAGGTATGGATACCCTTCGTTTCAAGGACCGCCCAACGCCGGCCGGCATCGCGCGGCATCTGATCGCTGCTTTGGACGCGTTCTACCGGAGAGGCCTGACCCCGTTAGGCGAGGACGCGGGACTTTCCGACGCGGTGGGGCGAGACCTCGAAGCAGCACGAATCGCCCTGGAAGCGATCCTCCGAGATCATCGGCTCTTGGACCCTGACAGGGTGCTGGGTCTTGCCACTGCGTGCCTCGGAACCGAAACCGCGCAGCCTGGAGACTCTGGGTGTGCGGGATTCCCGGCCGGATTGCCCGCCGACCTGGAGCTTCTCGTGCTCGACGGGTTCGTCGCACCGGACAAGGTGGAAGCCGACTTCCTGATCGCGCTGGCACACGCGTGTTCGCGGCCGAGCACGGTTCTGACCATGCCTTCCCAGGCGGTTGATGAGATCCGAGCTCGCGGATGGGAAGCGCTCTCCCCGGAATTCAGGCTGTTCCGGCATGGCAGATACTTTTTCGAGCAAATCGGGGTAGACTTCGGCGGCCGGACGGGAGTTGCCGCAGAGCGGCTGGGAGCCGCAGACTGTCTCCATGGAAGAACCGCCACAGACCCCGCTGCTGGGGCGGATTTCGACAACAAGTCTTCGATCCCGGCGAAGGCCGGCTCCGGGGAGATCGGAAGTGCTGGTTGGGAGCGGAAGAGGTCCCTGACAACATACCCGGACCGCGTTTCAGAGGTCAAAGGTCTGGCGCGGTCCATCAAGAGGATATTCTTCGCACGCCAAGGTAACGGATCGGTCAACCCCGAGGATTTCCATGTGATCCTGCCGCGGATGGGGCCGTACTACAGACTGATCATCGAAATATTCCCGCGCTACGGGATTCCGTTCAACATCACCAGGGGTATTCCTCTCTCGTCGATACCGGTGGTGGGGCTAATCCAGGCCCTGATGGACGCGGCCGTGGGTCGCGATCATGATTCGTTGTTCCGATTCTTCGGGTCCGATCTGGTGCGCGTGCCTCCTGACGGGACCGCCGAGGAATACGATGAATTCGTCCGAGCTCACGCCTTATTGCTCGGGCCGGAGTTCGCCTCAGCTCGAGCCGAGGAACGGGCTCCGCAGCCGACACTGGATGTGGCGCTGCTGGACCGGGTTTGTCGTGCCGCAGGCATAACGGGCGGATCGGATTTCCTTGAAGACTGGCTTGCTCCCTTTGTGCGCCACTTTCATAGAAGAATCGTGGCAGGTCGGGAAGCGAGGGAACCCGACTACCAAGGCAGAATAGCCTCGGAATTCCGTTGCGTGCTCGATCAGTTGTGGTTGCTGCACCGGGAATTCGCGCAAATGCACAGTCTCGCTCAACCCGATTCCGCGCAGGCGGTGATCAGGAACTTCCAGACATTGCTGGATCGGTACGGGCTGTACGGAAACCTGGTTCGCTCGCTGGTCGAGGTCGAGGAGATTGTGCATGTGGGGCGGCAGATCATGTTCGAGAAGAATATCAAAGGGTTCACCAAGGCGATGGAGTTGCTTTTCTTCACCGGACGGGATCTCGACGCCACCGGGTCGCTCGGATCGGGACTCGAGACGATTCGGCGGCTGTTCTCGGAACGTTGCCGCAGAGAGATGATCCAGGAAGCGGGCGAGCTCGCCGGCGTGAGCATTTCCCAGGCCCTGGAGATTCGCAACCTGGCCGCACCGGTGGTGTTCTTGGCAGGCATGACCGCAGGGGATTTTCCGGATACTGCGGCACGAAACTTCCTTCTCCCGTCCGGTCCTGACACCGAGGCCTTTGCACGGGCCGTCGACACGTCGCGCTTCATCCTGGCCCACGTGATGCGGGAATGCGACGAAGTACATATATCCTGCCCCGCAGCGGAAGCCGGCGAACCGTTGGAAATCTCCCCGCTCGTGGACGAGCTCGGGCTGGCGGAACCGATCACCGATGAGGGGGAGTTCTTCTCCGGCCGTGAGATCCTGGAAGCAGTGGGGTGCGCGTGGCGAGACGAAGAGCCCCTTCCTTGGGACCGGATATGCGAACTTCTGAAACAGTTTCGACCCGGCTCGGACAGGTCTGCGGAGAGTTTCCCTGTGGAAGTGCGCCGTGCGCTGGCCGCGGGTCTGCTCAGATCCCGGAAGGATCAGCCCGGACCGTACGACGGCATCATCCGAGACCCCGCGGTCTTGCTGGCGATCAACGACTTGCTCGACCGACCGGGCTTTTCCTATTCCGTGTCGATGTTGCACACGTACCTTCGATGTCCGTTGGCGTTCTTCTTTCAGCGGATCTTAGGGATCGAGCCGGTGAAAGAGATCCCGGAAGAGCTCGAAGCCTCGGAGATCGGTTCCGTGGTGCACGAGATTCTGGCACGATTCTTCGCGCACAGGAGCGAACCCGTCCGCAGTGCCGACCGCGTGGACGCGTGTTGCCGGATGTTAGAGACCGCGCAGGTGGTGCTGGACAGTCACGATTTCCTCTCCAAGGATCTGCTCGATGCGTGGGCGATCAAAGAACGGATCACCAAAGGCCTGTACCCTTCGGCCGCGCTCGACGACGACCTGAAGGCCAGGCTGAACGCGGGCACAGACCTGGCCCCGGGAAACCGCGGGTATCTGCGGGTGCTCCTCGATCACGAAACCAAGCTGGAGCTTGGACTGCGCCCTTGGAAGGTCGAGGCCGACTTCGGCTTCTCGGGCGGAAGCCGGCTTGTCATTCCGGCTCCGGAGGGTAGGCTCATCAGAGTCATAGGTCGGATCGACCGCGTCGACACGGGGCCGGCGGGCGATTCCTCCCGCCTCCTGTGGGTCTATGACTACAAGACGGGTCGCATTCCGAGCCCGACGGATGTGAAGGCGGGCAAAGACCTTCAGTTGCAGCTCTACCTGCTGGCAGCGAAAGAGCTCTTGGCCGATTCCGGCTGCACCGACGTGGGCGCGTGTTTCCTGACGCTGAAACCGGGCGAGAACGACCTCAGGAAGAGCATGCTCGTCACCCCGGGGGTGCCGAAAGCGCTGCGAACCAGATCGAGTTGGGAGCTCTCCGACGAGGACTTGGAAAACGTGAAGGAGATCGTGAGGGGGATAGACTCCTCCATTCGGCGTGGAGACTTCCCCAGGGCCGCGGACGAACAAGCCTGCAAGCACTGCGACTACGTGTCGGCCTGCTTCAGGGACGAGCACCGCATCCGCATGCTGACCCTCTAGGAATGGGATTTCCGGGGGAAACCCTTTATCAGAAAATGCGATTCCGGGGGAAGGAACTTCTTGCAAGAAGTTCCTTCCCCCGGACCCCCATAGGCGCTAACTTGGCGACAGCCGAATTCGACATTTCAGGCAATTATCCCCCTCCCCCTACCCCCTCCCACGAGGGGAGGGGAATCCGGAAACCCTCTCCCCTGGCGGGAGAGGGAAGGGTGAGGGGGGGGTATGCTGAGGCAACGCGTGCTCTGAAGTTAGCGCGTATGCCCCGGACCCCTTTCCGAAAACTTCGGAAACATCAGGTGGTTCTGCCCATGCCGCGAGTCCTAGGAATGTCGGGCGATTTTGCAAACCCGGCCCATCAGCGTTCGCTCGCCGCTCAATTGACCCTTTGTGGAAAGGAATTATTCACTCGTGGTTATTTCTTCCTCGGAATTAAGTGCCCGAGCCAAGGAGGCTCGAAAGGTCGCGCGACGTTGTGAGTTGTGCCCTCGTCGATGCAGAGTGGACAGGTCTGCCGGTGAGACCGGCTTCTGCGGAGCAGGACCGGAGCCGACCGTTGCGTCGATTCTCCCCCATTTCGGGGAAGAGCCTCCGCTCATCGGAGCCGGAGGAGCAGGGACCATCTTCTTTTCCCGCTGCAACCTCCGATGTGTGTATTGCCAAAACTTCCGCATCAGCCAGGACGGGTTCGAGTCGGCGATCAGACCCGAGAACCTGGCGAGAGAGATCCTGAGCCTTCAGTCCAGGGGATGTGCGACCGTGGAACCCGTATCGCCGACGCATCATCTGCCGGGATTGCTGGAAGCTCTGGCATTTGCCGCGGAGCAGGGCCTGACCCTGCCGATTGTGTACAACACCAACGGTTACGAGACTCCTGCGACGCTGGACCTACTCGACGGGATCGTGGACGTGTACCTGCCTGACCTCAAGTATGCGTCCGATGACGCGGCCGTGCGGTTCTCCGGCGCGGGTGACTACGTGCACGTCGCTCGGGAAGCGGTGGTCAAGATGCACGCGCAGGTGGGGAATCTCGTGGTGGACATGGACGGGACCGCGGTGCGCGGGCTTGTGCTGCGACACCTGGTCCTGCCCGGCGAGGTGTCCGGCACATCCGACACGTTGCATTGGGTCGCTGAGAACCTGCCCCGCACGGTGACCCTGTCCCTGATGGCCCAGTATTCGCCGTTGCACCGGGCGATGGAGTTTCCACCTCTCGGCAGACGACTCGCCGACCACGAATACGACTCGGCCGTGGACCTCGCGTGGGACCTGGGCCTTCAGAACGTCTTCGTGCAGGAACTCTCCGCCCAGGATTGCGGCATCCCCGACTTTGGCAGCGAGCAACCCTTCGACTGGGGGAGATGAACGAGACCCCCTGCTCAGGGATCAAGAGGAGAGGATCACCGTAACAGGCGGCGTCGGAACCAGCCCTGGGTGGGGGCTTGGAAATGAATGTCTCACTCACGCTGCCTTTGCACCGGGCACTCAGACCGCTGTCTTCACAAGTAGGGTGATCGCCCCCACTAGGCCACAAGTCCCGGGGATGGGAATTCCGGCCCCGGGACGGGGCGAATCGCAGGCTCGAAAGCCTGCGCCACATGCGCCCGGCTGTTTTCTTCCGGGCCAGGACCAAGAGCTTGTGCGAACATCGGCTATTTGTCGATTGCCTTCCCCTCTACCGACAAAGCATCGCACCCATGCACCAAGAGTCTTTGAAGAGGGGTTTGGGGAGGGACTTTTTAGCAAAAAGGCGGCTGGGAGCCGTAGCCAATAATCGCGGCCACCTTCCTCGGTCCGCATGGAGACCCAGGGCGGGGCCGGTTGGTTCTATAGCGGTTCTCGTTAGTTTCCACCGATTGGCGGGCTGGAAAGCCCGCCCCACAAGCCCTGATCTGACACGAATCGGAAGTTACTTTCGAGAACCGGTATACGCAAGCGAAGAGAAGGCACGTTGCTTTCTCCTAGCGCTGCTGAGCCGAAGATTTCTTCTTAAAAAAAGAAGAGATCGAACGTTATTAGTAAAAAGTCCCTCCCCGGAAATCCTTCTTGAAAGCCCTCGGGTGTCACGAAGCCCGCAGCGCGTCCACGATCTTGAGGCGGGCTCCACGCCACGCGGGGAGGAGGCCTCCGACGAGCCCCATGGCCATGGAGAAGCTCAGCGCGCCTGTCGCGATCCACGGGGTGAGGTAGAACCCGAACGCGAGTTCAGAAAAGGTGGCCCAGTTCATAGTCGAGATGGTCAGGAACTGAAGAAACGAGCTCGCCGCGAGTCCCGCAGTCCCTCCGAGCAGCCCAAGCAGCACGGATTCCATCAGAAACGCGACAAGGATGTCCCTTCGGCGGAACCCCAGGGCTCGAAGCGTCCCGATTTCCCCGGTGCGGTTCGCTACCGCGGTATACATAGTCACCATCGCGCCGAGCATTGATCCGATACTGAAAAACAGCGTCATGGCAGTGCCGAGTATGCGGATGAACTTCGTCATGATCGCGGACTGGTCACGGTAGTACTCGATCTCCCGCTGGACCTTCACGTTCACGCGAGGGTCTCCCTCAAACCGACGGCCGAACGATTTCAGCGCATCGTTTCCCGGCACCTTTGCAATGACCATCGAGTAGTCCTTGCGGCGGAACGCGGACATCACCTGTTCCACGTCAGCCCACACCTCGGAATCGAACGCGGTGCCGCCCGCCTCGAACACTCCCACCACGTCCCAGTCCACCATCGCAAACTGCACGCGTGCTCCGATGACCGCGCCTTCGATACGTTTGGCGATGCTGCTCCCCACCATGATTTCCCTCGAACCGGGGCGAAAGGCCCGACCCGAGGTGACACGGACCTGCGGCCGTATCTCCTGGGAATGGGAACCTGCTCCCCTGACGATCACATTCGCGGGCTTGCCGATGCTCAGCTTGGGGAGCGTCACCAACACGACGCATTCCTTGGCCGCGAGCGCTTCACCCCGTGCGTTGAGCGCAATCTCAGGTTGGACCTCGATGATCGACGCGGCATGCCGAGTCACGACACTCATCACTTCCGTCTCGGCTGACGGCCGCAGAATCAGCGCGTTGTCCGGCGAACCCGTGTCCACGAGGGTCTGCTCCAGACCCGCGGCAAGCATCATCACCGCGGCAAAGACGAATGTCACCAAAGCCATCCCACCCGCGGTGAGCACCGTGGTGAACTTCCTCGTCCAAAGATTACGCCATCCGTAACTGATTGGTATCGCCATGCTGTGGGTGTCTTCTTGGAAAGGTAGTTTCTGGGGGAAGGGGAATTTTACTAATAACCTTCGATTTCTTCTTTCTTCGAGAAGAAATCGAAGGCTCAACGGCTTCCGGAGCGCGCAAAAGGCCCGTTTCGTTTGCGTAGAACCAACTCGCCCCGCCATTGGTCTTCATGCGGGCCGAGGAAGGTGGACGCGAATTTGGTTGCGGCTCCCAGCCGCTTCTTGCAAGTAGTCCCTGCCCCCAGACCCCCATTCCCCAAGACTTTTGAGATTAGGTGGCTCCTGCTGGTCGCCGCCGGGCATTCATTCAGTGAGCGGGGTTGCATTTCCATGCTTCGTTGTCATTGTCTCACGAACATGGGCCTTCTCACGCGAACGCCCTGGGACAAGTGATCTCCAGACCTCAACCAATTCAGGTAATTGATCAGTGCCTTCCGCTTGACGGGCCCACAAGGGGGCATCACGCAACTTCCCTAATCGCGAGTTCGGTCCCGTCGATTGTGGGTAACGGGAGATTCCGGTGCACGCGAAACAGTATCCACTCATCGAGGACCTCCCGCAGTTCTTCCCGCCAGTTCTCGAGGGTCTTTGCATTGGCGTAGACGCCTGGGCATTCGGGGAGTTCGCCGTAGTAGGTACCGTCATCCGTCAGAATCTCATACTTGCCGTGGCGGAGTGCCGCTTGAATATATTCAGTAAGCATGATGGCAGACTCCTTTTAGGCTCATGATACCTACACCCACTCTTCAACGAAAGGTAAGAGTTCACCGCAGAGACACAGAGGACGCAGAGAAGAACAAGAAACGATCTTGAAAAAGCTATGCTTTTCTATCGCAGGCTCACCTCATAGGCTGCTGTTGAAGCATGAGCGATTCGCGAATTTCTCTTCTTATTCTCTGTGCTCTCTGCGCCTCTGCGGTGAGCCTTCTTCTTCCCGGTGAACGGTTACAACGAAAGAAATCTTCCCGCGCAGGGAGTGCTTCAACCCCTGCTCGATTCTGACCGTCACGAGATCGCCCACGTTGAGCCCGTCGGGAGCCTCGATATTCACGATCTTGTTCTGCCGCGTCCTGCCGAAAGCCTGGGAGGAGCGTTCCCGAAAGCCCTCGATCAGGACCTCCGCGGCAGTTCCCTCCGCGGCTTTGTGGTACTGATCGGTGATGCTTTCCTGAAGCGCGTGCACTTCAGCCAATCGTGCGGCCTTTACCGCTTCCGGAATCTGGTCCCCAAAGAGTCGCGCCGCGGTGGAAGGTCTGGCCGAGTACTTGAACGAGAAGATCTGGTCATAACGTATCTCCGCAAGCGCAGAGAGCGTCAGCGAGAAATCCTCCTCGGTCTCACCCGGGAACCCCACGATCATGTCCGCGGTGATTGCGATACCGGGGATGTTCTCCCGCAGCATGGCAATCTTTTCCAGGTACTCGGCTCGGGTGTAGCCCCGGTGCATCGCATGCAGCACCTTGTCCGAGCCGCTCTGCAGAGGCAGGTGGATGTGCTCGCACACGGATCCGAGCTCAGCCATGGCCTGCACAAGCGCGGCATCCAGATCTTTCGGGTGCGATGTGGTGAATCGTATCCTCTTGAGACCTTCAACAAGATCGAGAAGACGCAGGAGTTCCGCAAAAGACACATCACCCCTGTCTTTGCCGTATGCGTTCACGTTCTGGCCGAGAAGCGTCACTTCCCGCACACCCTGCCGGGCCAGATCCTGCACCTCCGCAACTATCTCCCCGGCCGGACGGCTCTGTTCAGGCCCTCGAGTATAGGGCACCACACAGTACGTACAGAAATTGGAACAACCCTGCATAATCGTCACGTACGAGTTCATCGGACTCCGACCCCTTCTTGGAGCCGGCATGTGCAAAGAACTCACGTCCCGTGAAAACTCGGTGCGTGCACACCGGTCTCTTTTTTCCCATGCGCGCTCCAGGATGTCCCGAAGTTCCCCGATTCCGTGGGTTCCCACTACCGCGTCGAGGTGGTCTGCTCGTCTAAGCAGACGATCCTTCTCCTGTTGCGCCACGCAGCCCGCGACTACCGTTACCAGTCCGGGATTCTTCGCCTTGAGCGCCCTCAGGCTTCCCAGCGCGCTGTACACCTTGTGCTCGGCCTTCTCTCTGATAGAGCACGTGTTGATGATCACCACGTCCGCAGTCTCAGCCGTGGAGGTCTCGACGAGTCCCATCGACTCAAGGATGGCTGCCATCTTTTCCGAATCGTGCTCATTCATCTGACAGCCGTAGGTCTCGATGTAATAGGCCTTTGTCTGCGTGTGCATTGATCGTGTCACTGTATGTGGTATGTTCTCTTGGGAGAATTGATCATGTCCGACCTGCAAGAAGCCCTCGAAGACGAGAATAAACGGATCAGACGCCTGAGGCTCTGCATCGACTTTGCCCAGCAGTGCCTCATGACGCAACCCATGAGCCTCATCGAAGCCGAAGCACTCATTGCGGGCGTCCGAAGCGTCGCCTTAACTCTTTTCCCCGGCAAAGAAGCGGTCTTTGACCTCATCTACCTGCCGCGTCTGCAACGCGCGCTGCGCGAATCGCGAGGCAACCGGCCCGCTCGCCGGCTCACCGTGATCGCTGGAGGCCGCACACCCTCGGACGGGCAATCCGTTGCGCGGGATTCATGATGTCCTACAATCAGTCAAGACCAGTTCCCCAAGCCCGACCCGGTCCAGCTCTCTCGCGATGCGACCCGGGTCGCAAGCGGTGGCGCGGTCCATATGTGGCAACGCGTATACGGGGACCCGGTTGCTGAATGCGTTCAAATCACCCGGAGTATACTCCTCTTCCGGACCCCGATCCGGGGACAGACTGGAAAGCATTACCCCGATCGTCCGGATACGTCGTCGCTCCATGGCCTCGAGGCTGAGCAGCGTGTGGTTAATCGTCCCCAGGCCGCTGCGCCCCACCAACACCACCGGGAACCTGAGCCGCTCGACCAGGTCGATAAGCAGCCAGTCCTTCCCCATCGGCACCATGAGCCCGCCGGCCCCTTCCACGACCGTGAGGTCTGCCCTCGACGTCAACTGCCGGACGTGTTCCTCGATCCAGGCGAGGGTCACGGATTTGCCCTCGGCCTTGGCAGCCCGATACGGCGCAGCAGGCATGGAGAAACGCAACGGCGTGCACTCGTCCAGGCCTATCGCTTTGTTGCTCGCGCGTACCAAGAAAGCCCCGTCTTCCGGGAAGAGCGAATCGCCCACCTTCTCGCACCCTGTTTCAACCGGCTTCACGCCCTGGGCTCGGAGACCTCGGGCCAACGCCAGCCTGATCAACCCCGCGGCGACCACCGATTTGCCGACTCCCGTATCGGTCCCGGCAACGAACAGGCCTCTCTGCATGAGAACCGGACCCATCGTTCAAGACCCTTGTCCCGGCACGGAAGCCTCGGCAGCGGTTTCTGCCGAAACCGTTTCATCGCCCCCGTTGTCCACCGGCCCGAACAACCCGTGGTCGAACCGAAACGTTCCGGTCCAGTAGCTGAGCAGCCCCAGCAGTATGGAACCCAACACGCTGAACAAGTGATACGCAGTCGCAAACGGGACGGCTATCGTGGCCTGCACTCCGAATATGGCAAGAGCGATTCGACAGGCAGCGTGGAATGTCCCTATGAACCCCGGCGCGGATGGGACTGCAGCCCCGATACACAAGACGACCTGAATTGTTACGGCCACGAGGAATGGCGCCTCAATCCCAAAGGCCATCAAGAACAGGTAGGTCAGCACGGAAAAACTCAACCATATCGCCACGGAATAGACAAACACGAGCAGCGCATGCAGCGGATGCGCCATGATGCCGACCCCGTCCAGAAGACGGTTGATGGTCCCCCGCAGAAATTCCGCAGCCCGCGGAGGGAGGTGGGAGACCAGCTTTCCGAGTATCGTGTCGAACCACTCTCTGCGCCTGAGAATCGCGAGAATCACCACGTACACCACCACCAGGCAGATCAGCATGATCTCGCCCAGCAGGGTATATTTCGAGGGGATTCCCGGGCTTCGCCACAGCACCACTGCCAGAAGCACCAACAGACCGCACAAGTCGAAAATCCGCTCGACCATGACGGCTCCCAGAGTCATCGAAAACGACACGCCCCGGCGCTTCAGCAGATACGGCCGGACAAACTCAGCCAAACGGGCCGGCAGGACCATGTTCATCGCACCCCACAGGTTGAGCAGATCCCACAGGTCCTTCAGTTCCAGATTGCAGAAGGGCTTGAGTATCACCCCGAATCGCAACGCCCTCACGAACATGCCCAGAGCCATCACCAGAAACCCGGGCACGAGGTACGCCGGCTTCATCTGGGCCAGACCTTCTGCCAAATCGTGGCGGCTTATGTCGCGAAAGGTGAGATAGAGCAGCACCAACCCAATCGCGGACGCCACAATGATCAGCAATGTACGTTTTGTATTCGGGCTTCCCCGGCGGTCGCTCATGATGATCCCCTACTCGTTCCCAATCAGGGCTTGCCTGAAATAGTCGATCGTCGCTCGGAGCCCTTGTTCCAAGGGTATCATGGGCTGCCAATCGAGCTCGGTTCGGGCCTTCGAGATGTCGGGTCTGCGCCGCGTGGGGTCGTCCTGGGGAAGGGGACGATACACAATCCTTGACCGCGAATCGGGAATCATATGGAGTATCTGCTCAGCCAGCTCGCGTACGGTGACCTCGTGGGGGTTCCCGAGGTTCACGGGTCCGGGTTCGCTGCTTTCCATGAGTCCGATCAGTCCTGCCACCATGTCGGAAATGTAGCAGAACGAGCGTGTTTGCGAACCATCTCCGTAGACTGTGATATCTTCGCCTCGGAGGGCCTGGCAGATGAAATTGCTCACCACCCGGCCGTCGTTTGGGAGCATGCGCGGGCCATAGGTGTTGAATATGCGGGCAATGCGCACATCTACTCCATTGTGATCGCGGTAGCCTATCATGAGCGTTTCCGCGGAGCGCTTTCCTTCGTCATAGCAGGCTCTTGGCCCGACGGGATTGACGTTTCCGCAGTAACTCTCCGGTTGCGGGTGCAGTTCAGGGTCTCCGTAGACCTCGGACGTGGACGCCAGCAAGATCCTGGCCTTGACACGCTTGGCCAGGCCGAGCATATTCAGGGTCCCGAGCACCGACGTCTTCAGGGTCTTGATGGGATTAGCCTGATAGTGAATCGGAGAAGCGGGACACGCCAGGTGGTAGATCCGATCTGCTTCGAGTAATATCGGTACCACCACGTCGTGGCGAATCAGCTCGAACGAGGCGTTGCCCACGTAATCCAGAACATTGGATTTCACGCCGGTGAAAAAGTTGTCGACGCAAATCACATAGTGGCCCGCGTCCAACAAAGACCCGATCAGATGACTGCCGATGAATCCGGCTCCTCCGGTGACCAAAACGGTGTGCATGAAAACGTACCCTTGCTTCGTATGTGAATGCGCTGGGGGACAGGGCTTCTTATTAATAACGTTCAATTTCTTCTCCTGCCGAGAAGAAATCGTCAGTTCACCAGCTCTGGCAGAAAGCAACGTGCGCATATTCGGTTGCGTAGAACCAACTCGCCCCGCCCTGGGTCTCCATGCGGACCGAGAAAGGTTGACGCGAATTTTGGTTGCGGCTCCCAGCCGTTTCCGGCAAGTATCAGACAATCGGGTCATTATGTCAATCACCGGAGACGTGATGCGCGGAGGTCGGACCATGCCCACGGAACAAGGCATTTTGCGCAGAGCGGCATCCCGCATGGTCGGATGGGCTCATAGGATCACGCCGGACCATCACAGCCAGGGGGTATTATTCGTGCTCTTGTGCATCATCGCAGTGATGGCCGAAAGCGTCCTCATGGGCATTTGGTTGACGGGGTATGCACTGATGCACTTGTGCTACGGCGGAGCCGGCACGTTTCAGCGGCCTCTGCTCGAGGGAGGACGCTCACGGGGCGTGCTCGATATTGTGGTGGTGAGTGTGGGAACGCTGTGTTTGGCGCTGTATGTGATCAGTGCTGCGGTACTGATTGTCCTTCGCGTTGCGCCGTATCTGGGAACAATCTGGTCGCACCTCGATTGACGCCGACACCGGCAGGCTCATTGTCGAGGAGGGGATTAGCCTCTCCCGTGGTGTTTCAGGCAGCAGAGGGGGCGGGGATTAGCCCCGCTCCCAAGGAGCCGGACGACTGTAGGCCGGCCGAGACCAGTCTATTTGGTCGTGCCGAGGAACCCTTTCAGTTGAAGGTTGTTCAGGGGCCCTGTTGCTTCGAGCAGGACCGACCCCGCTTCCTCCGGCAAGAGACCGCCGGGCCAGACAACGAGATTTTCCAAGTAGGCTCTTGTCCTCTCGTCGAAGTTGGAGACCCTCAGTTCAGACGACTTGACCACCGACCTGCCCGCAGACACAGGATCGAGATCGACGCCCGCGGTGAGGGCGGCGGTGAGGGCCGGTGCCGCAACCTTCGTCCGGAAAATCTCAAGATTGCGCTTGTCTAGGTCCACAAAGCCCTGAAACTCGTCCACATGCAGTCCTCCCGTATCCGTCATAAGCAGTTTGGCTGCTGGTTTGGTTTCCAGCCACTCTTTCAGTGGCCCCGAAAAGGCAGCCTTCAAGGTCTCCAGCCTCGTGGAGGCCCTCAAGCGAAGGTTGTCGAGATTGAAGCTTGAGGCACCTCTGGAGTCGTAATCCACATCGGCTCTGAGTGATCCTTTGGCCAGGGCGTAGGTCCCGGTTCTTGCGGAATCTCCGAACGCGTGCCCGCCGGGGTTAACGTCTAACTCAACCCTGAATGATCCCTTGCTCACGGACTGGCCTTGACCACGATTTCCCATTTGTTCTTGTAGGAAAGGATTCTTCGTCCACCGCGTCTTGGCCTCAGCCACCATTGAGAAGAGCGGCCCGGACAGTTTCTCCACTTTGAGTGACCACTCGTTGAATTGAGGCACGAACGAGCTTTTCAGTTTGGCCTCGTCGATCTGTGTGATCTTCGCAGCAAGCTCTGGATCGGTTCTGAGCAACATTGCAACCAGCGGCATTGACAACTTGGCTTGCGTGAGG
The DNA here is from genome assembly GCA_040755955.1 of Thermodesulfobacteriota bacterium. Classification (GTDB taxonomy): domain Bacteria; phylum Desulfobacterota; class Desulfomonilia; order Desulfomonilales; family Desulfomonilaceae; genus JBFMAA01. The sequence continues at coordinate 27,540 of JBFMAA010000033.1, forward strand.
GATACCTCGACAGACGACGGGCACTTGGTGAAGAAGGTATCCGCGGATCGGTAATCCTCCGGCCGCATCTTGGCCTGCAGTCCTACCGCGGCCTCGCCAAAGGTGAGGTCGATCCGTGCGGGCACGTCCTTGAAACCGAACTTCTCGTTTCCCCACCGAACACTGACCCGGTCTTCCACCGAGTTGTACGAAAACTCCATCTTGCCGAGCGAGATCTCTCTGAGGACTTCGGATTGTCCAGAATCGGGGCTCACCTTAAGGTCCTGAAACGCGAGATCCTCGATCTGGACCAAGAGGTGTCCCTTCGGCAGATCGACCGGTTGTCCGGCCGCTCGGTCAAACTCCAGGTCCAGCTTGGTATCGAGTGTCGCACGGCCGACACTGAATCTTGCCTTGCGTCCCGGCCCTGTCTTGGTGAGCCATGTGACTCTCGGGTCCTGACTTCCCTCGGATTTCAGGGCAAACGTGACCCTCGCGGGCATTTCGGCAAATGTCCGCGCGTCCGGCCCATACCGCACGACCACGCTTCCGGAGGCCCTCCCTGTGGGCGCGACCAATTCCTTCAGCCGGATGTCACACTCCTTGATCCCCGCTCGGTAATAGGCGTGGAGCACCATCTTGTCCGTTCTTGTCATGCGATCCAGATGAGCAGGCTCCACCTCCATGAATTCCCTGAAAATCTCGGCATGCTCAGTCTTGAGGCCTTGAATTGTCAGCACCGCACTCTGATCGGAGAGTGGAAGGAGGGTAGGATCCGCGTCTTCCTTGGCATCGTCGGCGGATAGGAAGGACATCAACGCGCCGATTCCCCTGCGCGTTGTCGGACCGGCGTCCGAAGCCCCTATTCCCGGCTCCCACTCCCGAGCTTCCAGCATGATCCGATCTGCCTTGAAACCTGGAACATCCTTCGGTCCCTTGACGTGCAGGGCCTCGATCTCGACCTCAATCGCCTGTGGGGCTTGGCCCGGGGTTGAGGTCCCTTTGGTCAGCCTATCGCGCGGGGCTTTGACTCTCAGGGACTCGCATTTCAGCTCCAGTCCGTGTACGGGATCGACGATAGAGACCTTCTTGAATGCCGTCACAGCGGTTTCCGCAGCAAGCGAGACATCCGCTGCTTCACACGTGACCGTTGCTGAAGGGCTGTTCAGCAGTCTCTTTACCGCATTATCAAGCCTTTTGAGCCCTTCTCCGACGGCTTTGTCGTCCCAACCCGTTTGAGCGCAGACAACGACCATCGCACCCAAGGCAACAAGGGTCACCACCACAACTACCGACACCACACGGATTCCGGACATCCCAACCCCCTTCAATTCGTGCATTCAGGCATGCGCAACGCCGAGTTCAAGCCGCTGCGCTACGGGCGCTTCAGCTCACACATGGGCCAAGCTCCGAGCACAGAGTTTCGGAATCTTGCGTGGAAGATTCCCCCAAATCCCTCGCTTCAGGTGATATCATGGCCGGCGAAGAATGTGAACTATAGTAGTGAAGACGAGGTCGAAGGTCGACATCTTCACGCCTACAGCTCAGAGGGAGCTGGCCGCGCAAGCCAACTCACCGGCCTGGGCTCGGTTCATCCGCCCTCTCATACCGATATCCCACCCCGTGCACGGTCGTGATCACCGACGGCCGACCGGGATCGGGCTCGATCTTCTTGCGGAGTTGCGCGATGTGTTGGTCGAGCGTGCGGGTGGTACCGAAATAGTCGATACCCCATATCGCGTTCAGGAGGTGGTCGCGGCTGATGACCTCGTTGGGGCGGGCGAGGAAGTATCGCAGGAGCTTCAGCTCTCGGGAAGAAAGGCGCGCGGTCTTGCCTCGCAGGGTCACTCGATACCGGACCGAGTTTACCTCGGCCTCACCGAAAAGGAACACGGCCGGCTCGTTCTCATTGCCGGCAAGGCTCTGGCGATCACGTTCCGACCTTCTCAGAACGGCCGAGATCCGTGCCAGGAGCTCGCGGACGCCGAAGGGCTTGGTGACGTAATCGTCCGCGCCCAGCTCGAGACCGAGGACCTTGTCGATTTCCTCTCCCTTGGCGGTGAGCATGATCACGGGGAGATTCCGGTCGTTCGTGCGTATTGCGCGGCAGACATCGTAGCCGCTCTTTCCGGGCATCATGATGTCGAGGAGGATCAGGTCAAAGCGCTCGGCTGAGAGGGCCTTGAGAGCCTGTTCGCCGTCGTGCACCGCGGTTGCTCGGTACCCCTCGCTCTCGAGGGTGTCCACGAGGCCTGCTGCGATGTTGCGGTCATCTTCGGCTATGAGAATACGGATCTCTTTCATTTGCACTACCAGGGCTGGATTGCCTGTTCTTTCGACCGGAATTCACACGCTCAACGGCTCCACGAAAGGGCCCTGACTCCCTCTTCCTTCAGCTTGGAATGGCGCCGATGCCGGCGGGAGTGGTGCGGAAGAACGAAGGGGGTCGTGCTATTTGGTTGCGGCTCCCAGCCGCTCGGTGGTCTACGCTCTGTCCGGCCCACAGGTCTCGCTCGCTCTGATCGGCACTCTCACGATGAAGGTGCTTCCCCCCCCGTCTCTGGGCTCGTACAGGACATCCCCGCCGAGGTCCCCCATAATGCGTCGGGCGATATTCAGCCCGAGGCCGCATCCCTGCTGCTGCGCGGTCAGGGAGTCGTCCACACGGTGGAACTTCTCGAAGACGCGTGAACGGTGAGATGCGGGGATTCCCGGGCCGCGATCCGAGACTCGCATCTCCGCATGATCGCCGTGTTGCCGAAGGATCAGCCTCAGTTCAGCGCCTGCCGCCGCGTATTTGACCGCGTTGTCCACGAGATTGAGGACTACCTGGTCCATCGCGTCCCGATCGGCACGCACGCACACCGCAGCATCGGGAATTTCCGTTTCCAGAGCCATCCCGGCTTCCTGCACGCGAAGCCGATGGACTTCCAGGATGTGTCGCACGCATTCGGCCAAATCGAGATCCTCGATGCGGTAGGTCTTGCGTCCTTGCTCCAGTCGGCTGAAATCGAGCACGTTGTTGACCATCCTTGTCAGGCGCCGACTTTCTTCGGCAATCACGTTCAGATAGTGTCTCCCTTTCTCTGGGTCTTTGATGCGTCCCTCGCTGAGCAATTCCGCGTACATCCGGATCGTGGTGAGCGGCGTTTTGAACTCGTGGGAGACATTCGACACGAAGCTCGTCTTCTGGAGCGCGTCCTTCATGTTTCGATGCGCCTGCCGGGTGAGCATGCTGCCGCCCAGACCCACAGCGAGCACGAAGATCGCCACAAGCATACAGCCGAGGATGAGGAAGGCGCGGGCAGACTCGGTGCCCGGCCGATTTCCCGTGGTGTGGACGACGACCTGCCAATGCGGCAACTGCGGCGAGAGGGATACGCCCAATGCGGGCTTTCTGCCCTTCTCCTGTGGCGGATTTCCGGTTTGGTGGACGACCTGACCTTGACCGTCCACGAGAGCGTATGCGAGACCTTCCGGAGCAGTTGCAGGGAAATGGGCAACGAGCTGTGAGAGCAACGTGACCACTTCCAGTTCGAGGCCGTACACCCAACCGGTCGACCTGCTTCCGACCCACCCGAGGATGTAGAGCCGATTCTCCGCAAACCAGGGTATCCAGCCCCCGGAATCGGGAGAAGCATAAGCGGCTACTGCCCTTTGCCCGGATTTCTCGATTTTCGGCCTCGCGAGGTTGGCGAGCTGCTGCGCCCCGGTCTGGAGTCTTTGCATTTCTTGCACGAAGCTCTGCCGGCTGTCTTGCTGCGGCGCAAGGCCGGGCACCGCGGTCCGGCCGGGAAGGTCCTGTGATGCCGATGAACGCGTCTCCGAAGAAGATCCATCGGCACCAGGCCATTGCTGACGACCGGAGAACAGCGCGTGATAGCGCAGAACGAATTGTTTCTCCTCCACGGTACCGGACCTGTCACGCTGAGGATACACGAGACCGGTTCCGGACCGCCAGATGAAGACGTTGCGCACCAGAGGATTGTTCTCTTGCCAGCCCTGGAGCGTTTCGAGGACCCGATCGGGCGGGATCTCCCGCAGCGCGTCGCCCAGATTGGCCTCCACCGTTTCCACCGTCACCTGGAGCGCGTCAGCGATGCTCTTTGCCCGATCCAGGGCCACGGACGAAGCCTGCTGAACGATCCGATCCCGTTCGAGGGTGAGCAGTCGGACCATCGCCACCGCCACCGCCAGGGTAGGGACGAGGATGAACAGCCAGTACACGACTATGGATCGGATCTTCATCTGACCTGCCTGACAACCCCTATGGTGCCCCGCATTGAAAACTAGCGGTTAAGCTGCTGGTTTCTGAGCTGAAAACCATCGGTCTGGAGCACCTTCCGGTCTTTCGCGGTCATGCCTTCCCGTTCGATTTGTGACGACTGCCGCTCCATTTCTGCTGCTTTCTCCAGCAAGGCCGCGTCGTTGATCCTCTTACCGACCTCCCGCAGTCGCAGGGTTGCTCCCTGAAGTTCACGTATTGCCTCACGCGTCTTCCCCTCGTCGGACAACGCAACGGCGCGTTCTTGGGAAAGCGCGTTGAGATTGAGCTGATAGTCCCGCTCGACCGCAATGTTGACGGATTTCTTTACCCTCTCGGTATCTCCGCTGAAGGTGGCCTTTGCTGGTGACGTCAAGGAACCCGTGTCGCCGGTGAAGGGGTTCTCGTAGGAGACCCGCGCAGAGGCGATCTCCGTCACCTGTCCTTCAGTCCCTTCCGGCACTTCGACCTCCACCAACGCGAACTTCTTCTGTCCTCCGTAGAGCTGGTGCATGGACAGCTCCACGTGTTCGGCTTTGATGCGGCCTTCCCGGCCGATGATGCGCACCGGTCGCACGCCCTTCGGACATTCGATGATGATCCGGACCTTCTTGGCCGCAACGCTTAGCACGTCGCCGAGCTCTGAGGAGAAGATCCGTGGAATATTCGCGCCTGATTCCACGAAGTAACTGTTCCCGTCGCTGTTCTGCGCGAGTCGCGTCATGAGGTCTTCATTATAGTCCATTCCGACGCCGACGGTAGTCACGGTGATGTCCTCTTTCAGGAGAGCCCTCCCGAGTCTGCCGAGGTCATCGGGGCTGCTCGGGCCCACGTTTGCGATCCCGTCGGAAAGCAGGATGATCCGATGGACGAACTTACCCGACAGGTTCTTTCGCACTTCCGCCGCGCTCTGACTCACTCCTGCGAAGAGTCCGGTGCTCCCCCTTGAGCGTATCCCGCGTATCCGTCGTTCAATCGACTCGGTATTGGACGCGCTCTGAGCGGGCACGATGGTCTCCACCTCGTGATCAAAGATGACCACTGAGAAGATGTCCTTGGGTCCGAGCCGTCGGAGCGCCTGCACTGCGGCTTCGATTGCCTTTTCGAGTTTCACGCCTGCCATGGAGCCCGAGCGGTCGAGCACCAAGGAAAGATTCACCGAAGTGCGTTTAGTCGCTTCCACGGGAGCCGCATCCAGTGTGACTTTCAGAACCACCTTCTGAGGGCCGCCTGTAGGTAACACGTCGCGATCCGTCTCGATCCGACAGGTGACGGGCATGTCCCTCGCCGCGGCTACGGCAGTGCTCACAAGCACCGTGGTGGTGATGAGGATCAACGCCACCCGCATGAATGCTCTGAATCTGACTGTCTCTCGCATGGTATCCCTCCGTGACGAATTCTGGTGTGGCCCGATTGGGTTGTCAATCCGGCCGACCCGGGCCCACCGTGGGTGTAGACAATTTTCGGCAGCGAGCGCACGTATCCTCTTCACGATGCCGCTCTCGTCGCCCCCGGTTGACGTCGTGTCGTGGTACCCATTTAGACACGGATGGCAGAACAGGTTGTCACAGCTAGGTAAAAGGACTGTAAAAGAATTGTCACGATGGATTGCGCGAGGCGTTTCCCTGGGAGACAAGACACACTGGGGTCAGAGCGAGGCGTGGGATCGTTGTGAACCGTGCCTCAATATGAGTCCAGGTTCGAGTGCCGGCTGCCCCGAGCCCCGGATTATCGGCGCCACTCGGACGCGATGATTCGTTCAAGCGTTTGAATAAATGGGGGCAGATTGGCCGTCACGGTCTGCCATAAAACGTCCAAATTGATCTGGTCGTAGGCGTGAGTCAGACGCTTGCGCATCCCGATGATCTCGGACCAGGGTATTTCGTTGAACCGCTCCCTTGCATTCCGGGAGATCTTCGCGGCCGCTTCCCCGATGATCTCCACGGCTTTCATCAGAGCGAACGCGAGCATCACATCATCATCGAGGTCGTCTCGACTCCTCCCCTCCGAAAAAGTGACCGACGTTGGCCTGCTTCGAGCATGTGGCGGATCAGGATCAGATCATCCTTCGGCATACTGCACCTCTGCCTGGGCCACTACCTCATCGCGGAAATACCGGCTGAGGTCCTGAGGGGTTCTCAAGTCCACTTTTCGGCCCAACTTCTCAGAGAGTTCGATTTCCATTCCCGCTACGTCGAACAGGCCGGGAATGTGCTCCCGATCAAACTCCACGAGCACGTCAATGTCGCTGTCGGGCCTGAAGTCTTCTCGAAGGTATGACCCGAAGAAGGCCAGTTTCTTGATGTGATGCCTGCGGCAGAATTCCTCGATAAGGTCTTTCGGTATCTTTGGACGTTCTCGGCTCATTAATTCCCTCTTTCATCCGTTTTGGCCGTGGTGCGGGGGGCCCGCCCCGGCATTCGTAGGTCCCGGTAGCCATCATACCGATTTCACGGCCTGGAAGCAATTGATCATGCCGGCCGTTGCTATTCTTGCCGGGTTTGACCCGACACCCGCATGCCCCAGGGAAGAAATTGCTTGAGATTTGCCTTCAAACAGTATCATGGTAAGGTATTGCGCGAAAGATTTCTTCTCGCGAGGAGAAGAGGCTGAACATTATTGGCAAGGCGCCCCTTCCCCAAGCGCATTCCCACAACAAGGCAGGAGACGATGCCCCATAGAATCGAATTACTGCTCAAGCCCCATTTGCGTGACCCCGCGGGTAGGCGGCTCATAGAGCGGATCAAGAACGACCTCGGCATAGAGCTGCGGAGCATCCGGGTCGGCGACGGATACGTCATCGACCGGGATCTGGAACCAGATCAACTCGATCTCATCGCGCACGAGGTCTTCCTCGACCCGGTGATCCAGGAAGCAGCGGTGGACAAACCCGTCGAGACCCTGTTCAACTGGCTCATCGAGGTCGGGTTTAAGCCGGGGGTCACCGACAATCTCGGACGGACCGCGCGAGAAGCTGTCGAGCGGACTCTGGGGGTCACCTTCGAGGCCGGCGAGCGAGTCTACTCACGGAAGCTCTACTTTCTCCGGGGCGAGATCTCCAGGGATGACGCGCAGACCATCGCTCGGGGCATTCTTGCCAATGATCTCATCCAGACTACCGCCATCTACGGGCCGGGAGACAGCCGCAAGGAGATCCGCGTCCCCAGAGTTCGGTCCGATTCGGACGCGGTCGTCGAGAAGATCGACCTGAACGTGACGGATGACGAGCTGCTGCGTATCAGCCGAGACCGCTTGCTCGCTCTGAGCCTCGACGAAATGCGGGCCATCCGGGAATTCTTCAACCAGCCGGATTTCCTGGCGAAACGTCAGGCATCAGGAATGCCGCTTACGATCATCGACTGCGAACTCGAAGCCCTCGCGCAGACCTGGTCCGAGCATTGTAAGCACAAGATCTTCAATGCAACCATCGAATACCACGCACAAGGCGAAACCACGCACATCGACAGCCTGTTCAAGAGCTGCATCCAGGCCGCGACAGAGAAGATTCGGGCCGACCTGGGAGAACAAGACTTCTGCCTGTCGGTGTTCGAGGACAACGCGGGGGTGATACGCTTCGATGAGGACTGGAACCTGGTATTCAAGGTCGAGACCCACAATTCCCCGTCCGCGCTGGACCCGTACGGCGGCGCGCTCACCGGCATCGTGGGGGTGAATCGTGACCCGTTCGGCACAGGAATGGGGGCTCGCCTGATCTTCAACACGGATGTGTTCTGCTTTGCCCCGCCTGACTACTCCGGGCCGATTCCGCCGAGGTTGTTCCATCCGCGGCGAGTCTTCGAGGGCGTCCGGGAAGGCGTCGAACACGGCGGCAACAAGAGCGGCATCCCCACGGTCAACGGAGCCGTGGTCTTCCACGAGCGCTATCTCGGCAAACCCCTCGTGTATTGCGGCACGTGCGGGATCATGCCTCGGGAGATCCTTGGCCGGCCTTCGCACCGGAAAGCCGCGAATCCCGGGGACCGCGTGGTCATGGTCGGTGGCAGGATCGGCAAGGACGGCATTCATGGCGCCACGTTCTCGTCCGAGGAGTTGCACGAAGGCTCACCGGTGAGTGCGGTGCAGATCGGCGATCCCATCACCCAGAAGCGCATGACCGACTTCCTGCTCATGGCACGGGATCAGGGCCTGTACACTTCGATCACGGACAACGGCGCGGGTGGGCTCTCATCGTCGGTGGGTGAGATGGCCCGTCAATCCGGGGGTGCGCGGCTGGTGCTGGATCGGGCTCCTCTGAAGTATCCGGGGCTGCAGCCGTGGGAAGTGCTGCTGTCAGAGGCGCAGGAGCGCATGACCGTCGCTGTGCCGCCGGACAAGCTCGACGAGTTTCTGGGACTGGCCCGCAGTCTGGACGTCGAGGCCACTGACCTTGGGGAATTCACGGATGACGGGTGCTTCACGGTCTTGTGGCAAGACGAGCCCGTGGCGTTGCTGCCTCTCGACTTCCTGCACGACGGAGTCCCCAAGTTGGAGCTCACCGCGCGGTGGGAACCGCCGATGCACCCGGAACCCGAGTTCGACTGCCCCGAGGACCTGACTCCCGCGCTCATCGAGATGCTTGGCCGGTGGAACGTCTGCTCGAAGGAACGGCTCATTCGCCAATACGACCACGAAGTGCAAGGCGGGAGCGTAATCAAGCCGCTAGTCGGTGCTGAGAGCGACGGTCCCGGCGACGCGGCCGTCGTGAGACCGGTGCTGGCGAGCGATCGGGGAGTTGCTATCGGGTGCGGGATCGTGCCGCGCTACTCGGAAATTGACACGTACTGGATGATGGCCGCGGCCATAGACGAGGCGGTGCGCAATATCGTTTCCACAGGCGCAAACCCGGACCACATGGCAGGTTTGGACAATTTCTGCTGGTGCGATCCGGTGCAGTCGGAAAAGAACCCGGACGGCGAGTACAAGCTTGCCCAGCTCGTCCGCGCCAACCAGGCCCTTTACGACATCACCACCGCGTACAAGATCCCGTGCATTTCCGGTAAGGACAGCATGAAAAACGATTACGACATCGGCGACACGCGGATTTCCATACCCCCGACTGTGCTGTTTTCCGCGGTTGGGGTGGTGCCGGACGTGAACCTGTGCGTGACACCGGACTTCAAGCAACCGGGTGATCTGATCTTCGTCCTGGGCTTGACCCGTGACGAGATGGGAGGGTCCGAGTACTATGCGGCCCGAGGCTACGTAGGCAACGGTGTGCCGAGGGTTGCAGACCCGCAGCAGGCGATTCGCATGTATCGGAGGCTGAATGCTGCGATCAACGACGGGTTGATAGCCTCCTGCCACGATCTATCTGACGGCGGTCTCGGGGTCGCCTTGGCCGAGAGCGCGTTTTCGGGCGGTTTGGGTGCGTTGGTCTCTCTTGCGGAAATGCCGCTTCACGGGGTGTACCGTGACGACACCGCGCTCTTTTCCGAGAGCCCGTGCCGTTTTCTGGTGACCGTTCACCCGGAGCGTCAGGCGATGTTCCGATATCGGCTGATGGCCTTTCCCATGGAGCAGATCGGAGAAGTCACGGCAGACCCCCGGCTGCGCATCACTGGCATCCGTGAAGACGTCGTGGTGGACGCGGACATCCGCGAGCTCAAGGCTGCCTGGCAAGCGCCCCTGGGAGTGTGAAGCCCAGACTTGAACATGGATGCCTTGAATGCCGCGAGGGAAAGATTCAACGTCCGGATCGCAAGAAGCGCTACCCCGACCGTGGCCGGGAATGGACGGCCCGCAGTGAAATGCCTCGGCAACATCGGCGGTGAACGTGGCCTTGTTTGCATCCCGCGCTTAGGTGGGGCGATCCCGCGTGCAGGAGAATTCGACTCATGGACACACGTGACCTCTTACGGGAGAAGCGAGCGCAGATCCTCCAGATAGCAGAGCGCTACGGGACCAGGAACGTTCGCGTGTTCGGGTCCGTCGCACGTGGAGACTCGGGCCCAGAAAGCGATGTGGATTTCCTGGTGGATTTGGAGCCCGGACGGAACCTCTTCGATCTGGGAGGATTCTTGTACGAAGTGCGGCAATTACTCGGCCGGCCGGTAGACGTGGTTACGGAAAAAGGACTTCGGGAACACGTGCGGGAGAACGTCCTCAGGGAAGCGGTGCCGTTATGAGGGACGATCGTGCGCGGCTTCGTGACATGCTTGACTGCATCGAGAACATCGAAAAGTACGCTCGGTACGGTCGCGAGCGCTTTCTCAAGGACGACCTGGTTCGCACGTACATCGTCCATCACCTGCAGGTTCTCGGAGAGGCGGCAAGCAAACTCGGCGCTGACCCGACGGGTCGTTATCAGGAAATCCCGTGGCCCAAGATTCTCGGTATGCGTCACATCATCGTCCACGACTATTTCCGGGTTAATTACGACATTGTCTGGGACGTGGTAGAAACGGAACTGCCCATCCTGAAGCCCCAACTTCAGGTGATCCTGGATTCGTTGAAGTAGCCGTCATGCCGGATGAGAGAATCGTGCCCAGTGGTGACCGTGGGCGCACGAACGCCTCCGCGGCGGAGTAGTGGTGGACGCGGACATCCGCGAGCTCAAAGCTCCGTGGCAAGCACCTCTGGGGGGTGTGATACTCGGCACCAAGTGCCTGTCACCCGATGATCCAATCGACTCGGGGGATAATTCCAGTTTCCCTGAGATGGTGATTTCCGCGAGTCGCTTGCCGGTCAACACCGCTGGCCGCATCGGAGGCGACATGAGTTACGACCTGTTCTTTAGGCCACGTTCCGGTCCGCTTGACGTTTCGCGATTTGCCGAATATTTTTCCAAACGGCCAAATTATAAGGTCGATCTTCCTCAAGTGGAGTACTGGAACGAGGATACCGGGGTTTACTTCGTGTTCGAGCTTCAAGAGACCGATCAGCCGGAACCTGAAGGGGACCAAGGGACATACCCTGTTTCATTGGAGATTAATTTTTTCCGGCCATCTTTCTTCGGTGCTGAAGCAGAGCCCGAGGTAGGCGCGTTTGTTCGCGAATTTGACATGGTAGTTGCAGATCCTCAAATAGATAGAATGGGGGAGGGTGAGTACACATCGGACCTATTCCTTTCAGGCTGGAACAGAGGAAACGAGTTCGGGTATTCGGCGATACTTGGACAACCGGGGAACCACTCAGATATCGTCTCGTATCCACGCGAAAAACTCATGAACTCCTGGAAATGGAATTTGCGGCGCTCGGAACGGCAGCGGCAACTGGGAGATTCGGTCTTTGTTCCTCGAATAATGTATTTGCTTTTACAGGAGTCTCCGGTGACGGCCATGGTTTGGCCTGACGGTATCCCCATTGCGGCAATCGCTGTTGATTATTTAGTGGTTGCTCGCAAAGAACTTGCCCCCCGCAGGTTCTTTCGCCGCAGGGAGGACATTACCTTGGTTGCCTGGAGCGCTGCTCTGCCCACACTGAAGAAATATAGTGTTGAGCGGCCGGACGGGGTTGTGGTGCTCAACTACGTTCTTCCTCCCAAGGAAATACAGGAATACGTCAGGTCCCTTCCCAGGGACAATAGACGCATCACGGGTGTTTCCGCAGATAACGCTCTTGACAGAGAACTGGTCGAACAGTATGCGGTCCGGTCATAACAGGGGGGAGGACGCTCAACGGTTCATGGCTCTTGCGCTGAACTTGGCAGAGAAGGCCTTCGCTGCGGGCGAGACTCCCGTCGGCGCGGTGGTCGTTCGGGACGGGCTGGTCCTCGGGACCGGATACAACCGGGTGGAACAGGACAAGGACCCGACTGCCCACGCGGAAATCGTGGCTCTCCGTGAGGCGACGGCGAAAGTTCGCGATTGGAGATTGCCCGGGAGCACGGTCTATGTTACACTCGAACCGTGCATTATGTGCTCGGCTGCGTTGCTCGCCGCACGGGTGGAGCGAGTGGTCTTCGGCGCGTGGGATCACCGGTGGGGCGGTTTGGGAAGCCTCTTCGACCTGTCCCGCGATCCTCGGATCAACCATGAGCTCGAAGTGATCTCCGGCGTGATGAGCGAACAGGCCGCTGCCCTCATGAAAGCCTTCTTCGAGAACCTGCGAAGAGGCGAGGGATAGCAGGGTCCGGCACCGAAGCCCGAGACAGGCACATACGCCCCCACGCGGAGAGATGCCCGAGAGGCCGAAGGGGGTTGACTCGAAATCAACTGTGTCCTAGTGGCACCGGGGGTTCGAATCCCTCTCTCTCCGCCACTTTCCCCACACAAGCTCTCTTCCGAACAATCACGAGTGCGGGACTTTTGCGGGACCCCTCACCGCAGATCTTGTTTGCCGATTCGATAAGGCTGTTCAGTTCGGGCATTGAATAGTGGGTCGTGATTCTTTCACTTCGGTGACCCAATAAATCCTGCCGGTCTTCAGAGCCAGATTCTCGGCATGGTCCTCGCGGATAACGGTTGCCCATGGCTCCCCAAGCTGGTCCGTAAACACCTGCGAGTCTGTGGCTTGAAACGCTTGACGAAGCTTATGAAACCTGCTGGGCTTGGCCTCGTCCGAAGAGGCCTCTGATGACCCTCCAGAAGAATTGGCTGTCGTCTGGTCGGCGGCCCCTGCCCCGTATTCCGGTGCTTCCGCGGCCAGCCGTTCCAGCTCGGACTTTGCTATGTCCCGGCCCACGCGCTCGATGAAATCGGACACGTCTTGCTTACCCGTCAGCCCGGCAAGCGCTACGATTTTCGCGGATTTTGCGAACCCATGAAGGCTCCGGGCGATGTCCAGGGCGTGGTTGATGCCAGGCTTTTCCGGGTCGTCATCGGGGTCGTGGTCCGGCTGAACGGCTTGAAGTGGGGCTTTCGCTGGGGCTTCGTGACTGGTAGCACGATGGTATCCCCGCGATAGTGGGACGCTCTTAAGTGAGTATCCCACAGCGGATCTACTCATCCCGGGACACCGACACCTCGCTGAATTCCGAGAGCCTGTCCTGCCCTTCCGTGACGAGAAGATCGCCTTCACGCAAGCCTGAAACCACTTCGACTCTCCCAGCGTCACGACCGGCAACCCGGACGTCTCGCTTAAGAGCCACCCCGTCTTTGACCACAAAGACTGTGGCGTCTTTCTTTCCCACTCTGACCAATGCGCGGGCAGGAATCCACACCGAGGGATTGTCCTGGTGAGGGAGGATTTCGGCTCTGACAAACATGCCGGCCGCTATGATCAAGTCAGGATTGCTCACACGTGCTTCTATGGTAAAGGTCCGATTCTTCTCGTCGATTTCGGGACAGACGTGGTGCACCAGACTGGAGAATCTCTTGCCGCCGAGGGCATCGACATGGACAATGAGGGGCTGTCCGGGTCTGATCGAGCGGTAAGCCTTTTCGGGCAGCTCAAGGACAGCGACGACGTCATCGCATCTCAGGAGCCGAAAGACCCGGTTCTGAGTGGGCGTGACCACCGATCCCGCCTCTATGTAGCGTTTTGCCACAACCCCCGAAACGGGAGATCTCAGCATACGTTGCTTCTTGCGAGCGGCAATTGCGTCCTGTTGGGCCTTCAAGGTTTCGAGGTTGGCCTGTGCTCGTTCCAGCTCGAACCCGGCCTTCCTCAGTTCGGAGTCTGAGATGGCGTTCTTCTTGAACAGTTCATCTCTCTTGCGGAATTCTTCGGTGCGAAAGCTCATCTCCGCGGTTCCGGCCTTGATTTCAGCCTCCTTGACCGCGGATTCCGCGTCGAGTACCGACTGATCCAGTTCGGCAAGCACCTGATCGCGTTGGACACGATCTCCTTCTTCCACATTGACTTTCGCTACTACCCCGGTGACCTCGAAGCCGACCGTGAGAGTCTGCGCACATCGCACGGACCCCATGGCAGGGACGCTCTCCTTGGCTGGTTCGGGAGCGACTCGTATGACGCTCACAGGCACCGATGCGGCCTCCGATTTCGGCGTCGGTTCTGCTGCCGCGCAACACGTTGCGGCAGTAGCGAGCGCCATTGAGAGCATGCCGGCGACGAGGGTCATCCTGGGGCCGTTTGGTCTGCACGGACGCGGCATGCCTGCTCGGAACGATCCGGGCCCGACGAAAAACCGTTTCACAAAGCAGAGCGGTGGGATCGAGACTGACGTCATGTTGATTCCGTTCCTCGCCCTATTTGGGATCGGCTGGGGGGGTGCTGAGCTCTTCGGACCAGGACCGGACGACGCGTGCCGCTGATATGAGCGCCCATGATGAACCATCCGTCGCCTTTCGGCGCAGACTCGTCACAATCCGTGTTGCGTGGAACCGGGCTCGCCCTTACCAGACTTGTCTGTCGCCGCCAAGAACGGATAGTCCGTCGCGGACTGGTGCCGCCGGCATCGGTGGCCACAGGCGCTCCTTGCCGGCTTGTGAGTCACTTGCGCCCCGGCGAGATCACCGGCGGGTTGGTGTGTTGCGTTCCCTCAGCCGGGGCCTGAAGGCGCGCGGATTTCGCCCCGCGCACCTGTCTGTGGCGATCCGGGAACAGGACGAGCGCCAACAGCCCAAAGCACCAGAACAGCCCCAGGAACCCCCACGCGCTGTGGTATCCCTTGCCTTTTGCATACGTGCAGCACCCGAACAGGAAGGGGACAAGCGCCGCGAGTGTGAGAAGCTTTAATGACCCCTTTGCGGTTTGGCCGAAGTCCTGTTCGAGAAAGTACGCGGCCACCCACATGAAGATGGCCACGCCGATTCCTATGTTCGTCTTCTTTGCGTATCCTGGTAGCATGGAGATACCTCATTCGGCGGGGTCGGCAGTGGAAGCCGACCGCGCAGGACTTGAAATCGCCCCTGCAGGGCGCTGAGGAAAAACACAACGACCCGCGGGACAGGCTAGATGAGCCGTTTCATAAATGCGGGCATATACTTGGCCCCGAAAGAAACGGCTTCTCGCAAAGCAGGCCGAGAGCGCAAAGGGATTCTCTCTTCCGTTGCGTGCTTCGCGAGAGCCCACTCCTTCAGATTCGAGTGACCTGGACGGTGTGCTTCCGGAGCTGAACGACCTCACGGCTCGCGGTCCGTGCGCACAATGTTGCCGACGCGTGACGGCCTCATGTGCGCCGCCTCCTTCCACTCTGTTTTGCGGGCATGTCCACGAACCCCGACTCCGCGACCAGGTCGTTGAAGTCCGGTTCCCCGATACCGTCGCTGCACGGCAATAGGCGGCTGGGAGCCGCAAGCAAAATTCGCGTCCACCTTTCTCGGTCCGCATGAAGACCCAGGGCGGGGCCGGTTGGTTCTACGCAAGTGAAGACAAGGCACGTTGTTTACTCCCAGAGCTGGCGGCCTGAAGATTTCTTCTCGAAAAAAGAAGACATCGAACGTTATTAGTGAAAGGATCTTGTTTCCGATATCGGTCACAAGCATCCGCGCGTGGCGGCATTGAGCGAAGACGAGCCCCGAACACTTCTCCCGCCACGCGTTGTAGAGCTTCACCCGAGACCCTTCCGCGAGGGTCTTGTACTCGGGTTCCGCTCCCTCAACCACCGAGTCGGCCCAGAAGCCGAACGGCTTTCTCTCTCTCGTGCCACAGTACGTTCGCTTTCCCGATCTCCACCAGCAGGCCCTGCGCCGGGGCATCCGCGGCCTGGAGGAATTTGGCTCTGATTTTACCGCAACCGGCCACGTTTGGCATAGCCATTTGGTGGACCGTGTTCCCATCAAAATTGCACGGGCTCTCCGTTCGATGTCGCGAACATCTGCCAGAGTTCCTTCTTCCCGGCTGGCACTCTTCCCGTCTTGGGACCGCGACGCTCCTGCGCGTCCGCGGGCCGCCTGCACCTTCGGACACGACGATGCACTCGGATGTCGGCTCGCAGAGTCCGAAGGCATGGAGCGCTGACATGAATTGGTTCAGACCGCTCTTTCAACCATTCGGCTCTTTGCAGGAGGCTACTCGCGTTATAGCGCCATTCAACACAAACAACGCTCTTTCTTCGGCAGCACATTCCAGCGCTCTCCTGCTCATGGCCCGTCGTTGGTACCCAACAGTGACAACGAATTGCCGGTGACATCCGCCACCCGCCGAGGTAGGCTGGGCATGACTCCGCGACACAACCGGAGAAGGAACAAAACACCCGTTGTCTTGCCCTTGCCGCTGTCACCAGTGATCGTGTGTCAAGTCGTAGCTGCACCCCGGAGGTCATCGAAACAGTCATTCTATACGGGCACGTTCGGATAGAATATCCGCAACAAACTGATCAAAGGATGGTAATACCCCTTTGTCATTAGGGGTATAGAAGACACCTAATAACCTCCCAGTATCCTTGAGCCTTGGGATAAGGCCGTTCAGGAGATCGTCCAGTGATATCTCTCTTGGGCAGTATCCCTCCCATATTCCAGTAGCACAGAGTGCCGCATATTCACGTGCCGGCCAAATAGGAAACACCTCATTCTGATTACTCTGATCATCCGTCCCAGCAAGTGCCCAACCTTCAGAATAGAGTCCCCAAACCATATTTTGGTCTGCTGCCAGCTTGATAAAATGTGAATAGCGTTTGGGGCCGGGCAATGCCAGTATAGCTTCAATTTGCTTCTTCGTAATTCTCATTGCTCCAGTCCTCGTCGATTGGTCTACGGTCGAATCTTATTCGCACGCCCCTTATCATCGAATTTGTGCTGCAAGCGATGAAGGTCCTTGTCCTGCAAATTTGAGTGCTCGTAATCGAATCCTTTTGCAGCCTCTCTTCCTCGTTCATGTGAAAGCTCGTTTCCTGGTGGTACTCTAATTGTATCTCGTTGTCCACGTTCGATAGAGTTCATCTCTTGTTTGATCCATCCCCTGTCGGCAGAGGAAACCTTCGGATCGCTCGCCAGTTCACGGAGTCTGGCCTGTTTTCCGCTACGTCCAAGGTTGGTTGCACTCTTTCCTGTCTGCCCAGTGATCCCAGCTACTGCGCTTCTGGCCCCTCCCCTTGCGGCCCGGCCTGCGGCTTTGGCACGGCCGCCGCCAGGAAGAGGGAGGTCGGCCTGATCGACAAGCGTTTACGCGATTTTCTCGGCAACGCGCCCCGTCCAACCGCCGCCAAACCAGTCCCCCAATCCGTCGACCACCTGCCCGGGTGTCAGGTTCGGGGCCGTCCCGGTGATGCCTTCCCAGAGGCCTCGGACCAACCCGTCCACCGAATCGCCCAAGGCGGGCAAGACATCCGACCCCAGTGAGGAGCCGTGGAACCCCCCGGCGCTCCCCACAGGGCGCTCTATAAAGAAAGCCCTTGAATCGATGAAGAGTATCCGGATCGGAACAACTGCATCGCCTCCTCCCCGATCCAATACACACGAATCCCCGCATGAGTTCGCGTGGCTATTTTCTTGATCGACTTGACCAGCATCTTGTACTTGAGCTTGAGTTGCTCCGACACTGGAATCTCTCCCCCTATTGAATCGATCCAGTACCTCGCATAATAGGCTATGAACCCTGTAGTGAGAAGTTGTTCCTGATCCCTTTGCACGACTCTGCTGGCTAGAAAACCCATGTACGGACCGCCCTGTTTCTGCCCGAGAAAATAGCGAAGACCTTCCGGTCTGGGTATTGCCGTGAACTCGTATGGATAGGGGTTCTGGTCAGCCCATGAGACGAAGAATGGACCATAGTCCAGGCGATCTCGGATTATTCTCGCAGCTTCCGATGAATCCTTGATCTCCTGCCAAACAGGACGTTCGTATGCAAGAAATGGAACAATGGTTGCTCCGTCCTTGATCAAGTGATCCAAGATCAGTAACTGCTCATGTTCTCCCAGAATAAAATCGAATTCCGCCATAATTACTACTCCAAGGGGAATGTTTTATGCGGAATACCGAGTCTGCCGTATTCCGCTTCTCTTTCCAAATTGCGTCGTCCGTTCGGATAGCGTTCAGCCTCCCAGACCTTTCTTGTCTTGCCACTTTCGTCCACAATCTGCACATCCGGAAGCGCATAGAATCATGGCCGCCTCTCCACAATCCTCCCCTTTCATTCACTCAATCTCTATTTCAATGGGACTCCTTTCCCCATATCTCTCATGCGACCTCGGATGCAAGATAAGTTTCGCATTATTTGCCCACCTCAGTTTTCCAAGCAGCGGTACAAAATACCACTCGTGAGCCTCTGTTTCTGCAAGTAGATATTCGGAAACCAAGTCTTCACACCCCTTTTTCCAGACTCGCGCAAAGATCCTAACCGTTTCAAAGCCATAATAATAACGGACTTGGGCTTTCATCTTTCTATTGGGACTACTCACGATTCTCCCCCAGTCGAATATGCCATCAAGATTAGTAGATTGGAGTTTATGAAATGCTTTGTCAATGGCTTCACAATCCCAGCCTAAACGTTTGCCAATGGCGCTAAGCCCCTCATGTAAGAACGAGAGAATCGCATGCTTCTGTTCATCATTTGAACTATTCCAAAATCCTTTATAATCAAAAGACAAGCTGATTCCGTAAACATCAACAAGATCTTCAAAAAATGGTTCTGTCTGTTCACATGCTTGAATAATGACCTTGCCTATGCCGTCAGTTTGAAACGGACCCAATTCCCTTGAATACATCGCACAAACGCAATGCGTACGGCCATTGAATTCTCTGTGTCTCCTATACGACCGCGGGGCGCTCACTGTTATGTCCTGAAGTCTGGTCATCTGTTACTCCCTCATCTAGGTTCGGGAAGTTTCATCCCTGGCGGCATTTCGCGGCGTCGCCTGTAATACACATCAACAACCTTTCGTTCACTTTCAAGAACTTGGACTCGTGTCGCATTCCTTTCCACGACTACGGCTTTGTACCGGTCGTAACCGGCTCTTTTGTTCAGCTCGTTAACTTGAGTATTTCCACGCCTTGAGGTACCGTTTTCATTCAGCTTCCCGCTACTAATCCCTGTTTTGTGCAAAGCACCTGTTTCTTTTTCTACTATTACATAACGATGTGAGGGATTAGGATTACCGATTCTATTCCCATGAATTCCACTCTTTGGTGCCTGCCCAGTGATCCGCGAGACCACGCCCCTGATCCCGCCGCTTCCGGCCCGGGCTGCGGCTTTGGCGCCGCCTCCGCCAGGAAGAGGGAGGTCCGCCTGCCCGACGAACCATCCAGCCACGCCCTCGGCAATGCGTCCCGGGAGACCGCCGCCAAACCAGTCCCCCAATCCGTCGACCACCTGCCCGGGTGTCAGGTTCGGGGCCGTCCCGGTGATGCCTTCCCAGAAACCGCGGGCCAACGCGCCCAACGAATCGCCCAAGGCGGGCAAGACATCTGACCCTTGCCGAAGCGATTCGCCGAACGCAGCCGCGCCTTGTGTCCCCGCATTGTACACGCCCTGCTGGAACAGGCCAAGGACCCATCCGAGCCCCTCAACGGCCCATCCGACAGGATCCACCGCGTCCGTCCAGCTTTCGAACCACCCTTGAGCGGCTTCTTTCCCGTAGTCAACCAGTGAAGAGGGATTGTTCCATATTTGATCCAGCATCTCCGCCATGACGCCGGGGGTATGGATGGCCGCGTCGTATGCCTTGCCGAAGTACTCGCCGACCCGCGTCGAACCGAATCCCTGAGGGTCGGTGAACCAGTACCATGCAGAATACGCGCCCTCACCCAACAAGTCCGCCGCTGCATCGATCTTCCCAGAGACCATATTCAAAGCGGGTTGGACGGTCTCGCTCATCCGATTCAACCCGGATTGAATTCCTTCTCCCACGCTGCCCACCGCGGACTTGGCCTTGTCCGCGATCCATTGCAAACCGCGCTCCCACCAGCGCGACGGGGCTTCAGGTGCAGGCTGCGCCGGTGCCGGTTCTTCCGAGGACTCGGGCTGTTCAGGTTCGCCGAGCTCCGGAGAATTCACGTCTCTCGGATCGAAGGCGACGTCGGGTTGTTCCCTCCCAGGCGTCGGGACATCAGGCGGGCCTCTCGGTCCTGGCGGTTCCGCACTCGGAGGGCCGTCTGTCGGGACTTGGTCTACAGGGATATCCGCAGAATCCGGCCCACCCGACGGGGGCACCCTTCCCCTCAGGCTCCAACTCAGCTACGTCAGTTGCACCTCTCCGAGGGTGGAATCCTCAAGTTGGGCTGCATTACGACACAACCTCCCCCTTGACCATGGCAAGCGCACACATGATTTGTACACGGGCTTAAGCTGGACGTTCCTTTGCCACGTAGGTCGCCAGCTTAGTCCCGGTTGGAATTATGGGACTCATCGGGTCGTGCTCGCGGGCTGAAATGCATATTTCTGCTTCCACGCTCTGCATACCCCTCAAGTAGACCTCGAAATCAGGGGGGCTTCCCAGTTCCTGCAACTGCTCGACGAAATCCGTAGCCATTTGGCTCTTGATGCTCTCTTCTACATGACTTTCGGATGTGCCGAGCAGACCGGCGAGCATCTTGGAATCAGCGAAATACCACGTGTCATCCGGCAGACTTGTGTCCAGCCAGGTATCACATTCCACATCAATTCCTAACCGTGCAAGGGCTTCCAGAAGGTCATGTTCAAGCACGAAGTAAAACGACGGGTTGTACCCTACAAGAAAGACCACAATCATGTCTTCCGCTCCCAGAGTCTTCAGCGTCGGGATAACCTTTCCAAGGGCATGCACCCAGTCGAGAAAAGCTTGGTCTAGACAATGTCTGCCCACCTCGAAATCAATGGCTGCGCTGCCGGCGGCGACAGGCTGTCCACGAAAAGGACCAGTAGTCCTTACTTCGCCCGGTTCTCTCTTTCGAGAAAAAAGCAGGCCTGTGTCCATCTCTGCTTGGGTCGGGGAGAAGGACTTGCCGTAGACATTGAAGACGCACGTGATACTTTTCATAGGGGAATTCACCTCCTATAGCCGTTTATTTTGAGACCCGTCGGGAAATGCTTGCCTGTCTTGCTATTGATAAGACTAATTTCCCTCGTCTTGGGGTTCACTCCTATGTCAGGGTTCTGACCTGCTCTCCGCCTGACATCCGCTGGTGAGTCACTGAGGATGTCCTTCTTGATCGCGTGGAGTTCCCTTTGGTCCACGCCGAGTTCCTTCGCAAGCTTATCCTCATCCCAGCGCTTGGTATCACTGGAGTGGGTACCGCCGGGAATCGCGGGTGCCACATTCCTGAGACCTTCGCGTATGGCATCCCGAAGGCCAGCCTCATCCGATGGGTCTTTCTGGTCCAGATAAGCGAGAAGCAGCAGCAGGACAAACACGGAGACTATCACTATTGTGACCACTGGGGGCCCAAGCAACCCCATCTCGCCTGGCCGCGACGACGTGT
>JBFMAA010000034.1:0-47391 GCA_040755955.1 Thermodesulfobacteriota bacterium
GAAATCAGGCCCCAACGTTGTTGAGAGGAACTTGTAGCGGCCGGCGTCCCTGCCGGCCGGCACGGAGGCCGGCCGCTACGACAGAAGATCTGCAACATACGTGACCGTATTTAGGAAACGGAACACTGAGGGCTCCGTTGCGGAAATACCGTGCCGTATCCCAAGCATCGTTTCCGTGACACGGTTGATAGGGGCCGGCGTCCCTGCCGGCCCGATATCCGACAGGCACGGAGGCCTGTCGCTATAAGGGAAGACAGGGAGAATATAGCGGTTCTCGTTAGTTTCCACCGATTGGCGGGCTGGAAAGCCCGCCCCACAAGCCCTGATCTGACACGAATCGGAAGTTACTTTCGAGAACCGGTATACGTCACCGTATTTGTGCCATGGAGCACTTGGCAGGCCGTGGCAACCACGGTGACGTATTTTCAACACTGCAAGGGAGAACCCTTCAAGATCTTCTCTCGCGAAGCACGCAAAGATCGCAAAGGGTTCTTCATTTTCTTCTCCGCGCTCTCTGTGTCGGCAGTGACGCTTCTTCTTCCCTGAGTACGGTCGCACCATCACCGCATACCAACAGTCATGACATGCCGCCACAACGAGGCATGAAAGTCAGCTCCCGACATCTGGAGAACGTGTTGGATGGTCAGAACCAACCAATATTTCAAAAGTTTTTGGAAAGCGAGTTCGTATTAGAAGTCGGCCTGCCGCCTGGCGCGCAGCTCCTGGGGCAGCAGACTCCGGTATATTGCCGAGTTCAGCGGCGTAGCCAACCCGACTTCCCGACCAAGCCGCACGACCGCTCCGGTCTGCTCGGAAAGCTCCGAAGCGCGGCCTTCCATGACGTCTCGCTGCATGGACGCAGTCGCGCTGGGGGCCAAGCCGTCCACAAAGGCCATCGTGGAATCGATGGAGCTCTGCGTCAGACCGATACCACGGGCTTGAGCCACCGCCACGATTTCCACCATGACCTCTTCCAACATCTGCCGGGTTTCGGGCACGGTCCGAATGATTCCCGCGGGGGCCCGGGACACGGCCGCGACCCCGCTGAACGAGGCGATGAACAGAAACTTCTCCCACATGGCGAGGTGAATGTCAGCCGGGATTTCACACTTCACGCCTGCATGGGAAAAGGCCTCCCGGAGGGCAAGAGCGCGGCGGCTGGGTTGGTTGTCCAGTTCCCCAAAGGCCACATCTGGTTCCACTGCCGCGTGCCGAACGTGCCCCGGTTCGACCAGGAACACCACTATGTGACACAGGCCTCCGAACACATGTGCGGGTCCAAGTATTCGGGAGAGATGCATCGGAGCCTCCAGGCCGTTCTGCAACGGGACCACGCAGGTGTCGGGACCGATTATCGGCCGAATGGCCTCCGCTGCCTCCGGGACTTGCCAGGCTTTCACGCCCAGAATCACCGCATCGACCTGTCCTGCTTCTCTTGCATCTCCCACCACGCGCACCGGGTGCACCACCGAATTCCCGTCGAGGGTGTCCACGGCCAGACCCTTCTGGGAAAGCACCCGGAAGTTCTCGCCTCTCGCCACGAACACGACGTCTTCGCCCGCCCGGGCCAGACGCCAACCAAAGTATCCGCCTATTCCACCAACACCGAACACTGCTATTCGCATAGGTTTCTCCTGTCATTATTTCGCGTAGGCTTGTTCATCGGCATCGTCATAGGTTCTTGCATGGGGGGATTTCCCAAACGGCTGTTCGGGCAAGTTCGCGATCTTCCCGTCCCTGACTTGTACCGCGAACACGGGCCTTGCAGCTCTGCCGTCCTTTCCCATTGAGATCCTTCCCCCGATGCCTTGGAAGTCACCGGTGGCGTGCAAGGCGTCCCGAATCGCTCGCGGGTCGCTCGAACCAGCCCTCTCGATCGCGTCGAGGATTAGAAGATACGCGTCCGCGGCCAACACTGACGCCGGCTGAACAGGTTTCCCCGTCACGCGCATATGGAGATCCCGAAATCGTGCTGCCCGCTCCGTGCCAAGCACGGCTTCCCGGACATGCCCGGTGAGAATGAGATTCTCCACGGACCTGCCGCCCAATTCGATCAGTTCGGGGCCGTGTAACGCTCCGGCCGCAATGATCGGCACGTTCAGGCCCATGGCTCGTGCCTGCCGCGCGAGCCGTGCGCATTGCACATAGTGTATCGGAGCATATATGATGTCAGGCCTACTGTGCATCATATGGCCTATTTGCGCGGTCAAATCGCGATCCTCGATCCGGAGGCCGATGTCGGCAACGACTTTCCCGCCGGCCTCGGAAAAGCCTCTCATGAAACAGGCAGCCTGGCCGACGCTGCTCTCCTGCGAGAGGTCCCGGACAACCCCAACACTGCACGCGGAGAACCGGTGTACAGCAAGCGCGACAGCCTGCTCCGCGTACTCGGCATCGGTCGGGCTCAGGCTGAACACATTGCGCTTTCCTTGCGTTACCAAAGGACTCGATCCCGTGGGGGTCACCATGGGGACGCCTGAGCGCTCCGCGTGGAACGACCCGGCTATCGTATTCCCCGACACGAGCTCCCCGATGATCGCGCACACGCGGTCTCCGTCGATGAGCCTGAACACCGCGTCGGCAGCCGCGGCCTTATCGGATTTCGTGTCCGCGACTCTGAGCACCACAGCCCGGTTCAAGACCCGTGGCCGCATACGGTGAGCCACCTGAATGCCTTCCCACATCGATCGACCAGCGGGATCAAGGTAGCCTGAAAGGGGCAGATACACGCCGATCGAGACGGGTTCCTCAGCCAGGGCGGGCCAGGCCAAGGCCGGCAACAGGCCCAGAATATACCACAATGCCTTTTTCATCATTGATCTCCCGTTTCGCAATCGTGCGAGGAATGGGGCGCGTTCGGCATCCCAAGTGGTCATTATAAGAGGCCCGTTTCGGACGAACAGACGCAGTGGTCCACTTCTGTAGCCGTAACAGTTGTGATATCCTATGCACTGTACCGGCTTGCGCATCAGCGAACTGTACTTGAGGCACCACGAGGAGGAGTTCCAGACATGACATCAGCGCCGGAGACTGTGAGGAGAAAAACCGCACTTTATCAAGAAGTTGCAAGTGGCGTCGCCCGTCTCATCGATCAGGGCACGTACCGCCGCGGGGAGCGTATCCCTTCGGTGCGTGCGCTCAGCCGACAAATGGGGGTGAGCCTTGCGACCGTGTTGGCCGCGTACGGCCTTTTGGAGGACCAGGGATTGATCGAGGCGCGTCCCCAGTCGGGATACTACGTGCTGGCGCGCTCTGCGGTCCCGGGGGTCGGCAGCGTGTCGGAACCGCCTTCACCTGCGGTGGTGCCGGCGCCTTTGAGCATCGGACGGATCTGCACGATGCTCATGGGTGATCCGCGCAACAAGGACCTCGTGCCCTTGGGCGCGGCAATACCCGACCCTGATCTGCTTCCCGTGGACAAGCTCACCCGGGCCCTCAGTTCGGTGACACGGCGTCACAGGCGTCAGAGCGTGCTCTACGATTCCCTTCCCGGCCACAAAGGCCTGCGCATGCAGATCGCCCGGCGGTCCCTGACCGCGGGCTGCCTGTTGTCCCCGGACGATATCGTCACCACTCAAGGGGCTTTGGAAGCGGTCAATCTCTGCCTTCGCGCGGTCTGCCGTCCCGGCGACACCGTGGCCGTCGAATCGCCGACTTTCTACGGCTTCCTGCAGACAATCGAGGGGCTGGGTCTGCACGCGCTCGAGATCCCTTCGTCACCGCAGTACGGGATGAGCCTCGACGCGTTGGCCTATGCGATCGAACATCATCGGATCGCTGCGTGTCTCGTCGTCTCGAACTTCGGTAATCCGCTGGGTAGCTGCATGCCCGAAGAAGCCAAGAAGAGCCTCGTGGAGCTGCTCGGCGCCCATGACATACCCCTCATAGAAGACGACATTCACGGCGATCTCTGCTTCGACGATGAGCGTCCGAGCGTGGCAAAAGTCTTCGACAGGAAAGGCCTGGTGCTGCTGTGTTCGTCGTTTTCCAAGACGATAGCCCCAGGATACCGCGTGGGTTGGGTGGCTCCGGGACGATTCCAGGGGCAGGTGGAACGCCTCAAGGTGCTCACCAACGTCTCGACGTCGATGCCCACGCAGTTGGCCATTGCGGAACTACTCTCGAACGGAGGGTACGACCACCATCTTCGCAAGATCCGGAAGGTGTTCCGACATCAGACCGCCATGATGGCCAAAGCGGTTGAGCAACACTTCCCGACGGACACCCGTGTCACCCGACCAGCCGGCGGCTTTGTGTTATGGGTACAGATGCCCGAACAAGTGGACTCCCTGAAACTCTACGAAGAGGCATTGCACGCGGGCATCACGATTGCTCCCGGGCCGATCTTCTCCGCCAAGCAGAAGTTTCGGAACTTTATCCGACTCAACGCGGGATACTGGTCCGCGGCGATCGAGCGCGCGCTCGCCACATTGGGGCAATTGGCCGAGGCGAGCGGTTGATACCAACGCTTCCCGGAAGGCAAGTTACCGAGGGAAACCCTTTATCAGAAGATGGGGGTCCGGGGGACAACCCTTTTTCAAAAGGGTTTCCCCCGGGAGACTTTCATGGGAACTCTTGGGATAGTGCGGCTCCCGCTGGTCGCCGCAGAGAAAGCCGGCTCGTCGAGACGCCGGTGGGGGAGCATTTTCATGCTTGGTTGTGGCCGCGTGGGGTCATGGTGGTTTTGAAAAAGGGTAGCCCCCCGGTCGCTTGCTAAAACTTTTGAACTATTGGGCGCTTCTGACCGTTTTCGTCCTGGCCGCCATCCATCACTGTTCTTGGTGCAGGCATTCGGGGAGGCCCATTCTTTCAAGGGGGTCTTCCCGAGATCTTACTTGACGGCACGCAGGTTCGTGTGGAAGTCGGCCGCGCGTACGAACCTTCACGGTTCATTGTGGCGTCTTTCGCCATGGGGGTTGGTATCAAGATCAGGTTCGAGGTCGTCGATCGACTGCCTTGACGGCCGTGGAAAAGGAGACCGACAGGTGCGATTGAATCAACACTGAAGCACCGTCGCGATTCTCGATCACGCCCGTCCAACGCGCGGGGAGATCCGAAATCGCAAGGTCCTCTTTTCCGAGGATTCTGATCACACATCTGGCGGCAAAGATCGTGACCGGCCCGATGGCTTTGAGTGCGATCACCGAGTATTCTACCGGCTTAACGGTGAAGTCGGTCTCCGTCGCGAGCAATCTGCGCAAGGATTCCGCTCCCTCCGCGATCTTCTCCGCAACAGGGTCTATCATTACTGCATCGGGGTCTAGTATAGCGCTCCGAAGGAGTGACTCGAAATCCCGCGTCCTCATGGTTTTGAAATACTCGTCCAAGACGGTCTCGATCGCGCGTGACCTCGTGTTGGCGAGGTAATCGACCGCCTCGAGCAATCCCCTTATGTCAAGGGGCTTGGGAAAGGTTCGGCGTGCTCCGACCTGTCTCGCGATATCCAGACCATGTTCCGCGGGCAGTTGGCCGCCGCCGGATATGGCAATAATCTGAGTGTCGGGAAACTCCGACACAAGATGCAGAATGGTAGTCGTTCCAAGCTCCCCCGGCATGAGAATGTCAATAACGACTACGTCGGCAGGCTGGTTTCGGAACAACTCCAGGCCGGTCACGCCGTCCGGTGCGGTGGACACCTCGTGCCCGCGCCTTTTCAGGTGCCGCTGGAGCATTTCTCGAATACCTTCCTCGTCGTCGATTACGAGAACCCGCGCCATGGTTGCTTCCTCACCTTCCTGAAGCCTGGTCTTGTGGGAAAGGCTTTCCGGCCGGCCAACCGGTCTGAATACACGGTACACGGCGACCTGTGAAAACCTTCTGCTCCTATTCACACCGGGAAGAGGGCCGTCTGAGACCCGTCTCAAAGGCGCTCCGCGTCTGTTTCCGGATCCACCCTTATGTCATAGAGCTTGATCTTGGCAAGGATGGTGGTGTAGTCGATCTTAAGCAAGCGAGCCGCCTTGGCCTTGTTGCCTCCCGTCTTTCTCAACACATCGGTGATCACGTTCTTTTCCACGTCCATGGTGGTTTGCCGCACGATCTCCTTCAAGGACAGCCCCTTCCAGGCCGACTCCCGCCGATCTGGCGGCACGTCGATTTCAGGGATCGGATCTTCGTCGAAGACGAGGTGAGTCGGCCCAACCTCGTCTTTGGCCAAGAGGACGGCCCTCCTGACAACAGACCTCAGTTGCCTGACGTTGCCGGGCCATGGGTTCTCTCTGAGTGCCCGAGCCGCCTCCCCAGAGAAACCCCGGACCTGTTTCCCCAATTCCTTATTGGCATCAGCACGCACGCGCTCGGCGATGTGCATGATGTCTCGTGCTCGCTCTCTGAGGGGCGGTATGGAGATGGCGAACTCGCTCACGCGGTAGAAGAGATCTCGGCTGAATTTCCCGCTTACCGCGGGCGATCTCAGGTCCTGATTGCTTGCCGCGATGAGGCGGACATCGACTTGCACCGGATGAGTGCCGCCCACGCGGTAGAAAGACCTTTCCTGGATTGCTCGGAGAAGCTTTATCTGGGACCCGAGAGGGAGATTGCCTATCTCGTCGAGAAAGAGGGTACCGCGGTGAGCTATCTCGAACTTCCCCGGTTTGCTGGCAATCGCTCCGGTGAACGCGCCCTTCTCGTGTCCGAACAGCTCGCTTTCAAAGAGGGACTCCGGGATGGCCCCGCAATCGATAGGGACCAACGATGCCTCGGCCCGTCGACTCGCCGCGTGAATACCTCGAGCCACCAGTTCTTTTCCGGTGCCGGTCTCGCCCAGGATCAGGACGGAGAAATTGGAGAGACACACCAGTCTTACGTCCTCAACAATACGTTTCACCGCGTCGCTGGGTCCCATCATTTCGTGGAGTGCTCTGATGCTTTCGTTTCGGTCCGTCGGCACAGGGGGACGCTTGTCCGCGGGCTTCCGCTTTCCCTTGAGGGCAAGCCGTACCTTCTCGGTCAGCAGCTTCATGTCCAGGGGCTTGGCAAGATAGTCGAAAGCCCCGATCTTCATGGCTTCCACCGCGCCGTCAATGGCGCCCCACGCGGTGATCATGAGCACAGGCAGATCCGGATCGAGTTTCTTCGCTCGCCTGAGAAGCTCGATCCCGTCCATCTCCGGCATCTTCACGTCGGAAATGACAAGCTCGGGTATGCCGAGGCGAATCATTTCCAGAGCCGTTTCCGCGTCGTGAGCAAGGCTCGGTACGAATCCTTCCTTTTCAAGCACCCGAAACAGGAGCTCACAGATATCTCGCTCGTCATCGACGATCAGCACTCGTGGTCCTGCATGCGGCATCTGGAGTCTCCTCCGCGTCGGGCGGCCATGTGACCGTCTCAGAATACGTATCGCGATCCCCGAGCCCAAGGCGCAAGGGGGTGCTTGCTTCAGGAGCTCCCTTCACGAGAGGGGAGTTCGGCATTTCAGTCGGTTATCCCCCTAATCCGGAATGTTGTCCAACGCGCTTCTCACCGCGTGGGCAATCTTGTCCAGCGATATCGGCTTCATGAGCAGGCTTCTGATCCCCAGTCCTCGGACCTCGTCATCAGTAATCTGGTCGCTGAATCCGGTACAGAGAATCACCGGGATATCCGGCCTTACTGCGATGAGTTCCACGGAGAGGACTTTTCCGGTCATCTTCGGCATAGTCATGTCCGTGAGCACAAGGTCGAACAACTCCGGGTGGTCCCGGAAGGTCTCGAGGGCTTCTTGACTGCTCGTAGTTGCGGTAACCTGGTACCCGAGCCCCTGCAGCATCCTTTGTCCCAGAAGGGCCACGTCTTCCTCGTCATCCACCACGAGAATGCGTTCCTTCCCTCTTGGCAAAGGGGTCGCAATCCGCGTTTCGTCAGGAAGTTCCTCCTCGACCACCGGCAGATACACGTTAAAGACCGAGCCCTTTCCCTCCTCGCTCTGCACGCGAATGGTACCGCCGTGACTTTTCAGGATCCCGTGCACCACCGCTAGGCCGAGTCCTGTTCCCTCTCCTGGTTTCTTGGTGGTGAAGTACGGCTCGAAGATCCGTTCCCGGAACTCCTCGGGTATGCCATGGCCCGTATCGGACACCGTTAACCGGACAAACGGTCCCTCTCCCATGTCCGGATCAAGGGCCGGATCTTCATGGCTCAGCTCCGTCTGATCCAGCCCCATGCAGAGGAGACCTCCCTGCTCGCGCATGGCATGACTTGCGTTGGTGCACAGGTTCATCAGTACCTGTTGAATCTGGGTCGGATCCGCGAGAATCCTTCCCGTCACCGGCTTGATCTTCTGCTGGAGCTCAATGGTGGAAGGCAAGGAGGCCCTGAGAAACTTCGTCGTCTCCTTGATGAGAGGCATAAGGCTCATCGGGACCCGCGCCTGTTCGCCTTGCCTGCTGAAGGCCAGAATCTGTTTGACCAGGTCGGTGGCCCTTCCCGCGGCGCGCACCACCTGTTCCAGGTCAGAACGAGTCTCCGATCCTTCCGGCAATGCGATAAGAGCCAATTCCGCGAAGCCTGCAATGACAGTAAGGATGTTGTTGAAATCGTGAGCGATCCCTCCCGCGAGAGTGCCTATCGACTCCATCTTCTGGGCGCGCCTGAGTTGCCTCTCCATGGCTGATTCTCTGGTGACGTCGCGCTTCACTGCCACATAGCTGATGATTCTGCCGGAATGATCCCTGATGGGGGAAACGGATGCCTCTTCCTCGAAAAGGCTCCCGTCCTTCTTCTTATTGATGAAGCGTCCGGTCCACGGGTGTCCTTTGGTGATCGAGCCCCAGAGTTCCTGGTAGAACTCGTCGTTATGCTTTCCGCTCTTCAGTATCCCGGGGGTCTTTCCCATGGCTTCTGCGGACGAATACCCCGTGGTCTGTTCAAAGGCAGGGTTCACGTACGTGATTAGCCCTTCCGCATCGGTAATGATGATGGTCTCGGTCGCCTGTTCTACGGCTTTTTCAAGCCTTTGGCGGTGCTGCTCAGTCTTCATACGCCACAGGCCTATGGCGTAAGGGCGGGCCAGCCTACTGACCACCTCCAAGTCCTTCTCATCATAGTCCCTGTCCGAATTGGCCAGCGAGATCTGCCCAATGACCTCTTTGCCCGCCATGACGGGCACGGCGAGAAAGTTCTTGATCGGGACATGCCACCCGGGGACCCCTTTGGCCGCGGGGTGGTGCGAAGGATCATTGGTGAAGAACGGCTCTCCCTCAAAGAGGCCACACTTCCACAGGGCCTCGAACTGCGCATCCGGTGTTTTCGGCGCGAAAAAGCGTCCTTCCTGCCCGTCGGCAGGGCATCCCTTCACCAGATAGGTCGAGACAAAGGAGAGGCTCTCCTGCTCGGATATCCGCGCAGCATACCCTTCCGTGCTGCCGGTGAGGTCCGCACAGGTGCGGACAATCATATCAGTGACCTCCTCGATGGAGGAAGACTCTGCCACAAGCGGCTCGTAGACCCGGGCGAGGGCTTCATTGATCCGAAGCTCTCTCTCCAACCTGTTCACGCTTCGTTTTCTCTCCGTGATGTCCAGTACGATCGAGTAGAGCAGATCCCTGCCTCCTACCGTGATGGGTCCGGTGGCGACTTCCACGTCCCGAAATCGGCCGTCCGCGAGCCGGTGCCGGAATTCAAAATGGGTCTGGGTGAGGGATGTGGCCCTTTGCATCACCTGGAAGTGCTGGTCAGCGGGCAACGTATTGATTTCGTGGCCCTTCATGCAACGCAGCTCTTCCCTGGCATAGCCATAGAAAGCCGCGGCTGCGGGATTCGCGTCCACAATGGAACCGGTGGCGGGATCGACAAGAAACATGACCACATGCTCATTCTCGAAGATCGAGCGGAACCGGGCCTCGCTTTCTCTGAGGGACTCCTCGGCCCGCTTCCTTTCCAAGGCGTTGCCGAACACGTTTCCTGCGGTTCTGAGAATGCCGATGAGGTCCTCCCTCGGCCGGCCCTCCGTGCGCGTGCGGTCGAATCCGATGAACCCCTTGAGCGATCCTCCACTCGTGATCGGGACCACGGCTAACGCTGTGATGCCTTGGCTTTGCCAGTGTTCTTTTTCTGCTCGGGATTCCTCCGGCAGATCCGCGACGCACGGTACCCAGACGGGTTCCAGGGACCTCATCTGTTGGGCGAACCAGGGCAAATCCTCAACCACGAGCTGCTTCAGCTTTTCGATCTGCGGCTCAACACCCTCGGCGCACCATTCATGGGTGTTGGTCATGGCTTCAGCCGTATCGGAGACGAGAAAGATATGGCTACGATCAACGCCGGCGAACGTTCCTATCAACGCGAGCCCCTCTTCCAGGGCCGCATCGAGCCGATCTGCCGGAAGACTGATGAAACTCTGCGACAACGCGGAAAAGAGTTGTTCCGAGGCGAGCTGGCTTGCAAGTGAATGTTGGGCCTTCTCGCGGGTTTGGATCTCCATGGCCAGTTGGGCATTGGTCTCTGTGAGGTCTCGGGTGCGCTCCTGGACTCTCTTCTCCAGTTCCGCATGGGATTTCTGAAGCACGGTCTGGTAATGGTAGCGTCTGATGGCGCCCGCCAGGATGTCGGAAGCGGTCTTGAGTATCGCGACCTCGAAGGCATGCCACAGTCTTTCCTGCGTGCAGTCGTCGAATCCGATGAAACCCCAGAAGCGGCCCTGCACAAGGATGGGTACGATCAGCACGGACTTGACGCCGTAGGGCTCAAATATGCTCTTGTCCGCGGGCTTTAGATTGCGGACTACTTCCTGCACGTGTCGGCCTGCCGCGAGGTCCTCGAAGTAAGGTGAGAGCACCTGCTCGTACGAAAAAATCTGGACGTCCGAGTCCTCCAGGCGGAGGGAAGTCCCTTCCGTGGCCCACTCGAAACGCAGGTTGGCTTTGGGGCTCCCGTTGGCCGCTCCCGCGGTGTTCTGGTAGATGTAGACCCGGGCAACCCCTGACGCGGAGCCAAGGACTTCGAGCGTCCTCTCCGTGGCAACCGCGAGATCCATATCGCCCACCAGAAATCTCGCTGCGGTCGCGACCGCCCTGAGGAGCCGATCCCGATGACTCAACTCCTCTTCCGCAATCTTGCGTTGAGATATCTCTTCAATGAGCCGGTCGTTGGCCGCCTGCAGCTCCTCCTGGTGCTTCCTGGTGAAGAAGAGTTGCTTCCTTTCCGCGGTCAAGTCCTCGATGAGCACGAGCAGGAATCTGTCCCCTCTCAATCTGAGGGCTCTGTAGTTGATACGTGCGCCGATTCGCTTCTGTCCTATGCCCAGCACCGCGTCCTGGACAGCCGGTTTTCTCGTGGCGAATACCTTCTGAATCATGGAGCGGGTCTGGTCGGCAGCGGATTCATCGGGAAAGATTTCCGGGAAAGATAGTCCCTCCACAACCATGCCCTCCGGGCAAATCCGCCCGAGCGCCTGATTATGGAACCCGATGCGGCATGACTCGTCTATGAGACAGGCGGGCACGGGCAGAGCCTGCAGCAACTTTCCGAGAGGAGATCCGGGAATGCTCCCAAAGTCGAAACTGCCGGAGACCGTCACGTCGTCGGAGAAGAGGTCGTGCACATCAATGGTCTCGGTGCCGGAGTTATCCCTCAGCATGCGTCTCGGGGAGACATCCTGCTCGTCCGACTGATCAAATGTCGGCAGATCCTTTTCTGTCATCGGGCTCTCCCTTATCCACCAAGCCTCGCCGGGACTAGCGCGTATCCAAGACGCGGCGCACCGCATAGGCTACCTTGTCCAGTGAAAGGGGTTTCATGACAAACTCCCGGATCCCGATTGCCTTGGCCTCTTCCTCGGTGATCTGGTCGCTGTACCCCGTGCAGAGTATCACCGGCATATGGGGACAAATGGCCATAATCTCCAACGCGAGCTCTCTGCCGGTCATCTTCGGCATGGTCATGTCCGTGACCACCACGTCGAACCGACCCGGATCTTCCCGGAAGACTTCAAGAGCTTCCGTGCTGCTCATGTGTGTGGTCACCGTGTAGCCCAGGCTCTGAAAAAGCCTTTGCCCGAGCAATGCCACCATCTCGTCGTCGTCCACCAGCAGCACCCTTTCGTGTCCCCTTGGTCGGTTCCGGGGAGCGGGCTCCGCGGAGTCCCACTCTCTCGCGACAACCGGGAAGAAGACCTCGAAGGTGGAACCCTTTCCCGGATCACTCGCGACTCGCATCATCCCTGCGTGCTTTGTCACTATGCCGTGGACCACTGACAGTCCCAGTCCGGTACCTTCCCCAGGGGCCTTGGAAGTGAAATAGGGCTCAAATATCCGGTCGAGGATCTCCGGAGGCATGCCATGACCGGTGTCCGAGACGGTCAGACGCACGTATGTCCCGGGGATTATGTCAGGTTTCCCTTTCCCATTCTCCTCGGCGATGGCGATTTCCTCGACTCGAATGGTCAATTGGCCTCCCTTCTGCTTCATGGCATGATTGGCGTTGGTGCACAGATTCATGAGCACTTGCTGGATCTGTGTGGGATCAGCCATGATTTTCGGGCACGAAGTCGGCACATCCACGTCGATCTCGATGGTCGAAGGGAGCGAGGAACGAAGGAACTTCACGGTCTCGTCGACGATAGGCGCGATGCTGACCGCGTTCTTCTCCTGCTCGACATGACGACTGAAGGTGAGGATCTGCCTGACGAGGGCTTCGGCTCTGCGGGCTGCACGGACGATCTGTTCGATTGCGGCATGCGAGTCGGCTTCTTCGGAAACTTCCTGCATCGCAAGCTCGGCATTCCCCATGATCACGGTGAGCAGGTTGTTGAAATCGTGAGCTATCCCGCCGGCGAGAGTGGCAACGGCTTCCATCTTCTGCGCCCGGATCAACTGATTGTGCTGCTCCTTGAGGGTCTTCTCGGCATCCTCGCGGGTGCGGATTTCTCGCTCCAGGTCATTGATCTTCTTATTGAGTTTGTGCACAAGTCGTTGGCTGTAGAGTTGGTACGCTTCAAGCGACTTTGCGCAGTCCCTTCTTGGAGCAAGTACCCCCCGGGAGACGGCTGACACGGTCTCCTCAATCGCGGACACAAACGATTTGTGGTCCATGGGTTTTCTCAGGTACGCGTCGACACCCAGCACGGAAGCCAGCTCTTCATCCTCACGGCTCGTGTAGGTTACCGTGTAAATAATGAACGGGATCTGCTTCAGTCGGGGGTCGGTCTTCACCTCGAGGCACAACTGAAAACCATCCATTTCCGGCATAAGGATGTCGCTCACGATCGCGTCAAAACTCGATTGGCACAGGCGATCCATGGCCTCTACTCCGTTGCGCGCGCCGACCACTTCGTGTCCATGATGGATCAGGATCGCTTCCAGCACACGGAGACTCTCCCGATTATCATCAACGGCAAGAATCCTCATCTGACCTCTCCCCCAACCGGCTCGGACTTCCCTCTCCGGCAGGTATAACCATTCTCGAAAACTGCACCTTCCCCATGCCCTCCCCATGTGTCGCGTCGCGATCATGATACGTGATGGACCGGGAAAGGCAACGCTTATTTAGTGCGACTGTTCAAGGGCAACAGGGCAACCGGCAGGCTGAAGGCCTATTAGAGCATTTCATAACCAGCTTTACACCCGGGATTACATCCAGCCGCACTCTCCGCGCTCGTTTGGCGAATTCCTCAGGGTATAATTGTATGCGAAACGCACTACTAGTTGTCGAGGGCGGTTCTCACGGTCCGGAGCATTTCCGTAAGGTTGAACGGCTTCTTCACAAATCCTTTTGCGCCGGAATCAAGCGCGGTCTTCGTCTGCGCATTCACCGAAAAACCGCTCGCGATGACCACTTTCACGCCTGGGTCGAGCTTCAGCAGCTCCTGCAAACACTGCACCCCGCCCATTTCCGGCATGATCAGGTCAAGTATGACAAGGGAGATCTCGTCCCCGCGTGCGCGATACACCCCCAGAGCCTCCTGGCCGTTCGACGCCTCGATTACCGTGTACCCTCCTTTCTGGAGCAATCTCATTCCCAGTTGGCGAATCTGCTCGTCATCATCGACCACCAGGATCGTTTCAGACCCGCCCTGGGCTTGGGGTGTTTCAGAAATGGTCAAGGTTTCATCCTCGGACGGGAACGCGGGGAAATAGATCTTGAACGTCGTTCCCACAGCGGGTTCGCTGTAGCACATGATGTGTCCGCCGTGCTGTTTGACGATCCCGTAGACCATCGCAAGCCCCAGCCCTGTTCCTTCTCCCGGACCTTTTGTCGTATAGAACGGCTCGAAGATGTGGAGCAGGGTTTCGTGGTCCATCCCCTGCCCCGTATCCGAGACCGAGAGCAGCACATGTGGGCCGGGATTCACCTCCAGATGGGTCCGGCAGTAATCCTCGTCCAGGGTGACATTCCGCGTTTCCATCGTGAGTCGCCCGCCCTGGGGCATGGCATCACGCGCGTTCACGGCGAGGTTCATCAGGACTTGTTCCATTTGAGTCGGGTCCGCATTGATCGCGGCGAGATCATCCGCGAGTACGAGTTCTATGTTGATCATCTTCGGTATCGTCCTGGCGAGCATCTTCCGCAACTGCTCGATTCTTCGGTTGAGGTTGACCGGACGGGGGCGAAACTCGGTCTTCCGGCTGAACGTGAGCAGACGTCGCACCAGATCGGCTCCATTGGCCGCGGCTTGTCGGACTCTGGCCAAATCGTCCCGGAAGTGTGCCGGGAAACGCTCGTCCTCGAAGAGCAGTTCAGAATACCCGAGAACCACTTGCAAGAGGTTGTTGAAGTCGTGGGCAACGCCTCCGGCAAGCGTTCCCACCGCCTCCATCTTCTGGGCCATCATCAGTTGCCGTTCAAGGAGTTTCGCCTCGGTCAGGTCCCGCACGGTGCCCAGGAACGCGACGGCATTTCCCTCCGCGTCCCGCAAAATCGTGGCACTGAGCTCGCAGTCTCTCCTTGCACCGTCGGTCCTCTTGATGGTCCAGGTGAACCCCTTGACAAAGCCTTCCTCTGCCATTCCCTTGAGAAACCGCACTCGATCCGAAGGCTCCCAGTAAAATTCCAGGATATTCCGGCCCGGCAACTCGTCTCTTAGGGCCCCGAGCAAGGCCGCAGCGGCCGAATTCGCCCGAAGTATCTCGCCCCGCGGCCGTACGATGAGGATGGCATCGGTCGACTGTTCAAACACCGCACGGTAGCGTTCTTCGCTCTGCCTGAGCGCTTCCTCCGCCTTCTTGCGTTCCGTGATGTCGCCGGCTATGCTCAGCCATGCGCGTTGTCCCTGATACATGAGCGGGACCACCGCGACTCGCACATCGACTACCGAACCGTCGAGTCGGACGAGCTTTGCCTCGATCTTGTTTGTCGGCCCACCCGTGGCGCGGGCTTCCAGGAGGCGATCCTTCATGATCGCGTGGAACTCCGGATGCAGTCGATCCAGGACGGGGGTGTCGATGATGTCTTCCGGTCTGTCGGCTCCGAGCATGCGCATTGCGGCCGTGTTCACAAGCAGAAACTTGTCTTTTCGATGGACAAACATGGCCTCCGGTGAGGTTTGGACAAGCGTTCGGTATTGTTCCTCTCCTGCCTTGAGGGCCTCTTCCGCCCTCTTGCGGTGAGTGATGTCCGATATGACGCCTATGGTGTACTTGTTGCCTCCATTCTCAGAGCGGACCGCGATCACGGAGAGGTCTCCCCATACGATTGACCCGTCTTTTCGGAGATAGCGCTTCTCAATTCTGTACGAACTCGTCTTACCGTCGAGCAGGCCCAGCATGTGCTCCCGGGACATGCCCGCGTCCTCGGGATGGGTGACTTCCACGATGGTGAGCTTCAGGAGCTCGCCCGGGGTATATCCGAGCATTGCACAGAGCGCGTCGTTCACCTCCGTGAAGCTACCCTCGGTGTCGACCAAGTCTATGCCTACCGCGGCGTTCCGGAACACGGCCCGATACCGCTCCTCGCTTTCACGGAGTGCTCGCTGCGCCTGACTTATGGTGGCTCCCACATTCCGGGCAACCATGGCCGTCAGAAGGGCCACGAGCGCCGCGGTCAAGAGCGCGCTGCCGGTAAAGATGAAGACCTGGTAAGACGAGCCGTGCCCGGACATCACCCTCATGCACAACCAGCCTCCCGCAACGATGATTGCTGCAGACCCGGGAACCGCAAGACGCGTGAAGCGAGCGAACACCGAATCGCTTACCACTAATCTGGAGAGGAGTGCGTCGGGGCCGTCGAAGAGTAGTCCCACGCTGAGAAGTATGAACCCAACGGCCGTGGGCAGCGCGACCGGGATGATGTGCCCGCCGTAGAGCAGCGGAGTGCCGTACCAGTATCCGGTGACCAGCACGGCACCGACTATGAACGCGGCGGCTGCGAGCCCCTGGGATAACACATAACGAGGGCTGCCCAGCTCCCCCGCAGGGTGCGTGACCACCATAGCCGCAGATAGAGCCATGAACAGCAGGGCCGTCAGCGGGGACATCCGCCCTATTACGAAGCCGTATTTCACGGTCTCTTCCCGGGCAATCCATCGCTCCAAGTCGGTCTCTATTCCGAGGCCCCATCTCAGCAACACCGTCGCACTGACCAGCAATGCCACGGCCG
Source organism: Thermodesulfobacteriota bacterium (assembly GCA_040755955.1). Taxonomy (GTDB): domain Bacteria; phylum Desulfobacterota; class Desulfomonilia; order Desulfomonilales; family Desulfomonilaceae; genus JBFMAA01. The sequence goes on from JBFMAA010000034.1 coordinate 16,510, forward strand.
CCATTGCCAGCAACACGGACGACCCGAGGCCCCCGTCCTGCCGTAGGAACTTGCCGAACAACAGCACCTCCCCCAGCAGAACGAAGCAAAAGGCCGTAGATGGAGCCATGGGGACGAAGTGTTCCTGAAAACGGGCAATGTCCAGGGCATCGACCATCCACGCGACCAGTACCGCAATGCCCAGGAGAATCGTCACACAGGCACATGCAGGCGCGACGTACGGGGCGGCCCTCGCGGCGAAACGTCCTTTCTCGTCACCACTCATTGCTCACGGCCTCCATCTTGGTCCTCGCTACGGTAAAGGTAACCATTCACCGGTGAGAAGAGGAATCACCGGAGAACCGCAGAGAGCACGGAGAATCCGAAGAAGAGTCTGCTCATTGGTCGGAATTCAGGACTGTCTATCGGGTGAGAGACGGATGGAACAGCGCTACTCTTGGGGTTTGCCCCGAAATAGCCGTGCCGATCCGACCGACTCGTCGCCCCGGCGAAAGCCGGGGTCCAGTCCTGTGAAGAAGACCGGATTCCGCCGGAATGACGGAAGGAACCCGGGGCCGGCTCAGACTGCGACACCTAATGTGAGACGGACACTTCTGCGGTCTTTCTTACTTCTCCGCGTCCTCTGCGTCTCCGCGGTGAACTCTTACCCGTCAAGCACGTTGCGAACCGTTTCGAGCACGTCCTTCATGTTGAACGGTTTGTTGACAAATCCCTTTGCCCCCGAGTGCAGCAGATCCCTGGTGTGCTTCTCCGCGGAAAAGCCGCTGGCGATGACCACTTTCACGTCGAGCCCGATCTTGAGCAACTCCTGGAGACACTCTACCCCACCCATTTCCGGCATGATCAAGTCCAGCACGACCAGGGAAATCTCTTTCCCACGTGAGCGATATACGTCCAGCGCCTCCTTGCCGTTGGACGCCTCTATGACCGCGTAGCCTCCCCTTTGGAGTATCCTGGAACCGAGTTGACGAATCAGTTCGTCGTCATCCACCAGGAGTATGGTCTCGGAGCCGCCTCGAGGCACAGGCGTTACGGTGACGGCCGCAGTCTCCTAGGGACGCGAGACCACAGGGAAGTAGAGTCTGAAGGTCGTTCCCACAGAGGGAGCGCTGTAGCACATGATGTACCCGCCATGCTGTTTTACGATCCCGTACACCATTGCGAGCCCCAGCCCAGTCCCTTCCCCCGGGCCTTTCGTGGTGTAGAACGGCTCGAAAATGTGCTGCAACGTATCTTTGTCGATGCCGGTGCCCGTATCCGACACGGAAAGCATCACATACCGTCCCGGCAGGGCCCCCAGATGGGTCCGGGAGTAATCATCCTCCAGGGTGACGTTCTTTGTTTCTATGGAAAGCCGTCCACCTTGGGGCATGGCATCCCTGGCGTTCACGGCAAGGTTCATCAGGACCTGTTCCATTTGCGTGGGGTCCGCGTTGATCAAATCAATGTCATCGGAGAGCATAAGCTCTATGTGTATCATTTTGGGTATCGTCCGGGAGAGCATCGTGCGCACCTGTTCGATCCTCAGGTTCAGGTTGACCGGGCGGGGGCGAAACTCCGTCTTCCTGCTGAACGTGAGCAGACGATGCACCAGCTCGGCTCCGTTGCCCGCAGCCTGACGCACTTTGGCAAGGTCGTCCCGGTACTCTGCCGGGAACCGTTCGTCCGCGAGAATCAGTTCGGTATACCCTAGGACTACTTGCAGCAGGTTGTTGAAGTCATGGGCAACCCCTCCGGCGAGCGTTCCCACGGCCTCCATTTTCTGGGCCATAATCAATTGCCGTTCAAGGAGCTTCGCGTCCGTCAGGTCTCGAATCATGCTCAAGTACGCGACGGCATGCCCGTCCGAGTCCGCGAGGATGGTGGAATTGAGCTCACAGTCTCTCCTCGATCCGTCGGCCCGCCTGACGGCCCATTCAAACCCCTTGACAAAGCCATTGCCGTCAATAGCCTCACGAAACCGCACTCGATCCGAAGGTTCCCAGTAGAAATCAATGATATTTCGGCCGACAATCTGCTCCTTGGTGGCCTGCAGCAACTCCAGCGCGGCGGCGTTGGCATGGAGCGTCTCACCGCCGGGTCGGATGATGAGGATCGCGTCGGATGCCTGTTCGAACACCGCGCGGTAACGTTCCTCGCTTTCTTTGAGTGCCTCTTGTGCTTTCTTCAAGTCCGTGATGTCGCGCCAACTGCACCGGCCAAGGCGAATCCTGCCTCGCTCGTCCCTCACCGCCTTGAGGTTGAGCATAACGTCGAGGAGGCTACCGTCCGCGCACACCACCTGAAGTTGGGCATTGTCAGCCACTCCGGTTTCCTGGAAGGCCTGAAAGCTGCGTCGCGCGTCCTCGATGCAGTCCTGATGGTACATGTCTAAAATGTGCCGGCCGACGATCTGTTCCTTGCGGAATCCCGTGGTCCGTGCACACGTCTCATTGCATCGCACGATGCGACCTGATTCCGCATTGATCGATAGCATCATGTCGGGCGAATTCTCGTATAGATCCCTGTATCTCTCTTCACTTGCTTCGAGTGCCTTGCGGGCTTCGCGCTCTTCCGTCTGGTCGCGAAACACGAGCACCACCCCGGTGATGACCCCATGTTCGTCCCGTATGGGCGCGCCGCTGTCCGCCACGGGGCGTTCGGTGCCGTCGCGCGCCACCAGCAGGGTATGATTCGCCAGTCCCACGACGAGTCCTTCCCGCATGACCCTTACTGCCGGATTCTCCACCGGCAGCCGCGTCTCTTCGCTGATGATGCGGAATACCTCGTCGAGGGGCTTGCCGATTGCTTCCTCTTGGGCCCAGCCGGTGAGCGATTGTGCGGTCTCGTTGAGCAGCTCCACGCGGCCTTGGGAGTCGGTCGTGATAACGCCGTCGCCGACGCTCAGCAACGTAACCCGATAGCGTTCATGGAAACTTCGCAGAGCAGCCTCCGCCACGTAGAGTTTCCTGAACCCTGCCTTGGCATTGCGCTGCCAGATTAGGCCTCCGACTGCAATGGACGAGATCATCAACGCAAAGAAGAGCGCGACAATCAGGAAAGACCACAACTCCCAGCCGGCCAGAGCTTCCGCCTCGTCCACTTTGGACACCATGAACCAGCCTGTGTCCGGCACCGGCTTCAAGACCGCGAACACCGGGACTCCCCGATAGTCCTTGCCTCGCACGATACCTTCCTTTCCCGAGACGACCATGACCGCAGGGACCTCGGTCTCGGTGAGGGGGATGCGGAACGTGAGCGCGGTTGCTTTCCGATGGCGCAGCTCGTTCAGGAACAAGACCGAGTCTCCATCCCGCTTCACGAGGAGAGTCTCCGCTGTCCGACTGGAGGTGGGCCAAAGCTGAATGAGCGGATACAGGAACTCCTGCGCGTCGATCTGAAGAATGATCGCGCCGGAAGGGCGATCCTCCGTTCCGTCCGGAGGGAAGAACGGGGCCACCACATCGACATGAGGCGGAAGACCGCCGGGGCCCGTGTGCAGGTCGGTCATGACCGGCCGGCGTTGCCGGAACGCTTGTCTCACAGCCTCCTCGGCATGCTCCGGAACCGAACTGAAGCGGTCAGCGAGGCTGAGGCGCACCTTCCCGCCGGCATCTGTCAGCATCACGTCCACACAATGGAGGTGCAAGTGTACGACGCGAAACCGATCGAGAATCCTGGCGGCAAGATCGGGCTGCGGGTCTGAGAGCCATCGAGTCACTGCCTCGGCAAGAAAAGGGCTTTCCACGAGCACCGCGGCATCCATCATCCGTTCGAATCGCCATTGGACGATCTGACGCACCTTCAACTCAGCAACTGCCTGGAGGTCTTCCATGGCACTTTGTCGAAGGCGCTGTTCCTGGACGCGATAGAACCAGCTTCCCCCTGCCAGCAAAGCCAGCAATGTCAGTCCTGTAGTCACGATCAGCCAACGTTGCGGCACGTTCACGCGCTCCGGTCTCAAGGGGACCTCCCGTTTCTCGGTCAAGAATGAACCGTCCCGATCCCAACTGCCCTCAAACAAAATTAGTGCATGTTTTCAGTTCTGCAACTCTTGCAGGCCTGATGAAAGGATATCGCGTCAGGTAGGTGGTGTCCACACAAATGTAACCGGATCTAGCGACAGGCTTCCGTACGATTTTATGGGTATAGTGTGCTGCAGATTCGGTTGAAGGCCTATGTGCGGGACATCGCCCGAGATTCGGTAAGGGTGTCGGAATGCCGGTATTGTAACGCTTGTGTTGCCTGTCGTCACGTATCGCCCTGCCGGTTCAGGGTTTCTTTGGCCGGCCGGCTTTCATCGGGTGCATCTCAAGAAACGCCTCACCGGCCGCTTGGGCCTTTCCGATGCGGTTTGCCTCGCTCACCGACATCCTAGGCATAGGTGCCTGAACTCACGCAACGGAGCATTCATGCCGATGCGCGTTCCAAGGGGTGACGTCAGTCTCCGGGTGGGACAGGCATCTTGCCTGCCTTCACATTAGTCTTCGGCTGTGGCCGTCTCATCCTCTTCGATAGACGAGAAATTCGTAATCTTCACTTTGCCGTCAGGGAAACAAGCGATGATTTCGAGAGTCCCCCCCATAGCTTCAATCGTCGCTCTTAGCGTTGAGATATAGATGTCGGTGCGCTTTTCGAGCTTGGCCACGTTGGGTTGTTTGATATGCAGGGCCACAGCAAGTCGCTCTTGAGAGATTCCCCGCGCACGTCTCAATTCGTGCAGAGCCATTTCAGCAACCATCTTCACATAGTGCTCATCAGACCGAGCTATTGCTGCGGCGGACATCTTGGCTTCCAGTTCAGCAAATTTACGAGCCATTTTCTGAGTCCTCTCTCTTCAGGGTCTTCACGTGTTCATCATAAAGCCGATCTGCAATCGGCACATATTCCTCGTACCAGCGATCATTCCCGGTTTTGTCTCCACCGATCAGTAAGATCGCGCACCGGCGAGGATCGAAGGCATAAAGCACACGAAAGGGTCGGCCGGCGTGCTGAATCCGTGATTCACGCATGTGATCGTGTCGCGACCCACGCACACCGCCGGGTGGGGGAAAGCGAGGGTCGGGCCATAATCGCCGAGAAGTCTAACGCCGGCCCTGACTGATTCCTGCTCTCCTTCGGTGAGGCTGTCCCACCACTCGCCAAACTCATCCGTGTATTCGACGTCCCATTTCATGTTCATAATATACCTTCTGAGGTATATGCCGTCAAGGGCATAAAGAACCCTTGGATCGAGCGGCTATAGCGGTTCTCGTTAGTCTCCACCGATTGGCGGGCTGGAAAGCCCGCCCCACAAGCCCTGATCTGACACGAATCGGAAGTTACTTTCGAGAACCGGTATATGTGCTTCAGCCCCGTGAGTAGGGCCGACACGCAAGTCCGCCCCTGCGCTTTGCCCCTGGGATTCCGGAAACGTGAGACGAGCAGCGGTTCCCGTTTGCGAAAGAGGCATGCCCGCGTTCCCGGTGAACGTGTGCTTCAGTTCGAGTGGTCGAATTCGTCGAGCGAGGCCTTTTGTGCCCGGTCTCTTGCCCAGGCTTCGATCTTCTCGATGCGTTCCCTCATCGTGCGGGAGAGAGGGACGATGACCCGAAGGCAATTGGAGAGGACGTGCTCCGTGACTTCCTTCTTGGATGCCAGGCTCTCATAGATCGCGGATATGACGCCCTGCTCGATTTCGGCTCCGTTGAGCCCCGCGGTGGATTCGGCCAGGTAGTCCATGTCAAAGCGAGCCGGGTCCAGCTTCTTCCTCTTCATGTGAATCGAGAGAATCTGCTTGCGTTCTTCCTTCGAGGGGAGTCCCACGTAGAAGAGCTCGTCGAAACGTCCCTTTCGCAGGAGTTCCGGGGGAAGCACCTCCACCTCGTTGGCAGTGGCCCCGACGAAGACGGGAGAGGTCTTCTCTTGCATCCAGGTGAGGAACTGGGCCAGCACCCGGGCCTCATGTCCGCCGGCCTGCTTCTGGAGCTGGTTTGCGATCCCAGCTTCGATCTCGTCGATCCAAAGCACGCACGGAGCCGTGGCTTCGGAAGTCTTGATCGCTTTGCGCATCGCCTCCTCCGGCGGGCCCGCGAGGCCGTCGTAAATCTTTCCCATGTCCAGCCTGAGCAGCGGCAATTTCCAGTAAGATGCGATGGCCTTTACGGCAAGGCTTTTGCCGCAGCCGCTCACGCCCATGAGAAGTACCCCCTTCGGGACGGTCAGCCCATACTGAGCTGCCTGGGGAGAGAACGCGCGAGCTCTCTCAGTGAGCCATTTCTTGAGGTTGAACAGCCCTCCGATCACCGAGGGATGGAGCTGTGCGCTGACGAACTCGAGCACCCCGCTCTTCCTCACCAGAGCCGCTTTCTCGTCGAGCACCATGTCCACGGCCCGGGGAGTGATCTCCGTCTGGTCCATCAGCGCAAGCGCGAAGGCTTCCTCGGCCTCATCCGCGGTGAAACCCATGGCTGCGGTAACGATCTTCTCTTTGAGCTCTTCCTTCACCGAAGCCCGAAGCGATTCGGCATGCTTGTGGGACGCCAGAAACCGGTCAAAGATCTGCGAAAGCTCTGGGTATCCCGGCAGCGGCACATCCACGATCTTGAACAGAGCAAACAACTCTTCCGGGAGGCCCAGCCTCGGACAGATGAAAAAGATCGCGCCTTTCCTGGATTTCAGGTATTTTGCGCACTCACGGAGCTGACGCACCAGGTCGGGCCGGCCTTCGAGAAAAAGGTGCAAATCTCGGAAGATCAGCACGGAAAGCTCTTTGTTCTTCAGGAACGCCCTCAGCCCGAGCACGGGGTCTTTGGTGTCGTCGAGGATTCTTCTCTCCCGCGCCGAGTGCTTGACCAGGCCCTCGATGCACGACCATGAGCAGATCGAAACCTGTTCGCCGAAGACTTTCATCGACGCCTGAATCACGAGCCTTTCCACTCGCTGTTCCTCGTCGGAGATCAGGTACAGCAAGGAAACGCCCGATGCCAGGTACTTCTCTATATCCTTCTGAATGTTCAAGAAAGCCTTCCTGCGGAAATGCGAATTCTGGGGGAAGGGGCGCTAACCTATGGCACACGCTGTGCTGCCGGCAATCCCCCGCTCCCTTCCCTCTCCCACCAGGGATGAGGGCATTCTTTACCCCTCCCTTGGCAGGAGCGGGCAGGGGCAATGTTGTTGACGTAATGACTGACTTCTTGGGCGTGCCCCGGTCTCTGGATCCGATGCCGTTGAATCAGGGAGCAGGGGGAGGAGGACAAGCAGCCCAAATCGTTGCCTTCGCCTTCTCATGATCCCCGGCACTGCTTGCTCTACACGCGGAGTACACCATGCGGCCACGGCCCGTATTTGTCAACATGTAGCCATTCATCGGGCCGGAGAGACGCCAAGACACCTGGAAATCGCGCCCCCATCACTGGCGTCCTGATGCTTGTTCTTTGACTTCTTGGTGCCTTGGTGCCTTGGTGCCTTTGTGGTGGACTCTTACGCTTGGGTCAACACTCACTTTTCCCGGGCTTTGGCCTGATCCCACAGCCGGTCCATCTCTTCCAACCCGGCGTCCTCGACTGATCTGCCCTCAGCGCGGAGAGCCTCCTCGATGTAACGAAAGCGTCGCTGGAACTTGTCAGACGTTTCGTTAAGCGCGTCCTCCGAGTTCACTCCGAGGTGGCGGGCCGCGTTGGCGACCACGAAGAAGAGGTCACCCACCTCCTCTCTCACCGCGTCCGGGTTTCCGGCTTCCGCTGCGCGTGTGAGTTCGGTGAGTTCCTCATCCACTTTGCGGAACACCTCACGCGCATCGTTCCAGTCGAATCCCACGGTAGCGGCTCTCTGTGCGAGTCGGTGGGCTCTGGTCAAGGCCGGCAGGGTTCGGGGGATGCCGTCAAGAAGAGATCGGCGCTTCTGCACCGTGGACTCCGTGGCCTTGATCCTGGACCAGTTGTCGACCACCTGGTCCGAAGTCTCCAGCAAAAGCTCCCCAAATACGTGAGGATGCCGTCGCCTCATCTTCTCGACCGCCCGCCCCAGCGTAACCCGGAGAAGACCGAAACCCTCCTGTTCGAGCATATACGCCACAAACACGACCAGGAAGATCAGGTCGCCCATCTCGTCGATGACACCTTCCCGGGAGCCTTCATTGAGGGCCTCGACAAACTCGTGGTACTCTTCCAGAATATAGTGATGGAAGCTCCGGGTTGTCTGTTTCCTGTCCCACGGGCACCCGTTGTCGGAGCGGAGCGTCCGTATCAGTTCCAGCAGTTCGGCAAAACCGGGGTCGCAGGTCCCGGAACCTTGAAAATCTCTCATGTGAGGTCCTTTCTTCTCTTGCCTCTTGAAAACGCCGCAGATAAGTCTATATTCCCGGAGGGAATTGAGGCAAGCACCTTGACGGTACACGTTCAGCCGGAAGAAGAAGACTCACCGCAGAGGCGCAGAGAGCACAGAGAATACGAAGAGAAATCCGCGAGTCTCTCGTGTAATAGTGTGCCGTCCCGGTTCAACGCTGTAGAAAAGCATAATTCTTTCAACTTCTTCTCTCTTTCTTCTCTGCGGCCTCTGTGTCGCTGCGGTGAGCTCTTTCGCGCTCTGTTTGGTGGTTGATTCAGAACGCACGACGGTGCTACAATTAGCATGGAATGCAAAGTGGAGAACGCCCGGTACCCGCACACCCGACGGCAGGGAATTACGAAGCAGTGAGGAGCTCACGGAGGCTTCTTGAAATCATACCTCGCTGGTAACGAAGAAAAACCGGCCCGACGGGTGAGCTTTGACGATATAGGTGCATTCCAGGCTCTTATCGGTGAATTCAGCAATAATATCAAAAAGATAGAAAAGAGCCTTTGCGTGAACATCTCGGTCAAAGGAAATACCGTCGCAATCTATGGAGACCCCCCGGCGGACGAAACGGCCGAAAGATTGCTGAAACAGCTTTATCCGCTGGTGCGAGAAGGCTATCGGCTCCATCCTGCAGACATAGATCAAGGAATACGAATTCTCGGCGCAAACCCGGATGCGAAGCTCAAGGACCTGCTCAAAGACTCAGTGCTGGTGTCCCCCGGCAAGACGCCGATCACCCCGAAGACCCTCGGGCAGAAGATTTACATAGAAGCGATCAGAACGCACGACATCGTCTTCGGCATCGGGCCTGCCGGCACCGGCAAGACCTACTTGGCCATGGCCATGGCAATCGCGGCCTTTTCCAAGAAAGTCGTTCGGCGAGTGATCCTGACCCGGCCCGCAGTGGAAGCCGGTGAACGACTGGGGTTCCTGCCCGGCGACCTCTATGAGAAGGTCAACCCCTATCTTCGGCCGCTTTACGACGCGCTGCACGACATGATCGACCCGGAGAAGGCCTCGAGAATGATCCAAAAGGGAGACATCGAGGTCGCGCCGCTGGCGTTCATGAGAGGCCGAACTCTCAACGATTCGTTCGTGATTCTCGACGAGGCTCAGAATACGACCTCCGAGCAGATGAAGATGTTCCTTACTCGCCTGGGATACTCGTCCAACGCGGTGATCACCGGCGACATAACCCAGATAGACCTGCCGGAAGGAACCAGATCCGGTCTCGTGGAAGCACAAGAGATCCTGTCAGGCATCGACGGCATAGCGTTCATCAATTTCACCGAACAAGACGTGGTCCGCCATCCGCTCGTCGCTGCGATCATCCGCGCGTACGAGAAGAAGACATCCCAGAGAGCCTCGGGAACTCAATAACCATGCACGAATCCCCTGAAAAAACCGTCTCGATTGACAGAAACCTCATCCCTTCACGGAAAAGGAGCTTTGCGGACTCATTTCTGGGAAGGTTCGGACACGATCTCTATGATCGGTTCGGGGACCGCAGACACCTCAAGTTTCACCGATGGGCTCTGGTGGTGGGGACGTCGTTGACCATGGCCTTCATTATGGCTCCGCGGTCGCTCTCCATAGATGACATGACGGTCGGAGAACCCGCGGGAGAGACGGTCATCTCCCCGATCACGTTCAAGGTGGTCGATCAGGCGGCCACGAACAAGAACCGTGACGAAGTCTTGAGATCGGTCCGCCCGGTGTACGATTTCGACGACGAGATGGTGCTCAATGTGGAGTCTCGTATCCGAGACGCGTTCAACTTCATGAGGACCTACTTGGCAAAGGAGGCCGAATACCAGGTTCAAGGTCCCAAGAAGCCGAGGGAAAAACCCGCTGCCCCCAAGGCCACGGGTCAGGTTCAGGAGCCTTTTGCGCTGCTCGACGAGAAGTCGCTGATTGTGCGGTTTGACAATGTTCTCGGAGCCGCGGTATCACCTGCCACCTTCAACGCATTGAAATCTACTGGGTTCGACACCCGGATTCAGCGCGACCTCAATTCCCTGGTGGTGCCGATCCTGCTCAAGGGGGTGGTGCAGAGCCGTGAGCTCGTCGAACGGGAAGGGAAGAAGGGGATCCTGCTCTGGATGAAGTCCAGAGACAAACTTGAACCATTGAACGATCTGTCGACCATATTCGATCTCAAGGAAGCGGCAAACTTCATCAACGCGGAAGACAAGGAATCACTACGCAACCCGGAGGTAGCTTCTGCGATCAGACGCGTCGCAAAAGACCTGATCGAAGTGAACATCATCTTCAATCGGGACCGGAGCGCGGCCGTGAAGAAAGAGGCGCTTGAATCGGTCAAGGACGTGTCGTTCCAAGTCAATACCGGTGAACCGATCATCAAGGAAGGAGAACCCGTCACCGAGGCCCATCTGCGAAAGCTCGAGGGACTGAGAAAGGCGAATCCCCCACACGGTAGGTATGTGATCCTTGTGGGTTGCATGTTGTGTTTCGTCATACTGTTGCGCCTGTCGTTCTACTTCGCGGAGAAGCATCTCCAACTCGCGAGAGAGAATAACCGGGATCTCGCGCTGTTCTGCCTACTGATGGTGGGGACCGCGATTCTGGTGCGGGTGAATCTTTGTCTGTCGCCCAGCCTGTCCCCTGCCGGAGAGGCCATGAACACCCGATCCCTGTTGTATGCTGCTCCGGTGGCGACGGGTTCGATGTTGATGGCCCTCCTGGTGGAGATCCGCGTCGCGTTTCTGTTTGCCGCTTTGGCTGCCCTGTCTTCGACCTTTGTGGCTGAGGGTGACGCGCATCTGTTTGCGTTCTATTTCATCTCTGGGATCGTCGGGCTTCACGGCATGTCGGGCAGCAGTGATCGGACGTCCATCTTGCGAGCCGGCCTCGTGGTGGGGCTCGTGAACATGCTGTCGATCATTGCGATCAAGATGGCCTTGGGTCATTTCACGAAATGGGAAGAGATCTATTTCATCGGTCTTGGGTTCCTGGGTGGTTTGTTCTCCGCGATGCTCGTGATGGTGCTTTCGCCGCTGTTGGAACCCATGGGTTACGTCACCAACGTAAGACTGTTGGAGATCGCGAACCTCAACCATCCCGCGCTCAAGAAGATGGCCATGGAGGCTCCGGGGACGTACCATCACTCGATGATGGTGGGGCATCTGGCCGAGTCCGCTGCCGAGCAGATCGGGGCCAACCCGCTGTTGGCACGCGTGGGAGCCTATTTCCACGACATAGGCAAGGTCGGAAAGAAGACCAAGCCTATCTACTTCATGGAAAACCAGGTCCCCGGCATGAACCCTCATGACAAGCTTGAACCGAGCATGAGTGCTCTCATCATCCAGTCCCACGTCAAACACGGGGTGGAAAAGGCTCGGGAGTTCAGGCTCGGGCAGGCAATATCAGACATCATCCAACAGCACCACGGGACCAATCTGATCCGTATCTTCTACAACAAGGCACTGGAGAAAGCCGGCAAGAATCCGCAGTCGGTCACTGAAGACAAGTATCGCTATCCCGGGCCTCGACCCCGGACCAAGGAAGCGGCTCTAGTCATGCTTGCGGACGTGGTGGAAGCCGCGTGCAGGGCCTTGCACCACCCCACCCCCCATGCCATTCAGAAACGGGTGGAGACTCTGGTCATGGCCCAATTCGTGGAGGGCCAGCTTGATGAGTCGACGCTGACACTCAAGGACCTTCACGCGATCACCAGGGCTTTTGTGCGGGCACTTCAGGGGATACTCCATACTCGAATGGAGTACCCAAACACGCAATCGACTGAAAAGACCAATGGAAATCAACTTCGACAACAGACAGACAAGGATCGACACAGACTCGGACCGCTTCAGGAACCTGGCCGCAGCAGTATTAGAAGACTTGGCTTGTAGTCCCGCGACGTCCCTGTCCGTGGTGGTGGTGGCCGCGGACGAGATGGCAGAGCTCAACCTCCGCTATCGAGGCAAAGAAGGGGCGACCAATGTGCTGTCGTTCTCCCAGACCGAGGGAGGTGACCCCAACCCTCAAGCCGGACTGCTCGGGGACGTGGTCATTTGCGCGGACCGGGCCGAACAGGACGCCCGGGAACTAGGCTATACCACTGACGAGATGCTCCTGTACCTTCTGATCCACGGCATTCTGCACCTCGTCGGATTCACCCACGACGCGCCCGCGGACGCGGATGCCATGGCCTCGAAAGTGGACGCGATCTTCCACAGGCTCGTGGAGTGACCCCACATCGTGCCCCTTGATGCCGGTCAGTTCAAATACCGGGATCCAGTCCCTCTTTCTCTTCGGGGGACTCTTTTCGGCATACCTGGGGCCACTTGATGTCCTGCTCACTGACAGCCTTCTCCACGGTGTCGTAGATAAGCGTCCCCACCTTCCATCCGATTCCGAGGGCCGCTCCCACGGCCGCCCATCCGAGGAATTTCGCCGGAAACAGCAACAAGTTCGACATAAGGTTGTCCTCCCTGTGCAACTATCGTTCACCTTCTTCGCCCGCCGCGAAGATTTGTTGAGCGCTCGACAACCACCATAGCGCGTGTGACCTGCTGAGGAATATGTTACTCTACCAGCGCCAAAAAACAAGAACAAGCAACTCGCTGAAACGCTCGGCGATCGCAAACCCGGCACCTGAAAAGGGTGCCGCTCACTTCGGTACCCTTTTCCGGGTGAACGGTTACGGGAAAACCTTGCTTTCCGAGGTTGGTAGTCACGCAACCGCCATCTGTACAGGCATGATCTGAAGGAGAACGAAGCGATGCATCAGAAAGTGAGCCTTCCCTGGGGTGAATCCGAATTGTCGGTCATGCTCCCCGCTGGCTGGAAGATCCTCGGCACTCCCGTGCCGCAGGGGAGTCTGGAAACCAAGCCCCCGGCAGAAGCCTGTGCAGAGGCCTTGACAGATCCCATCGGGTGCAGCCGGCTCGCATCACGGGACCTTTCGGCTGCTCGGGTGGTCCTGGTTGCGGACGATCATTCCAGGACGACCCCTGTCGCTGAGTTCGTCGGACCGGTCTTGGACGAGCTTCAGGCCGGCGGCCTCCGGCATGAGCATATCAGCTTCCTTCTGGCCAACGGCGTGCACCGAAAGAGTACGCCGAAGGAAGTGGAGACGAAGCTGGGTTCCGAAGTCGCGGGCCGCTATCCGTGGCGATGTCATGATGCTCACGACAAGTCCGGCTTCGCTGACTTTGGCACCACATCGAGAGGCACGCGGGTCTTCCTGAATAAGGCGCTCATGGAGGCAGACCTGATCATCTGTCTTGGGGCAGTCGAACCCCACTTGCTCCTGGGATTCGGTGGCGGGCTGAAGATGCTGGTCCCCGGTTGCGCGGGGACCGAGACGATCGGAAGGAACCATCTCCAGGGCACTGGCGGAGCTTTGTTCGATTACGTGGGGGTGCGCGGTGACGACTCCCCCATGCGTCTTGATCTCGAGGAAGCGGCTCTGCTTTCGGGTCGAGAGGTGTTTATCGTGAACGCGGCCATGGATGAGCGATCCCGTCCGGTACGATTCTTCTGTGGAGATCCGGTGCAGGCCCAGCGTGCTGCAGAGTCGTTCGTGGAGGGCCTTGTGGGGCTGGAAGTCCCCGAGCAGGCCGATGTGGTATTGACCAACTCGTTCCCGATGGATTCGGACTTGAGGCAATCAGCGAAGTGCTTCGGAAACTGGCTTCACGCGTGCCGCCCGGGGGGAGTGATGATGGGGTGTCTCCGAGCCGAGCACGGATTGGGCGAGATCCCCCTCCCCAAAAAAACCCTCCCATATTCGGTCATGAGGGCCCTGCTGAAACTTATCGGACAGAAGCGCATCTTGGGGCTTGTGGAGAAGGCCAAGAAGGGAGAACCCGTGGAAGAAGTCTTCATCGGCCATTTCGGGCTGCAGATGCTCAGGCGCAGTCATCTGGGGATCTTCAGCGACAACCCCTTGCTCCCTCAGGACGTTGGCCGGAAGATGGGTTTGGCGCGGAGTTTCGCCCGCATCGAGGAGATGGTCCAGTGGGCCTCCGGCAAGGTCCCGGAGCGTGCAAGCGTGTGGGTGGTTCCGTTCGGTGGCAGCACGTACGCGAGAGTTGGGAGTCCGTAGTCGTCCTTTTACCAAGTCGCTTTCCTAAAGGTAAGATTCCGGGGGAAACCCTTTTACTAATGAGGTTCGATTTCTCCTTTTTTCGAGAAGAAATCTTCGGGCCGGCAGCTCTAGTAGTAAGCAACGTGCCTTTTCTTCGCTCGCGTAGAACCAACTCGGCCCGCCCTGGGTCTCCATGCGGGCCGAGGAAGGTCGACGCGAATTTGGTTGCGGCTCCCAGCCGCCTTTTGCAAAAGGGTTGTCCCCCGGACCCCTTTCCGAAAACTCTTAGAATATTGGATGGTTCTGACCATGCAGACGGTTCTTGTGAACTCTAGGGCGCACTTTCGCCCCTTGTTGCGGCGGCAAGGCATGACTGTCCTTGGTCGAGCGGTTCGGGAAAGCCGTTCCTTTTAAGAAAAGGGCTTCCTGAAATCTCACTTGACGGTCCGCAGGGTCGACCAGGAACGCAGCGGAGGGGTTCACTCTCTCCTGTGTACCAAGCAAATCGGGCGGGGATAAACCCCGCCCCTACACGTACGATACCCAAATGCAGGGGAGTTTACCCCCTCCCGCTCTTCACAGTGGTGTTCGCGTCCCTCACCGGTGGACGGCATGCGCGGGCGGCGGTGAAGTCGACTGAGTCGTGGGAACCGGGTACAGAATACCGTGCACGATCGCCACGGGGACTTTCAATACCATATAGGGCAGGTACAGAAGGCTGGCACGCAGCGAGTTCTCCTCATGGATGACCGCGGCCCAGCCGGCCTGGCCGTTGGCATCCTGGGCCCCCGCCCCGTGACAGACAGGGGTGACGACGAGCACCGAGAAGATGATCAGGATCGCTATTATCCGTTTCATGTGTTCCCTCTCATACGATCGCGTCTGAGAGTGCCACAGATGCGCCATCCAGTCAAGGATTCCTCGCGGGAGGCCGCATGTCCTCAGTTATTCGGGGACTCCGGCCCCGATCAGGCTGATATCATTGCTGGTTTCCAATGCCTCGCAGCGCTTTACTGAGGACTTACGGGCGTGCATGTCGCGGCCTATTTGCGACGCAAGGAAGCAAACGGGGCCACTCTCAAGAATCGGCACAAGTTTTCCATCGGTGCGTAATCCAGCGCCTCGACGAACCGCTCTATGCGCCTCGCCTGCTGCAAAGCAGGATGCCCCGGCGGAACGGAGAGGAGGGCCTGCTTCATCCTGGCTGCCGCTTGAGGAGGGGTCTTGCCCAAAGCCGCCACAGGCCAATCAGGATACAGGGGCGTGCTGCATGCCTCTGGGAAGTCCTCGTGCGGAGTCGGGTTGATGATTACGAAGTCATCGATTCTTATCTTCCCTTCTCGTTGCATGGTTTCCAGAAGGTTTGTCCGCACGGTTCCCACGTCAACTATCCCGTCTCGCACCGCATAGACCACCTCGTCGTGGGATTCCTTCTCGGTCTCGAGCAGCGCTTTGAGGTCCCGCTCCGGCAGCAATCCGTGCTTCTGGATCTCTCCCTTCTGAAACAGCCATCCACCGGGTGACGAAAACTTCGGGCACATCAGTACCTTGTTGCGCAGATCGAGCATCGAGGTGAGGCCTGCGCCTTTCCTCGCAAATATGACGCCTCCGAACGTGGCCCCTGACGCTTGATACTTCACGGTCACAAGCGCCTCAGCTCCGTTTCGAACCTTGGCCCTCACAAAGAACCAGGGGTTGGTGAAAATGAACGCCGCGGGCTCGGCCTTTGGGAAGTTCATGAATTCACTAAACTTCAGTGGGACCAGTGTGACCTTTTCCCCGAGCGTCTCTGTCAAGTAGCGTTCCAAGCCGCCCCACTCTCGAATCGCAGCTTCCGGACCTCTTTGGGCCAGCATCCCAATCTTCATCTCAGCCGTGGCGGCAGCCGAGGAGAGGCCGACGCAGATCAACGCAATTGCCAATATTCCTATTCTCTTCATCAAGTAACCTGCTTCCATAAGTTAACGGATGGTGTCAAGTTTACTGCCCTGAGCTCGTGCCGTCAAGCCGATGCATATGCCGCTCAGGCCGGGGCCGCTGTTCGGGGAGGGAGTGCCCGATCCTGCCCCGACCTCTTGTCAAGCGGCCGTCGGTCGGGTAAGACTATCCACGGTCTTGCCGGAAGCAATGTGTCATTCCGGTCGAGCCCGGTGTGATGGGCGGACTCTCCGGCCGGCCGATGGGCGGGAACTCATGGAGGTGACCCAATGGACCTGTCCCCTGCAACAAGCAAGAGATTTCGTGTGGGGGTCTGCGTGTGCATGCTCGTGCTCGGGTGTTGGAGTCTTGCCTGGGCAGAGCGCAACTACTTGACGGATTGTCCTCTCAAGAAGGGGGATTCCTTGGACGTGGTGAAGAAGTTCTATGGAGTGAGCCGCGAGCCTACGGCCGAGTCACGACCGCTGCCCACAAGTCCCCATTTCTTTTACCGGCTCCCTCAATATGGGGTTTGGGTTTACTTTGACAGTGGGAAAAAGGTGCTATTCCTGCGATTTGAGCAACCGTTCGCCGGGAAGATCGACGGAGTGTGCATCGGGGATGCGAAAAAGGACGTCTTGAAACTCAAAGGCGAGCCGGCCAGGCAGTCTCAAGGACTTCCGGATGCAGAGGCGCTCACGTACAGGAAGAAGCGAGAGCTTGAAATTATAGAGAATCTGCCTGACCCTGCCTCAAAAGAACTCGTTCGCGCCGCGTTCAAGGAATGCGAGCAAATCCGTTCACGTCCCGTGCCCTATAATAACGCATGGCTCTATAAGGCCCCCGGGCGAGCGCTTCTGAGGTACGAGTTCGGATCGTTGAGCGACAAGGTCCAGACTATACTCTCCGACAGGGGCACAGATCCGTCAGGCACGGAACGCGTCGCCGCTTTCACAGCTTCACATCAATGATGGCGCGTTTCTTGAGTTCTTCGAGCCATTCTTTCAGGCGTTTTTGGGATCGCTCCATTCTCAGAATCGCCATGACCTTGTTCCGGACTTTCCCGTACGCCTTCTCCTCGTCCTCGGACAGGATTCCCAGCGGTTTGAGAGGCTTGGGGTCCTTATTCCCCCCCAGGAACTTGGCGTCTTCTTCATCGCCGGCCTCGTCGGACTTGGAGTCACCTCGCTCTGCCGCTTCGGATCGTTGGGCGCTTGCCCTTTGCTCCAAAGCTTTTCTGTGGGCTTTGAGCTGGTCTTCCATTTCCTTCCGTTCTTGTTCCGAGTAGGGGATCGTCTTGAGCTGTCGGCTCTTTTCGTCTTCCACGTAGAGCAACATCGCTCCTTGGGCAGTCTTTACCGGATGTAGGGCTCCTTTCTTGAGGCGTTCCACGACCTTCTGCAATTGCGGATTCATTTCCTTGTATGCCATCCAGCCGATTTCTCCCCCTTTGGCCGCCATGCTGTCCTGGGAGTACTTGCGTGCCAGCGCGCCGAAGTCCGCTCCTTTTTGATGCTCCTCCATCACCGTGCGGACCTTCTTCTCGAATGCTTCCATCGCGGCGCGGTTCTTGACAGCCGGCTCTTTGATCGTGATCTGACGGAGCTTCACGGATCCCCCCGTGCGGACTTCGTAGGAGGTGGGTATCTTGGGTTCTTCTTCCTGGGCGGTCGGAGGTCTCGCGGGGATCATCTTTTCTTTGAGATCGCGCCATTTTGCCGGTATTTCGTCCTTGTGGTCCTTGTAGAACTGCTGCGCCTCCTCTTCTCGCACCGGGATCTTCTGGGCTACTTCGGACGACCACATCAGGTTGAGCGTGATGACTCGCTTGATCAGTTTCTTGTACCCGTCAAAGGTGAGACCGTTGGCTGCGAGCTGCTCGACGAACTGGTCCTGAGACATCCTGTTCCTCTTCTTGATCATCTCCGCATGGGCCAGCACCTGTTGGTCACCTATTTTTGCCCCTTTGTGCTTCGCTTCCTGCTCGATCAGGCGTATCACCACGAGTTCATCGAGGATTTCCTTCTCTGTCGGCCATTTTCCGGGCGGAACCACGCCAAGGTCGAATCCCTGGAAGAAACTCCGCACGAACGGATGCTTGTATTTGATCACTTCGGAATGCAGGATCACGTCTCCGTTGACGACCGCGGCTATCTTGTCCGAGTAGACTTCCGCGGATGCCTGCGTCACGGACCACAATACGGCAGCCGCCAGAATTGGGAACATGCGATGTAGCATTGATGAACTCCTGTGCAACTGAATCCCATTACTGTCCCGAGTTGACAATTGCAGCGCCTGCCACCCTCGCATCAAGGGAGGGGAAAAGCAAACCCTCACCTCATGCGGGAACGGGAACGGTCGGGCGGTCATCGCCTGAGCCTTCGTATGACCGGCTGTCTGGTGACCTCGGGGGCAGAGCCACCCCCAAGGATCGAGTTCAGGTTGTCGAGCAGTTCTTGGCAGCCTGATATTCTTCGTTCCGGGTCTCCGTTGCCGATGCGGTACATGAGTCGATCGTTGGGCAGAAGTCGTATGTGCCGGGAATCACCTTGTGCCCAGGCCACGAGCTGCCCGGGATTCAGGGGCGTCTCCGGATCGAAGGTCGCGACCAGGTTGGGTTCCGTGTACTCGAGCTTGAGCATACGGATTTCCTTCATCGCGAGCCGAATCCGCATGATGCGCACCAGATGATCTACCTGACCGGGGGCCTTCCCGTAAAGATCGAGCATTTCGTCTTCGATTTCGTCTATTTCGGTGCCGTCGACCGCTCTGGAAAGGCGTTTGTAAAGGTTCATCCTTTGGCGAGGATCAGGGACATACGCCTCCGGGATCAGTGTTTCGACCTTGAGCCGGATTTCCGGGTCGATTCTCGGCGGGGGCGTCTCTCCCTTCATCTCCTGAACCGCTTCTTCGAGGAGCTCCAGATACATTTCGTACCCGACCTGCGCCACGTGCCCTGATTGCGAGGTCCCGAGTATGTTCCCTGCGCCTCGGATCTCCATGTCCCGCATGGCAATTCTGAACCCCTGCCCCAGGTCAGAATATTCCTGAATCACTGACAGACGTTTGACCGCGTCGGGGGTCATGAGCGTCTCCGGGGGAGTCAGCAGATACGCGTACGCGCGCACATTCGATCTCCCCACCCTTCCCCGGAGCTGATAGAGGTCCGCGAGCCCGAACGTGTCGGCTCGTTCTATGATGATGGTGTTGGCTCTGGGTATGTCCAGTCCCGACTCGATGATGTTGGTGCAGACCAGCACGTTGATCTTGCCCGTGACGAAGTCGAGCATCACCTTTTCGAGGTCGCTGTCGGCCATTTGGCCATGGGCCGTTCCGAACGACCCCTCGGGAACGAGGGCTTTGAGCGCGGTAGCACGCCGGAAAATCGACCGAACCCTGTTGTGCAGGTAGAACACCTGACCCCCACGGCTCAGTTCACGGACGATCGCGGCCCTGACCACCTCGTCGGAACCCTTGACCACGTGGGTCCGAATCGACTTGCGGTTAGACGGCGGTGTTTCTATGACGGAAAGATCCCTGATCCCAGTCAGAGACAGGTTGAGCGTTCGGGGGATAGGAGTTGCAGTCAGGGTGAGCACGTCCACGTGTGCCTTGTATTTCTTAATCTTCTCCTTGTGCGCTACCCCGAATCGGTGCTCTTCGTCCACCACGAGCAGCCCAAGGTCACGAAAACCGGCGTTCTTGTTGAGCAGCTTGTGCGTTCCGATCACGACGTCGATCTTCCCCTCTTTCAGTCGAGTGAAGGCATCCTTGACGTCCGAGCTGCTCCGGAAGCGGGAAACCACGTCCACTTCAATCGGGTATCCGCTGAATCTCTTGTTGAATGTGTCGAAATGCTGCTGCGCGAGCACCGTGGTCGGCACGAGAATCGCCACCTGTCGGTGGTCCATGACGGCTCGGAATGCAGCGCGCAGCGCCACTTCGGTCTTGCCGTACCCGACGTCGCCGCAGACGAGCACATCCATGGGTTTGTCTTTGTCCATGGCTTCCATGACGTCCTGGATGGCTTTGGCCTGGTCGGGGGTCTCTTCAAACGCGAACGACGCCTCGAATGCGGTGAAGTTCTCATCCGGGGGCGAATAGGGCTCACGGCCGGCGACCTGGCGTTTCGCGTAGATCTCCAGGAGTTCCCCGGCCATCTCCCTGAGTGATTTCTTCACCTTGGCCCGGGTCTTGGCCCAACCTTTCCCTCCGAGGCGGTCTATACGAGGAGGCTCTTCCGCGCCGGACACGTACTTCTGTATGACCTGAAGGCGCTCCACCGGGTGGTAGAGAATATCACCGCCCGCGTATTCAATGACCATCACTTCGCCGGCTACTCCATCGAACTCCTTGGTCATCAGGCCGCGAAAGATACCTATACCGTAGTCTTCGTGGACTACCGCCTCTCCTTCCGAGAGGTCGGTGAGGGACGATATGAAGGTCCCTCGGGCACGTCGTCGACTGGTTGCGCGTACCCTCGGCCCGAATATCTCCTCTTCGGTGATCACGAGCCGGCCCGCTTGTTCGATACGGAACCCGCTGCTGAGACCACCAACGTATAGCCTGATGCCGGGCACCGGGACCCCATGGAGGTGCGCGGGGTCGAACCCTTCCCCTCGGAAGTCGACGTTGAGCGCGTAAGGTTCCAGCAGCTTGAGCAACCGGCTGGCCTGGCCCTGGGTGTGGCTCACAAGGAGGATCTCGGCCCCGTCGTTCCGCCAGGAATCGAGTCGTCTCACCAGGCCGGACATGCCCGCGTCGTAAGCTTTTGCCGTGGCGAGGGCTGACCTGATGTCCTGATTTCCGGCACAGGGGATTCGGATGCCCGCGCGGTCTTCTTCGTCCAGCTCCAGGGGACTCACCACCACAGTTCGGAAGGATTCGATTCGGCGGGAGAGCTCTTCGCGCGGCATGTAGAGCCGTTCAGGCGAGGGGACGGGCAGGCCTTCGTTTCTCGCGGCTTCCCATCCCAGGGCGACTTCTTCTTCGAGCTCCTCCGCGCCGCGCGACATGGTCGGTTCATCTGGCAGGACCACGACCGCATCCCTTGGGAGGTAGTCGAGCAACGAATCGAGCGCTGGGTGGAAGTAGGGCAGATAGTTTTCCGCGCCGGGAACACGCAACCGGTGCCGAAAATCATCGAGCAGCCTTTGTCGTACGCGTTTTTCGCAGCCTAGTTCCTCGCACGCTTCGAGGACGTTTCGCAGGCCGTGCTCCAGGGCCTCGTCGTCGGGTATGAACATGTGTACGGGGGAGACTTCCACTTCCGGGAGGTGATCTCTCGATCTCTGGGTCGCGGGATCGAAGAAGCGGATCGACTCCACGAAATCGCCGGTCTGCTCGATCCTGAGGGGATACTGATACAACGGAGGGTAGATGTCGATGATGAAGCCCCGAACGGAGAAGTCTCCCACGTCTTCTACCAGGGGGGCGCGATTGTATCCCGCGAGGACGAGTCTTTGCAGGAGTTGTTCCCGGTCCAGTTCTCGGCCCACTCCGATCGAGAAGCTCGAATGCGCGAATACGGCCAGGGGAACAACCCGGCGCATCAGCGCGTCGAGTCCGACGGTCACGACCCGAGGGGCCCTTGCGTGGCAGAGCCTGAAAAGAGTCGCCAATCTCGAGGTCCAGACATCGGTCTCGAATCCGGCCGACGCGTAAGGCCGCATATCCGAGGACGGGAAGTGCATGACCTGGTCCAGCAGCGGATTCCCGGGAGCTTCCCCTTCTCCCAGGTAGAATCGGATGTCTGAAGCGACGGCAGAGGCGGAATCGCCGTCGGGCGAGACTACGAGCAGCAGCCCCGAACGCTGTTTCATGGCAGCCGCGATCAGGAATGCCGAGGCCGAGCCTGTCGGGCCATACACCCCTCCCCTGGCCGCGTGACCCGAAAGGAGCTTCACAGCCTTGTCCAGGAATTCCGGCGATGGTGAGGCGGCAAAATCGACTGTCATGGGCAATTGAACGATTGGTCCTCCACGGACGGACTGGTCAAGACTTAGCACAACCGTTCGCTCAAGGAAAGGGGGCCGGTCAACCGGTCGAAATGCTTGGGGGGTTCTTGAAGACGCATTTTTTTTGTTCCTTTTTTCCTTTTTGTACGGGTATACTGCCGCGGGTTATCGTCCGTGATAAGTGTCCAAGAGGGGAAGGAACCGTGCGAACGTTTGTGGTTACCGCAACGCTGGGGTTGGTGCTTGTGGTGGGGATGCTCACATCTCTCCACGCGGCCGGATGTTCCGGCGGAATAATCGTGGATACGGCCTTCCGTGCCGGCATTCTGTTCGGACACCAACGGGTGAGGCAAACCAACCCGCCGGAAGCGGTGACAGACGGCTTCAGGACCGAGGTAAGTCCGCGCCTCCCGGTGATTTCGGGCATGTTCGAGCTTTCCCCGTTGTCGATGCTCTCGGCCAGGGCTGCCGGGGCAACGAGCGTGTTCGAGACGGACATGAGTCTTCGTCAGACCAGAGGCGACAGCTTGGGCGGGAGTATGTGGAACGTCAATCCCAACTTCAGGTCGTACGAAGGCGCCGTGCTGGTGCATATCTGCGCTGCCGGGGCGTATCGGTTCAGCGCGGTGGGCGGGTACCGGCAAGAGGACTGGAACTACCCCGGGAGCGCCACGGGCATTCAGCCCGCGGGGTCGGAACTACGTGACCAATACAGATCGGAGATCCCTTTCTTCGGATTGCAGACCACGATGTTCTTCCCGTGGTGGAAGGCGCGCGTCGAGGTGTTGGGCTCGCCGTGGGTCAGCAAGAGGCTGTTCACCTCAATCAAGGACGGCAACAACATCGACTACACGGGTTACCTCAATGAGGGCGGACTCATCGAAGTCCAAGTGGACGGGTCCGCGCAGTTGACGTCCCTATTGCGCTGCGGACTGTACGGCCGATACAGCTATCAGGACCTCAACGGCCTGGTGAGCGGGCCGTCGCTCGACGGCACCTTCCGGCAGAAATACAAGATGTACATGGGGGAGAGTTTCGCGATATTGGGGCTCAACTTCAACGTGGCATTCTAATTCTTGGCATACGGTTAGCGCTCACCCACCAGGACAAAACCGGCCCAGAAGAACGGGTGCGAATATCTCCCGCCGTCCTTCTCTCTCAGGAGTTTCCTCGCGTTTTCAAAGGCCTCGGACTTGCCCTGCCCGGCAATGAGATGCTCGAAGAAGGCTTTGGCCAGTTCGGTGGAGGCATTGACATCGACACTCCAGAGGCTCATGAGGACCGACTTCGAGCCTGCAAGCTGGAATGCCCTGCCCATGCCCATGGGGCCTTCGCCGGAGATCCGTTTGCCGAGCCCGCTCTTGCATGCGATCAAGGCTACGATTTCCGCGTTCATTTTCAGCTCGACGATCCTGCTCATCTTCAGCCAACTGTCGCATCCTTCCGGGTCCATGCTGAGGAGGAGAGCCGGTTCCTTCAGGCCGAACTCGTCTCCCAGTATTCCATGCGTCGCGAACAGCACCATGTCATACTGAGTCAACTTGGGGACTATATCACGGTCAAAACGACCGAGCGTCGCAAGCCCGCCCGTGTAGGGGTCGACTCGTCCCCCGAATTGTCGGCTGAGGTAGCCGGCAAGATCGGCCGTTTCGCTGATCCGTCCAAGGCCCGACTGAATGCTGCTGCATATGTCTCCCGAGAGCAGGCTGATCGAATCGGTCTTCGGCTTGGGGCGGGGAGATACTTCCAGCATTTCAAGCTGTTGGTCCGCTTCCCGTGCCTTGGAAGCGATGCGCTGTTCCTCCGGCGCGTTGCTGCACCGGATGATCGGATCCGCGAGCACCAGCATCTTCTGTCCCGACGCGGCAGGCCGCGCTCCTCCTGACCGAGTCAGGGTCAGCGCGGTAAGGGATTGATAGTACGAGATCGGGTTGCGGTCACCGAGGAACCGGACATCCCGCGGACGGGGGAACATCTCCTCGGCCACGATCGAACCCCCTCGGTTGATGGGAAACATCTCGAAAGGAACGACTCCCAGGGCATCATCGGGAACCACGGTCAGCGGGGTCTTTTCAGGGACCAGGCCGATGAACGGGGCTACAAGAAGCTCAAAAAGCTCATGGCCCGCATCCAGAAAAGAACCGTCGGCCAGTGAGCGAAGACTCGCCGCATCGAAAGGCCTTCGGAAGTCCGCCACCAACCGGTCAAGCCGTTTTCTCGCGACGGGGACGAGGATGCCTTTCACCACGGTCTTGCCGTGAGTCAGGTAGATGAGTGTCGCGGACTCGGTGACCTCGTACGTGAGAATCCACTCGTCCGGCCCAAGGGCTGAAGCATCGAGCGTGACGGTCCCTCCGAACCTGGTGGCAAAGAATTCGGGGTCCTGGGCCTTTATGAGATCCAGGAGCTGCTCCCGTTTCCCCCTGAGTTCCTCAAGCGCTGCGGTGAATCCGGGCACCAGAGAGCGGTCTCCCTGCCTTTCGGAACACCTCTGGAGTTGAGCCGCGGTCGCTGCGAGCTTTTCGTCCAGTGGGACAAGCTCGTCGAGTGTTGCTGCATCGACTTTGCCGCACGGGCCTCTCATGCTCCGTGCAAGGCTGTCGGCAAACGATCTCGCTTTGGTGCGTTCTGCGGCTTCCAGGGACGATTGCACCGCGCCCATCTTCATCCTGACTCTCGCGAGACCCTCATAGGGGACCACGTGCCTGACTCCGAAGATCTCCTCGCCTTGCAGGAACGTAATCTTCGCCTGCCGGTCGAGAGTCTGTCGTATCCCTTCCGCGTAGCGCACCCCTTTTTCGAAGGCTTGCTCAGCTTCCCGGAAGCGGTCAAGCCGTTCGTAGGCGAGTCCCAGGCCCACGTTGGCAAGGAAGAGGAACCTGAGGTTGTTCGCGGCACCGGCCTTGGACTCCACTTCACTGAATCCTGATACCGCCTGCTGGGGCTCTTGTTCAAGGAATAGCCTGCTGCGGACATAGCTCTTCAGAAGCAGCGTGCTTCTGTCGTCCGGCCCGATTGCCTCATCCGCTGATGCGAGGTGAAGGGCGGCCTGAGCAAGGTCGTTCTGTCTATCAGGGGCTTGCCCGTATGCCGGTTTTTCGAGGTAGAAGAGCGCAAATCGGCAGAGCAGTTCACCCAAGGGCAACCCTGACGCTCGCTTAAGCCTGAGGGCTTCCTCGTATGAGCTCTCAGCCCCGGCAAAATCTCCTTGTCTCGCCTGGATGTTTGCCAGGTCGAGGCTGGTCTCGGTCAAGAACAGCCGATCATCGATCTCTTCTTGGATCTCGGCCGCCTGTCTGTAGCTCTGCACAGCCGGCTCGAAATCTCCGTAGTATTCCTGCAGGTTCCCCAGGCGAAGCCGGGTGATGGCCTCGACCCTCCTGTCGCCGAGATCATGCAGCAGGGCAAGCGCCCTCTTGAGCTGGGTTTCGGCTGTCGTGAACTGCCCCATGTCCTTGAGCACGAACCCTTGTCCTTCCAGCGCTACCGCGAGGACATCACGGTACCCGTGCTGTTCCGCTGTGTGGGCTGCCTCCTTCAGGTAGGTGACCGACCGTGGGTAGTCGGCGACGGCACGTTCGAGCTGCCCGAGGTTTGCGCGGACCATTGCTTCTTGCCGTTTCTGGCCGAGGGCCTGTCTGATGACCAAGGATTCCTGGTACGCGGCTCGCGCGGCCTCGTAGTTCCCCCTACGATACCGCACTATGGCCATATGGTTCAGGATTTCGGCCTGGACAGAACGGTCTCCGGCTTTGCGCGCAAGGGGCAGGGCCTCGGCATACCGGGCTTCCGCTGAGGCGTACCGAGCAAGGTTCTCGTCGATGTGCCCCAGCGTGTATGTGGAAATGGCTTCCTCTTTCGCATCGCCGCGCGCTCTCGCCTTTTCGAGAAGCGCGGAGAGGAGACGTTCCGCAGTCGGGTAGTCTTGGCTCTGTACTGCGATCAAGGCCTTGTATTTGTCGAGCTCCCAGACT
Organism: Thermodesulfobacteriota bacterium; assembly: GCA_040755955.1. Lineage (GTDB taxonomy): Bacteria > Desulfobacterota > Desulfomonilia > Desulfomonilales > Desulfomonilaceae > JBFMAA01. The sequence goes on from JBFMAA010000034.1 coordinate 42,708, forward strand.
AGGCCTGGGTCTGAAGTCTTCAGGAACTGCCCGGCCTTTTCCAGATCTGACTTGGCATCTTCGTAGCGGTACAGGTGAGTCATGGTGAGTGCGCGGTTGGCATAGGCACACGCCAGTTCGCGCTCGAACAGCGCTCGATGGGCTTTCGGGTCCTGTCGGAGAAGATCGACGAAGATCTTCTCGGCCTGGTCATAATGCAGCAGAGCCTTTTGGTAGGCGCTCTGTTCCGAGAATGCCCTGCCTTTGAGCTGCAAGACCACCCCCCGACTGAAAGCCGCGTCGGGGGCGGTGCTTTGCGAGAACGCCTCCTCCGCGATATCGAGGTACTTCAGGGCTTCTTCCAGGCGGGATATTTCTAGCAAGGCCCGGCCCAACTGCGCTGCGGCTATGGGTCGGCAGGGCTTCTTGCCGCAGGCTTCCATGACCTTTTCAAACGCAGGGATCGCCTCCTGGTGTGCACCCTTCTTGAGAAGCTGATTCGCTTCGTCGTAGAGGCGACCGATTTCTGTTCCCCCCGCGTGATCAGGGCCAAAACAGACGCTCAGGAACACCAGGAGGATCGCGAAGGCGAGCATTCTTTCAGTTGTTGCGGTGAGGTGCGGCATGGCGATGTCGGCTCCCTGCGCAGAGCCGTCGTGGCTCCGCTCTGCTGAGTGCCCGCGTGACCCGTGGGCCGTGGCAAGAGGATCGACTCAGTAATCAGTGGCATGAATATGATTCCGAAATCCGGCCCCTGCGTGGTGAAGGGGAACTTGTAGCCGCCGGCGTCCTTGCCGACCGGCACCGAGGCCGGCCGCTACGACCGAAGGCCTGCAATATCCCTCACCGAATTTGCGCAATCGAGCACTCAGGCATCTTCTCCCCCCTTCCCCCCTTGGAGTCCGAGGCCGCGGTGGTGCATCCTTCGGGACGCGAGCCGGTCCGTCCGCATGAGATCTGACCCCACATGGTCACGCGCCTCGAAATTCGCGGGATTGTCAAAAGGCGGCTGGGAGCCGCAACCAAAATTCGCGTCAACCTTTCTCGGTCCGCATGAAGACCTAGGGCGAGGCGAGTCGGTTCTACGCAAGCCAAGAAGGGCACGTTGCTTTCTTCCGGAGCTGTTCAAGTGAGGATTTCTTCTCGAAAAGAAAAGAAAACGAACGCTATTGCTGAAATGGCCAAATCCCCCCTCACGCGTCGCTCACTCGCCGGAGGGAGGGTGTGCCACGTGCCGCAGTTGGAAACGGTGAGCGGTCCACCCCCGGGCCCTCGCCGCGGGCAATTATCCCCACTTGAGTATAATCACCAACCGGGAGCAATGCCAGAAAAACCTTGTTGGCGAGCGCGGGGGATTTGGGCACGTCCGGATTTTTTTCCGGCGCAAAGCAGTTTATCGAGGATGCTTGAACTATTTCTCTCTTTGTGACTATGGTTTTTCACGGAATATCGAAATTCGCTTGACATTCCGGCTCCCTTGTGCGAACAAGAAGTCACCGTTGTGACAAGGCATGTACACTCCCGGAGCACTGTTCCGGGGTCGGCCATTTTTTCTGTTGATGGGGCCCCGCAGCCCTCTTGTAGGAGGATATGGGCATGGCAGGGATCAAAGCATTGTCGGTGTGTCTCACTGTGTTGCTCTCTCTGGCGGTGTGCGGAGCGGGCTTCTGTCAGGACACGGGGGGGGCGTCAGGTCCCGCTGGCGGCGCTACGACTACCGCACCCGCAACGCCCCAGGCAGGAGAGCCTTCCGGCTTCTCCTTATCATCGGGTATCGGTTCCGCGAACGTGACGGGAAATTCGGCCACGAGCCCCGCGGTAGAGCTTGCAAAGCTTGGCCTTCAAAATGGCACGTCCTACTCGGGTCGAGCGATGTATCGCGCCCCATACGGGGCAACGGTGACCTTGGATTATTTCGGTCAAAGAATGACCGGTTCCTCCACATTTGATCAGACTGTTCAGGTGTTTCAGGGGATTCAGCCCACCACTCAGACCACCCAGGTAACCACGCTCTTGCCGGTCGAAATACCAAACTGATGAGGGCCCGCAGGGATCAGTTTGGTCCCATCGACATCCACGCAGACAGTGACGGTCAGTGCCCCTTCTTACAACACGATATACCAGGCTGGTGACCAGGTAGAAGGATATTGGAAGACCGATACCGTGAGCGCCCTTGCCGAGTATGATCTCGCGAGGTGGGGAGGTATCGCTGTCCTGCCGGTATCTTTCGGGCCTCGGGCTCTGGTGGTCAACTATTCCGAGAATTTCGAGGCTAAGAATCTTACCCGTAACACTTCCAGGTCCGCTTCAAAAGCGTTTCGCATGTATGGCGGCGGAGGGTTTGTCGCGGTGAACGCGGGCCCGATGCTGCGCTCGATAGGGAGGGTATCCGCTGTGCTCAGCCGGTCCCCGATCAGCGTGACCCCGACCATCTATGTCGGGGGAGCCTACGGCAAGGGCAACGGCATGGAGTACTACACCTCAGAAATGTACCTGCGCTTCCTGCTTGGTCAAGGAGCGACGCTTGGAGCGTGGGCACGATTCCTGCCTCGAGTGGTGACTGAATTCGGGTACACTCGGTGGGGATTCAAGGAAATTCGAGACGACCTCGGAGGAGCCGTGGTAATGGACGGAATCCTTATCGACTCGTTCAAGAATACCGACGTGACCTCTACCGCGTTCCTGGCACGAGTGTATGTGACCTTCTGAGTCGACCGCCACCGGTCCGCGGTAAGAGATGCGATTTCCGAGGGAAACCCTTTATCTGAGAGTCTTCCGGGGGAAATCCCTTTGAAAAAGGGTTGTCCCCCGGACCCCCTTCCGAAAACTTCTGAAACATCGGGCAGTTCTGACCATCCACCGCTCTCTTGTTATGAGGGGATCTGACTTTTACGCGGGGTTGTAGCCGCATGCGGTCAGAGTGCTTCTGAGCGGGGTAGCCCCCTCACTCCCTTCCTTGAACTTCGAGAATATTGGATGCTTGTCACCATCCACGGAGTCATTGAGGCGTCGGGAGGGGACTCTAATCTTTCGATGTGACCACGCGACGTGACCGGCCGTGGTGGAGTGTTCAGGGCGCACCTTGTTCCAGACGGGTGTCTTCCCGCGGTCCACTGGACGGTACGCCGATTGGTATTACGTAGTCTTTCCTACGGGACTTCTTGCCATCACCCGCACCAGCGGTATGGAAAGCCGGTTCGCGTGATCCTCCAGAGCTCTTAACAGGGCCGCTCCCCGCGAGTTCTTTCGGTCACCTCCGGAACCGATTATCAGCGCAGCAATTTCCTTGTGTCTGCGGATGTAATCGACCATCCTCTGTCTGAGGTCTCCTTCCTCGAACACGACATTGCAGGACACCCCGCGTTCCCGGGCCATTTGGCAAGTCCCGGCGACCCGTTCGCGCAGCGCTTCGGTCTCGGACGGGCTGTATTGCGCAGTCGAAGCGTCCCCGTTCCGAGACAGGACGAGCAATTCCATGTCGGCTGAGATCCGTGTGCAGAGATTCATTGCATAGGCGACAGGCTCCGGCTCGGCCGAGTTTCCGTCGATCACAAGCAGTACTGCATGGGCACGTTTGTTCCCGGTGAGCAGATCATGAGCGGTAGCAAACTCTCCTGCCTCGGCAAAGGCTGCCGGTACCATCTGCTCCTCGACTCGTCGGACCAGATCCCTGCCGCGGGCCGCAACCTTCTCCAATGCCGTGTTCTTGGAGGTCGCTTCACCCGAAGGGTCCTGTTCCACTTGCTCCAGGAACTCCATGGCTGCCTCGTGTTCCCCTGCTTCGGCAAAGGTGACGGCATTGAGCAGCGCGGTCAGTTTCTCTTTGGCTTTTTTCATTCCGACCTCCTGTATCCGGAATCTGGTCAACAAATTCCGTGCCGAACTCGCGTGCCGGTATCGCCTTGATATCGTGCCATGTTTGTCTCGCTTGAGCGACACCGCCCCTTTCCTTCCGTATCGCTTTGCAACGTCGCTATGCTTGATCTGCGGAAAATCGCCTCAAATCAACTGGATGCACGCTTGTTTCGTTGTGATCGTACGCGTTGCAGTACGCAACATCAATCACGCGTTGCGTACTGCAACAGGTTCTTTCCTGCCGGCCTTGTCTCCCTGCGCTTGACTTGGGGATTAAGCATGGCCACAATGGGAGCAGGTGTTGCAGTCTGCAACGCGTCAGGGCTGGATCGCAGCGACGCCAAAGCGCAGCTTCTGTCCCAACGGGCATGCCATGCTGTCGTTATTCCTGGAGGTTACCTTCTTATCATACAAAGACGGGGCAGGCCGGGCCCGTGGAACGGAAGTTGCTCTACGAGCGTGAAGGTCGGCTCAGTCCGCGTGCTTCCTCCTTAGGAGTGCCATTCCCGGGAGCAAGGCGGCGCGATTATTGCCCGCGGCTGCCAGCAGATCTGCGAGACCAATGAGCGTTCTAGGGAGTGACTCCAGGCTCCGGGTGGGCAGGCATCTTGCCAGTCGTTCTGTGGACAACCTCACCTCTTCGAAGTCGCATTGGTATGAGGCGTGTGCATGATCAAGGCGGTATTCACCATCAGCCTGAGACACAAAGTGATCATCGGAGCCGCGGTCGTTTACCTCTTCATGGCTGCTACCATACTCGGGAGTTACTATTTCATGAGATCCCTTGAGCAGAAGATAGGGTATCTCGAAGATGTGAGCAAGGTAGAAGAATCTGTCCTGGAGATTCGCC
>JBFMAA010000035.1:0-46851 GCA_040755955.1 Thermodesulfobacteriota bacterium
CGGACCCCCATCCTCAAGAACTCTTGGAGCATGGCGGCTCCCGCTGGTCGCCGCAGAGAAAGCCGGCTCGTCGAGACGCCGGTGGGGGAGCATTTTCATGCTTGGTTGTGGCCGCGTGCGGTCATGGCGGTCTTGAAAAAGGGTTGTCCCCCGGACCCCTTTCCGAAAACTCTTGGAACACTGGATGGTTCTGACCATCCAAAGAGTTCTTGAGTTTTGGAGACGGGACTGTCATCCTTCGTTGTGCCGGCAAGCCGTGACCGTTCTTGGGGGATGGGGGCCCTCAGATGACAATCCGACAAGGAGGGTGTGTTCATGACGGATCGCAAACCCTACTACGACCTGCTCACTCCCGTGAGCTTTCTCAACCGGAGCGCGGTCGTCTTCGCGGACAAGATCGCAGTGGTCTACGAAGACACGCGCCTCACGTACCGCGACCTGTTTCACCGAGTCAACCGCCTGGCGCACGCGCTGCTTGCCAAAGGGATCGGGAAAGGGGACAAAGTGGCGATCATCTGCCCCAACACGCCCGCCATGATCGAGGCCCATTTCGCCGTACCCATGATCGGAGCGGCTCTGGTTCCGATAAACACCCGGCTTTCACCGGGAGAGGTCTCTTACATCGTCCGGCATTCGGATTCCAGGGCACTGTTCCTGGACAGTGAGTTCGCACCGGTGGTCGCTCCCATACTCGGGGAACTTGCCAACGTAGAAACCCTCGTCAACATCTGCGACATCAGCCGGGAGCAGCCCGTTGCCGGCATCGAATACGAGGAATTCCTCTCATCCGGTTCCGACACTCCTGTGGAGTCCGCGGTCCAGGACGAGTACGACGTGATCTCCATCAACTACACGAGCGGCACCACAGGCCCCCCCAAAGGGGTCATGATCCACCACCGAGGCGCGTACCTCAACGCCCTGGGTGAGGCACTCGAACTGGGTATGGATTCTTCGTCGGTCTATCTCTGGACCCTGCCCATGTTCCATTGCAACGGTTGGTGTTTTCCGTGGGCCGTGCCCGCGGTGGGCGGGACGCAGGTGTGCATGCGAAAGGTCGTGGTAGGGGACATCATCAGTCTCGTGGAACGGGAGCTCGTCTCTCACATGTGCGGAGCGCCCACAGTCCTGATTTCGATGCTCAGCGACCCGGGCATCAGGGAAATGAAGACACGCAGGACCCTCAACGTGGTGACCGCGGCAGCTCCTCCCGCGCCCAAGATCATCGAAGAAATGGAGGCCCTGGGAGCACACATCGTCCACGTGTACGGGCTGACCGAAGTGTACGGTCCGCACAGCATCTGCGAATGGCGTGATAAATGGGACGGCCTCCCCCCGGAGGAAAAGGCCCGGATGAAGGCTCGGCAGGGAGTGGCCTATTTGACGGCGATGCACATGGACGTGTGGGACCCCTCGACCATGCAACCTGTCCCCCGCGACGGCAAGACCATTGGCGAGATCGTGATGCGCGGCAATAACGTGATGCTGGGGTACTACAAGATGCCCGAAGCCACGGAAGAGGCTTTCCGCGGGGGATGGTTTCACAGCGGCGACCTCGCGGTGATGCATCCGGACGGGTACGTGCAGATCAAGGACCGCTCCAAGGACATCATCATCAGCGGAGGGGAGAACATCTCGAGCGTCGAGGTCGAGGGCGTGCTCTACCAGCATCCGAGCGTCCTGGAATGCGCAGTGGTGGGCGTGCCCGATCCCAAGTGGGGCGAAGTGCCGAAGGCTTTCGTGGCTTTGAAACCCGGGGCCAATCCTACCGCGGACGAGATCATCAGTTTCTGCCGCGAAAGGATCGCGCATTTCAAGGTGCCGAAATCGGTGGCATTCGGCGAGCTGCCGAAAACCTCCACCGGCAAGATCAAGAAGTTCGAGCTGAGACGGACTTTCAAAGAGGAATGATGACTTCAAGGCCGGATCAGGCCGCGATGGATACCATTGCGCGTTCCAAGAACTGACTTCAGGCTTCGGGTGGGACAGGCATCTTGCCTGTCGTCCTGTTGATAACCTCACCTGCTTGAAGTCACATTGGTATGACCCGGCAATTCTGCGGGCCGGCAGCTCCGGGGCTGTTTCAGCTCGCGTTCAGCACAACCTCCAACATGTTACCTCTCACTTGCTGAACGCGAGCTGTGTCATTACCCCCGCAGAAGTTCTCTGCGCCTTGATGCCCTTGTGAGAGGACCGCTCCCTTCTTGCCGTTCGTGTCCGAGGTCGTTGGGAAACACGCTCAGGTGCAGCACGTAGCCCTCAAATTCCAGGCCCGCTCCTACCAACCCGGCCGACCGGATCCGCAGATCCTGCCCCAACCCCACGGAAACGCGTCTTTCCACGTCAGTTTGTGCCGCTGCCCTGAGGTAGTCTGCCGCCTCGTCCGAATGGGACTGCTGTCTCCGTTCGCCCCAGCCTCGGCTGGTCTCGAGCGCGTCCATGACGTAGCTCTGAACGAGCTTGGCATGGGTCCGGCGCAAGGTCTCGTGGGTGCCGAAGAGCTCCATCCCGGCCGGCCGGTCGTCGATGAACACGATCATCCCCGCCTGCCCTTGCACGGGACGAAACGACTCCATGAACTCTCGTACGTCGTCGACATGCGTGTCGTACAAGTCCGCCATGGCCATGGTGGGTGACGGCGCACTCTCCATTCGAGCGTGTTTCGCTCGAATGTCACTCCAGACCATGGCTTGGTCCGAGGCATAGGTACCAGAATGCCTCAGGCTCGCGCAGACGGAATCGGACTTCGACTTCCTGAGCCTGGAGGACATCACCCTGGATTCACTCGAGAACTGGCGGCTCCTGTACGACCATCTCCCTTGCTCCACGCACGACACGGGGATCACGGTCTCGGAACCCGCGGCAATAAGGATGGTCACGTTGAGCACCCGATTCTGTTTCGCTCCGACCAGCTCTTCGCCGTCCAGGAGCAGCACATGGCGTTCCGCGCGGTTGTGTACCCTGAGTTCGGGCACGGAGCCGCCTTCCGAGAGCTCCTGGACCCTGAGCGCCTCCGCTTTCAATGCTTCGTCCAGGGTCAGGTACGTGATCGGGCACTCGGTTGCCCCGATCAAGCAGTGGAGTGTCATGTTCTTGTGTGTCTGTGCGACTCCCAGTTGCATACCCGCAAGAAAATCAGCAATCGTCCGGTCCATTGATCCTCCTTCTGCGGTGAATCTTTGCCTTCCGTGACACAGGTGCAATTCGCGGGGGTTCCGGGCAGACCGCTACCCCCCGTGGATGACTACCGTCACGTCCCATACCCACTTAAGGAGGTGAGACCACTCAACCTCGCGCAGGTTCCCGTGAACAGTCCGGTGCCACGTCCAGATCATTATTGCTGAAGTTACTGAGGAATCTCAAAGCAAGGCGGGTTCAAACGGATGAAGTGTCTTCTTGGCCGGCCATGCGGCGAAGCGGAGTGCGCGGCCTGTGTCCTCCGCCTGGAAAGAGGGGCATGCCGGGATGATCTCGCGAGTGGTGAGTCCACCAACGCGGTCTATCGGAAAGTCTTCCGGGGGAAACCCTTTTACTAATAAGGGCCGATTCCTTCTCTTTTCGAGAAGAAATCTTCAGTTCAGCAGGTCTGGGAGTAAGCAACGCGCCTTTTCTTCACTTGCGCAGAACCAACTGGCCCCGCCCTGGGTCTTCATGCGGACCGAGAAAGGAGGACGCGAATTTTGGGAGCGGCTCCCAGCCGCCTTTGGGAAAAGGGTTGTCCCCCGGACCCCCTTCCGAAAACTTTTGAAACATCGGGTGGTTCTGACCGTGCCACGAGCTCTCCGGATGTCCGGCGGTGATTTGCATGCTTCGTTGTGACCGTGCTCGGCCATGGTGGTTTTGTTGACCTCTATTTCTTCAGGTCGTTCCGCCGGTCGTCGATCAATTCTGCCAGGACGCCGTTGAGCTTCTTCGGGTGGATGAACGCGAACTCGCAGCCGCGGAACGGCCGGGCCTTCTCTCCCCGCGCGTCAGGGATGAAGGGATATCCCTTCGCCTCCAACTCAGTCATGGCTTCCCGGGTGTTGTCCACGTTGAAGCTGATCACCATCACTCCTTCGCCGCGCTTCTCGATGAACTTTGCGACATCGCCGTCGGGGGCTGTCGACTCCATGAGCTCGAAGCCGACCTCGCCGATCCAGTATCGCGCGACCCGGATCTTTTCCGATTCGTCGACGTACTCCTCGTCAGGGCCCTCTTTTCCCAGAAGTGGTTCCCATTCCTCACGGGCCTTGTCAAGGTTCTTCACCGCGATGCAGATGTGGTCAACCTTGTTCAGTTTCATGTCACGTATCCGTTCAGGCCGGCTTGAGGCGGCTCTGCGCACGGCCTGCCATGGAGGGGGAGACGCATTTCCCCCTCCATACCTCCCCCATCGAGATTTCAACCTGTTGGCCTGCCCCGTGAACGCTTGCCATTTCACATCCTTGTCGCTCTCAGATCGCGTCTCCTCGGAGGGGTATCAACCGCGCCTACTTCTCTGCGTCGTGTGTGTGAGGAAGGTGCGGAGTGAGCGCCTCGTTAAGAACGTAAGCGGCTTGGAGTGCCTCCGTAGGGCAAAGGGGAAAACATTCTTTGCAGTTCCAGCACTCCTTCGAGGCGATCTCCGGGATGAAGCTGATCTCCTTCCTTATCCCTCTGTCGACAAAGCCGACCGCATTCTTCTTCTTGACCTCCGCACAGTACCTTACGCAGAGACCGCAATGAATGCAAAAGGAGGGCTCTTTTTCAAAGCGGTTCTTGTCTGCCCCATACTCTTTGGCCAGATCCTGCAATATGAATGAGTCAGGAGCATGAGCCATCTGGAGCTCTAAGATCATTTTGCGAATTCTATCTATCTTCTCGGATCTGGTTCTTACGACGATATTCTTCTCGACCGGGTAGACGCAGGAAACAACAATTTTTGTCCAGCCGCGGCTTTCTACTTCCACTATGCAAAGGCGGCAGCCCCCGTATGGTTCGAGTTTCTCGTGGTGACACAGTGTGGGGATCGAAACTCCCGCACTCCGGGCTGCCTCCAAAAGGGTCATATCCTGCTTTGCCTTGACTTCTCTTCCGTCGATTGTCAACAGGATTTCGCTCATTTCTGTTTTCTCTCTCTGACTATGGTTCGAGCTTCTTCGGGGATAGGAGGCGGAACAGGTTCGCCGGAGATCTTCCTCACCGCTTGATAACGGGAGGGGCACACTTCAAAGCAGGTTCCGCACTTGGTACATTTCTCCTGGTCAACGATATGAATCAGGTTCTTGCCGCCTCTGATCGCCGCTGAAGGGCATTTCCGACCGCAAATCGTGCACGCCTTGCACTTCTCCGGGTCGATATAGAATGCGATCAGCTCCTTGCAAGAGAGGGCCGGGCATCGCTTCTCCTCGATGTGCGCCTCATACTCATCTCTGAAGTATTTCAAGGTGCTCAAGAACGGGTTGGGGGCACTCTTCCCCAGCGCACACAGTGCAGCTTCCTTGGCCGTCTCGGATAGCTGCTGCAAGAGCTCGATGTCGCCGTCTTTCCCCTTTCCTTTGGTGATGTTGGTGAGAATCTTGAGCATCTGTCGTGTGCCCTCACGGCACGGGACACACTTGCCGCACGATTCATCAGTGAGGAACCCGAGGAAGTATCTGGCCACATCCACCATGCACGTGTCTTCGTCCATGATGATCATCCCACCTGACCCCATCATTGACCCGGCCTTGGTGAGTTCATCAAAACCAACGGGCAAATCCAACAGTTCCTCAGGGAGACATCCGCCGGAGGGTCCTCCGGTCTGCACTGCTTTGAACTTCTTGCCTCCTGGGATACCGCCGCCGATCTTGTAGATGATATCTCTCAGGGGCGTGCCCATAGGTACTTCCACGAGGCCCGTGTTGGTAATCTTGCCGACGAGGGAGAAGATCTTCGTGCCCTTGCTGCCATCGGTTCCAAACTGAGTAAACCAGTCGGCGCCGTTGTTGATGATGAGCGGCACATTTGCCCATGTCTCGACATTATTCAAAACGCTGGGTCTGCCCCAGAGGCCCACGACGTTGGAGCGGATGTACTTGGGTCTGGGCTCTCCTGCCCTGCCTTCCAATGCGGTCATCAAAGCGGTTGACTCACCACAGACGAACGCGCCGGCACCCCTGTGCACCTTCACGACGAAATCAAAGCCTGAGCCGAGGATGTTGTTCCCGAGCAGGCCATACTCCCCGGCCTGCTGGATGGCGATGTTCACGTTTTGTACCGCTAAGGGATATTCCTGTCGCACATAAATGTAGCCCTCATGCGAACCGATGGCATACGCGCCGATGGTCAGCCCTTCGAGGACCGCGTGAGGATTCCCCTCGAGAAGGCTCCTGTCCATATACGCACCGGGGTCCCCCTCGTCGGCGTTGACGATCACATACTTGACATCGCCTGGGGCATTCCGGGAGCCTTCCCACTTGGCCCCTGCGGGGAAGCCTCCTCCTCCTCTCCCTCTCAGATTGGCCTTCTTGACTTCCTGTAGTACCTCCTCCGCGCTCATCCCGGAAAGGACTTTGGCCAGCGCGGAATACCCGCCAATTGCCAGATAGTCGTCGATATTCTTGGGATCAACACTGACGTTGGAACCGAAGACAATGCGACCCTGGTTCTTGTAGAAGGGGATATCAGACTCATGAACTATCTTCTGGTTCGTGGCAGGGTCGGTGTAGAGCAAACGCTCTATGACCTTTTTTTCCTTTATGGTTTCGGAGATGATCTCAGGAACATCCTCAGGCGTTATCTGGAAATAGCATATCTCCTGAGGGCGAATAACGATAATGGGACCTCGCTCACAAAAGCCGTGGCAACCGGTTCTCCTGAAGTCCACCTCAGCGGCTAACCCTTGTTTCCGGAGTTCCTCTTGGATACAGGTAGCCACTTCCCGGCTGCGGGAAGCATGGCAAGCGGATCCCGAACAGAGCGTGATGCAGGTTTTGTTGGGGTCTCTTTCCGCGAGGAGGTTTCTTCTGAATGCTTCCAATTCAGCGGGTGATGTTATCCGCGACATAGTTCTTCCTTAATCATAGTTCTTTAGCACGTCTACGGTCTGTGCCGGCGCCATCTTACCGTGAGTCTTTCCATCGATCTCCACCACCGGTCCTAACGCACAGCATCCGAGGCAGTTCACGGTTTCCAGGCTGAACTTCAGATCCAGGTCCGTTTCTCCCGGTTCGATGCCAGTCAGGCCTTGCACCGTGTCGAGCACCCGCGAGGCACCCCGGACATGGCAGGCCGTTCCCACACAAATGTGAATTTGGTGGCGTCCCTTGGGAACCAAACTGAAGGCTTTGTAGAAGGTAGCGATATGCTGTATCCGGGTCATAGGAACCTGCAATCTTTCCGCGACCCTCTCTAACGCCTCCCTGGGAAGCCAGTTATTCTCTGCTTGAATGTCCAGTAACACCTGAATGAGATAACTGGGCTCGCAGTGGTGTTTATCAATTATCTGGTCGATTCTGTCTCTGTCCATGGCCTCTGTCCTGGTCTTCTTCTTTCTTCTGATCCGCCGCCCGCCTTTTCACCTCAGGCGAGAGCAAAGCACTTCCGGCTTTCATCGTATCGGACCAGTCTTTGCTTCGATGAGGCATTAAGGTGTTTTGATACTTTAGATGGCGTCAAGCCCAAAGTCTTTGCAATTTCCGCGGTTGAAAGGGGGCCTTCCCGTAGGAGCGACACAATTTGTGCGATCGCCAATTTATCTGCAACTGTTTCCTGGAATAGTCGGTTCAGCTCGTCGCTGGCGAAGAACTTGCGGTATTCTTCTTCGGGCATGGCAGGAAGTCTCAGCCTCTCCCTCTCTACCAGTCTAATGTAAGGGATAAGCCGGGTGACCGATTCCAGCTTGAACTTCAATTCCTTTGCTTCCATGCCTTCACCGCGGCCAAGGGGTCCCAGCTCTTTCACCTTCTTGACAAAACCATTCACCCCTTCGACAAAGAGGTTCGCCTCACTGCCGGACATGAATTCGATGTGCAATCGTTCCGGGTTGAGTCCTATGTGTTCCAGCAGTTTCTTGGCCAGGTTCACCATGGTCAAGGCATGATAATTACCGTGAGTAGTATAGTTACACTCATTCAAGTGGCACGCACCAAGAAACACCCCATCCGCTTGCTTTGAGAAGGCCCGGAACACATGCGCCAGATCGACTCGACCGGAGCACATGACGCGAATGAGTCTCATTTCACTTGTATATTGACTTCTGGAAACTCCAGCTAAGTCGGCTGCGCCGTATGCTCACCAGTGGCACACAAAGCCCAAGACCTTCGGCTTGAATTTAAGTCCCGCACTCATGGGTTTTCACCTCCTACGTGGGTATCCCGGTGTGTTCATCCGTATCTCTCTACACATCTCCAACCGCAGCATCCATTGCCTGGGAGACCTCTTCTTCAGGAAATGCCGCGTCAATTTCGCTCAAGATCTCTTCATCGGTGTAGTGCTTCAGTTGTATGGCATTGGTGGCACACTTCGTGTTGCAGAGACCATCTCCTTTGCAGAGGACAGGATTCACCCTGGCCTTTCTGCCCTGCGGCGTTTCATAGAATTCTATGGCGCCGTACGTGCACGCGGTGATGCATGCCCCGCAGGAAACGCATCTGTTCTCATCCACCTCGCAGACAGAACCGGACGCGACCACTACATCACGGGAGAGAAGCGTGAGGACCCGACCGGCAGCTCCATAAGCCTGGTTGATCGTTTCCTGTATGAACTTGGGATAATGAGCCAGTCCACACAGATACACTCCGTCTGTGCCGAACTCAACAGGCCTTAGCTTGACATGGGCCTCTTTGAAGAAGCCGTCGGGGTTCAAAGTTACCTTGAACAACCCGGCAATTTCCTTGGTCGCGGCCGAGGGAATGACCGCGGCAGCCAACGCAATGATATCGGCATCGAGCACAAGCTTCTTCCCTAGCACAAAATCGGTTACGGTAACCTTCAGAACAGGGCGACCATCGTCAGATTCGCCGGCTTCGACCTCAGGCTTGTCTTGCGGCTCATAGCGGATGAACTTAATGTCCTTGTTTGAAGCCTCCCGATAATAATCCTCGTTGAACCCATAGGTTCGCATATCCCGAAAGAGGATGTAGATGTCCATTTCGGGATCTTTCTCTTGCAGTTTCAATGCGTTCTTCACGGACTCACTGCAACATAACCGGCTGCAGTAATTTCGTTCCTCATTTCTGCAGCCTACGCATTGGATCATCACGAGACTTTTTGCGTTACTGATCTTTTCGTCTCCGCTGGTGATCCGCTCTTCCAGATCGAGGTGGGTCATTACCCTGTCATCCTCGCCATACAGGTATTCGCTGGGCTTATAGAGATCAGCTCCTATGGCAAGAACCGCGGCACCGTGTTTAATCTTCGTGAGTCCCCTTTCAGACTTCACCGAGGTCACGAAATTCCCGACATAACCTGTGGCATCCGTGATTGTGGCATCGTGATACACATGTATGAGACGGTGTTGATACACCTTTGCGATGAGATCTCGCAGATATTCCTGCACATCCAGTCCGTCCAGGGTGGAATGAATCTTCTGTGCCATTCCCCCAAGGTCGGAATTTTTTTCCACAAGGTGGACTTCATGGCCCTGGTTGGCGATGGAGAGGGCGCAATTCATGCCGGCTATGCCTCCGCCGACCACCAGCGCGGCTTTGTCGACCGGTAGGTCAAATTCCCTCAGGGGCTCCAAGCGGCCGGACCGTGCAACCGACATCCTGATGATATCCTTTGCCTTTTGGGTGGCCTCCTCCTTTTCTTTCGAGTGCACCCAGGAGTTGTGCTCCCTGATATTGGCCATCGCGTAGTAATATTGATTGATCCCCGCCTCCCGAACGGTGTCCCGAAAGAGCGGTTCAAGGGTTCTGGGGCTGCAGGCAGCGACAATCACTCGATTGAGCCCCTTTTCCTTCGTCACGTCGGTTATTTCTTTCGCGGAGTTCGTCGCACAGGAGAATAGCTGTTCCTGGGCATGGACCACATTCGGCAGCGTTTTGCAGTACTCGACTGTTTCAGGAACATTGACGATCCTTCCGATATTGGCCCCGCAATGGCACACAAAGATTCCTATCCTTGGCTCCTCCTTCGAGACATCCCTTTCAGGCGGGTATTCCCGTCCTGTGGCAAGATTTCCTCGCCTGTAGTCAAGCAGCTCACCGACCTGGGAGCCCGCGCCGCTGGCGCTGAAGACCGATTCGGGGATATCGAGAGGACCCTGGAAGCCTCCGCTTACGAAAATCCCAGGTCGGTTCGTGGACATGGGATTGACGGGGCCGATCCTGCAAAAATCATGAGGACTGAGTTCTATGCCGAACTTCCGTGCAATGGACTTCGCACCAACAGGCGGATTCAATCCAACGGATAACACTACCAGGTCGAACTCTTCTTCCTTTACACCGTCTTCGGTGGTAGCATATCGCACCGCGACATTTTTTGTATCCGGGTCCTCTCTGACTATGGATGTGTAGCTTCGGATGAACCGCATCCCCGGAAGTTTCTCCGTCCTTTCGTAGTAGCGTTCAAAATCCTTCCCATAGGACCGGACATCGTTGTGAAATATGGTACACTGTGCGTCTGCGTCGTGATCTTTGGTCACAATCGCCTGCTTCTGCGCATAGGTGCAGCATACCGCTGAACAATAGCTGTTTTCGCCCGGCGTAACCCGTCTTGAACCCACGCACTGAATCCACGCTATCTTATGTGGATGCTTCAGGTCGGAAGCGCGCAGTATCTCGCCTTGGTACGGGCCCGTAGAGGCTAAGAGTCGCTCATAGTCCATGCTGGTTACGACGTTCGCGAACTCCCCGTAGCGATACTCCTTCTTCACCTTGGGATCAAAGGGCTCAAGGCCGGGAGACAGGATGATCGCCCCTACCCGTATTTCTTTCTTTTCCGCGGTTTGTTTCAAATCGATCGCGTTGTTCTTGCACACTCCTTCGCAAATACGACATTTGTTCTCTTTGAGGTAAAGACAGCTCTCATCGATATAGGCAATAAGGGGAATCGCCTGAGCGAAATATATGTGGACCGCCTTGTTCTTTGATATCTCCTGATTATACTGGTCAGGATATTTGGCGGGGCAATATTCGACACAGGTAGTACAGCCCGTGCACTTATCTTCACGGATATACCTCGGCTTCCGAGTCAAGGATACCCTGAAGTCTCCTACCTCACCCTCTACACGGTTGACTTCGGTATAGGTGAGGACCTCTATATTTGGGTGCCGGCCGACCTCGACCAGCTTGGGTGCGAGTATTCACATGGAGCAGTCGTTGGTGGGAAAAGTCTTGTCCAACTGCGCCATATGGCCGCCAATGCTTGGACCTCCCTCGATCAGGTAGACCTTGAACCCAGCCGTGGCAAGATCCAGGGAGGCTTGAATGCCGCTTATCCCTCCACCGACAACCATTACGTCGCCAAAATTGCTGTCTCGCAAACCCATACTCATCTCTTCTCGAACCTGTTCCTTTTCCACTTCCTGTCACCTCATCGGCAGGCATGTGCAGTTAGTTGCCGGAAGCCGAGCCGGCAGCTATCCGCACCATGCCGTTGCATATATGTAAGTGAATTTGTCAGTCCAGATCTAGTGAGGCCTTGCATTGATTACATTTCATCGCACCGCGAAACACGCGGTTGCCGCATTCGGGGCAAATGTAGCGGGCTTCTTCGGCTCGGACCCATTCTTCGGTGCCGAACTCCCTTCGATAGGGGATGGACCGGAGAATGACCTTCTTGCCGACTGCCATGGAGAAATTTTCAATGCAGTGACAAGGGAATTCGTCGCATTGATCACACCCGGTGTATCCTTTCTCTCTTGTGCAGTTCCGGATCTCACACTGGCGACAATGCATAAATTGGTCATCGGATAAGCAGCCGCGGCACCGAATGTCCTCGACTGAAAGGGCTTCGCTGCCGGGGAGAGTGCCCTTGCCTGGAGTTCCTCCCTTGTACAGACCTACCAGCCGCTCCTTCAGTTTCATGTTATTGTCGCGGTGTGCAATGTAAATAGCGCATACACCGCAGTAAAGGCCGCAAGGAGAAATGAGATCGGGATTTGTCGCCATAGCTTTCGTCCCTCCTGAGGTATCGGCTTTGTGTTCCTACATGCGCAACACGGGGTGCTTCGCTTCCCTAAATCACTTCCTGGACGATCTCCGTGAGGTCCTTGACCTCGATCTTTTCCGCGACCCCCATGGTTAACCTGCTGTCCTCAAGCATGGTAATGCAATAGGGGCAAGAAGTGGCCAGCACCTCGGCCCCGACCCCAAGTGCCTGTTCCGTCCTGAGATCACAGAATCTCTCACCCTTCTGGGTTTCCATCCACACTCTGCCGCCTCCGCCTCCGCAGCAGAGGCTGTCTGAGCGGGACTCAGGCATCTCATTCAGCTCCAAGCCGGGGATCTTCTTCAAGACACCTCTCGGCTCATCATATATGCCGTTATGCCGACCCAGGTAGCAAGGGTCGTGATACGTGACTTTCTTGGCATACTCGTTCTTGAGCTGAAGCCTTCCCTCGTTGACCAACTCGAACAGGAACTGGGAGATATGAACCACCTCGAAGTTCACCCTGAATTCCGGATACTCGTTCGTGAAGGTATGGTAGCAATGAGGAGACGAGACAAGAATCTTCTTCACGCCGTTATCGATGAAGGTCTTGATGTTTTCCTTGGCCAGGCGCTTGAATAATTCCTCATCACCCGTCTTGCGGATGCTTTCTCCACAGCAATTCTCCTTGGCTCCGAGTATACCGAAGTCTACCCCCGCCAAGTTGAGAATATTGGCTGTGGCTCTCGCCACCTTTTTGAGTCTTGGGTCATAGCTAAGATAGCATCCGGGGAAATAGAGAATCTCCATCCCTTCGGCAAACGGTTGCACGGAAAGACCTTCCGCCCAGGCCGCTCGCTTCGCTCGGTCTTCACCGAAGGGGTTTCCCTGACCGACGAGGCCTGCGTTCACGGTACGGACAGGCTTGACAGGAGCAGGAAAGACTCCGTATTCGTTCGCAATCCTGCGTAAGGCCACCCCGGATTCTATCTGTCGTACGTCTCTGGGGCACTGCTGAGGGCATCTTCCGCAGGTGGTACAACGCCAGATATCTTCACTTTCGATCTCGGTCAAACCGAACGTCGCTTCCCGGACCAGCTTGCGCATACTGAAAGCTCTGACCCTGTTCCACGGACAGACGGTATCGCACAGCCCGCATTGGAAGCATCTCTTGAACGCGTCTCCGCCGCTCGCTTTGATGACGTCAATGATCTCTTTGTAGGGGGTTACGGTTTCCACTGTCTTCCTTCTTCTTTCGGCCTAATGTCTCAGCCCTTCTTTGACGCCGCCATCCGGGCAACGGTATCCATGACCTTCTCGAAGCCATACTTGTCGATCATGGATTCCAGTCCTATCTCTACGTCCTCGAGCTTTGCTTCCTCTTCCACTTCTTCTTCCCTCTCTTCGTAGATCAGTGCCTCATTGAGGCACCACTGAACACACAAAGGCTTCTCCTGTGCCGGATCATCTTCGCACATGTCGCACTTGAGAGGGAGTCCCGAATCGGGTTCCTTGAAGACCTCCCTGGATGGGCAGGAAGCTCTGCAGAAACCGCACTCATCGTACTCTTTACCATCAATCACGTATTTGTCTCTGCCCATACATTCGGCCGGCGCATACTCACCCGCATACACAGGCAGGTATATGTCCCTCAGCGGTTCCCGGATCAGCCGAATGCGAGACCTTGCCGGATTATTGCTGCTATACTTCGGCGTAGCATGGAACGCGGAGCAGATCATCTCACATGCCCTGCACCCGTTGCACTTGTCGACGTCGATCTTTATCGATTTGATTATCTTCTTCTTTTTCTCGCCCATGCCGGTTATCACCTCTTCAGTTGTTTCTTCTCTGTTTCCGGCGAAGTATCTTCGGAGGGAGTGCCTTCGTTATCTGCATAGATCCCTCTTCCTTCGAAGTCTTCGGCTACGTAATCCAAACCCAATTCGTGCAAGGACTCCTTGGTGGGAATACCCTGATCGTTCCACCCTTTGAATCTGTAGTACGTATCCAGAAGGTCCTTTTCAAGCTCGGGGAATCGTTTCTTCCAATGGTCTTGCGGGGGTTTTTCATCTTTCCTTCTCATGCCCCGTCTTATATTCACGGCCCTCACCAAAGTCCGGTATCTCTTGGCAGCTTGTGTGAGCTTGGTCTCATCCATATCGATCCCGGCACCTGATGAGATAAATGTCGGGTAATTATGTATGTGATACGGAGGCTTCAGGGGAAACGATGATAAACCGGAGCACATTCCGAGGGCGTCATCAATGTAGTGCATTCTCTCTTGCCAGTCGACAATATTGCAACACATTTCGACGGTCGGGTAAAAGGGCATCGACTTTTCCCCGCGTGGTTCCCAGTCCAAGAAGTATTGCTTGAACTTTTCATCAGGGACCTGGAACCAATCCTTGACAAACGCCTCTCGCTCCTCTCTCGCGGGAAAGGGTGCCTGGGGGAACTGCCCCTCGATCTGGGTGATGTTTATCTTCTCGCCGGTCGCATACATGAGGAAATAGATGGGATTGAGCATTGACAGCTTGAGCGGAAGCTGCTCATGTTTCTTGATAGTATTATGGGCATAGGACTCTGCGCCCTTACCGATCTGTTTGGCCGCCCAATAAGTCCCATTGGCCAGGACGTCTCCAATCCCTTCCCGGCGAACGATTTTGTCAAGTAACCAGTAGAATCGCCCCTCATTGTCGGACGGCATTCCCGGGAAGTCCTTGTCAGTTAGTATGCCGTCTTCGTAAAGCTCGAGGGCAAAGGCCATGACTTGTGGGGTTGAGAACGCGTCCACTCCGTACTCCGTGGCGCTTTGTGCGATACCCAAACCAAATTCCAGGTCTGAGAAAGCCGCCATGGTATACGTGAGTTTCGAGAAACATTTCATCATGTAGGTCGGAAGTCCCGGGGGAGAAATGGTAGCGCCGCAGGTCATCGGGCAGTTGTAGCAACTGATCAACCGTGTCCGCATGTTATCCAAGGTCTCCGCCCACTGCTTGGCGACTCCATCATTCCAGAAATCTCTTCTGCGGACGCGTGAGTTTCCCCACATGAAGTTCTCAGTGTGCCACTTTTCATCATGGACTTTCATTTCTTGCGGCGACCCGAGGCCGGCTAGAATGGGCATGACACCGGGGATGGGGTTTTCGTTCCGAAATTTGATATATCTCAGAACTTCGTTGCAAAGCGCCATGTACTCAACCGGTCGGGCAACATTGATGTCCTTTGTGCCGCGAACCGCGATGGCCTTTACCCCTTTGTCTCCCATAACCGCGCCTATCCCTCCTCGACTGGCACTGGACCTGCCCTGTTCGATGGAGGCAAAATAGACCCTGTTTTCACCGGCCAGGCCGATAGCAGCCACCTGCGCTTGCGGCTCCTTCAACTCCTCCCGAATGAGCTCTGCCGTTTCAACCGCGCCTTTGCCCTTCAAATGAGAGGCATCACGGATCTCCACTTTGTCATTATGTATCCACAAATAGACCAGCTTCGGGGACTTGCCGCGAAGGATCACTTTGTCATACCCGGCATACTTCAATTCCGGGGCCCAGAAGCCTCCCATCATGGAAAATGCCATCAACAAAGTCTGAGGCGAAATGGTAGACACGATGGTACGATTGCAACCGGTTGCAGGGGTGCCACAGAGGAGACCCGCGCTGAATATGAGGAGATTGTCGGGAGAGAAGGCGTCGACTTCGGGAGGGACCCTCTCCCAGAGTATCTTGGCGCTCGTACCCAGGCCACCCAGATAGAGCTCGGTGTCTTTTGGGTCTGTTTCGACCCGCTCAATGTTCCCTCTGGTGAGATCAACCTCCAGATTAAACCCTGTTTCTGCGTACCTCATGTCTTCACCTCCTATACTCGGCCAGCAATGTGGTCGTCCGCGCTTCTGCAACCAAAGAACCGGTAATTCTCGTTCCCTTCGTGTGCGAACCGAGCTCTTCCTGATAGTATTCCGGTCGAGGCGCTCCGAAGTACATGCCGTCGTTTCCTTGAATAGCTTCGATATGTTCTGCTTTCACAGGGCGGCTGGGAGCCGCAACCAATAATCGCGTCAACCTGTCTTGGCCCGCGTGCAGTCCGATGGCGGGGCGGGTTCTACGCACGTTCAGGCCGCGCACTGCCACGGAAAAGCAGAGCCACTTACTCCGTTGCGGAAGCGCATTCCAACAACAAATCTTCGCGGCCCGCGAAGAATTTGAACGATAGTAGCACAGGACGGGTCCGGGCATTCGCGGGATTAAGAATCCTTTCTTGTACACGCCGGCCTGCCCATTCTGAATGGCCCGGGAAGCCGGTGCTCGGTGGTCTCGCGGAGCCGGCCAGACCTGGGCCCTGAAGGGTATGTTGACCAAGACTTGACAACATCGCTGGTACGAATATAGCTTATATAAAAACCATGTCAAGGCTTTCTTGCGGTCCCCCAAGAAAAAATTCCCGGTCGCCCGAAGCGGTCGAAAACCCCACACCCGCTCGTCATCGTCAGCGCATTAAGTATAGGTACTCTCAGGGTTTTTGGTCAGTACACCTGCCGGCGATGATCCGATGGGAGCGCGAACCCCGGTGTTCCCCCACGAGCAGTGCACACAGATCAGGCCACTGATTCGCCTGCCACCCTTGAATTCTGCGGGGCGAAATATCCGAGCAGATGATCGAGCGCGTCTTGAGGGGGTCCGGTGTATCCTCATGTCACCGCGGGTAAGAAAGTGCTTGACTCCTTATCATGTGGGTGGTATTCGGTTTTAATCGAAGATATAGTGATCATTGTATCCGAAGTCGCCGGAGTCTATGTATGAATTACACCGGATCACCCGGAACCACAAGCAAAAGGGAGCCCTCCACGAAACGAAGAAGCCCGTCGGCAGATCGAAAACGCCAACGTATCATGGAATCCGCGGAGCGTATCTTTGCCACCCGCGGGTTTCACGATACGACCATCGCTGATATTTCCCATGATTCCGGGGTACACGAGGCTTCCATCTTCCAGTATTACAAAACCAAAGAAAATCTGATTGTTACCATTCCGGAACGGCATCTCAAAGAGACTCTGGCAGGGATCACTGAGCATCTTCAAGGAATGAAGGGGGCTGAACCAAAAATCAGGAAGTTGCTTTGGCATCAGCTCAGAGATCTCTCCGTGAATAAGCACTACACCTCAATCTTGCTCAGTGAACTCCGGACGTTACCTGCTTTCTACCAATCCCCCGCCTACGACATGATTCGTCAATACAGCGCCTTCGCGGTGGATGCGATCCGAGAGGGAATACGGGACGATGAAGTGGACCCTGAGGTAGAGGTGATTCTCGTGCTGGAGATGATTTTCGGCGCGATCGACAGCATTGTGTTGCGATGGCTGTTTTTCGGCGATCCCTATGATCCCAATGAGGCAGCGGACGCTCTGTGCTCCTTAATAAAGGCAGCAATATGGGGACGCGAACAGCCGCCCGGCAGTGAGAATGGCGACGAACCAACCCGCGGCGAGCTCAGGCGGCGTACCATAGTGGAAGTCGCCTCGGAAGTATTCGGCAAGAAAGGTTACGGTCGCGCCACCATCTCCGAAATAGCCGGAAAAGCAGGCATAGCCGAAGCTTCGATCTATCAATACTTCAAGAGCAAAGAGCAACTTCTTCTCTCAGTGCTTGGCACCTGGTTCATCGAATTGGCTGACGAGTTGGAACGCGTGTTCTCGGGCGCGTTGAATCCGTATGAACAACTCTTATATTTGCTGAGGCGGTGGGCGCTGGATTTTCAGATCCGAGAATCGGAGACCCGAGTTCTCATACTTGAGCTGTACAGAAATCCCAAGTTCTACGAATCCCAAGAATATCAGAACACCCGCCGCTTCTTGAAATTGATAAGATCCATCGTCGAGGCCGGGCGGCAGAGCGGACATTTCCGCCAGGATTTCGAAATTCGCTACTATTTGCATCTCGTCCAAGGGGCCTTCGAGCATGAGGCGCTCGCTCGCATGATGCTCTCGAAGAAACAACCCACCATAGCCAGCACGGAACAGATGATCAACCTGTTGCTCCGGGCTATTAAGGCGTGAGTTGTTCTACAAAACCACCATGACCGCACGCGGCCACAACCAAGTATGAAAATGCTCCCCCACCGGCGTCTCGACGAGCCGGCTTTCTCTGCGGCGACCAGCGGGAGCCGCACTATCCCAAGAGTTCCCATGAACGTGTTCCGGGGGAAGGAACTTCTTGCAAGAAGTCCCTTCCCCGGGAATCACATTTCTATCAGCCTGCGCGTCGGCGAGACAGGGGCATCCCAGCGATAGATGGGATTTGCCAGGCTCCACCACCCGAGTTGGCGCTCTTTGACGAACTCGACTCGGTGCACGAACTTGATGCTCTTGTATGCGAGCTGAGTCGGTGCGATGATTCGGATCGGGGCTCCCCGATCATGCGACAGAGGCTTGCCGTCCATATCGACCACGAGAAGGATCTCCGAGTGGGGATCCAAGAGTGCGGCGAGATCGAAACTTTCCACATAGTGTGTCTGGCCCGCGGGCTTGAACCGGGTTTCACCGAGCGAATGGAACGTCACGTACTTCGCCTCGGCAGACGGGTTCACAAGGTCGGCCAGCTCCTTGAAGCGGAAGCCCGACCATTTCACTTGGGGTATGGTCCATCCCTCGACGCAATGGAAGTCGTTCACCTGAGTGTGCTGCGCAAGTGCCCGCAACTGAGGGTAGCTCAGTTTCAACGGTGTTTCCACGAGACCTTCGACGACGAGAAAGTAGGGTTCGGTGCGGGCGTCCTTCTCCGATGACTTCTTCCATCGAATCAATCCCGTGGAGGGGTCGAATTTGAAGTTGTCCCGTTCCACAGTTCGGGTCGGGAATCTTTCCGCAAGGGCGCTCCTGCAAGCCGCAATCGGTGCGGCCAACGTGAGCAACAGTGCGTTGAGCGCTTTCAGAATGGTACGTCTTGTGATGGTCATGCCGCTTTCCTCCCAAGTAGTCCGCGGCGCGAGAACGGTTACTCATTTCGGGCAGGCCCCGAAGCATGGGGTGACGAACAGGAACCGCATCATCGCGGTTTCGTCGCGACCGATGCGGTTCGTTTCGCGCACCGATATCGTGCGAATACGTCACCGGACTAACCCCACAGAGCACTAAGTGCGCCGTTCCGTCGGTTCGCTCGCGGATTCCACCCTTACATGGAGGGAGGACCATGACCACTGGCCGGCGCGTCCCTGGCGCGACAGGCATTTTGCCCCTCATTTGTTGATACACGGGCCAGACGCCTGTCCCGCCAATCCTGCGAAAGATCCGGTACCGAATTTGCGAAAGGGCGTACGGAGTACCCGTCTGCCACATTAGGATAGTCACCCCGGGATTCAAAGAGAACGAGCTCAGCGCCTTTCTTCGCTTTCCCGCACGCGCAAGCGATGGTATACTCCGGGTCATGAAACGGAAAGGCACGGAGGGCTCCATTTCGGACATAACGAATCCTCACGACCGATTCTTCAAGGAGGTCTTTTCCCGACGCGAGGTGGCGGAGAGTCTTCTCCTACTATTTATACCGGTTCTCGAAAGTAACTTCCGATTCGTGTCAGATCAGGGCTTGTGGGGCGGGCTTTCCAGCCCGCCAATCGGTGGAAACTAACGAGAACCGCTATATGCGACCTGTCCGCCTATTCCGACGATGAGATCCGACTGATCGCCTTGGCGAACGTTGCAGCGCTGCCGCTCAAACACATTCACCGTGAAGATCTACCCGCCCGTCTCAAGGATGTGTTCGGGTTGCTTCAGCCCATGAACGAACAGACCGCGTTGGAGTTCTTGGAAGCCATATTGCGATACCTCGGCGCGGTAGCCCCAACGGTGACGATGGATCACTGTCGCAAGGCTCTCGTGGCGGCCTTTCCCGAAACAGGAGAGATGTACACGGACAGGTGGACCGAACAACTGGTTGCAGCGCACCGGCAAGAGTGGCTCAACGAAGGTCTCAAAGAGGGCATCAGAGAGGGCGTGAGAGAGGGGACCGCATCTCTTACGATTCGTCTTCTCGTGCGCAAGTTCGGATGCCTTGACCCCGGGTTGGAGGAGCGAGTCCGGCAATTGCCGCTCGACGAACTCGAGAGACTCGGGGAAGAGCTGCTCGACTAGACAAGCGAGACAGCCCTCGCTGAATGGCTCGAGGGAGGGGTGAACACGCAGTAAGGAGGCATGAGCGCTCATTTAGGGGAACACCGGCCACTTGCCCGGCCTCGAAAGCCTTGGCTATGGTCGCATGTCAGTCCTGGAAGTCACTGTTCCTGAAGCCCGACGCGACGAAGAACAGCCGGGCGCTTTAGCGCCGGATAGGAAGCTGATGGCCCGATCCCTCGCCAAGGTTTCGAGTTGGGGTCAATGCGGTGCAAGATGTTCGTTCACACCGGCGGTCGAAAAACGGTTCGACCTTCGGGAAGGGTTCAGCGCGGAAGGCAAACCGATTCTTGGCTGCGGCTCCCAGCCGTTCTGTGGAGGCAAAGGTCACATGTATGTGCGTTCTTGACTTTCATGTACATTTGGGGCGAGCGCATCACCTGACTCCTTCGTTGACTTCGTTCCTGGAGGAGCATGTCGGCGCGGAGCTGCTCGGGTTGCTTTCGCAAATTACCCCCGAGGTGATGCTCAACATCCTGGACGGGCAAGGGATAGACAAGGCTGTGATCCTTGCCGAGGCCACACCAAAGACCTGCGGCGTCATCCCGAACGAGTTCACTGCAGGATTCTGCGGCACTCAGGACCGGCTGATCCCCTTCGGGTCGATCAACATCGAGAGCCCCGTACAGCCCGGGGTTCAGGCGGAACACTGCATACGAACGCTGGGTTGCCGGGGCCTAAAACTGCTCCCGTCGTATTCTCGGTATTATCCTGACGATACCCGCATCCAGCCCGTGTACGAGGTCGCGCAATCCGCGGGAGTGCCGGTCATGTTCCACACAGGGACGTCGCTCTTTCCGGGCTCCCGGATTCGGTATGCAGACCCTCTGCTCCTGGACGACGTGGCAGAAGACTTCCCGGACCTCACCATCATCATGTGCCACGGCGGAAGACCGTTGTGGTACGCGGAGGCCGAATGGATGCTGCGGCGTCACTCCAACACGTACATCGACGTGACCGGGATTCCTCCCAAGCAACTCCCGGAGGTTTTTCCGAAGATCGACCGGCTCGCGGACCGGTTCATTTTCGGCACAGACTGGCCCATGGTTCCGTCCATGGGTGAGCAGGCGCGACAAATCCGGGAGCTTCCCCTCCAGCCCCGGACCATCGAGGCGATCCTGTGGGACAACGGAGCGAGGCTGCTGGGACTGTGATCCCGCCTAGTGAGGAGAAGAGACATGACCAACGTCACGGATGAACTGAAATCCCAACTGTCGGGCCTATCCGCGGGGGAGCGCGCGGAGCTCGCCCGCTTCCTGATCAATTCCCTGGACCAAGGCGCAGACGCAGACGCAGAGGATGCCTGGGATGCCGAGCTGACACGGAGAATCGACGATATCAAGAGCGGTGCGGCCATTGGAGAGCCGATAGACAAGGTGTTTGGCGAACTTCGAGAGAAGTATTCGTGAAACCGGTGATTATCCACGGCCAAGCCAAAGTTGAGCTCAGCGAGGCGATTGCCTTCTATGAGCACAGGCAATCCGGGCTGGGGCAAGCTTTGCAGAAAGAGGTGGAGCGGGTCGTCCAGGCGATTCAACGGCACCCTAAGTCAAGCCCGCCATACAAAGACACCGGGTTTCGCCATCAACCGGTGCGTCGCTTCCCGTACGTCATTTTCTACGTGGAACTGACGGACACAATCTGGATTGCCGCGGTGGCTCACCAGAAACGCAGACCCGATTACTGGAGAAGGCGCCGTACGCAGTGAGGCCGGCAGCCGCCAAGCCGTCACTGCGTGCCTTCGACGGTCGATCAGGATCGCCAGGGTTAAGGAATAGCGATCGGGGGCGCAAGACACAAAGCCTTTGAAGCTTAAGCTTTCATGGAGGTACATGTGGATTCTGAAGACAAATCCGTATTGGAACGCTATGGCCAAAGGGTCGGGTTCAACGACAAGGATATGGCACACTTCGTGAGGGGAGACCCTCGCACGAGACATCTCAGAATGATGTCTCAAGCTGCTCCGAAGTATTCGATACAAGCCGCGGTGATCGAATCCCGGCATTGCAATTCCGGCCACCGAGTCGGCGACACCTTTGTCCTGGACGCGGACGGCAACTTCATCACCAAGCTCTGCCCGAAGAGGATGTGCGTGTACCTGATAGCGCAGTTGGTGATTCCGGTGGCGCTCATAAATGAACGTATGAGCGAAGGGCTCGACCCGAATCAATTCCACTTCATGCGAAACCTACGATGCCCCGACGTGGGGGTCGAGTGTGCAGGATACGGCTCTGTGATGCTGCGTGTCGGAGTCGTCCCAAGGGGTTGAGGCCGGCTGACGCTATCCGTCAAGCGACGATGCCTCAGAGAATGCCTGGCTCATCCGGTATTTGCGTACGCACACTTGAAAAGTAAAGGCAGACATGCTTCACCCTTGTTGGTTTTGAAAGAGACAGAGAAGGAGATGCAAGCATGTCCACGAGCCTACTGTACCACGCACTCAACATCGTGGGCTACCGGTATCGTAAGACTGAGTACGTGGGAAGGGAAATCATTTTCACCATCGAGCAGGATCCCAGCACTTTTCGATGTTCTAATTGCGGTTCCGACAAGGTCAGCAAACGAGGTGCTACCTGGAGGAGCTTCGCTGCCCCTGGCTTCGCCTTGAAACGTATTGTGATCAAGCTGGCGGTCCAACGGGTCGAGTGCCATGTGTGCAGGATGGTTCGACAGGTCAAGATCGGTTTTGCTGATGAAAACCGGCGGTTCATCAGGCAGTTTGAGCGCTGTGTCCTGGACCTGTCCAGCCGCATGACCATACAGGATGTCGCTGCGCACTTCGGGGTGAGTTGGGATGTGGTCAAAGATATCCAGAAGCGGCACTTGAAGCGCAAGTTTTCCCGCCCCGCTCTCAAGAGTCTCCGACGGATTGCAATCGACGAGATCTACGTTGGCAAGAAAGGGAAATTTCTCACCATTGTGATGGATCTGGAGACCGGGGCTGTGGTTTTTGTCGGTGAAGGCAAGAGCGTCGCGGAGTACGCCCCGTACGCCCAGACCAAGAGATCGTCGATTGGGCCGGGAATCGGGACGAAGATCGTCCACAACAGACAGAGCAGGAGTATCCAACCTGCCCCGAGCTTCGGCGGAACGGCCGGTGGTCGTGGCGGTCGGTAGGGATATGGCCTTTGCATGAGCGCGCACGTCCTTTCTCTTTTGATTCAAGCCCTCAAGGCTTTCCCTCTTACCCGAAGATCTATTCAAGAAGGGGAGAAAGCGCCCGTACGGTAATCCTCTCCAGAGTCGTGCCCGATGTCGGCAGCACCGAAATGGGGAATGCTTTGGTTTTCGGTGAGTCAGAAATGGCATCCTGATCGACCACGGTCCCAGGGAGAGCGTTCATCGACTCGGAAAACTATCGGTACAGGATGGAGGCGGACTCACGGAGTAAGCTTCAAACGATCTCTTTGTATCTCTTGGGGTTCTGCCCCTCGGCGTTGTTCTTCATCGGGTAGGGCGCCGGTTGGAACGCAAGTACCATGCAGCCTTACACTACTCAGGCATTGGGTACCCATTTCCGCTTGGTCATGGTCTATTGGGGACGGTTGGTCTTATGATCAAGTTCGCAGGACTGATCTCCACATTCACAGGTGCGTTTTTCGTACTGGTAGCTCTCCGGGACCTGAGCTAGTCCCAAACCGGGTGGATTTCAACGAATGCGTCAGCCGTTCTCAAGCAGCCACCAGGGAATCCAGAGTGAGCATCTCGACGACATGGTGACCACCACCAGACGCAGTTTTCTCAAGAATGCGTGCCGGTTTGGACTGCTTGGAGCCATCGGGTACACTATTTTCGTGGAACGATACATCGTTGTCACGAATTTCTACCGTATACCGGTTCCCAATCTTCCAGAGTCATTTTCCGGATTTCGGATTGTTCATCTGTCAGACCTGCATTACGGATTCCTGGTCCCCTTGGCTCTCATTCCCAGCGTGATCAACAGAGCAAACGAGCTGAAGCCCAATCTCATTGTGTGTACCGGCGATTATTGTCACGGAGGGAGTTCGTCCACACAAATCGACCAGGTATGGTCTGTGCTGCAGCGGTTGACCGCGCCCTCCGGAGTGTATTCTGTATTGGGCAATCACGATCACTGGGCGGATACTGCCCGATCCGACTACTGGTTGAAAAGAACCGGGCAAGATCTGAGGCATAGGTCCGTTCGGATTGATCGGGATAGA
Organism: Thermodesulfobacteriota bacterium; assembly: GCA_040755955.1. Taxonomy (GTDB): domain Bacteria; phylum Desulfobacterota; class Desulfomonilia; order Desulfomonilales; family Desulfomonilaceae; genus JBFMAA01. The sequence goes on from JBFMAA010000035.1 coordinate 24,376, forward strand.
CACCACTTCCGGTTGATCGGAGCGGGTGACTTGTGGGAGGACCACATTGGTCTCCGTCAACTGCTTCGTGACGTGCCTGATACGGATTGCAGAATCATCCTTGCGCACAACCCGGATACCGCCGACTCAGAGCCCTATTCGCGTTTTGACCTCATGTTGTCCGGGCACACACATGGCGGCCAGGTCGATGTACCATTTGTCGGTCCACCTGTCCTGCCTGTTGAAAACAAGAATTATTCCAGTGGATTGAAGCTGTCGATCCGAGGGAATAGAGTCTTCATCTCCAAGGGAATAGGTTGGGCGATATGTCCCGTGCGGTTCAACTGCTTTCCCGAGATTGCCGTGCTCGAATTGGTCCCCGAGAGAGGTCAAGAGTAGTAGACTTCTCATAGGTTCTGACCCGGCAATAGGGCGACTCTGTTGGAGAGGTCTTCAAAGGAGGGCACCTGCAAACGCCTGAGAGGAGATTTCAGCGGCCTTGTCGTTTGGGGTAGGTTCGGGCGCCCGATGGAGAAACCAACCTTCCGGACGCTCTGGTTTCTCGAGAACGCGACTCTCTCTTCGACGTTTCTTGTGGCGCCTTTCGCTATGAATTTTGGCGTGAGACCCCGAAGTGCAATATACCCCCCTTTTCTCTTGCGAAGAAGGAAGGTATTATGGGGGCTCGCCCTTCGTTGACTCTTGACTGGCTCAAAGGGTATCGGAGTCTATGGGAGGGATTCGCCGGCAGGAATCAGAATCCCCAGCGATAAGGACCGGACAGGTGAATATGGGGGCTGATTTTCCCCAAAGGCCTTCGCAACACCAGGAAGCGTGCCAAATGGCACAATCAGTGTGGAGAAAGACTTTGACGCCTATTCAGAGAGGTTATATCGTTTTCCTTGCCGCAATCCTTCTTATTCACGGCTCACAAGGAGTCGAAAATGGAACGGAATCAAACTCCAGTGATCCCGTATCGTATGGCGTCCCTTTGGTAATAGACTTGGAGTAGCTCCCTTACCCTCATCCGGTGAGCTTCTCCTGTGTCCATAGGGAGGGGTACCCGCCTACATAGGTTCTGTGCTTCGTTGCAGTGACGAATGCACAAGACTCTTCATAGATCTGGGAGTTAATGTGAATGCGCGGGATGCCGACTTCCGGAAGAAGACGGCTCTGCAATGCGCCATACGCTGTTCACCGGAATTGGTCAAACTGCTTGTCGAGAAAGGAGCGAACGTCAATGGCAAGAGCATGGACGGGAGAACTCCCCTTATGGATGCCGCCCAATTAGCCAAAGTTGGGATGACACGATTCCTCTTGGAAAATGGGGCCGATGTAAACGCAAGGGACACGAGCGGGCAGACCGCCCTCATGGCCTCTGCCGAAAGGCAGACATTCTCCCTTGGCCCCGGCGACCGTTATCGGGTAGAGGACTGTCTTGAGGTGGCGAAAATGCTCATAGAGAAAGGTGCTGACGTCAACGCAAAGAACTCGGGCATATGGGCGAAAGGCAAGACTGCACTCATGCAGTTCGCCGTTGTGTATAACGTAGAGGCGGTTAAGCTCCTTTTGGACAGCGGAGCGGACGCTCATGCGACTATGGCGGACGGTTCAAACGCGCTCATTCGGCTCCTATGTGGAGGGACAAACTTTAATGACCTTAAGGCCTTGCCTATATTCGAAAGGCGGGATAGGGTCTCAGGCGGAAACAAGGAACGACCGACAGGCTATGATGCAAGGCGCCGTCAAGTGGCACGACTGCTCGTGACACACGGCATCGACGTCAATGCAAGGCTAAAGGGGGACGGCTCCACGGCGCTCGCCTGGGCAGTGAGCTTTGGGCATTCCGAACTGGTGAGACTGCTGCTTCAAAAGGGTGCTACGGTAGACGCCAAGCTCAATGACGGCAGAACACCTCTCATATGTGCCGTGTTGCTTGGAAACGCGGAGCTGGTGAGGCTCCTCTCGTACGGGCTGTCGAGAGGGGGGATGTAGCAATAGTGAAGGCCCTTCTTGAAAAAGGCGCTCAACTCGACGGGGACTTGAAACCCCACAGTCTCGGGCAAGCATCTGCCCAAAGCGGCTACAAGGAAATCCTTGAACTGCTCAAGGCACGTGGTCTGAAGCCAAGCGACCCAAAATGAGCCCCTTCGCAGGATCACCAATGACCAGTTCGTCAGTCAATCGAGGAGGTAATCCCATGGCACGCGGTTCCGGAATCTGTCTCACCTTGTTGTTGACCGGGGTCCTTTCCTGTCCGTGTATGCTTGAAGCGAACCCGGCACCTGAACCATTGGCCGGAGGAACTGTCGCTGCGAGGTCGCCTCATAAGACCATTCGAATGGAAGCCGAGGAAGTAACGATCCGCCTGGGCAAAGGCACATATGCGGTGGAGGGGGTGTATCACATGTTCAACTCGGGAGAGGCGACGACGGAATGGGTCGATTTTCCGAAGGGTCGAGAACGTGAAATGCCTGACGGTTGGGACTATCCGAACTTCATCCAGTTCCATGCGTGGGTTGACGGCAAGAAGGTCCCCTTTACCAAAGACCGCAGGGAGTGGCTTGCAGGGCAGGTGACTTTCCCCGGACACGCAACGACGATCATTCGCGTCGTGTACGAGGTCAACTATCCCGTCGTAGCTGTTTACGGTGGCGACTATGCCGAGTACATCGTGGGAACCGGTTCTCTCTGGAAGGACAGCATCGGCAAGGCCCTCTTCACGGTGGACGGTTCGGAAATCGGTGGGACAGAGTATTTTGACGCGGAGCTCAAAGCCCCACGCAGCCACAAACTGCGCTCCGAACATGTGGTCAGGATTGAAGTAAGCGATTTTAAGCCTCAACGAGACGCCACGCTGTTCATCAAAATCAAGGACCAGCGAAAGGCTGCCGAGAAATAGCACACGGCCGCAATCCTCTGGTTCATCGAGGTCCGGACCGCCCAGAAAACGACGGTTGAGGGGTCGTTCATCTCTCCGAAGACCCGCTCGATTTAGTTGCGGTCCGTGTGGGCCTGTCCGGTTTCAAGGGCGCCGAGACCAGTGCAATCTCCGTAAGTGATTGGTTGTCCATTACGTTTCGTGCACTTCTTCACAGCCTTCCGATCGAGTGCCAGTTTCAAATGAGCGCCGGTGGCGTCGGCCTCGAATAGGCAGCTCGGGTGCTTGGGCAAAACGAGTTCGGCAATCCCGGCTTCCGAATCTCCAACCTCGGATCAGCTTCCCCGAACGCGGAATGTCAGGCGAGAGATCGATCCGTGCATGAAAGTCCTTCCTTGCGAGCGAAACGCCTGTAAGATGGGGTGCCAGCCGGCCCCGCCATAGGAACACGTGCGAGCCGAGGAAGGCTGACGCGAATTTGGCAGCGGCTCCCAGCCGCCCCCGGACCCCTTTCCGAAAACTCTTATAGTCACGCGCCTTGAAATTCGCGGGACCGTGAAAGCAGACACAAACCCACTCTCCCTTCCCTACAACCACTAGGCGACAGGGCTTGCTATTCCCCTCCCTTGATGGGAGGGGTTAGGGGAGGGTGTAAGTTCCCGCAATTCTCAGCGCGTGGCACTATAGAATATGGGATGGTGCTCACCATTCAAGGTGTTCCCATGAAGTCTTCCGGGGGAAACCCTTCTGAAAAAGGGTTGTCCCCCGGACCCCCTTCCGAAAACTTTTGAAACATCGGGTGGTTCTGACCATGCCGCGGGTTCTCGGGATGTCGGGCGGTGACTTTCATGCTTGGTTGTGGCGGCAAGCCATGACGGTTCTTGTCACGAAAACGAGGCATTCAACCACAGTAGTACAAGGGAAGTCTCATAAATGTGACAACGGGGTCAGGTCCGATGAATCAAGAGGTATTGCCGGAGACGGGAGAGGGCGCGAAGGCGCGAAAATCCCTGTGGAAGACCATCGTTGTGGCGTCATGTCTGTTCGCCCTGGATGCGATCGTCCTCAACCTGCCTTCCATAGCTGTAGCGACAGCCTTCGCGTTGTTTTTTTGGTTGATACCTGCGACTCTGTACCACGCGATCAAGGAAAACCGCGAAATGGAGGTGTTTTGCGCAAAGAAGGTGCTTGTATACTTGGTGATGGTGGCAGCGATATTCGTGAGCTTTTCCCTAAACAATCGCCTTGCGGAACAAAGGGCGGAGGTCCTCGTAGCAGCCATAGACAAATTTCACGACCACAAGGGCAGCTATCCCAAGTCGCTTCAGGAATTGGTCCCGGAGTATCTGGACGCAATTCCAAGGGCCAATTACACGGTGAGCGCCGGCACGTTCTTTTACTTCTTTGACGGCGATAGCGCTCGCCTGATGTATTATTGCGGGCCGCCCTTCCACAGACGCATTTTCAGGTTCAAAGGCCGAGAGTGGTATATCCTCGACTGATGCGCTCCGGTCTTGGGCCGTTTGGCCTGTTCAGACCGCGGAGCCGGCGCTTGAGCCGCAGCGAATAGCATGATCCGCTCGCATGCTCCCACAGTGCATTCACATCGCGAAACGGCCGGCACGGCCTGAAAGATATGGAGCCCGAGAGCAAGCGAAGTTGGATTCGGTTTTCGTGTAAGGGCGTTTACGGAACTGTTCTGCCGGGGAGGAATCGATGAAGCCCCACATTGTGCAAACGATCATTGCGTTGGGGTCGGCAGCAGTGTTGGTCTTGGGCGTAGTCTGGTGGTGTGTGATGGTAGGCGACTCGGCCGCGGATTCGGTCGGCGAGCAACTCAAGAAAGCCGCGGAACGTGCCGATTTTGGGGCTGCCAAAGAGATCCTCGAACGTGGCGGTGCGGCCGGAGCCAAGGACGCCCCGCGACGACGCACTGGTGACGCAGCGAACGTCCCTGAAGGGCAATGCTTCATCCCCGTGTATATGTACTTGCTCGAGCCGGAGACACGGAGGCTGCCCAACTTCAACGAGCTGAAGGCGGCGGACATGTGCTGCACCGAAAGCGTGACGCTCCCGCTCGATGCGTCGGAAGGCATCGCTAACGGAGTCTCGCTGAACCGGGACTGGCTGGGCCTGAGATTTGTCGTGAAGTTCCGACTCGCCGAGAACGAAGAGGGGGCTTACCGGTTCCGGATCGTCACGCCGCACGGAGCCCGACTCATTGTCAGCGACAAGCTCGTGGTGCAGGGCGAGTCATCCGGCGGCCTGTGGGAGAAATCCGGGCAGGTGTCGCTTAAGGTCGGCCGCCACGAGCTTTTTCTCGACTGCTGGTATGCCGTCGGGCCGCCGGAGCTTCAGCTATTCATCACTCCTCCCGGCGAAAACGAGCGGCTGTTTCGCGTCGAATGACCTTCGTACGGATCACGTTCCGGCTCCACCGGAACCGGACATTGCATTTCTCATCGGCTACGAAGCAAGGAGGGAATCTTCATGAGCGTGCGTTTCGTGGTGGCCTGCGTGGCTATCGTCATGGCGTGTTGCGGGATAGCCCAGAGCCAAACCGTGCACAAATGCGGCATCGAGGACCAGGTGGGGCTCGATGTCACCGTGTACGGCAATAACCTCGGTCTTGTCGAAGACGTGCGTAAGGTCACGCTCCCCAAAGGAAAGGGAGAATTGATGTGTGAGGGGGTTGCGTCCGCTCTCAAACCATACAGCGTACATGTGAAATCACTACACAATCCCCCCAGTTTCTCTGTGCTCGAGCAAAGCTATGAGCACGGCCTGATGAATCAGACGAAGCTGCTCGACAAGTACGTCGGGCAGAAGATGAAGATCATCGAGTCCAATTGGCTCAAAGACCGGAAGGAAACCGTGGACGCGGTTCTGCTGAGCAACCGCGGCGGGCAGGTCTTTCAGATCGGAGACGAGATCTACCTCGGACATCCCGGCACCAAAGTCCTGCCCAGGCTGCCGGGAAATCTCATCACCGGTCCTACTCTTGTGTGGCGCTACGCGAACGAGACCGATGCGCCTCAGAAGATCGCGGTCTCCTACGAGACGGGCAAGATAGCGTGGTCCGCGGACTACGTACTGGTCCTGCGCAAGGACGACAACTCGGCCGACATGGTCGGATGGATCAACCTGAACAACAAGAGTGGAGCCCTGTTCAAGGAAGCCCATTTCAGACTCCTCGCTCGAAAGCCGCCGGAACCGCAATTTCGCTCTCCCGGGATGCATCCCGCGGCGCAGACCCAGAGCCAGGAATACGCGCAGTATCCGCAGAGCGCCCCCCAGCCGTACTACCCGCAGCAGCCGATGCCTCAGCAAGGTGCTCCGTCGGCAAGCTTCGACCAGAACGACGGCTCAAGGCAATCCCTGCCGGATTACCACGTCTACGACCTGCCGCAAAAGACCACTGTGAGACAGAAGCAGATCAAACAGGTGAATCTTGTCGACGCGGTCGGGGTGCCGATCAAGAAGGAGTATATCGTGCACCGTGTCAGCGAAGCGGTGTTGCGGGGATTGGTGCCGCCGCAGTCCCAATACCCCTTGGGTTCGCAAGAGCATCAGGCCGAGCCTCAGCGTGCGTGGTTTGCCGAAGCAAAAGGAGGCAAAGCCGCCGAGGAAGTCTCCGAACGGCGAAAAGCCATCCTCAAGGACTTCTTCACCAAACGGTTTGTCCCGCAGGATCGCGAGCAGCCGGTGAACACGTACCTGCGATTCAAGAATGCCAAGGAGCACAAGCTCGGGGTTGACCTTCCCGCGGGGTCCGTGAGGCTATACAGACACGATGAAGGATCGACACGGCAGCGCGTCGCGACGGTGGGCATCAAGCACACTCCCAAGGACGGTGAGATCAACCTCAACATAGGCACCGCCAGGGATATCAAGGCCGAGAGGATACAAACGGACTATAAGGGGATCTCAAACAGAGTCCACGAATCGGAGTGGGAAATCACCTTGCGAAACAACACCGCGCAAGACGTCACGGTCGGGTTGGTGGAACCGCTGTTCGGCCAATGGGAGATCCTCAGCTCTTCCCACAAGTACGAGAAGGTGGACGCGTTCACCATCCGTTTCGATGTGGGGGTTCCCAAGGACCAGGAGGTGAAGGTACGTTACCGGCTGAGTCTGGGACTGTAGGACCTACCCGCAGCAGCGGTACACTTTGAACAAACGCTCGTCCATAACGAAGTGGAACTTTAGCCAACTCGATCCGTCGGGCCGAACTCGGACTCCGTGCACGGTCTTGGCGATCTGGATCGTGCTCTGAAGGTGGGTCACCATGATCAACTGGCGATCACGGGAAACTTCCTTGAGCAAGCCCTGCACGTTTGAGTTGCGGGCCCAGTCGAGGGAAGGTTCCACCTCGTCGAGGAGGTACATGGGACTGGGGCGGGACTCGAACAGCGCGAGCTTCATGGCCAACGCGGTAACCGCCCGCTCGCCGCCGGACAGGAGGGTCCCGTGTTTCTCCCCTTTGCCGGGGAATCTGACCGTCACGTCGATGCTTTCCAGGCCGTTTTCTGCGATGATTCGGCCGCGGGTTCCGGGGATCAGCGCGGCAAGAAACTCCTCGAAGCGGCTGTTCACGGCATCGAGTTCCTGTGGGCCGGCAACGAATCCCGCGAAGTACTCTCGGCGTTGTGCCGCGGTCTTCCCGAAGAAGTCGGTGAGCTCTTCCTGGCGAATCACATTGGATCGCCCGTTTCCGAGGCCTGCCGCGTGCAATGCCTCGCGGTGCGCGGCCAGGCTGTGTGGGGCAATCCCCTTGACGGAGAAGCCTTCTTCACCGGACCTGTCCAGCGTCCGGGAGACCGTGAACTCCTCCCCATCCTCTTCGAATGCCATCACGACCGAGGCCTGATCCGCAGGCGGTGTCGTCTCAGTCCCCGCGAAGAGGAGGTCTTCCCTGTCGCGACTTCGGAGACGTGTGGGATCGTCTTCCCCAAGCGCCCACAGGACCGCGTCGAGCGCGTTGCTCTTGCCGACCCCGTTACTGCCGATCATGACCGCGATCTGATCGCCGAAGTCCACCTGCACCGGCTCCGAGTATGACTTGAAGCCGCCAACGATGAGCCGACTAAGATGCATGCTCCCGTCCATCCTCTCCGGGGCAACGGAATTGCCGAGCCTGTCCCGCGGTTGAGCCTATCCTCAGCATATTCGGACGTCAAGGGCAAATCGAATCATGAACGCATGGAGTCTTTCAGGTGATGATCAGCCGCGTCAGGCGGGTCATAGCATCGTCAGCAGGGCAGAAGCGGGATTCCCGGAGCCGACAACTCCCCCTCTCCCTTCAGGGAAGGGGGTTTGCCATTCCCCTCCCTTCAAGGAAGGGGGTTTGCTATTCCCTCTCGCGTCAGGGAAGGGCGTTTGCCATTCTTCTCACTTCAGGGAAGGGGGTTTGCTATTCCCTCTCCCACCAGGGAAAAGGGTTTGCCATTCCTTCTCCCACCAGGGAAAAGGGTTTGCCATTCCCTCTCCCACCAGGGAAAAGGGTTTGCTAATCCCCTCCCTTCAGGGAACGGGGGTTTGCCATTCCCCTCCCTTGATGGGAGGGGCAAGGGGAGGGTGAAAGTTGCCGCAACTGTCCACACGAGACACAACCACCTACCTTTCACTCGATATTTTTGTTGTATCACATTGTTTTATCTGGTATATAATTACATGTTGGAATTCGGCCGCGATCAGGAGTGTGTAGCATGCGGTCCATATTGCTCGGATTGGTCACATTGCCGGTAATGGTGATGTCTTGCCAGGTCGTGTTCGCTTTGGACATGGTGATGCCTGGTTCGTCGATGCATAGCCTGAAGAATCAAGTAGCCATCATGGCCGAGAGGGCGAATCGGGCGCAGGAACAAGCCAAATCAAGCATGAGCCTGCTGAGGATGCGCCTTGCAGCGAAGCTCGCCGCGTCGGAGGAGACGCTTGCAAGGCAGGTGGAAATCCTCTCGAATTACCAGGAACAGCTCAACGAAACGACGGGAGCGAACGCCTCGGATCCGCAGCGGGTGCGCTTGGAAGCCCTAATGCGCCAGGTACGCTCGGATGTGGTCTCACAGTTGGAACTCCTGAAGGAGCTGCTGAAGAAGCTGCAAGAACTCAGGGAGAAGATGGCCGGGGAGTCTGATTTGGACACGACACCCACAGTAGTAACCGGAACCTCGGACACCTCTCCCTCGACCGAGACGACGATCACCCCGACGGAGACGACGACCACCACGCCCTCCACGTCGCCGGGCGGGTCTTGACGATCCAACCCGGAGGCTCGGTTGAACCTCACTCAGTCGTGCAAGCAATAGTGTCCGTCTCAGAATAGGTATCCCACCCTCCGAGCCCAGGACGCAGGAGGTTGCGTCCGTCATTCCGGTGGAAGCCGGAATCCAGTCTTTCCTGCGGGACCTGGACTCCGGTGCCTGCCCCGGACCACGATCCGGGGGCGGCTGGGAGCCGCTGCCAATAATCGCGTCAGCCTTCCTCGGCTCGCACGTGTGCCGAAGGCGGGGCCGGTTGGCACAGTCATTTCGGGACAGACGCATAGCATCTCTCTTACCTGAACAACCGCCTCTCCTGGGGGGGCGGAAAAGACCCGTTACGTGCGCGAGTCGGGTCGCTATCGCTCGGTGACAGGAACGGCTTTGGATCCCGTTTCCCGACTCGTCGCGTGACCTGACGAGCGATTTCGCTCCACACATCCCCTCTGATTGGGTGTTTTCCACACACCCAGATCCCTGCCCCAGTCTTCGTCGTCCGTCGTGACAAAGTCAGACAACCCGCAACGAATCTACTCTTGAGCCAGGGCGGGGGAGGGACTGATCCTCCCACCTCAGAGATGGTACACATCTTGCTTAGATATGTCGTCAAGCGAACTCAGAGGTCCACGCACAATGCCGGCGGAGACGGTGGGTATGGAACAAAAATGGAACCTTTTTCACGCGGGTGCATCATATGACTTAGTTGATGTATCTACGCGCATTCAAGAGGTGATGTCATGAACTCCTCTGCAGATATGAACGGACTGCAACTCTACTTGTCAGAAATCGAAGACTACCCCGTGCTCAGCCGCGAAGAAGAGACGGAGCTCGCACTACGCTATTCGGAGAAAGGTGATCTGGTCGCAGGTCAGATGCTGGTAACCTCGAACCTCAGATTCGTGATCAAGGTCGCCCTGAGCTACCGGCACTATGGTGCGAGAATGATGGACCTGATCCAGGAAGGCAACATCGGCCTCATGAAAGCCGTGGAGCGATACGATGCGACCAAGGGGTATCGTCTCATATCGTACGCGGTGTGGTGGATCAGAGCGTACATGCAGAATTTTATCATTCGAAGCTGGTCTCTGGTGAAGATAGGTACGACCCAGGCGCAACGCAAGCTGTTCTACAGAATTTCGGACCTCCCCGAGGCCACGGACCCGGACAATCACAGGGAAAACGTGTCCAAGTTGGCCAACCGGATTCACGTCACCGAGGAGGAGGTGCTGCACATGCAGTACCGTTTGAAGGCCCATGACCTTTCATTGGACGATCTCATGGGTGATCTGTCTCGGGACTCGTTCGCGGACACCCTGCCGGATGACACGCCGGATCAAGAAGCGGCCCTCAGCTCTCTGCAAGAGCACCAGGGCCTCAAGAAGTGGGCGAACAAGGCAATGGAGAGTCTCAACGAACGGGAGAAGTACATTATAGAAAAGCGGATTCTGGCTGATGAGCCGCTCACTCTGAAAGAACTGGGCAGGCACTTCGGCGTCACTCGGGAGAGAGCCCGCCAAATCGAACGGGCCGCGCTGCAGAAACTCAAGGGGAGCTACACTCAGTACCAAATGACTGCCGCGTGACGTGCGCGTAGGCCTTCAGACCTCTGAGAAGCGCTAACTTGGGGTTCCTTACTGCCGCGCCCGGCCTTGAAGGGCACGGCTATTATCAAAGGTCCCTCCGGGACGCCAGCCTTCCCAAGCCCGCAGGGGCGACTGAAAATAGCCGGACGCTTCAGCGACGAGCTACTTTCTTTCGTCCGGGACCAAACCTGCGGCTGCAGAGCCCCAGAGGGGCGACAGAGAGTAGCCCGGTGCGTGAGCAGCGGGAGGCCGAGCCGACGAAACGGGTTGTTGTTCTCTTCTTCCTCTTCGCGTCCCCTGGGTCTCTGCGGTGAACTCCTGAACCCTCGCTTTCTGCCCGTTCAGTCGATCATGATCTTAATACCGCGACTCTCTGCACGTTTGCCGTACCAGTCTATCACGTTTTGTGGCGGCGCATCGAGCTCGGATTCGGGCTTGCGGACAAGGGTCACTGCCTGGGCATCGCAGGTTGGAGTGCAGACCCCGCACCCGATGCAACGTTCGGGCTGAACCTTGTAGAGTCCGTCCTGCTCGATTATTGCGTCCATCGGGCATCGTTCCTCCGCGCAGACACCGCAGGATATGCACTTCTCCTCGTCTATCGACGCGACGAAATTGCTTTTGGCGAGAAGGTACGGCGCATTGAACTGTTTCATGCCTCTGAGTATGCCGCAGCAGCAAGAACAACAATTACACACAAACATCTGTCCCTTCTCGACGTTGTAGGTCGAGTGAACCAGGCCTTCCTGCTCGCATTTCTCCATGATTTGAAGTGCTTCTTCCTTCGAGACCAGTCTCCCCGTGCGGTACTTGTCAAAAGCCCCCTCGTGACTTGAAAAAGCGAAACACCTCTCCGACGTGTGCGAGCATTGGTGGCCTTGCAGCCCCCTTTCTTTGGCACAGATGCAATCGACCACTTGTATGGCCTTGGCCTTTTCGAACATCTTCTTCACATCTTCGTACGTGAGGACTGTCTGCTGGGCTTTCAGGTTCACGTTGATGGGGACCACCCTCATGAGCGCGGGCGCGTGGGTTCCGAGAGTCGCCATGAGACTGGGTGCGTACTCCTCCATCAGGTCAGCGAGCTCCTTGTCGAGCCTTGGAAGCTGAAACTCGAATATGCCTACCACAAACGGCACGGTCATGTAGACCTGGTTTCCGAACATCCTTGCCGAGCCGATCTGTCCTTTCTTCACCATGGTGTCGAGGACGGTCTGCATCTCCTCGATGGATTTGCCCACCCGTTGTGCGATGGCTTCCGCGGTTTCCGGTATGGGCCGGATCTTCAGGGCCATTTCGGCTTCTTCCGGGGAGAAGATCTTCCGCAGTATCTTGAGCTCGGTCCCGCCGGGACTGGGGGGAAAGCCGTTAGGCATTTGGTCGAGTTTGTGTGCCAACTGTGCAAACACGTCGGTCATCTGGGGTGCTCCTTTCGGTGGTCGCGGCCGGACGCGGCAATGTTCCCATATTACGGCCTTTGGCGCGTCATGTCACCCAAAAAACAGTGCAAACTCGCCGGAGATCACGTGGAGAAGGAGAGGCCGTTCGAGGCTCGGAGCGACAGATTGCCTGTGCAAGAATGCTTCACCAGCAAAGCATAAAAATTTCTGACACTATGTGCAGTCGGGCACGGGCTTCTCTCTATCGAGGAGGCGAGGGTAAGTGATGGGATTGTAATGGGGATTGCCGCGAGGAATTATTGTCGTAAGATTGGCTTATTTCTTGCTCAAGATTGTGCTTTAGGTTAATATTGGGATTGATCAGGGAACACCTTGTCTCCAGGGGTAACCACCACTTCCGACCCGGCGCTCGCATGTTAGCGAAGGCGCCGTCTCGCGCCGTGCCTGCCCGGAAGCCGGACTTCCGGGTTTCCAGGTCACTGGGAAGCAGTTCCGCAACTCGCTCATACCGGTTGCCACAGTTCCTAAGCCGTAGATAGGTTGAAAAGCCCGCCCCGCAAAGCTGGCGTGGAGGCGGGAGTCGCACATTTGCTCCGGCAACCGCTTAGGCCGTTGGGAGCGCACATCCGCACACAAGAATAATGATGGGAGGGACAACCGATGGATATCTGCAAGCAGATTGAAGAGGCGCTCGTCGGACTTTCCATTGAACGGGTGAAAAGCCTGACGCAGACCGCTCTGCAAGATGGCGTGGCGCCGATGGAAATCCTTGATCGCGGACTGGTCGCCGGATTGGAGATCATTGGGGGGAAATACGAACGGCAAGAGATCTTCGTGCCCGAGCTCGTTCTCGCCGGAATGGCCATGAAGGAAGCTCTCGGGTTGCTGAGGCCTCTCTTGGAGAGAACCGACATTCCCCCGATCGGCAAGGTGGTTATCGGGACTGTGGAAGGCGATGTCCACGACGTGGGCAAGAACATCGTCTCCATGATGTTGACCGGCGCCGGCTTCCGAGTGACCGACCTCGGGATCGACGTGTCCGCCCAGAAGTTCACTGACGCGGTGAGAGAGGAGAAACCAGACATCCTGGCCCTTTCCTGCCTCTACACCCCTACCCGATTGGCGATGAAAGAGGTCATCGCATCTCTTCAGGATGCCAACTTGAGAGCTCAGGTGAAAGTCCTGATCGGCGGCGCTCCCATAGACCAGAAGTTCTGCGACATGATCGGGGCCGACGGTTACGGCGCGGATGCTCCCGCAGGCGTACGTCAAGCAAGGAGTTTGCGGGCCAAATAACCCGGCAACCGGAGAAGAGAGGAGGCGGCCATGAAGGAAGACGCGATCTTTCAGCAACGGCGTGCTCGCATCAACGAGCTCAGGTACAAGAACGAAAGGATGAGCCATCGTGAGCGCGCGTTGATGTCGGTAAAACATCAAGAGCCCGACCGGGTTCCGATAGACAACTGGATGACGCCGGAGATCCAAAAGAGAACCATCGAATACTTCGGCTGCGAGGATTACGACGAACTGCTTGCATTCCTGGGCGTGGATTTCCGGAACAACTATGGCCCCAGCTATGTCGGCCAAAGCTTCAAGAAGTATCCGGACGGCACGGTGGAAGACCTTTGGGGAGTCCGTCGAAAGACCGTGGTCTATGGAAGAGGGACCGACCACGAGGGGACTTACTCCGAGGTCGCGGAGTCCCCGTTGGAACCCATGGCAACCGTCGAAGAAATCGAGCAGTACGAGCGCTGGGCCAGTCCTGACTGGTGGGAGTACTCCAAGGTGAAACAGGATTGCGCGGTGTTTCATCCGCAGTACTGCGTCATTAATGTGGGTGACCGGCTCGACAGGACCGCGCAACTCAAACCCATGATGTACCTGCGCGGTGTCCAGCAAACCTTCGTGGACCTGGCACTGAATCCGTCCATTGTGGAAGCAGTCCGGGATCACATCATAAAGTACTTCGTCGAGTACGACCACAGGGTCTTTGGCGCCGCGGGAGGGGAAATCGACATCTTCATGATGGGCGACGACATCGGCGGCCAGACAGGACCGCTACTGAGCCTCGACATGTGGCGGCGGTATTTCAAGAAGGGCTTCAAGACCTACATCGACATAGCCCATCAGTATGGGATACCGGTGATGTACCACACCTGCGGGGACGTCAAGCAGTTCATACCGGAATTCATCGAATGCGGTCTGGACATTCTCCAGTCCCTGCAACCGAAGGCCACCAACATGGACATCAAGCAACTCAAGAAAGAATTCGGCAAGGATATCGCCTTCCAGGGAGGTATGGACATCCAGCACACCCTTCCCCTGGGCACACCCCAAGACGTGAGAGAGATGGTGAAGTACGCCATGGACTCGGCCAGACAAGGAGGCGGATACATTATTTGTACCGCCCACAACATCCAGGTCGACACCCCCATCGAGAACGTCGCGGCGCTCTTCGAGGCGTACCATCAGTTTGGCGCCTACTGATCCGGAAGGGGACATCCTGTGATTATCATCGGCGAAAACATCAACACCTCCATCAAGTTGGTCGAAACGGCCGTGCTCAACCGAGACGAGTCCTTCATCAGAAATCTGGCCAAACGCCAGAAGGCGCAGGGATCGGACTACCTGGAAGTCAATTCGGGGCTCCGTATCTATCCCAAGGAAGAGGCAGAGGACATCGAGTGGCTGGTCCCTTTGGTTCAGGCCGAAACCGGGCTGCCGTTGTGTATCGACTCGGCCTATCCCGCGGTTCACAGGGCGGCCCTGAAGCATCATCAGGGAAGGGCAATCCTCAACTCCATCAACGGAGACTCTTCGCGGTGGGAAGAAATCCTGGGGGTGGCGAAAGAGTATGATTGCGGCATCATCGGCATGCTTTCGGACCTGAAAGGTATTCCCGCGGAACCCGCGGGCCGGGTCAAGATTGCGGAGAGGATTCTCGATGGCGTCTCGAGTTTTGGCATTCCCACGGAACGGCTGTTCTTCGACCCGGTTGTCATGCCCGTGTCCGTGGATACGAGGAACGCCCTTGTTCTGGTGGAAACCTTGAGGCAACTCAAGCGCTCGTTCCCCCAGGTGAAAACGGTTGCCGCGTTGAGCAACATGTCGTACGGGCTGCCGCGGCGAAGCCTGATCAACCGGACTGTTCTCGTGCTGGCAGTGGAAGCGGGACTTGACGCAGCCATCGTAAATCCCCTGGACAAACGAACCATGGCCGCCAAACAGGCTGCCGAGACGCTTCTCAACGGTGATCAGTTCTGTCTGAACTACATCAAAGCTCATCGGGAAGATAGGCTCGAGTAGCTTGCAGGACGCATCCACACGGCTTGGAAGGAGGTGAGTGCCTTTCGTACAGGTTTTTTTTCAACGGTCCCCACACAATGAGGAGATAGAGCCATGGCAGAACCACGCGTTGCGGTGACGGAAGAGGAAAAGGCGCATTGGGCCGAGTGGGACAAGGGATATTCCTACTGGCGCAATAGGGTCTTCATCATCTTGTGGATTACCTACGGGTCTTTCTATCTTTGCCGGGTGAACTACTCAGTGGCCATTCCGGACATCGGCAAGGAGTTCGGATGGTCCAAAGCCCAGTTGGGCGCAATAGGCACGGGCCTGTTCTGGGCCTACGCGGTCGGTCAGTTCGTGCACGGTCAATTGGCGGAGCGGTTTTCTTCCCGGATCTACCTCTTCACGGTAATCGTGCTTTCCGCCCTGATGAATCTTCTGATGGGACCCGCGGCAGCCCTGGGGCTCTTGGCCATGGGACTGGTGTGGTCCTTGAACGGGTTCGTTCAGGCGGGAGGATGGGCGAACTGCATCAAGACGCTCTCCCAGTGGTTCCCACCGAAGGCCCGAGGCAAACGGATGGGAATCTACGGCGCGTGTTACCAGTTCGGCAATGTCATGGCCTGGCTGCTGGCAGGATACATGGTGGCTCATTATGGGTGGCGAGGCGCGTTTATTGCCGCGCCGATCATCTTCGCGTCCATTGGTCTCTTGAACCTGTTCTTCGGCAAGAACAGGCCTGAGGACGCAAACCTGCCTCCTATCGAAGTGTATGAGCAGCACGGGGAATTCGCGGGAAAGTCCATCGAGGAGATCAAGGCCACCATCAAACCGAAGACCGAGAAGGAAGAACACGCGGGCTTCGCGTTCACGTTGCGTCAAACCGCCGCCAACCCCAGGGTCTGGGCTGTTTCGTGGGCCTTTTTCTGCGTGGACATCATCCGTTATGGGTTCCTCTTGTGGGCCCCTACGTACCTCTTTGAGGTGCAAAAGGCCGGCATCGCCAAGGCCGCGTACACCGCGGTAGCCATGCCTGCGTTCGGCATAGCCGGAGCCGTGTTTGCGGGATGGGCCAGTGACTACTGGTTCCAATCCAGACGAGCACCGATCTCGGCGATCATGATGGGGCTTCTGGGATTCCTGGCGATCTTCTTCTATTACGGCATCCCGGAGGGAGCCTGGGTGCTGAGCTTCGTCACCCTGGGGCTTATCGGGTTCTGTGTCCTTGGAACCCAGGTGATTCTCGTGGGCGCGGTCCCAATGGACTTCGGAACCAGGAAAGCCGCCGGAGCTGCGGCAGGTTTCATCGACTTTTTCGGCTATGTTGGGGCCGGCTTCACGGGGATTTTCAGCGGCTGGCTCTGCGATCACTACGGCTGGGCGTCGGCTTTCTGGTTCTGGATCATAGCCGCGTTTATCTCGGCGATCATTTGCGCCTCGCTCTGGACCTACAAACCGCCGCCAGGCAAATACCTCTGAGGTAACCGTTCAGCGGGCGCGTGCCACAAGCCGTTTCAACGATTGCTCAAGGGCGGAACGGCTACCGACCAACGATGGAGAAAGGGGCACGACGCTGTTTAGGGTGAACGTTTGCCCTCCAGGAGGGTCCTCGTTCTTCACGGTCTCCTGATCGAACCCGGGCAGGGGATGCGGGAAACATCTCCTGCCTTCTTTGTCGCGAAACGGCTTTGCGGCAGGATCGACCCATGGAACTGATCATCCGGCCCTTTGGAAGAGTGGCTCATGTCACGGAAGGGAGCAGCCTACTGTCTGCGGTTACCGCTGCGAAGATCAGCCTTCGGAGTGACTGCGGAGGGGCAGGTCGGTGCGGGAAATGCAGGATCATCGCGAAAGACGGACTGAGCCCGATCACCGAGGCTGAAAAGGAGTCTCTGACTCCTAAAGAGCTGCGCCAAGGGATCCGCCTGGCCTGTCAGGCCCAGATGATCAGGCCCGCCGAGATCCTCGTGCCGCCCGGCTCGGTGGAGGGCCATATCAAGATCCTGGTGGAAGGGATGCCCAGGTCTCTCAAACCTGATCCCTCACTGAAAAGAACGTGTTTCCCGGACCTGGCTTTGAAGCCTCCCAAAGACCTCTGCTGGGAGGCTTTTCTCACGGAAATGGATCGCGGTGAGGGGACACGTCTGAGTCCGACGTTGCACCTTCTCAGACAGCTCGCGCAAGGCAGGGGTTCCGCTGCCGGCGAACTGGCGTTGCTGACGCTTGACGGCAATGCGGTAAGTTTGGAAAGAACCGCCGGCGAGCGCGTTCTCGGATTGGCCGTTGATGTGGGCACGACGACCATTGTGGGCTATCTGGCGGACCTACTTTCAGGAAAGCGGCTCTCTTACGCGGCCTGCCCGAATCCCCAGATACGTTACGGCGCGGACGTGGTCTCCCGCATCCAGTTCGGGGCATTTGAGGGTGGGGGGTTGAGACGGCTTCAGGATGCCGTGACCGCGGCTCTCAATGACATAGCGGCAGAAACCGCACGCAAAGCCGGCGCACTCAGGGAGCACATCTACGAAATATGCGCAGTGGGCAACACCACCATGCACCACCTGCTGCTGGGCATACGCCCCGCGAGCTTGTCCCGTTTTCCTTACCAACCGGTGATACGCGAGGGGCTCACGGTTCCCGCGAGAGAGGTAGGGCTCGCCATCCATCCTCAAGGCCGCATTTATCTACCTCCCCTCATTTCCGGGTTCATGGGCAGCGACACGGTGGCTGTCGTGCTGGCAACGAGGCTTCATGAGAGCCGCTCGATCAAGCTGGCCATTGATTTCGGCACCAACGGGGAAGTGGTTCTCGGGAACCGTGACCGGCTCGTTGCCACATCCTGCGCCGCGGGTCCCGCTTTTGAAGGTAGTCACATCGCGTACGGGATGACCGGCTCAAGCGGAGCCATTGACGCAGTGGCCATCGATGCGGAGGATCAGGTCCACGTCCACACCCTCGACGACTATCCTGCCGTGGGCATGTGTGGTTCGGGGCTGGTGGCCGCGGTCTCCGAACTGAGACGCAAAGGGATCATCGATCCCAGCGGCCGTCTGTTGACGAAAGCGGAAGTCGGCCGCTCGCCTCTGGCCCACCGCCTGACCAGGCAGAGAGGGCAGGCGGCATTCCTTCTCTTTGAAGGAGAGAATGGACGCAAGTCTCGGAAGATCTACCTCATCCAGAAAGACGTTCGGGAACTGCAACTCGCGAAGAGCGCAGTCCGGGCAGGTATTCAGGTCCTCATGACGGAACTCGGTATTGAGTTCGGGGACCTTCGTGAAGTGCTTCTGGCAGGGGCCTTCGGCAATTATGTGGACCCGGACGGCGCCATAGGGATCGGGTTGTTGCCGCACTTTGAAAGGCCTAAGATCAAGCCCGTCGGCAACGCCGCGGGTGTCGGAGCTCAGATGGCTTTGCTCTCGATGAAGGAGCGTGGGCGAGCACAGGAGATTGCTCGTGCAATCGAATATGTGGACCTGGCCAAGCATCCGGCGTTCCAGGAGGAGTTCATCCGCGGCATGGCCTTTCCCGACCGGGACTGAGAACGTGAAACGCACGGTATCTTGAGGATTGCCCCCCCAGCGACTTCCAGGGAGATCAAGACAACTCTTGAAGCGACGCATGAGTGCACTGAAGCGCCTCTCCGGAAGAGGCGTTGTGCGGACGGGGGGGGGCGTGATGCGACGCAGGTTCAATTCGCTTGACACCCACCCGTCTTCCCACCACAATTGAGTGTATCTCACAGCGACGGTGCAAAGGAAGGACGAATGGATACCATTCATGTGCAAAATATCGGCGACAAAGCGTTGCTCCCCCGGAGTGAGCTTGAGCGGCTTGTAGAGTCGGCACGTCGGCACGACGAGGTTGGAGTGCACGTGAAGGAAGATGACCTCCCGACCACGGGGTTGATGTGCCTAGCGGAACAGGGGGGCTCATTCGCTTTCTGGATCGACCCGGGCGAGGATATCTATTCTGAGGAAGACGGTGAACCGCTGTGACGCCTCCAACGGTTGCTCGGGGTGAAGTGGTCCTTACGCGGTTCCCCTTCACCATCCTATCTGCGAGCGAGCAGTGACAAGACTCGGAGCGGATGTCAATGTCATCGACTGAAGAATATGTCGCTCGGATCACGTCCTTGAATTGGGACGGACTCCAGTCGCTCTGGCAAGCGATAAGAGCAGGAAACACCCCAGACTGGCCTCCAGGTAAGGCCCTGGAGTATCTCATTCTCCGGGCGTTCCATCTGGACGGAGCAGATGTTACCTGGCCCTTTGAGGTGCAGATCGCGCGGGAGACGGTCGAACAAATCGATGGAATAGTATATGACGACGGCCTGACATGCTTGCTCGAATGCAAGGATACGGCCGAGCCCGTGAACGTGGAACCGATTGCCAAACTGCGAAACCAGCTCCTGCGGCGGCCTGCGGGAGTACTGGGAGCGCTGATTAGTCGAAGCGGCTTCACTGCTCCGGCAAGAACCCTTGCGCAGTTTCTGGCTCCTCAAGCCATCCTCCTGTGGGAGGGCGCCGAGGTCGGCTACGTGCTGGAAATGAGATCGATCAGGTCCGCGCTTCGACGGAAATACAGACACTACATCGAACAAGGTGCCCCGGATTATAATTTGCTTGTGGAGACAATCTCATGAACAGCTACATAGTTGTCGAAGGTCAGACTGACCGCGAGCTGCTCGGCAGACTTCTTCCCAAAGATTTGGCTGACAGGGTCACTATAGTAGTGGCAAATGGGAAGTCCGCCGCTGTTTCCTTGTGCAGATCGATTCTTTCGCAACGTCAGGCACCGACTGTACTGGTGATCGATTCCGATACAACTGACGAGGAAGAAATACGTGAACGGTACGTCATTCTCAACGACCTGCTTCGCCCAGCCGCTGGTACGGCATTATGGCTTGTTCAGTTGGCGGTTCCTGAGATAGAGGCCATCCTCTTTTCGGACATCAACGCTCTGGAGACAGGGACGGGAGTTAAGCTAAGTGAGACTGACCTGACGGCCGCGAAATACAGACCCAAGGAAGTGCTCGGCCGCGTCCTGAAACAAGCCGGGATAGGTGGAGAGCCGCAGCTCATTTCTCGTTTCGATGAAACGGCATTGGCTGTTTTTGGCCGGCATTCCCTTGCAACCAATATCATTGAGTTCCTCCAAGAATCGTTATCTGAGGAGAAGGTTCGTTTGGAGCAAAGCCTACCACACGCGGAAAGTCACTCGGAGCATATCGGCGGCTGACGTTCGTCAATTCGGTGGTCAAACGGCTTTGTGGAGCCGAAGCTGCAGGCGGGGCCGTCCACGATTGAGCCCTTCGTCAAAGCAGTCTATGACATGGCCCGGAGGTATAACGTTATGCCTGCACAAACCTTCACCGCGGTTATTCACAGGGAAGAAGACCTCTTCGTCGCGGAATGCCCCGAGGTCGGCACGGTAAGCCAAGGCTACACCATTGAGGAAGCGGTGGCCAACCTGAAGGAGGCTACGGAGCTGTATCTCGAAGAGTTCCCGCCTCCGGCAGGTTCCAGAGTCATTATGACGACTTTTGAAGCGACGTATGGGTGAATTGAAGCGCGTTTCCGGAAAATCCGTCGCCCGGGAGGTTGCGAAGCAAGGAAGCTTATTCTCGACACCGCCACGTCCAACAACCACAATCGAGCATATCCGCTGCAGGAGTCCACAATGGCTGACCCAAGCGAAGTGTTGAAAGACGCATTGACGCTCAAGCCGCTTCAAAGAGCCGAGCTGATCGATAAGCTCCTCGCGAGCCTGGACAAGCCGGACAAGGAGATCGACGAGTTCTGGGCCAAACAGGCCGAGAGCCGAATCGATGCCTATGAAAAGGGCTTGAGAGAGGCGGTGGCGTTGAGGGATGCCATTCTCGCTGTCGGATGTGCCCGCCGCTCTGGCGGGAGTGGTCATATGAATTGCTGTGTGTGTAGCAGAAGTCTAGCGCCAAGGGATAGGTAGACGCGGGATAGGAGCAATTCGCGGCCGCCCCCACACGGATTCAGCAGGCAGTTCGGCCGTTTTGGAGGCCGCTTTGCCTGCTGCTCTGGCAAGTCGCCTTTCGGTGCCGGCACGCGCCGAACAACAGGTATGAGATCGGGCGAGCGCCGATCCCAAAGTCAATGTCAGGCGTCGGGGGGATGGTTTGATGGGACGGCAATGGGAAATTACCCCGGATAGACAGTTACGTGCTTCCTAGTTTTCAGCTTCGACGTTCCCGGCCGCATTGGGTAGTGATCGATAGGGAATCGGGTGACTTTACTCTTCATGCGAAACAAAACGCTTGACAAGTTTCAGGGCGTGTGAGATTTGTATGAGGGGCCTCCCTTGGGTACGTGCTTGCCAGGGTAAACAGTACCCCGCTAAGCTACTTGCCTTTCAACCAGTATATACGCGGACTTTCGCGATGCGTCTTTCAAAAAACAGGGGCGGACATGAAAGGCATGCAATCCGGAGCACTGGCCGATGTGCGAGGTCCGGGTGATTCGTTTTGCTTTCGTCGTCTGTCGTGCGGGCTATACGGTTCGTATCTTCGTGCGAAACCAAGATTACAAACTGCTTTCACAGGGATGGTGGGAATCGCAGACTTCCCTGTTCGTGTTTCGTTCCGAGTTCAGGACCTCAGAAGTTCCCTGGCGGGAAATGAGCTGAACGTTGGCTGAATTCCAGTAGTCTCGTCGAATGCGGTCTCAATCCCAATGTGTTCAGTGGGGGGCACAGCATCATGCCGGCCGCATATGGGCACCACACCGTTACCATTTTTGCGGGGGTTTCTCACCCAGCAGTACAAGTGTCCTTGTAGTAGCTGAAGCCTCCTTGACTTCTGCTGGAGCCGATATCTGTCCGACCACTGATCCGAAGGAAAGGAACCTGACATGGAAGGTAACGACATGCAGCCTTTGATCGATCGCCTGCTCACGGAAGATCCCTGGGCCCTGCAGGTAATTCAGGATGCGCTAGCCTGAAGTTTTTTTCCAGAGAACCAAGTCTCGTGCGGCTATCTCCTCGTCACAATTGAGGAAACTTTGGGTTCGGTTTAGTCTTCAGGGTCCACGTTACTGGCTACATTTCTACCCCCC
>JBFMAA010000036.1:0-45750 GCA_040755955.1 Thermodesulfobacteriota bacterium
CCGGACCCCCATCCCCAAGAACGTTTTATCAGAAAGCCTTCCGGGGGAAACCCTTTTGAAAAAGGGTTGTCCCCCGAACCCCCTTCCGAAAACTTCTGAAACATCGGGTGGTTCTGACCATTTCGTGGGGGTCTTCGGGTTGTCGGGAGCTCACTTTCGTGCTTGGTTGTGGCCGCGTCCGGTTAACCTCGGCCGTTCTTGTGCACACACGAGAAATAATGATGCCCCCGGTGCCGAACACCCCGCCGGACAATGGCCAACATGGGCCTGCCGCACCCCTGCCGGATTCGACCCGGTTAGCCGTTACCGAGCAAGAAAGGGCCTAGTAGAGCGATCCGGAGTCGGCTTTGCACGCCCATGGCGGAGAGGCGCGCGTATCGCGACGGCTTCACCGACAGCCGCCTGGAAAGGTATTTGTGAATCGCTCTACCAGATACGTTCAAGTATAGCAGTTCTCGAAAGTAATTTCCGATTGGACGCGGCACCGTAGCGGGAAAATCCTCCCCCGGCCCCTCCTTTAGTAAAGGAGGGGTGACTTGATCCCGTCTGGTCCCCCCTTTTCTGAAGGGGGTTGGGGGGATTTCCAGAAACGGGTCCACGGTGATTCGGCAAGAACTTTCGAGAAGCACTATACATGAGTGCTCAGAGCAGCGTCGTTGTAAGAGTACCTTCATGGTTCACAAGTGCAGCGTTTCCCGCCGACGAGTTGGCAGTGGCGAGCGACGCTATCCCGTATCCACATCCGGTCAAGCGGTTTTTCCACTTGATGCGTCCGGTCTCTGGGTCGAGACAGTAGAGCATGCCCCCAGTCTCAGCAAAGACACTGTCTCGGTCGAAGAGCACGTTGACGAAGCAGTCAAACGACCACGGACCCCGCTCCAACTTCGTCGTCCAGATTTCGTTTCCGCTTCGGCGGTCGAGCGCCAACACGTGAGAGCGAATTCCCACGAACAGGATTTTGCTGAAGTCCATGTTCTTCTCCCGGCAGTGAACTGTCGCACGGGCGGTCTGTCCGAGCCTACCCGACCACCACGTTGACGAGCCTCTTCGGCACAAGTATCACCTTGCGGACGGTCTTGCCTTCGGTGAATCGTTTCACGTTCTCGTCCGCCAGAGCGGTCGCTTTGACCTCGTCGTCGGCCAGGTCAGCGGGTACGGTGATTTCAGCCCTGCGCTTGCCGTTGACCTGCACCACGACCGTGATCTCCTCCTGGACCAGCAGAGCCGGATCGTACGAGGGCCAGCCAAGGCGGACCATGCCCTGTTGACCGCCCAGGAGCTCCCAGAGCTCCTCGCAGATGTGCGGCACAAACGGCGACAGCAATATCACCATCATGCGAACCGCCTCGTCTACGGCCTTCCGTACGGCCCTCGGCACGTACTCGTCCTTGAATACGTGCTCGGACAAGCCATTGCTGAACTCCATGACCGCGGCCACCGCAGTGTTGAAGTGGAACCTGTCCCCGATATCGTCCGAGACCTTCTTGATGGTCCTGTGTGTGAGCCGTCTGATATCGGTCGCGATCCTGTCCGATTCCGGGGAGTCCGGAGAGTCGCCCACTTTGAGGTTCACGCTTGCCTGCACGAGGTTCCAGACCCGATGGAGGAACCTGTTCGAACCTGCAACGCCCTCTGACGTCCAGTCGAGATCCCTCTCGGGCGGAGCCGCGAAGAGACAGAACAACCGCACCGTGTCGGCTCCGTACTTCTCGATCAGCTCCTCGGGGTCGACCACGTTCCCCTTGGACTTGGACATCTTCGCGCCGTCCTTGATCACCATCCCCTGGGTGAGCAAGTTCGTAAACGGTTCACGCTTGGGGTTCCATATGCCCTTGCGCCACTGATTGCCCTTCTTCTTGACGTCCAGGTCCATGAGCACCTTGGTGAAGAACCTGGAATAGAGCAGATGGAGGATTGCGTGCTCTATGCCTCCGATGTACTGGTCCACCGGGAGCCAGTACGCATCCGCCTTGGTGTCGACCATCCCCTTGGAATGGCGGGGATACGCGTACCGGTCGAAGTACCACGACGATTCCACGAACGTGTCCATGGTATCTGTTTCCCGTTTCGCGGGTTTGCCGCACTTGGGACATGGCACATTCACGAACCAATCCAGGTCCGGCAGGGGAGAACGTCCGCTCTTCGGGAATTCGATGTCCGTCGGCAGCACCACGGGCAGATCCTTGTCCGGCACGCCCACGACGCCGCAATCGTCGCAGAAAATGATGGGAATCGGTGCGCCCCAATACCTCTGCCTCGATATGCCCCAGTCACGAATCCGGTAGTTTACGGTGGAACCGCCCTTCCCTCCGGCTTCGAGCTTTTCGCAGATGGCCTTCATTGCTTCCACATTAGCCATGCCGTTGAACTCACCGGAGTTCACGAGCTTCCCTTCATCCACGTAGGCCTCGGTCATGGCCGCCGGATCGAGCGATTCCCCTTCCGGCTGAATGACCACAATGATGTCGAGCCCGTACTTTCTCGCGAACTCGAAATCCCGCTGGTCGTGCGACGGGACCGCCATCACCGCGCCGGTGCCGTAGTCGTACAGTACGAAATTGGCCACATAGATGGGCATCTTCCTGCCGGTCATGGGGTTGATGCAGTAGGCGCCCGTGAAGACGCCCTCCTTTTCCGTATCTTCTCCCGTGCGCACCGCGTGTTCCTGGGCAAGGATTCGGTTCACGAAATCCCGTACAGCAGACTCTTGCTCCGTGCCCTGGGAAAGCTCCAGGCACAACGGGTGTTCCGGTGCCAGGCTCATGAACGTGGCACCGTGGAGCGTGTCCGGCCGAGTCGTGAACACCTCGATTGGTGCGCCCGCGGCGTCGAGGTCGAAGAGTATCCGCGCTCCTTCGCTGCGGCCGATCCAGTTGCGCTGCATGGTGAGGACTTTTTCGGGCCATCCTTCGAGCCGTTCGCACCAATCGAGAAGCTCCTGCGCATACGCGGTGATCTTGAAGAACCACCCGAACTGTTCCTTCTGCACTACGGGTTGACTGCATCGCCAGCACGCGCCCTTCTCGACCTGCTCGTTGGCGAGCACGGTGAGGCATTGATTGCAGTAGTTGACTATGGTGCGCTTTCTGTATACAAGCCCATGCTCGAGCATTCGCAGAAACAGCCACTGTTCCCACTTGTAGTATTCCGGATGACAGGTGGCGATCTCCCTGTCCCAATCGTACGAATATCCGAGACGCTTCAATTGGCGGCGCATTTCATTGATGTTGTCCATGGTCCATTTCGCGGGGTGCGAACCGTGCTTGATCGCCGCGTTTTCCGCGGGCATGCCGAACGCATCCCAGCCCATCGGATGCAGCACGTTGTAGCCCTTCATCATCTTGAACCGGGCCACCACATCGCCGATCGAATAATTGCGCACATGGCCCATGTGTATGCGCCCGGAGGGATAGGGAAACATCTCGAGCACATAGTATTTCTCTTTGCTCGTGTCCATCTCCACCTTGAAGAGGTGGGTCCTGTCCCAAGTTCCTTGCCATTTCCCTTCTACTGCTGCGGCGTCGTATTTCTTTTCCAAAGCTCCTCCCACGCAACTGCCTCGCAGGCATAGTCTCGGCACTTGTAGCACACCAATTGTCGCGGTTCAACGGCTTTCACGCTTGACCGTCCTCCCTTGGTGGTTTAGTCTGCTCAGTTGTTCGCGGGAGACCACGATCATTGATAGGAACACCCATGTCTCCGCCGCGGCCACAACGAAGAATGAGAATTGGGATTTCCCGCACCTCCCGAGAACATCGCGAACTGCGGCGACCAGCGGGAGCCGCCCAGTCCCAAAAGTTTTTGGGGGATAGGGGTCTGGGGGAAGGGGCGTTTTTCAAAACGACGGCTGGGAGCCGCAACCGAATTCGCGTCCACCTTTTCGGTCCGCATGAAAACCGATGGCGGGGCGAGTTGGGTCTACGCAAATGAAGAAAGGCACGTTGCTTTCTCCCAGCCCTACTCAACTGAACATTTCTTCTCGAAAAAAGAAGAAATCGAAGGTTATTAGTAAAACTCCTCTTCCCCCAGAATTCGCATTTCCATTAGAAGGAGGCACATGAGTCGGGAATACTCGATCAGTCCGGAGGGGGAGAAGTTCCCCTTGCCCGGCGAAGAAGAATATGCCGTTGAATACCGGCGTCTGGAGAACCTCGCGTCCGAGGCACGAAGCCGGGGTCAAGAGGTCGTGGTAGTAGTCGGCTTGGGTTTTGTGGGCGCGGTCATGGCCGCGGTCATCGCTGACAGCGTCGACGCGTCCGGGAATCCGGGGAAGTTCGTCATCGGAATGCAGCGGCCGAGCACGAGGAGCTTCTGGAAAATTCCCCTGATTCTCCGCGGCGTGGCACCAATGACCGCGGAAGACCCGGAAGTGGCCAGGATTATTCACCGTTGCGTCGTGGAGAAGCGGACGTTCACCGCGTCATACACGTACGATGCGCTCAAGCTCGCGGACGTGGTAGTGGTGGACGTGCAATGCGACTACGTGAAAGAATCGCTCGACGACCTGCACACCGGCTGGGTCCAGATGGAGGACCTGGAAAAAGCCTTCGAGATCATCGGCGACACCATCGATTCAAGCGCCCTGGTGCTCATTGAGACGACCGTGCCCCCAGGAACCACCGAACAAGTGGCGTACCCGGTCATCAAAAAGGCCTTTCTCAAGCGGGGCATCCAGTCGGAACCCCTGCTCGCGCACAGTTACGAACGAGTCATGCCAGGTGCGGAGTACGTTGCCTCTATCCGCAACTTCTGGCGAGTCTGTAGCGGCGTGAACGCGGAATCCAGAGACAAGGTCGCCAAATTCCTCAGCGAAGTCATCGACGTAGAGAATTACCCCCTCACTGTACTCGAGAGGCCCATCGAGTCCGAAACGGCCAAGATCGTCGAGAACAGCTACCGCGCCGCGATTCTTGCCTTTCTCAACGAGTGGAGCCTCTTCGCCGAACGCAACGGCGTGGATCTGATCAAGGTCATTGATGCGATCAAGGTGCGTCCGACCCATTCCAACATGATCTTTCCCGGCCCAGGGATCGGGGGGTACTGCCTGCCAAAGGACGGAGGTCTCGCGGTCTGGGCGTACAAACATCTGATGGGGTTCGAGGACGATCTGTTCAAGATCACCCCCGCGTGCATCAACATCAACGACACAAGGGCCTTGCACGTGGCGGAGCTCACCCGTGACGCGTTGCGCAACATGGGAAGGTACATTGCCGCGTCAAAAGTGGTCCTACTCGGCGCGTCCTATCGCGAGGATGTGGGAGACACGCGCTACAGCGGTTCCGAGATCATAGTCAGGCGGCTCACGGAAATGGGAGCGGATGTGTGTGTACACGATCCGTACGTATCCCACTGGTGGGAGTTCGAGGCCCAGGGCGAGTACCCGATCAGTTCCAAGGGCAGGGCCCGCTTCTTCCGGAACCAGAGAAAGCTCGAGGACCTGCGAGTAGAGCAGGACCTGTGGCCGGCGCTCAAGGACGCGGACGTGGTGATTCTTGCGGTGCGTCACAAGCAGTTCAAGGGACTCGATCCCGACCGAGTGGTCTCCGCGGTCGGAGGTCCGGTGGCAGTAATCGACTGCTTTGGCCTGCTCGACGACCACGCGATACGCCGGTATTTCGAGCTGGGCTGCGAAGTCAAAGGGCTCGGCAGGGGACACATCAACCGGATCAAGAAACTGCATAAGAAGTAGGTCGGGACGAGGGGATCGGCGCTGACCTAACGACAGGGGATCTCCACCTTGCGGCCGGTTATCCCCCTCCCCCTGCCCCCTACCTTGAGGGGAGGGGGATTCGGACAATGCTGTTGACTTAAGCACGATTCTGCTCCCTTCCGTAGGTTGAAACCTACGGCTATTCACAGACTCCCGTCCCTTCGGGACGGGAGTCTGTGAGCCCCGAAGGGGCTTTCCGTGCATAGCCGGGGGTTTTAACCCCCGGTGCGGGGAAGAGATTACCATCCTTAAGTCAACAGCATTGGGGGATTCGGAACCCGTCTCGCGTCGAGGAAGAGGGGTTTTGCTTCCCCTCCCTTGAGGGGAGGGGCAAGGGGCGGGTGAGACTTCCCGCAAGTTTCAACGCGGGCACTACCAGGCAACGCGTGCTCTGAGGTTAGCGCTTATGCCCCCGTGGGAAAGGGAAGGGAGAAGGGGCCGCGCCCACTTCAGTATCCAGCAGGTTTCAGGAGCGTGATTGCGGTGTCGATACGGTTCAATCTCTTGTCCTCCACTGGCGCGCCCAGCCTCATCTTGATAAGAACGCGCGGCAATTGATCTATTGCAGTGCACCAATTGTGCTGCACCACCATGAAGAGGCTTGCTCTCACGAAATTCTCACAGAGACCGCGGAACTGCAACAAATCGGTTGCAGGGCAGGGCGTCTGTACTGCTATGGTTCAAATCCTTGGCCGGCCGCGAAGATTTGTTGTCACAATCCGCTTCAGCAAAGGGGCAATACCAATGCGCAGTCAAAGGAGTGACATCGGATGGACCGGCAGGGACGCCGGTCCCCACCATTAATAGTGGCGGCGGGCCTCCGCGCCCGCCATTCTTACTTACTTCAAAACCACCATGACCGCACGCGGCTACAACCAAGCATCAAAATGCCCCCCACCGACGTCTCAACGAGCCGGATTTCTCTGCGGCGACCAACGGGAGCCGCACTATCCCAAGAGTTCTTGAAGATGGGGGTCCGGGGGAAGGAAATTCTTGCAAGAAGTTCCTTCCCCCGGAATCGCATCTTCTGACAAACGCATTGGTATGAATGGCTGTGCTTCTCCTGTGGCCGCGCGCGGTTTGAACGTGCGTGGCACCAACCATCCCCGCCATCGGAACGCTGCGAGCCGAGGAAGGTCGACGCGATTATTGGTTGCTGCTCCCAGCCGCTCTGTGACACTCTGTCGGTGCAGATCATCGAAGATGAGAACGGTCGGAGTATGGATCGTTTCACGATTGCCGACGCGCATTCCCGTTTGGCACACCTTTTGCTTCAGTGATCATGTTCGGGGGCTCGAATCTTCCTGAATTTCAGTCCGATCCTGGGGGTTTTCATGAAGCGAGTAGTGAGTATTGCGCTGACTGCCTGCGTATTGGTCAGCTCATTTGCGGTTATGGCAGGCGCGGAGATACGCATCGGAATTCTGGCGCAGAGAGGTGAAGAGAAGGCGCTTCAAGAATACGGAGCGCTGGCTGATTACCTGACCCGGAACCTCGGCGACAAGGTGAC
Organism: Thermodesulfobacteriota bacterium; assembly: GCA_040755955.1. Classification (GTDB taxonomy): domain Bacteria; phylum Desulfobacterota; class Desulfomonilia; order Desulfomonilales; family Desulfomonilaceae; genus JBFMAA01. The sequence goes on from JBFMAA010000036.1 coordinate 7,221, forward strand.
CGCGGTTCCCGTGCGATTCTCGCAGTTCATGGACTGGTGTCGTGCCAACACCGGTTCCTTCATTGTCACCAATCCTTGGTTTTTCGTGAGGGCCAAGGCGCTCTGGGGTGCCTACCCTTTGGCAACGATCAAGTTCCAGGGAGCGGGCCCCACCATGGGCGGAGTGATTCTCGCCCGTCGTGACAGCGGCATTGCTGCGATCGAGGACATGCAGGGAAAGAGCCTCATCTGTCCCAAGTTCTCATCCCCCGGCGGGTGGTTGTTCCAGAAGGGTGAGATGGTCCGTCAAGGCGTGGTCCCGGAGCGGGACCTGCGTCTGATCACCGAGACGGAAGCCGAATCCCACGACGAAGTCGTCTTGTCGGTCAGGGATCGGAAAGCGGACGTGGGTACCGTCAGGAGCGGACTGCTGGAAGCGATGGCGCGAGAGAACAAGATCGCGCTTTCCGATTTTGCGGTTATCAACGAGACGCGTCACGAGGGTTTTCAACACAAGTGCAGCACGCCATTGTACCCGGACTGGCCGTTTGCGGCACTTCAAGACGTCCCGCTGGAGACGGCGACGCGCATGAAGAAGGCACTTCTCGCCATTCCACCGGGTCACCCTGCGCTGGTTCAAGCGCGAAACGTCGAACGATTCGTGGAAGCTCTCGATTATGGTCCGGTGGAGGAATTGTGCAGGTTTCTCAAAGTGAAACCGTTCTCCCGGTCATCCGATCAGTCAGGGAAATGAGCGGATCTATTGTGTTCCCCCGTCTCGACAGGCTATAACGGGACCGGTCAGAATCGGCCGGGGCCCCGATGTGGGAGATCGCATCCCACTCGCGGGTCGCCGGCCAAGCCGGAGTGATAGTCTGTGAGAGTGCTTCTCATCAATACCAACCTCAAAGGCGATTTGTTTGCAGCACCGCCGATCGGGGTCTGTTACGTGGCGTCGGCAGCGCAGGCCGCGGGACACGCGGTAACGGTGCTCGACCTCTGTTTCCAGCGTGACGTCGCGGGGGCCATAGAACGCTCGATACGTCACTCCTCACCTGATGTGGTGGGTCTCTCGGTCCGGAACATCGACAACGTGAACCTGCTGTACCCGGTGTCCTACCTCCCGGACGCAAGCCGGATCGCCAGGACAGTGAGGGAATTGACTTCAGTGCCGATGGTGGTCGGCGGCGCGGGCGCGAGTCTCGATCCGGAAGGGGTTCTGCGGCTGCTGGAGCCTGATTACATCGTGGTGTCCGATGGCGAGGAAGCGTTCGTGAAGCTTCTGCACGCACTGGAATTCGGGGGAACTCCCGAGGCAATCCCCGGAGTAGGGATGCTCAGGGACGGCCGGTTCGTCTCAACCCCGCCCGGACCTGCGGATTTTCGCTCGATCAGGCCTGATCTCGGACGCTGGATAGACATGCGGCCTTACAGGAAGATGGGGAGCAGCTACAACGTCCAGACCAAGAGGGGATGTCCCCACAGGTGTATCTATTGCACGTACAACCAGGTCCTGGAGGGAAGTCGTCTGCGACTCAGGCCGCCCGGTGAAGTGGTCGACGAGATCGAAGAAGCCGTCTCGAAGTTCGGGGCCGACACCTTCGAGTTCGTGGACTCGGTCTTCAACGATCCCCGCGACCACTGCCTGCAGATACTCGAAGAGATCGCGCGACGGCCCTGGAAGGCGCGCTTCACCGCGATGGGGGTCAGTCCCAGGGGCTTGGATCGGAGCTTCCTGGCACTTATGGAGAGGGCCGGCTTTTCCTCGTTTTGGATCACTCCCGAGTCCGCTTCAGAGACCATGATCAGAAATTATCGCAAGGGGTTCACGGTCGAGGACGTGATCAGGGCTGCGGAGGCCATACAGGAGACCCGTTTCGCGACGCTCTGGAGTTTCCTCATCGGCGGGCCGGGCGAGACAAATGAGACCCTCCAGGAGTCGATCGACTTCGCATTGAAGTATCTCAGGCGAAGGCGTCATCCTCCCTTCAGTCTGGCGAATTACTACCTCGGCATACGCCTCTATCCCGGCACAAGCCTCTGGGAAACGGCCCGGGCAGAGGGCTTTGTCGACGGGCAGGCCAATCCCCTCGATCAGCTTTGGTATCTATCCGAAGGTCTCGACCTGGACCTCGCGGTCAGGCAGATCGTGGACGCGTCGCACCAATGCCCGGAAATCTGGACGGGTTTCGACGAGCAGTACATGTCTTTTTCGCGGATAGTCGCCGGGTGTCTCGAGCTCTTCCGGCGTCCCAAGCCGTATTGGCCCGTGGTGCTCAGGACGAACCAGCTTTTCTTGAAGCTCGGGCTGCACCACTTCATTGGGCCGCCCAATATCGTGCCCGGCATTCGACAGAGACTCGAGAGCCAGGGCTATCGCGGGCCGCTGCTCGAGGGCTGACCAGAGCGAGAAGGCGATCTTCCTGCACCGGGAGTCGGTTATCCGGCAGCGCGTTGCATGACCCCCTCCCCGTGCTGGGCCGCAGCGCGGTCATTTCCCGCCCATCACGGCGGTGCTGTCGTACGCCGAAGAACGTGCATAGTCTGACGCCACAACGAAGGATAGGTGTCTGCATCGGACTTCTCACGAACCGCCTGAAATTGTGATAATCAGCTGATATTCAGGGTTTCCTTTCTTGGGGGGTGTAGAGAGCATTTCTCAGTCGGAACCCTGATTAACGTATCACAACAGGTTTGCGGACCTATTGACTGGTTGGACGCGCCGCATCAGCCCTTATAGGCTATGATCCGGATAGGCGTCCTGCCAGTAGATGTCCGTGTTGATTTCCTGGATACCGCTTTGGTAGGACCTTCCCGTCAAGTCCTGATAGTCCATTCTGAGCCGGATGACAGCTCCCTGTTTCCAAGTCCGGGACTTGTCCGGTTCCCCCGACAGTGTACGAGCCCTTTCCGGGCTCTTCACCGGGTCTGGACATTGAAGACCAAAAGGCATTGACACTGGTGTGCCTTTCTCAACGAGAGGAATATCAGACGCAAGACTTGCGAGAGCGTCTTTCCGAAACTCGTCGGCGTGGTCTCTTTCTTGAAGAGCATCGTCGATTTCCGCCTTGTCATACTTGAACCTTATGTTCTTGGCAGGGAAACCATGAAGATTGTACACGGTCAAGAATGACAAATCGTTGCCATAACGATCTCGTCGTATGCCCAATGTTGCCACGAGATAAGGTCGTTCAGATTCATCCAGGACTTCTTTCGTTCGGCGATCAACGCGAACTGCATGGACATACATTAGGGCGGTCAGAACCAGCATGATGACGTTCAATATCAAACTCGCGACCAGACCCAAATCTTGCATACACGCCTCCAGTCCAAGTAAGTCAGTCGTTCCGTCCTAAGCAGGCATTTCGTATCCGTTCAGGCCGGCTTGAGGCGGCTGTGCGGACGACCTGCCATGGAGGGGGAGACTCATCTCCCCCTCCATACCTCCCCCATCGTAATTCCGGCCCGTTGGCCTGCCCCGTGAACGGTTACGGCATTTCTACTGCGGCATCTCCGAGTCCCCTGCCTCCCTCAACCGGATCTCCCTCGGATCGGCCGATATTGGCACTTGGATCGCCGCTCTTGAGTCATTTCCACCCGGGGACACTGGGTGGAGAGGTTCTTTCTTCTTCAAATCCATCTGCTGAACACGGAAAAGCCTCCCTCCCATCAATCTGCTCTGGGCTTACGTGAGGTTGCACCACTGGTTGTTGACGTGCGGGCGGGAGGTGTGTCCATTTCCTGCAATTCGTCCCACAAGTCGGGATGGTTTACTATGAGTCTAAGCAGCTTGACCACAGCAACCGATGGTTGAGTCTTGCCCCGTTCGTAACGAGAAAATGCCAATTTCCCCAGTCCAAGTCTTTCTGCCAATTGGGCCTGTGTTAACTTCAATGCCTTTCGGATACGCCTGATATCAGTACTCGTTTCACGTCTCACATCATCTATCAACCTCGACTGTGCTTCATCAAGACGCCTGTTGCTTTCCGTATCCCACACTCCCTCGTCACACTTCGGACAGAACTGCCCCATCAGGTTCCGGACCGTAATGGTCTTACCTCTGTAAGAAAGCGTCTCATCCGTCGTTTCTTCCTGCATCTTGGAATAACCGCATGCTGGGCATTGCATAGTATTCACCTCACTTTTCCTTGAACGAAATGACGGGTGGGCGTCCGTCGGTGTAGCCCGTCAGTTTGATGTATACGGGCCGTTCGTCCTTCGTCTTACCGTGATATACGTCTTGCCAAACCCTGTTGTCGAGATACGTGGTCATCGACTTGATAAAATCTGCTGCTGAAAGAGATAGAATGACATCTCGCATTTCTGACGGCTCTAACCCCAGCGCCAGGCCCTCACGCCGAGCGGTTCTTGTGAAGGGATAGATATTGGGATTGGCAACCACCGCTTTTATCTCTTCCAGGCGATAGTAGGGTTTGTTACGCTTCTCCATACATCGGAGGATAACCCATCTATCGAATTAGTCAATATGATTAATCCGACACGATCCTGCCGGGAAAGTTCCGGACCAATCGCTTCCGAAACGGCCGGCTGCCACCTAACCGACGGATGTGATACCGAATCCGGTATCAGGCTCTATGTCCGACTTTTCAACATGAGGGCCAACATCCGCAGCGGTACAATTCATCGTCTCAACATCAACCAACTTCCTTGGGATTCGAGCGAAAGAGCAACTCGGTCACCTTTGGCCCTTGCGGCCAAACGTCTCCGATACCGATGCACGAACCGATTGGGTCATCAGCCTGAGCCCTTGAATACCCCTTGTTGGACCGTTTGACATCTCCCCCCACGAATGGTATAGTGCGATACCTTGTAATGTCGTTGTCTTGGAGTCGTTTGTTGGAGAGCGCAAAGGGCAGGGCCCTCGGGCTCGTGTTATGGACTGCGCTTGTCTGCACGAGTATCCTTGCTGCAGACGCGTGCGCCACCGTGTCCAAGATCAGGATTCCCCTTCCTGGTGGAGACGCGCTGCCCGCGTACTGTTTCCTTCCGAATAAGCCCGCAACACACCGCTTGCCCGTCGTGATCGTCGGAGTAGGGGTGATCTCGCAGGAGATATACCAGTATCAGGTCCACTGCGAATGTCTTGCGAACAGGGGGTTCCTGGTCCTGCTCATAGACCCGTCGAACTACCCTGAGCACTTGGGCCCTGGACCCATAGATTGGGATCGCGGCATCGGGTATGCGCAGGGGTCGGTCAATCAGGTGGTGGTAGCCACACGACTGGCGTTCGACACAGACTGGTACCTGCGCTCCATCAAGGCCGTCGTCGACCATGTGAGCATGTGGCCGATTGCGGACCCCACCCGGATTGTGTTCTCAGGCCATTCCCAGCCGGCGAATGCCGCGCTCACCTATGCCTGCAAAGACCCGAGGATTAAGGCCGTGGTCTGGAACTACGGCGGGTATCCATGGATCATGCCGTATCAACCGTTGATGCTGCCTCCGGTGGCGATCTTCCACGGCACCGAAGACGAAGTGTACGACGTGAAATACGCCCATGAACTGGCTACGGAACTCTACACCCATGCCAAGTATGTGGAGGCGTACATCTACCCGCACCAGAAGCACATGTTCAATGTGTACTTCGACCCCCGCAAAGAGACACGCGCCATGAAGCCGGCTCTGCTGGACAGTTTCGAACGGCTGGTGAGCTTCCTGTACCGAACCCTGCAGATTCAGCCTCCCAAGGTGGCCGAGAAGAAGAGGCCCCGCCAAGTCCAGGCCGGCCGGACCGGAAACAGCCGTGCCATGGCATCCGGACCGTCGATCTGGTAAATGGCAATGGTTCACCGGGACGCCTCCTCGACCCGGAAAAGAAGCCACAAAGGCACCAAGACACAAAGACATCAGAAAACAATTCTCAGGCTGCGATTCTTGGGAAGAGACGCTACTAGGTGTCTGTACTGCTGTCCTGCAAATTCTTCTCGGGCCGCGAAGATTTGTTGGGGGAATCCGCTTCAGAAACGGGGTAAATGGCTGTGCTTCCCCTGTGGGAGTGCGCGGTTCAGGCAGGCGTAGAACCGACTCACCCCGCCATCGGACTTCATGCGGACCAACCAAAGCCAATGCGATTATTGGTTGCTGCTCCCAGCCGCTCTGTGTCTGTTGTGGTTCATTCTTTTTCCGGTCGGCTGAAAGCGTACACCATGTTGATGTAGACAAGCGAACCCCGGGGGAAGAGGACTTCGGCCAGTAGTCCCTTCCACTGGACAGCGGAAGAAGGAGGACCTACATTACGATAATGGCTCGGGTCGAGCGCCGACATGCGGGCATGGATTCAGGGAAGGGAAGGGCACTGGGGACATTGAACGTCGGGAAGGTGGCATCATGATTGGGAAACGAGTCCTTGGCAACACCGGTGTCGAGGTCACCATACTGGGCCTTGGCGGCGAGGGAGTACTCAGAACCGAGGGACACGATAAGCAGGCTTATGCATTGATCAACCGGGCCATTGACCTGGGCATCAACTACTGCGAGTCCGCCAGGGCGTACGCGGGGAGTGAGTCTTACTACGGGCTCGCACTGAAGCAGAGACGAAAGGACGTCTTTCTGACGAGCAAATCTCACGCCCGCACCCGCGCCGGGGCGCTCAGCAATCTGCACGAGACGCTTGCACACATGAAGACCGATCACCTGGATCTCTGGCAGGTGCACGACGTCAGAACCGCAGAGGACATCGATCAGATCTTCGCCCCCGGAGGAGCTATCGAGGCTTTTGTGGAAGCCAAGGAAAAGGGGCTTACTCGGTTTGTCGGCGTAACCGGTCATCACGACCCGTCCGTGCTGAGAAAATGTATGGAGCGGTTTGCTTTTGACACGGTGCTTTTGCCGGTGAATCCAGCGGAACCTTCCTACGCGAGCTTCATCGACAACGTGATTCCACAGGCTCGGAAACGCGGCATGGGTATCGTCGGTATGAAGGTCTATCTTCGAGGTGTCGCGGCCAGGCTCCCGTGGTGCCGTTCCATGGAACCCCTTCTCCATTTTGCGCTGTCCCAGCCGATCACCACCGCGGTCGTGGGGTGTGATTCGGTCGCGCAGCTCGAAGAGAACGTGCGGTTTGCCGAGTCGTTTTCCCTTCTACCCGACGACTACCAGCGCGAGCTGATCCGTCTCACCGAACCGTATGCACGGTCTCTCATGTACTACAAGCCCTGATGTACGCCGGGTAATGCATGATCAGGCCGGTGGCGCATCGAACGAAGTCGTATGATGGTGTGGTCTTCGAGCAGCCGGGAACGGTCGTGGTATGACGCGACGAAGTGGCCACAAGTGCACGCCGATTTCGCACGAACTCCCCGGAATGTTCAGTTCACCTCTCCCACCAGGATGAACGGCGCCCAGAAGAAAGGGTGGTCAAACCCAGCCTGCCGGATCTCTCTTCGGGCCAGTTGCAGCGCCTCCAGCTTCCCCTTCCCGTCTTTCAGGTTGCGGAAGAAGCTCCCGACAAGGTTGACCGAGGACGACTCCGCCACGGACCAGAGGCTCATGAAGACGGTCTTTGCTCCGGCATACTGGAACGCTCGCCCCATGTTCATCGAGCCTTCCCCCATCCGGTGTTTGCCCAGGCCGGTCTGACACGCGGTAAGCGCGACGACGTCGGCATTCAGATTCATGCCCATGACTTCGGTCATGCGGAGGAAGCCGTCTTTGCCTGGGGGCTGATCCACCAGGGTCAGGGCGAGCACCGGCTCCTGAATGCCCGGCAGGTCGGTGCCGAAGTACCCGTGAGTGGCAAAGACGATGGCGCGGTAGTCTTGGAGGGACTTGTTGAACAGCACCTCCTTGCGGGCTTTCATCCCTTCGTACAGATCCACCCGGCCGGCATGAAGCGTGTTCAGGCTCTCTCCCAGGTTGCTGGTCATGTGGAGTCGGGGCCACGTCATGCCCGTCTCCTTTTGCATCGACATCAGTTTCTCAGGAAGTCGGGCAACGAGGCGCTTCTTCTCTTCTTGGCCGTATCCTTTCAGCCTCTCGTCTTCGATGCCGAACACCGGATCGACCATGACCATCAGCCGGTTGCCGGGCTTTTTCGCCTTCCCGAGCGTTCGGGCCAGGGTAAGCGCGGTGATCGACTGGTAGTAGCTGATCGGGTATCTGTCGCCCACAAAGGTGATCCCTTGGGGGGTTGGTCTGTCTTTCAGCTCTTTCCATTCGACCTTGCCTTCGATCACAAGGGCCTCAAAGGGGAGATCCGCGAGCACACCGTCCGGAACGATCACCAGAGGAGTGCCTTCCGGGACGTCAACGAGAGCCCGTAACAGAAGTCTCTTGTACAGGTCCTTTCCCAACTCGGGATCGAACTCCTTCAGGCTCATCTTCTCGAATGGCCCGCGGAATCGCTTGATGTGCTGTTCAAGTTCGTCCTCTTTCCACTTCACATAGAAGGAGGTGAGTATCTCCTTGCCCTTTATCAGCTTCACGCCCACTCCATCGCCGACCACATCGAACGCCAGAAGGTGCTCCTCGGGCCTGACCGCGGATTCCTTCAGCTTCACCGGACGGGGGTACTTTGCGGACGCGTACGCAGGGTGGTCCTTCCGGAGCTTCGCAACAAACGAGTCCAGCTCCCTTTGTGCCTTGTCGATCTCCTTGGTGAGATTCTCCCAGGCCACGGGGTTCTTCGCCCTATCGGTCTTGCTCCTGGTCTGATGAAGTCCGGAACGTCTGCTTACCAGGGTCGATTCCTCATCCAGTATCTTCAGAGGCACGCCTCTGTAGCCCGCGGCCGATCTCTCGGCGATATTGTCGGAAAAGGCCCTGGCTTTGGTCATTTCACTGGCATCGATGCTCTGGGCTGGCTGGTTCAGCTTGAGGCGAACTCGTGTCAGCCCTTTGGCAGGGTCCGAACGATAGAATCCTCCCTGGCGCACTTCATAGAAGTTCTTTCTCTGCGCGGGTTGAAGGCCGGAGCGGACCGCCTCCGTGACGTCTATGGCCTTTTGGTAGTTCTCCTGAGCCTTGTCATATGCTTCGGTCTGTTCGTAGGTCGTGCCAAGCCCTGTGTAGCCGACAAACTGCCCATAGAAGTCCTCGGTCTTATCTCCCCAGTCCCGCAGATCGGTATAGTGCTTCCTTGCTGCATCGTGGTCTCCTTGAAGCAGCTTGAACTTGGCCACTGCAGGTTTTGTAGGAATGTCACCCTTCCAGTGTGTCGCTTCAAGCTGCTTGATCAAAGGCTGGGTCTTGGCAACGTCCGCCTGATCGAGATACAACAGTGCAAGATTGTTCAGGGAAGTCGCCACCTCAGGGTGATCCTTGCCGAGTGCTTTCTCATAGATCGCCAAGGATTTCTTGTACAGAGGCTCTGCTTCCGCATAGCCCCGTTGGGCATAGTAGAGTGCGGCAAGATTGTTCAGGGACTGCGCTACGCTAGGGTGATCTTTGCCGAGTTTCTTCTCCTTGATCTCCAGGGATCTCTTGTAAAGGGGCTCTGCTTCAGAATAGCGACCCTGGGGATAATAGAGCAAAGCAAGATTGTTCAGGCAATCAGCTACGTAGGGGTGATCTCTGCCCAGTTGCTGCTCCCGCATCTCCAAGGATCTCTTGTAGAGAGGCTCTGCTTCGGAATAGCGACCTTGAGCATGATAAAGTAAGGCAACACAGTTCAGGGAAGTCGACACTTCAGGGTGATCTCTGCCGAGCTTCTTCTCTCGGATCTCCAATGACCTGTTGTAAAGAGGTTCGGCGTCCGCATAGCGACCCTGGGCCTGATAGAGCGAAGCAAGATTGGTCAGGGAAGTCGCCACGTGAGGGTGATCCTTGCCGAGTGCTTTCTCATAGATCGACAAGGATTTCTTGTACAGAGGCTCTGCTTCCGCATAGCGACCTTGGGCCCGATAGAGCCACGCAAGATTGTTCAAGGAAGTCGCGACGTAAAGGTGATCTTTGCCGAGTTTCTGCTGCCGGATCTCCAATGATCTCTTGTAAAGGGGCTCTGCTTCCGCATAGCGACCTTGGGCCTGATAGAGCAAAGCAAGATTGTTCTGGGAAATGGCTACGTGAAGGTGATCTTTGCCGAGCTTCTTCTCACGGATCTCCAAGGACCCCTTGTACAGGGGTTCTGCTTCCGCAAAGCGACCTTGGGCCTGATACAGCCCAGCAAGATTGTTCAGGGAGGCCGTGACGTCGATGTGATCTTTGCCGAGTTTCTTCTCGCGGATCTCCAAGGACCTCGCGAAGAGGGGCTCGGCTGCCCCAAGGTCTCCCGCATGCTGATAAGCGGTGGCCAAGCGGTCCAGAGCCCATGCGTGTTCGACACTCCTCTCCCCATGCGCTCTCTTGGATGCCTCGACCGCCGTCTTGCCGGTCTCCACTGCCTGCCGGTAATCACCCTGCCGTATCAGTTGGTCTGTCTTCTCGGTGAGTTGTTTCGATTCATCCCCGAATGACGGGAGCACGACGCCTCCCACGATCAGAACGACCGACAGTGCTATGTATAGCCTCATTGCCCACCTCCGTCCAGGCTATCGGTTGCGGTCACGGCGAAGTTGTCGGCTCAAATCATAGCATGTCGGGGAGGTATGGAGAAAGGCGGCTGGGAGTTGCAACCAAGAATCGCGTCGACCTTGGTCGGTCCCTATGAAGACCGTCGGCGGGGCGAGTTGGTTCCACGCAACCGAAGAAAGGCATCTTGCGCTTTCCTGGAGCTGCCGGGCTGAACAATTCTCCTCCAAGACAGAAGAAATCGACCGTTATGAGTAAGCGCCCGTCTGAAAATCAGTATCGCACTCTCCGAGTCTGGGACGCAGGAGGTTGCGTCCGTCATTCCGGCGGAAGCCGGAATCCAGTCTTTCCTGCGGGACCTGGACCCCGGCCTTCGCCGGGGCGACGAGCCGGTCGGATTGGCACAGTTATTTCGGGACAGATCCTAAGACGTCCCTTCTCCCGGAAACTCTCTGTGCGCTATCGGACTGCCACGATGATCATGCTCACGTCGTCGTCAAAGGAGGAGTCGCCCCGAAAGTCCTTGATGTCTGCGAGGATGCACTCGATCGCGTCTGAGGGAGGAAGCTGAGCGCTCCGGATGAACGCGGCCCGCAGGCGCTCTTCGCCGTACAGAAGGGAGCCGTCTTGGCCGTTACCCGCCTCTGTGACCCCGTCAGTGAATACCAGGATGCGGTCGCCGGACTCGAGGGCCGCGCTCCCCTCATCGTAGTCGAAGCCGGGGAACGCTCCGATGAGCGGCCCGCCGTCTTCGAGCTCGACAATGGTCTGATCCGCGGCTCGGTAGAGGAAGGGTTTGGGATGGCCGCCGTTCGAATACACGAATTCGAGGGAGTTGGTGTCGATCACGCCAAAGAAGATGGTGAGGAATTCCGAATCAGGCAGCACTCGGAACATGTCGTCGTTGATCGTAGCCAGAAGCCTCGCTGGCGACGCATCATGGCCGGTCAGGGTCTGGAAGGCCATCTTGAACATCGCGCCGATCATCGCGGAATGCACGCCGTGCCCCGACACGTCCACCTGAGCAAAGCCTATCCTGCCGTTGGGCAGCTCGATCACGTCGTAGAAGTCGCCGCTTGCCTGCAACGTGGGGACATACGCGACGGAAAACGCCAGCCTGTCGTTGAGCGGGAACACCTGTGGAAGCAGCGAACGCTGAAGCTGCGACGCCATCTCCATCTCTTGCGCCATGATCCGATTGCGCTGCTCGATCTCCTTGCGCGCCTCGTATAGCGCAAGGTGGTTCTTGACCTTGATGGAAAGCTCGTGCCGGTCGTAAGGCTTGGTGAGGTAGTCGACCGCTCCCGCTTCGAGGCCTTTGCCCCGGCTTTCCGAGTCTGTCCTCGCGGTGAGGAAGATCACCGGAACCGCCTCGTCGATGACCCCTCGTCGCAGCTCCTCGAGCGTTTGGAACCCGTCCATGTCCGGCATCTCCACGTCGAGCAGCACCAGGTCGGGTTTCTCGTCACGGGCAAGCGCGATCGCCTCCTCGCCTGAAGCCGCCGCTACCATGGCGTAGTTCTGCCGAAGCATGGCAACAAGCATCTTGCGGCTCATGGGATGATCTTCCACTACCAGAATCTTCGGCTCTTGCATTGCTTACCTTGGCGGCCTCCAAGGGACTTGAGGCGCACACTTGATTCACAATTGGATGACGCGGCTGCCGGCCAAGTGCGTCCCGAAGCCCAAATTCCGTGGGCTTTCGCGGTGCATCGGGATGCACATCTCTCCGCACGCGTTCCGCTCAGCGAATGCAGAGGGCGCTGAGCGGCCGGCAGCCTCAACCGAGCGGCTTGGAGCCGCAGCCAATACACGCGGCGACCTTCCTCGGCCCGCACGAAACCCGACAGCGGGGTGGGTTGGTTCTACGCAAACCCGAAACGCCCTCCATGGTCTGCGCTGTTCTTCAACAAGGTCCGGTGATGAGGCGGGTCCCGGTGACAAATCTTCGAGGCCCGAGAAGGATTCGCACTTCGGAAATACCGAGCCCTTCCGTTCGAGGACAAGCTCGGTCCCATAAGTCCCCGAGCGCTCGCGCTCACAGTCGGTCACGGCACACGCGAAACAGAATGCCCCCAGACTGTGGCATCTGGACTCAATCCCCTCCAAGTTCCCGCGTCCTCCACGGTGAATCCGGCCTGAACAGCGAATAATCACCCGTTCCCGTGCGAGCCCGGCTCTACCGCGGTAGTTCCGGACTCTAACATCGCCTGCCTCTTTTGACAAGTATCGTGTCGGTTTGTTGCAGCCTCCGAGAGCCGCGCTGCGCCGAGGCACCAGTTCGTAAGTTCGGTCACACATTTTTTAGACTCTCCCATTGTAGCGACCGGCCTCCGTGCCGGTCGGCGGCGGGCCCGCGGAGCCTGCCCCGGACTCGACCCGGGGGACGCCGGCCCCCGCAACTGTGGCACAAAGCCCCGGGGGATCCGCAACCGTATTTGCGAAAAGGGCACTAAGGCACCAGTTCGTGAAGACACGTGACCGTTCCAGCATAGGCGTCGGAATCCGCGAGCCTGGATGCAGGAGGTTCCTTCCGTCATGCCGGCGGAATCCGGAATCCGGTCCTCTCCTCATGGCCTGCACCTCGGCGCCTGCCCCGGACCACGATCCGGGGTTCGCCTCGGTGACGCGGTCCTCGAATTGATACGGTCATTTCCTGGCAGACCCTGCGCCGGCCTCGGGAGCATCGACGAACTGTGGTATTTCGGCACACGCCTGTGGTGTTTTGCAGCAATCTCCTGGGAGCGGCTGCTAGCAAGGTTGAGGGACTCTATGTGGCGATTTTGCCACAGGTGGGTGTTGCCGTTTTCGAAGGGGTTGCGGGACAGCGGAATCACTGGGTCAGGTGAAAGTGGCTGTAGGAATACCATGTTACATGCGTGTTGGTGGTTGGCACGGAACGTGAATAACATCAGGGCAAGACGACGAGAACACCGACGAAGCAGTCAAACGGTTCCGATACCGAAATAATCTTCAGGAGGCCCGCCATGGAACGCACACAAATCAGGAGGCTGTTCGAGCCGACCCCAAGGCAGCAATTGCGTTGTCGTCACCCCCTCACGGGCTGCGCTCCGGAGTCCAAGCTGTGCGCCAACTGGTACGACTGCAAGACCTGCGAATACGACCAGATGCTCGAAGACACGGCGCCGGTTCAGGAAATCGTGCGCACACCGGCGGAAGCCGCACGCCAGGCAGCCTGATTCCGCATATCGGGTCTTCCGGGGCCGGCCACCACATGGGGGTTCGGCCCCGGGGTTGTTCGACGAATCCGGGCCGCAGGGGTTGAGCTATCCCGCGAAGTCGGAGATAAAGCGGTTCTCACCAGTTTCGACCGATTGGCAGGCTCGAAAGCCTGCCCCACAGGATCAGGCCGACCTGGAATCGGAAATCACTTTCGAGAACCGCTATACGTGACGTTGATCCTCTCCCCACCGAAACTACCGTTCCACTTGAAGCAATAACCAAGGAGGCTCACATGGCAACCACAGAGAAGAGAAAGGACAGCGTGGTAGGGTTCAACCTGTCGGACAAGGAATGCATCTGGATGCGAGCAAAAGTGGTCCCGGTGAAATACTGCGACAACGCGTTCGACTGCACCACCTGCGCATACGATAAGGCAATGGGTCGCAAGATGGCGAGGCAATCCCCCGACGCAAGGTGGAATACCACCGTGTTCCGGAAGGTTGGGTCGAGGGATCTGCGATGCCGCCACGCGCTCACCGGTGGTGCGCCGATGAGCAAGATGTGCGCGAACAACTACGATTGCGGCACCTGCTCGTACGACCAGATGCTCGACGAGACCATGCAGACCGATCACACCCTGTTCGGGCCTCCGCAGTATCTCAATGCGCACGGCTATCGGGTGCCTCGGGACTACTATATTCACCGAGGGCACGGATGGGCCAGGGTCGAATACGGCGGCCGCGTCCGCATCGGTCTGGATGACTTCGGCAACCGGCTCGTGGGCAAGGTGGACAAGTTCAGGCTTCCGTCGCTGGGGACGCGATTCAAGAAGGATGAGGAGTCCTTCATCCTGAGCCGTGACACTAACGAGGCAGGAGTCAGGGCGCCTCTGACCGGCGTCGTGACCGCAGTGAACCAGAAGCTGATGGACTACCCCGCGTGCTCCAACGCAGATCCATACTGCGCCGGGTGGGTGTTGCTCATCGACCCCATGGAACTGAAAGGCGACCTTAAAGAGCTCGCCTTTGGCCTTGACAGCGTGAGATTCATCGAGGCCGAAGCCGAACGCCTGCTCTCAATGATCACCGATGACCCGGCAGCCGCGGCGGCCACAGGTGGTGAGCCCATCTCCGACGTGTACGGCGCGTTCAAGGACATGGGCTGGAATACCATCGTCAAGGGGTTCATTTGATAGCTACCTGCCTACGGTCAACCAAGATTTCGGGAAGACCTCTTCTGAAAGAAGGGGCCTCCCGGAACCCTGCCACCAAGTGCCGTCATGGCATGATGCCACAACGAGGCATGGCAGCGCACTTCCCGGCCTTTCAAGAACCATCCCGAAGGTTAGGAACCAACCAATGTTTCAGAAGTTTTCGGAAAGGGGTCCGGAGGACCCTTCTTCAAAACCACCATGACCGCACGCGGCCACAACTAAGCATGAAAATGCTCCCCCACCGGCGTCTCGACGAGCCGGCTTTCTCTGCGGCGACCAGCGGGAGCCGCACTATCCCAAGAGTTCTTGAAGATGGGGGCCCGGGGGAAGGAACTTCTTGCAAGAAGTTCCTTCCCCCGGAATCGCATTTTCTGATAAAGGGTTTCCCCCTGAAGACTTTCACTTGAAGCTTTTGGAAATCCTACCTCATACGCACCAGAAGGGCGGTCAGGGCAGCGGGCGTCATGCCGGAGATACGGCCTGCCTGTCCGAGGGATCGGGGACGAAGGTGCGTCAGCTTCTCCCGCAGTTCTCGGGAAAGTCCGGGCACCGAGTCGTAGTCCATATCCGGGGGAATGAGCGCCTTCTCCATTCTCTTGAACTGGAGGGCCTCCCGTTGCTGTCTTTGCACATACCCTTCGTACTTCACCTCTACCTGCACCTGGGTCGCCAGATCCTGCGGCATGTCCGGATCGAGTATGCCGAGGTCGATCAAGTCTCCGACGGTGATTTCCGGTCTCTTGAGCAGCTTCGCGGCGGTGAGCGCTTCCCTGATCTCCGTTGCTCCCCGAGCCTGAACCATGCGGTTGAGGGGGCCTTCCGGTTTGACTCGGGTCGTCTCCAGGATGCGCACGCATTCCTGCCTGGACTTGACCATCTCCTCAATCTCCCGGGCGGTCTTCGGTGCGAGCAAGCCCAGGTCTCTCCCCTTCATGGCGAGCCTCTCCGCGGCGTTGTCTTCTCGCAGGAGCAGCCTGTACTCGGCCCGCGAGGTAAACATCCGATATGGTTCGGTGACTCCGCGAAGAATCAGGTCGTCGATCATCACGCCCATGTATGCTTCCGAGCGGTCCAGCACGAACGGCTCCCTGCCGAACACCGCCAGAGCCGCATTAATCCCTGCCCAAAGACCCTGAGCTGCAGCCTCTTCGTATCCTGACGTGCCGTTGATCTGTCCGGCGAGGTAAAGTCCTTTGCACTGCTTGGTTTCCAGGGTTGCGGTCAGGCACGTGGGATCGACGTACGTGTATTCGATGGCGTACGCGGGCCGCACCATTTCGGCCGCTTCCAGGCCGGGAACGGATCGCACCAGCTCGATCTGCAGCTCTGGCGGGAGGGAGTTGCCGAGCCCCTTGAGGTACACTTCGGTGGTATGAAGCCCCTCGGGTTCCACGACCACGGGATGGCGGTCCCGTTCGGGGAAGCGGGCGATCTTGTCCTCGAGGGAAGGGCAGTACCTCGCGGGAGTCCCCTTGATGTTCCCCGAATAGAGCGGCGACAGGTGCAGGTTCCGGCCCACCAGCTCGTGGGTGAGCCCTGAAGTGTGGGTCTTGTAGCACGACCGGACGGGACGGGACACCTTGCCTGTGCGCAGGGAGAACGGCCGAATCCGCTCGTCGCCGGGGTCCTCCTCCATGACCGATACGTCTACGGTGGTCCCTTTGAGTCGAGGCGGAGTGCCGGTCTTAAAGCGCCCCCAGGGGAGGCCCAGTTCCTTGAGATGTTCCGCAAGCTCTACCGAGGGGAATTCTCCTGCTCTGCCGGCTCCGTGGGACTTCGAGCCCACATGCACCACGCCGTTGAGGAACGTCCCGGTCGCGAGTATGACTGCCTTGGCGGCGATTTCGTATCCGGAGCGTTCACGGACGCCGACGCAGCGGTCCTTGTACACGAGCAGGCGTTCGACCATCTCCTGGCGCAGGAGCAGGTTCGGTTCGGCTTCCACTGCGGATTTCATGGCTCGAGCGTAGTCCATGCGGTCGCACTGCATGCGTGAGCCTTGCACTGCGGGGCCCTTGCTGGTGCCGAGGGTCTTGTACTGGATGCACGAGGCATCCGCGGCGAGTCCCATCTGACCGCCCAGCGCGTCGATCTCTTTGACCAGGTGCCCCTTGCCGAGCCCTCCGATCGACGGGTTGCACGGCATGAGCCCTACGGTATCCGCGCTGATGGTGTACATCCACACGCTCAAACCCATGCGTGCGGCTGCAAGAGCGGCTTCGCATCCAGCGTGGCCCGCTCCGACTACGATGATGTCAACTTCAGGTCCGGACATGGATTGGTTCAGATGTCTTCCTTTGGCATCGAGATCGTACCAGTATACCTGCGGCCGGGAGAAACGCAAGGCGGGGGAGGGGACGTTACAGTGGGGAGGAATCTATCTGGCGGCATTGTTCCGGAGCGATGATGCGCAGCCGGTCGGCGTTAATTCCGTTCTTGGCTCGGCCGGGGATGTCGTCCGGAACAGGTGCGCATTTCGCGGGAAGCAGTTCAACGTCGTCGGCAATCTGGATTCGACTGCTGATTGGTCTGCTGACGGTGAGAGCGTTCACGTGCAATAATGTCTGATTACCTCGGCCCGATATCCGCATTTATCTCTTTGAGGCGCCTGACCGCGGAGGTCAACCGCGTGGGACCTGACCCAGCGTTGGCAGTTCCGGGTTGCTGGCCGGTCTCCTCTGCGGCGCGCGGTACAAGTCGTTGAGGAATAGCAGGTGCGCTTTGCAAGGAGCAAGCACTACTGGGTCTCGGAATGTGACTTTGTCCAGATCTAGTGCCTCGAGAATAGGGCCGAGGCCCCAGATCTTTCGCAGTGACAACCGCCTGGTGACGTGGCGCACCCCTTCGTCTAAATCCCCCTTCCACTGATCCGCGGCCTTTCGCACGTCTCTCACCAGACGCTGCAGGGAGCACAATGAGGCGCGTGGCGTCAGGTTGAGAAGTTCATCGTCAAGATGACCGCAGTACCTGCGAAAGGACCGTGCGTGGGGAGAGTCTCGCAACTCGTTGACGGCTGCTGCGATGTCAAGCCCATGCATGCGATGCAAGAGGAGAACCTGTTCGGCCACCGGAGGGACAGAGAAGTCTATAGCTGCATAGCGAAGCGCTTCTGAATTCGCCATCTGCCGTTCGAGTTCTTCGATCGCAATTTCAGCGGCGGGGATGCGGATGGGAAGAGCTAGACGATTAAGGAAGTCAAAACGCGTCGGGTGCACCAGTAGATAGAAGCCCCTGGCCTGCGCTACTCTGAGATACGTGAGTGCAGCGAGCAGGAACCGGTCGCCACTCGGATCTCCCAATCCATGTCGATCCTGCGGCAAGCGACACTCATCCCATAGGTCGCCAAGATCGGAGAATTCGAACACGTTCTCGAAGCGAGCGCAGAAGCTCGGGACTCTCCATTCCGGTGCGTGCAGCGCATCTAAGACCATGGACTCGCAGATGACTAGGCTTTGCAGTAGAGAGAGCGTGTCGTCAGGGATTTGTGATGTCGCTTTCAGTTCCGAGCGTGCCTCCTGTTCCCGGAGTCTAATGATCGAGTATAGATCTGCCAGAACTTGCCTCATGTGATCTCCGCTTGAACCTGAGCGCTATACCCTTGCAGTCGCAACGTATTGCGCCGCACGTTTTCCCATTGCTGTCATCACAAATCCTGCATCACTCGACCCGAAAAGCTGCAGCCGACGAATGGTGTTGAGTGATTCCAAGATCTCGAGTTCTTCGTCAAGCGTCATAGTGCCCGCCCAGAATTGAGGCCCGGCTTTGAGTGTGTTCATGAGGTCGCTAATCCAAATTGCAGTTGCAGTCTGCTCCAGGCCGCCAATGCTGGTCTTTTTCTGCTGAGGGGGCGTATTGCAAATGACGGCGAGAAGCTTGATTTGCACATGGGACAGGCGAGACAGATGGTCCACAACTGAGAGCTTCTTCTCGTCCTGCGAATGCTGCGTCTCCCCGCAGGAAGCGACGATGCGGCCCATGTCTTCGATCTTCTTTGGATCCGGCTCGTATGCGATCCTGTCCGACAGGAGCCTAAATGCAGCCAGGGCCTCCTCAGACTGGAACCATGTCTTGTCGATTCGCCGCTCGTCAAGGTGTAGGAGTTGCTCTGACATTGCCTTCAAGGCTGCTTCAATGTTGCGCAGCCTTACCGCATCCGCTTTGTCGAACAGGAGATGATCGAGGGCGCTGCCCACGACAGGGACCGACGAGACCGCTGCCCTCAGCCACGCAATGGGCTCGGGGATGTGCTTGGCAAGCCCGTTGGAATTCATCGACTTCTCCCCAGAGCCATAATGTCTGCTCTGAGTGTCTTACACGACTTGAAGGAGGCAAGACCATCCTCACGCTGATGAAAAGACGCCTCTTGGGCCAATTACAAGCGTATCTCACCCTCCATTGCTCCGTCAAGCGCTTTTTCAACAGCGTTGGTTGGGGAGGGATTCGCCCGCAAGAAGTCCCTACCCGAAAATCTCACTTCATTGAAAGCGCATTGGAATTACCGTCAACCCGTACCCATGCGAATCGGTGCCGTGCCCGCACCGTCACGTGCTCGGCTTGCAGCGTCCGGAAACCTCTGCTAAGACATAACCGGCACGGAGGGGCTCCCCATATCGTCCGGCCGATCCCTTGGGAACGGAGAGTGCTCCCATGATCAAGCGCATCTATATCGACAATTTCCGCTGCATGGTGAATTTCGAGCTCGCCCTTGGGCCCATGAACCTTCTGTTGGGCAACAACGGCACCGGGAAGTCGACGGTCTTCGATGTGCTCTGGCGACTAAGGTCCTTCCTCGCAGGTGATGGGGGCGTGGCATCCTTTTTCGTAACCGTTCCCTGGGAAGAAGAAGGAACCACAAGACACGACGACACAAAGGAATCCACGAGATCTTCTCTTCTGAGCGTCTTTGCGGGTTGTGTTCGTCGTGTTTGTGGCTCTCTTGCGCCCGCCCGAGGCCTGTTCCAGGGCGTGCGTTATTTCTTCAGCTCCTTGATCTTCTCGGTAAGCGCAGGGACCACGTCCTCAAGTTTGGCCACGATCCCGTAGTTGGCCACCCGGAAGATCGGAGCCCGCGGGTCCTTGTTCACCGCAACCAGCAACGGATTGCCCTTGATGCCACCCAAATGCTGGAACGCACCGCTGATCCCAAGGGCCAGATACACCTTCGGCTTCACCTCGACGCCGGACGTTCCCACCTGCCGGTACTTGGGCAACAGGTTCTTGTCCACTATTGGCCGCGAACACGCGAGCACTCCGCCCATTGCGTCCGCAAGTTCCTCGAAGGCATCAAGGTCCTCTTCGTCGCCGATGCCACGACCGATCGAGACGATCACGTCCGCGGCCGAAATGTCCACATCACCCTTTTCCCCTTCGACGAAGCCGACGAAGCGTTTCTTCAAGGGCTCGTCCGTGAGCGGACACGCGACCGTTTCTACGGTCCCCGCGTTCTCTGCCGGGTCGAACGGGAATGCACCGCTGCGCAAGGTCACTACCACCCGCTCGGCGCCTTTGAAGGACACCAGTGCATTGACCTTGTAGCTGTACATCTGCCGGACCGCGAGAGGCTTCCCTTCCTGGAACTCGAAGCCCACACAGTCGGTAGTCAGTGCCGCGTCCAAAGCGACGGACAGCCCGGGGGCCACGTCCATGATCGAGTTCGAGTTGCCCATCAGCAGCATGTATGAGCTCCGGCCCTGGAGTATCGCGGCCAGAGTCTTGATGTACGGCTCGGAATTGAAGTTGGCCAGCCTCGGATCATCCACCACCATTACCTTGGGGCAATGCTTGGCGATCTCCAGAGCCATGGCATCCACACCGCTGCCCAAGAGGAGGCAGGTGAGCTCCGCGCCGAGCTCCTTGGCCAACACGCGTCCCGCCGCGATCCCGTCCCAGGTGGTATCTCTCAGACGCTGCTGCCTGTGCTCCGCAAGAACGAATATCTCTTTCATCAGGAGATACCTCCTTTCTCCTTGAGTATCGCGGCGAGGCGTGCTGCTGCTTCTTCCGGCTTTCCGGGGATCATCTCCGCGCCTTCACCCTCGGGCGGGAGAAAGACCTTCTCGATCCGGACCCTCGCGCCTGCGTCGCCCACGTCGGTCCCGGCAAGTCCCAGAGCGGCCAGGTCCACGCATGGAATTTCCGCGGAGGCCACTTTTCGCACCGCGCGCACGGAGACGAATCTCGGTTCGTTGAGGCCGGTGGCTACCGAGACCACCGCAGGGAGGTCAATCTCGAGCTTTTCCGACAGGCCCGCTTCAAGCTCCCGCAACACGGTCATAGTACCGTCCGCGATGTCCAACTTCTGCACCAGGGTCGCACCTGGAATGCCCAGCATGGCAGCGAGCATCCCGCCGACCTGGCCTGCGCAGTCGTCATCGGCCAGCGTGCCGGTCAGGATCAGGTCGAACTTCCTCCCCTGCGCGAACTTGGCCAGCACCTTGGCCGTTGCATAGCCGTCCGAACCGTCACAGGCATCGTCCCAGAGTTGAAATGCCTCGTCCGCTCCTCGTGCCAGGCTTTCCCGAAGGACCTCCTCGACCTCTTCCGGCGCGACGCTCACCACGGTCACTTTTCCGCCAAGCTTTTCCTTGATCCGCACCGCCTCCTCGATGGCAAAGCGGTCCCACTCATTCATGTCGTAGTCGAGATCGCCCTTTTCTATGTCCATGCCTTTCTTGTCCACGGCCAGGTCGGCCTCGGAGGTGTCGGGCGTCCATTTCATGCAGACAATGATATCCATGGTTCCTCCCTATGCTCTTTCAGATCAAGGAACGATCCACGAGCTCTACCAGATCGATGACTTCGATCTTCCCTTCGTTCCCGGTGACCTTGATTGCGTCCTCCAGGTTGATGAGACAGAACGGGCAGGCCGTGACCACGACTTGGGCTCCTACCTCTTCGGCCATGCGGATCCTGCGAACTCCCATCCTCTCTTTTTCCTCTTCGTTTTCATACCACAGAAGGAGACCCCCGCCACTACAGCAGAAGCTCCGGGAACGGGAACGCGTCATCTCCTTGAGCCTCATGCCCGGAATCCGGTTGAGCACGCCCCTCGGCTCGTCGTACAGGCTGTTATGCCTGCCAAGGTAGCACGGATCGTGGTACGTCACGGTTCGTCCCTGCAGGTAGTCCCCACCGAGCTTGATCTTGCCCGCGGCCAGGAATCGCGCCATGAGCTGACTTGCGTGCAACACAGGGAACGTCACCGGGTAGTCGTTCCGGATGGCGTTGAATGCATGGGGATCGAACGCGACGATTTCCTTGAAGGTGCGTTCCTGCAAGACCTCGATGTTCTTCTCGGCGATTTGCTCGAAAAGGCCCTCCTCCCCGATCCGTCGGACCTCGTTGCCGGAGTCGGACTCGTCCTTGCCCAGTATCCCGAAGTCCGCGCCCGCTTTGTGCATGATCCGTGCGAATGACCGGGAGATCTGTTGAATCCGAGGGTCAAACGACCCGCAGCTATCCACGAAGAACAGATATTCGCACGAATCACCGGGTTCCAGCTCCCGGACCTCGATCCCGTCCAGATCTTTGGTCCATGCAGCCCGTTTGTTCTTCGCTCCTCCGTAGGCGTTCCCCTTCTTCTTGATTTGCTGGAGCGGTTTCTGAAGGGACTGGGGGATTTCGCCCTGATCGAGCAGATATCGCCTCATGTCGACGATCTTGTCGATGTACTCGATGAATATGGGGCACTCGCGTTCGCACGCGCCGCAGGTGGTGCACGCCCAGATCTCCTGCTCGGTGACGATATCGCCGGCGAACTTCTTGTCGTTGACCTGAACAGGAGAACCGAAAACCGGGTAGTGCTCGTACGCGTAGTCCCTGGCCTTGATGCTGATCATCTTGGGGGAAAGGGCTCGGCCGACCGCGTTCGCGGGACAGTTGTCGCTGCATCGACCGCAATCCGCGCACGACACGAAGTCAAGCAGGTGCTTCCACGTGAACCCCTGAAACGTGCCCGCTCCGATCTGGCCTTCGGGCAGGTCCATCCATTCCTTGACATCGTGGCGCACCGGCTTGATCGCGCCCCGGTCGAGCTTTGCAAAGAACACGTTCGGGATTGCGGTGATGACATGGAAATGCTTCGAGATGGGGAGAAAGTTCAGTAGGCTGAAGAAGACCAGAATGTGGGCCCAGTACCCCAACACGTGCAGGGCCTGTGCCGTTGAGGCCCCGATTCCCGACAGCAGCGCAGCACCCAGACTCGCCGCGGGAAACAGACCGGGCTGAAGGGGTTCACCGCGTCCGATCAGGCCGGCTCCGTCGTAGATCATGTCCGTGAGCATGAGCGCGGACACCATGCCCAGGATGATGTACGCCTCACCTTCATGCCCTTCGACCCCCGGATGGGAGTAACGCTCCGGCTTGAAGACCGCTCGCCTGACGATCGCGACTACGCAGACCACAAGCACCACAAGCACCACGTAGTCTTTGATCACCTCGTACGCGAAGCCGGCTGATCCGCCCATGAGGGGGAGGTGGAAATCTGCCGCGAAACCGCGACCGATCAAGGTGAGAGACCTCAGAGAAAGCAGCACAAATCCCGCAAAGAGGAGAATGTGCATGATGCCGGCTCCCAGGTACCGAGGCTGACGCAATTGGCCGAACCCGTACAGGAGCATCATCTTGATGCGCTCGCCGATCCGGTCCACTCGGGGGTCAGGCAGCCCGACCCTGAGCAGTCCGATTCGTTTGTACATGATGTACGCGAAAAGACCCAGTGATGTTGCCAGTACCACACCGGCAATCAACGGAGCGGGTATTCCGGCCAGTGGGATTTGAGCCGGTTCAATCATAGCCATGGACAATTACCTCAAGACACCATGATGGACATGGTCGGACACGGCGAGCGACGCCGGTTGAACCCATCGGACTCTTGAAAAAACGTGACTGCTCAATGATCTCCCGGTAGGATGGTAATCTTTGTTCCCGGGGCCGGTGGGATGCCGAGATTTCTCGCACCCCATCGGTTGCGATTGCACACCTATTGCGAAGCTACCCAATACCTACTCCTTAGTGAGCATCGACGTCATCATTCACTCACGAGCGGGAAGGTTGCACTCAAGCGACTGGCGCGGTTCATTTCTTGCTTGGAAATCCCCCCTAACCCCCCTTTACTGAGGGGGGAATAGCGCGTTGCCATCTCACCCCCCTTTTCTAAAGGGGGGCAGGGGGAATTTTTCTCGCGCGTAAGTGAACGGCTACCCATCGAGCGATTACGGCATTGTGGCGACACGGGGCATGACTTCTTTGTTGATTCTTTCTACAAGCAGCGATTCCTCGGCCACATCCAAGTCGTAGTCGTCTTGCAGACCAATCCAAAACTGAACGGACGTCCCAAAATGTCTGGACAATCGCAAAGCGGTATCCACGGTAACGCCCCTTCTGCCGTGGATGATCTCATTGATTCTCTTTGGGGGAACCTTCAAAGCCCTGGCTAGAGCAATCTGGGAAATTCCCATTGGTTTCATGAATTCTTCCAAGAGAATTTCTCCAGGATGGATCGGTGGTATTTTCTCGGCCGGCATGGGAAGAGTCCTTCAGTGATAATCAACGATTTCAACGTCATGGCGTTGTTGTCTTCCGACCAAACAAAGCAAATACGAAACTGATCGTTGATGCGAATACTGCATTGGCCCTGGCAGTCATGAGAGACCAAGGAAACAAATTGATTCGCCGCGTTGACCTGGGGTTGAAACCCCCCGGCTATTCACGGGGCCGTCCCTTCGGGACTCGAAGATCCAACCCCGAAGGCGTGCTACGGTGAGTAGCCCTGGGTTTCAACTCCCGGTTGCAAACGCCGCGAGATGACGGCTCTATTTCTGTACAGATCCTAAGAACAACTCTCAGGCCGCCATTCTTGAGAACGGACTTTCTCAGTGTGCTTGCGTCTCATCGCCGTGGTCACACGGCGGAAGACGGATGCCCCTGAACCGTTACCCCTTCAGGATACCCGTATAGGGGGTTGGCACTCCTACCCGACCAGCACGGCCAGGATCTTCGCGGGCTTGTCCCCGTGGGCTCTGACCATGTGGCTGCTCGTAGAGTCGTAGTAGATGGCGTCGCCGGGTTCCAGGACTTCCCTTGTGTCGCCGACCAGCGCTTCCATCCGGCCTTCGAGCACGTAGATGAACTCCTGCCCGTCATGGGACGACGGAGCATCCGATGCCGACGGGTAGAGCGTCACCACGAACGGTTCCATCTTGCGGTCTTTCTTGTTCGCCGCGAGGGATTCGTACTCGTACCCATGTTTCTCCATCTTCTCTTTGCCAAATCGTGAGGCCTTGGACCCGGCTCCGGCCCTGACGATGGTGAACGCCTCGGTCCCTCTGGAGATCACGTCCTCAAGCGTCAGGGAGAGCGCCTTGCTCAATCTGATCACCTGCCCCAACGGCAACGTCGCTTCGCCGCTCTCAACCTGGGAGAGCAGATCCTTGTCTATCGAGGTTTTCGCGGCAAGCTCATCGAGGGAGAAGCCCTTCTGTTCACGGGCGGTGCGCAGGTCGACCCCGTGAGAAACAGCCGCCTTCCTTTCCGCTCGTTCTTTGGCCGCGTCGAGCGCTGCCGGGTCGGTCAGCAGGTCGTGGGAATCGCCGTGAGCCCCGTAGTCGTCGACTGCCTCACGGAAGTCCTCGTATGCGGTCTTTTTTTCGTCAACCATGGCATCTCCTTTCAGTGGGCCTACATGGACCTCCCTGGGACTCCAATATTCCTCGCAATGACGATCCGCTGCACTTCAGAGGTCCCCTCACCGATGTCGAGGAGCTTCTGGTTGCGGTAATGGCGTTCGGCCGCGTACTCTTTCATCAAGCCGTACCCGCCGTGGAGCTGTACGCAATGGTTGGCCGCCCGGTAATAGGTCTCCGAACAGACCAGCTTGGCCATGGCGGATTCTCTCGGGGTCACCCGATGGTTGTCCGCGAGCCAGCAAGCCTTGTACAGCAGCAGCCTCGCCATTTCGATCTCGGTGGCCATGTCCGCGAGCTTGAACGCATTGGCCTGGAACGAGCCGATGGGACGTCCGAACTGCTGTCTCTTCTTCGCGTAGCCCAGAGCCAGGTCGAAAGCCCCTTGTGCTCCGCCGAGGCCCATGGCCCCAATCGAGAGTCGCCCTCCGTCGAGGGTCTTGAGCATCTGATGGAAGCCCTCGCCCCTTCGCCCCAAAAGGTTCTCCTTGGGCACGCGGCAGTCGTTGAACGTCAGCAGACCAGTGTTCGAGGCACGCCAGCACATCTTGTGGTGCATGGTCTCCGCGATGAACCCTCGGGTCCCGTTCTCCACGAGAATACAGCTTATCTCCGGCTTTCCGTCTTCCTGGCGACCGGTCACGCATTGCACCACACAGACTCCACTAATCGGCGTCGAGGAGTTGGTGATGAAGATCTTGGAACCGTTGATCACCCATTCGTCTCCGTCGAGGACCGCGTTGGTCTGCGAGGCTCCCGCGTCTGAGCCGGCATCCGGTTCGGTGAGCCCGAACGAGGAGAGCATCTTGCCGGTGCAAAGTTCCGGAAGCCACTTCTTCTTCTGCTCCTCGGTGCCGAAGTAGAATATGGGGGCGATTCCGAGCGAGTTCCCGGCTGCTATGGTGGCTGCCTGAGACCCATCGATTCTGGCTACCTCTTCGACAATGATGATGTAGTTGAGATACCCCACATCGCTGCCGCCGTATTCCTCGGAGACGAAACAGCCGAAGAAGTCGAGTTCACCCATCTTCCGGGTCAGGTCGACCGAGAACTCCTCTTTGTCGTCGAGTTCCTGGGCGATCGGAGCGATCTCCTTCTCCGCGAATTCTCTGACCACCTTCCTGGTAAGCTCCGCGTCCTTGGGTAAGTCGAAGTTCATGGACTTTGTCGAACCCCCTTGTGCCTATTGAATATCGATCGCTTGAAAGACCGAGCTCCACCGTGCGTACGATCAAGGACCTCCCTGCACTCCGCATGGCCGAGTCGAAGGGGACGAATCGTCTCAGGGTAGAGTTGTAACCGAATGGGAAGACAACCTGTATACTGAACTAAGCTCTGTCCCGCTGAATAGCCGATGAGAAAAAATGGCGAAGCGGAATCTGCACACACAAACCCAGATGTTCACCATAGCAGAAATCCGAAAGAGCTGTCAAGATCATCTCCCCGGAGGATTCAGTGAGAATACACGGCGGGGTGGAGCGGCAGCAATTCGGCATAATGAA
The DNA here is from genome assembly GCA_040755955.1 of Thermodesulfobacteriota bacterium. Taxonomy (GTDB): domain Bacteria; phylum Desulfobacterota; class Desulfomonilia; order Desulfomonilales; family Desulfomonilaceae; genus JBFMAA01. The sequence goes on from JBFMAA010000036.1 coordinate 34,247, forward strand.
CGCCGATTTTCCCGCCACTGGGCAAGGGTCCGCGTACCCGCGTGGAACATATTCACCCTGCCATCTGACTGCATGGGGGCCGAGGAAGGTCGACGCGATTATTGGCCGCGGCTCCCAGTCGCTCCGTGGTCTTTCCCCCATGCTGCCATGGCATCAAGGATCGGCATGAGCGTACGCCCATATTCCGTGAGAGAATACTCGACCTTCGGGGGAACGACCGGATAGACGATGCGACGGATTATCGCGTCATGCTCCAGTTCCCTGAGCTGCTGAGTCAGCATCTTTTGCGTGATCGCGGGGATCATCTTCCGGATTTCGCCGAATCGTCTGGTGCTGTCGTGAAGGGTCCACATGATGACCGGTTTCCACTTTCCGCCGATGACGGACATGGTGGTGGTCACGGGACAGAAGTGTGTCTGGTCCATCTCTGCGCTCCATAGGGCCGCGGCAAAACAAGCATTGCAACCACAGTGAATCAGAGAACGGTATGCACTCGCTTCACTGCCGTAGGTTGAAACCTACGGCTATTCACGGGCTGCCCTTTCAGGGCAGAAGAGACCCGCGCCCTGCTGCGCGCACTGTGAATAGCCATGGGTTTTAACCCATGGAAGGGGAGCACGCGAGATGACAGGGTTACTTCGCGGCGAGCCAATAGTATCTCATGGGATACTATAGCACAAAATAGTGCCTACTTGACAAAATAATGCCTAATATCGAATTATCACGTAGTCTCGAGAAAGGCAAGGAAGGACCGGCCAAAACAGGATGCAACGGCCGGCGATCTCTCCCGATGAAAAGGAGTTCTACCATGTCAACGAAAATTTTGGTGACCGGTGCCACGGGGCAGTTGGGGAGCGCGGTGGTGAAAGCTCTCACGCACAGGGGATTCGAAGTCAAGGCGGCCTCTACCAACCCGGCCAAAGTCTCGGCCGGCAAGCGCGTGGCAGCGGTGAAGATGGACTACACTGATCCGGCGACGTTTGACGAAGCCTTCAAGGGTGTTGACCGTCTCTTCTTGATCGCACTCCCCTTGGACCCCGACGCGCCTGAGAAGCTCCGGCCGATCATTGACAAGGCCAAGACGGTTGGGGTGAATCACATCGTGTTCAATTCAGCGCTGGGCGTAGACCACAACGAACAAGCACCGTTGCGAATTATCGAACGCTACCTCATGGGCTCGGGTGTCAACTACACCATATTGCGGCCCAATTTCTTCATGGAGAACTTCGCCACCGGCTTTGCCGCACCAATGATCAAGGCACAGGGCGGCATCTTTCTCGCGGCGGGGGACGGCAAGACGAGTTTCATCTCCACCGGAGACATCGCGGAAGCGGTTGCCGCGGCCTTTGCCGAAAAGCATTACGGCAAGGAGTACAATTTGACGGGGCCGCAAGCCCTTGATCACGTCGAGGTTGCCGCGATTGTCGGTGAAGCTGCCGGCCGACAGGTGACATATCATTCTTTGACCGAGGATGAGATGCTCAAGGCTGTGCGAGAGAGCGGTGTGCCGGAAGGTTCGGCCCAGTACCTGGCACTCCTGTATTCGCTGGTTCGCGCGCATCTCATGGCTGCGGTAACCGATGGAGTAATGGAGGTCACCGGCCGCAAGCCCAAAGGGTTCCGAGAGTTTGCGCAGGAACACCGTCAAGTCTGGAAGTGACGGGAATCGCGGACCGGCTACCGAGAGTCTTTGGACTTGTTCATCGCGTCGGGCATTATTGCGGGAAACCTTAACCTGAAAGTCGCCTTCTTCTCACCTTCGATGTCGAAGGAGACCTCACCATTGTGGCTTCGCATGATCGTGTAACACACGGACAGGTCAATAGGAGACCCCTCCAGCCGCCTGTCTTCTGAACATGCGCTGCCGATGAGTACTTCGAATCGCCGAGAGAAACGGTTCTGCGCCTCTGCGGTGATCATGACCTCAATCAGGTTTCCCGAATTCCTTTCCACTGCGGTGATGGTCCCTCCGCCGTTCATCGCGCGCAAGGCAAGATTGAAGATGTTGAGGAACAAGTGCTTCAGTTGGGATTCATGTCCGAACACGTATCCGAATCCCGCGGCCAGAACGTTCTTGACCGTGATCTTTATTCTGCGTTCCTTTGCGTGCTGGCGCAGTAGGGACGCGGTTGCATCAACGATTTCATTGACTGCGAGTATCCCAGGTTCGTCACTTGACTGACGGCTGTATTGAAGCAAGTTCTGCACAATGTCTTTGCAGCGATACGATTCATTGAGAATGATTTCAAGGTATTCTCGACAGGAATCAAGCATCCCGTCTTCTCCGCATCCCTGCCTTCGGCTGAGCCGCTTGAGAAGCCCCTCGGAAAACCCGGCAATCGACGTCAAGGGATTGTTGATCTCATGGCCGATACTTGCCGCAAGCAATCCGATTGCCGCCATCCTGTCCGCCTGCAGCAGATTGTGCTCATATTCCTTTCGCTGGGTGATGTTCCGCATGAGCAGGATTACTTGGCTGACCTTGCCGTACGGGTTCAGAATGGGTGACACGGTCCATTCGTAGTACTGTCCCGTGTAGCCGCCCTCCTTGATAAGAATTTCGCCTCGTTGAGTGCCGCCCGTTTGGAGGGTTCGCTGGGCCGGACAGTCTTTGCAGGGTCTCTCTTTGCGAAAGAACGCCTGATAGCAGGGTCTTCCCGCCAAGGTCCCTTCCGGGAACATGATCGACTGTATCTTGTTCACAAAGACGATCTGGAGATTCTCGTCCAGTATGGTCATCCCGTCGCTGATACTGTTGATGATCGCCTCGAGTTCGTTGTGACGAGCGGCCAGTTCTACGTTCAAATGCTCCAGTTCCTTGATCTTCGAACGGACCTCCTTGAAATGGCCTACCTTGGAGAATCCAATCCCTTTGAAGTCGTAACCCGCTGGTCCGGATCTTTCTGTCATTGGCTGCCCCTGCCCTTACAGCGCCTCTCTGTAGAGCTGCTCAATCTCCTCTATCGAGTAGCAATGCGGATTCGTTTGCATGCAGATGTCTTGTTGTGCCATCGCGGCCATCGTTGGAATGTCTTCGGGACTGACCCCGAGTGAAGAGAGCCGGCGAGGCAGTTCAAGCACCTCGATGAGTTGCTCTATCTCCAGAAGCACGCTCTGCGCTGCCTGTTCAGTAGTCATCCCCGACGTGTCTACTCCCATGGCGGAGGCGACTCGTGCGTACTTCTCAACGGAATACTCCAGATTCTGGCGAACGACCACAGGCAACAGTACGGAATTGGCGACTCCGTGATGAATGTCGAACATGCCACCCAGCGGATGCGCAAGTGCATGCACTGCTCCCAGAATCGCATTGGAAAAAGCGATGCCGGATTCGAGACACGCGATAGACATTCCTTCCAGTGCTTGCACATTCTTGAATCTCACCGCCTGGACCAGATGTTCTTTGACCAACTCAATGGCGTGGATGGCATGGGGGTCAGTCAGAGGCCAGGACAAAGACGAGACATATGCCTCGAGTGCATGGGTCAGCGTGTCCATTCCTGTGGCAGCCATAAGGTCAGCGGGCTTCGTCTGCAAGAGACGTGGGTCTATCAAGGAGATGTCGGGCATAATGGCCCGACTCAGAATGGTCATCTTGGATCTTCGCTCGGTGTCGGTGATCACCGCAAACTGAGATACGTCCGCCCCGGTGCCGGCAGTGGTCGGCGCGCACACCAGCGGTGGGATAGGTTGAGTGATCTCGTTGCATCCTTCGTAGTCATGGATTCTCCCATGATTCGTCACCACAATGGCGATGCCCTTCGCGGTGTCGATGGGACTTCCGCCACCTACCGCCACAATCACATCGCAGTTCCCGCTATTGTAGATCTGCACCCCATCCTGTACCTGAAAATCCCGGGGATTGGTCACCACATTGTCGTAAACGACGTATTTCAAATCCTCCTCGTCCAGTACTCTTATCGCCTCATCGACCCAGCCTGCTTGGATGACGCCCGGGTCGGTGACGAGGAAGATCCGTTCCCCTCCCAAACGTCTCGCACACTGTCCGATCTGGGCCAGCGCACCGATGCCGTAAATGATTTCGGGTGCCTCAAACTTCAGGAGGGAATCTTCTTCTCTCAAGGTTCTGTCCCTTTCGCTATCGGGTTCGATTTCATTATCGCACCCCGCGGAATTGTCCGCAAGCGAATCCGACGCGATAGTGCCTCGGTCAACGATATCTTTGCGGTCAAATTAGGGTAACCGTTCAGAGGGCACCCCTCTTCCTCCGCGATAACAAGCCACAAAGCCACCGAGACACAAGGAAATCAAGACGCATTCTTCACACTGCCATTCTCTATGGCAGGTCTTCCAGGTGTCTTTGTGTCGCTTCGTGGTTCAGTTGCTTTTCCTCCCGGCCGAACGCGCATTCAAGTATCGCCTAGCCGGCCTTCACCCTGAACTCCACCGTCTTCCGGAGCAAGTCATGGAAGGCATCTTCCAACGCCGTCAATTGACGATAGAAGCCTTGCCGGCTTGATCGCACGTGATCATCCAGTGCTCTGGTAAGCTCGATACACAAGAGAACAAGTTCCCGCCCCTTCACGGTCTTCAGAAACATCTTGTCTCTCAAGGATCGCGTCCGTCGGATAAGCCTTCGGATGCGGTAATCGCCTTCCTGAGAAAGGGCCTCGCGTGCCAGGAGACACTCGAGCAATTGACACAGCTCGAGAGCCGTGTGTGTGTTATTGGTGCGTTCGTCCACCGGCAACCGTTCCTGTCCCAGTCGGGTGCAGCGCGTCTTGGTTTCTGATAGCCCATCGGAATAATTAGGCCGTCGAAGGGCTTGTATCCGTTTCACTCCGTCGGGCCCCCGGCGCTTACGCACCGGGCTACTATCTGCCGCCCCTCTGGGGCTCCGGAGGCCCACGTCCAGTCCCGCAGAGACGCAAGAAAGTAGCACGGGACGTCAGTCCGGGGTTGCAGAAATGCACCGTGACATCATTCAGGTACCGAAGTGCGCGGCACCCGTCCCACTCAAGGCACGCACCCTGCGGTCTTCGCGGCGGCAGCCACGATTCTGGCGGCTTCCATAACGTGTTTGAGTGGAATGTTATGCTCCAGAGCCACTTGCTTGCAATCGTCATACTCAGGAGTCACGTTGATAACTTTCTCTCCAATCCGGGCCACCTTGAATCTCATGGGGCCATATTCGGTCGTCCATTCCTTGACGGATCTGTCGGCCTTGATGCGGTTTTCGATGCGCCATCTGAGCCCTATCGTGGTCGTCTCCCGTATGAGGAAGTCCGAGATCGCGGCAATGAGGTCCGGCGGGCAAATCACCTTTACCTGAACGGCAGGACGGTTCTTCTTCATTTGCACGGGAAAGAGCAACACGTCCAGCGCTCCCATCAGCAGGAGCTTCTCGATCACGTAGTCATACATTTGAGGATTCATGTCATCGATATTGGTTTCCAGCACTGCCACTCGCTCAGTCAAATAGCCGGGGATCTCCTCGGGCTGTTCGCCGACGAGCACTCGGAGGACATTCGCAATGGAAGGGTCTGAGACTCCTGCTCCGTAACCGATCCGCTCGATGGTGAAGGCCGGCATGGGACCGAACTCAGCAGCAAGAGTGGTCAGGATTGCTGCTCCGGTCGGGGTCAGCAGCTCGCCCTGCACGCCGGTGGAGTACACTGGCCTCCCTTTGATCAGCTCCGCGGTCGCGGGCGCTGGCACGGGCAAGGTGCCGTGCGCGCATTGCACGGTTCCGGCACCGACGTGCAGGGGTGAGCAATAGATCCGCTCTATTCCCATGGCTGTCAATCCCACGGCGGCGCCGACCACGTCGATGATGGCGTCCATAGCACCCACTTCATGGAAATGGATATGCTCGATAGTCGTGCCGTGCACCCGTGCCTCTGCTTCGGCCAGTCTCGTGAAGACCTTCAGGCTGAGCTCCTTTGCGGTCTCGCAGAGGTCGCTGCTTTGTATGATCTCTTGTATGTGATGAAGATGCCTGTGGTGGTGGTGATGGTGGTCCTCGTCCACAGTCACCTGAGCTTGACTGCCTCGAATGCCTCGTTTCGTGACCTCTTTCAATTGAATATCATAGTGTGTCAGGCCGAGCTTCGCGATCTCTCCCTTGAGCACTTCCAGATCGAGGCCCGCATCCATAAGGGCCCCAAGAATCATGTCTCCACTGGCTCCTGCGAAACAGTCAAAATATGCTACCTTCATGCTTCGCTCCTCCTTCAGGTTTCCGCGAGGAGATCCTCAACGAGCGCCTACCGCAGCGGACGGTTCACATTCGTGTTCCGCAGGGGAATGCACGGACCGGTGTTGTGTATTGCGTACCGCAATCTTGTTGATGAGGTGGGCCTGGTACCCGGCACCGAAGCCGTTGTCGATGTTGACCACGGAAACACCCGACGCACAACTGTTGAGCATGCTCAGAAGAGCCGCAACGCCTCCGAAACTGGCTCCGTACCCTATGCTGGTTGGTACTCCCACTACGGGGCAGGAGACGATTCCGCCCACGACGCTGGCAAGGGCTCCTTCCATGCCGGCCACCACGACCGCCACATTGGCCTGGAACAGGTCTTCGCATCGATGCAACAGTCGGTGAATTCCCGCCACTCCCACGTCGTAGATGCGATTCACCCGGTTGCCGAGGGTCTCTGCGGTCACCGCGGCCTCTTCCGCCACCGGCGTGTCCGAGGTTCCCGCGCTTACTACCGCGATGTTACCCACTTTCTCAACTTCCTTGGGGTTGATGACGACGATCCGGGCATCCTCATGGTAGCGGCATTCAATAGAAGTCTTTCTTATGGCTTCAAATACCTCCGGATTGGCGCGCGTCGCGAGAATGTTACTGTGCTCTCGAGCGATTCGTCTCACAATTCCCTCAATCTGAGCAAGGGTTTTCCCTTCGCAGTAGATCACCTCGGGAACACCCTGACGTATGCAACGGTGGTTATCGATCTTTGCGTATCCCAAGTCATCGAACGGGAGCTTCCTCAGTCTATGCAACGCGTCATCCAGATTCATCCGACCGCTCTGGACGTGTTCAAGCAGGCTTCTCAGTTGTGTGCTATCCATTTTGTGTGCTCCCTTTCAGAAGCGGACGATTGAGACTGCCCATTGTGTACCCTTCCAGGTCTACGGCGACGTAGTGGAATCCCAGCCCCTTGAAGTGATCGACAATGGATCGTCGGTTGTCCGGTTTGATAAGCTTTGCGAGCGCGTTGTGTGCCACTTCGATCCTGGCCGTGTCCCCGTGATGCCTGACTCGCACCTGCACTGACGGAATCAGCGTGCGAACGAACTCTTCGGCAGCATCGATCTGTCTCAGTTTCTCTGGAGTGATGCGCAGGCCATAGGGGATGCGAGTGGCAAGACATGCATACGAAGGTTTGTTCCATGTGGGAAGGCCGAGCCTTCGTGAGAGCGCGCGAATCTCCTTCTTGGTCAAGCCCGCCTCTCTCAGAGGGCTTCTCACACCCAGTTCCCGAGTCGCCTGGATGCCCGGACGATAGTCGTCGTGGTCATCCGCGTTCTCACCGTCTGTTACCACGTGGAACCCGAGCTCGCCGGCCTTGGCGATCAGATCGCCGAAGCGGCTCTTCTTGCAAATGTAGCACTTGTCGGGCGGATTGCCGAGAAACTCCTCCAAGTTAAGCTCCCGGGAGTCGATGACGAGATGCTCAGCTCCCATCCCCTTTGCCAACCGCCCTGCATCCTGGAGCTCATGTCCGGCGGTGGTTGGGGATGAGGCAGTCACGGCCAGCACGTTGTCGCCCACCACATCCCTGCAGACTTTGAGGAGGAACGTGCTGTCAACTCCGCCGGAAAAGGCGACTACCACGCGATGCAACTCGCGCACGATCTCTTGGAGCTTGCGATACTTCGTGTCAATTCGTGACGACCGGTGGGGCATTGTTGCTCTCCTCGACAGCGGTACTATTGAGACTGACGTTACTCTTTGAAGAGTACGCATCATGCGCTGAAAAATACATCCAAAGAGGGAGAAATCGAACCCTATCTGTAATACCGATTCGCATTCAAACAGCCAACCTCCGGACCGGTTTCGAACCCGCAGCTATTTCACCCTTTTGAAAGCGCAGTGGCATAAGAGGTCTATCCCCCAGGAAACGGTTCTTCCCCAAGAATTCGCATTTCCATAGGAACGCTTACCGGCCGACTCTCCTCTCCCGCTGCAAGGTCACCCATGTCAGGCGGTAGTTGCAGAAGTTCCTCTGTCGGACAGAGCCCCAAAACGCGCCCACCTGATACGACGCCTGCTCCATCAAGAAGAGCGGCAGAAACGCCATGTAGTGCAGCCGCGGTCGCTTCTCTCGAAACTCGACGAAGGACGTGAATAGAATCGCCCCCGCGACGACCGGAATGAGCGGCGTCCAGACCGCTGCGAAGATCAGCACGGGCAGCAGGTAATACCGAACCACATGATAGGTCAAGAAGTAGACAAGTCGGAAATGGGTCAGCAACGTAGCCTTGCACACGCTGAGAAAATCCGGCGAAATTCTGATCTTCTCTGCGTACCGTCTTCTCTTTGCCGCAGCGTCCCACAGGACCATCGCGGGAACCAGGGCCGGCACCAGTGCCTGTGTGGTAAGCAACCCGACCACACACACCGCCAGAATAGCCATGGATATAGGATTCCACGGGAAGCGTTTTGCGGCGTTCGTGTGAGTCGCGTGGAGCACAGCCTCGGACGTGCCGTAATCGAATCGCCGCCGAAACATCTGCCGGAACTCATTCCTGTGCTTGTGTTTCACCGATCCCTTGGGAACGTAGCGCAGCCGGAACCCATGCTCCTTGAGTCTCCAACACAAGTCCACGTCTTCGCCGACTCGCCGGCCCTCATTGAAGCCACACACCCGGAGAAAGGCATCTCTTCGCACGAGCATGTTGCATGTGGGGACGTAGAAGTCCGACTCGGCGCCATACCCGATCACCATTTTCCGGCCCATGCACAAGGGTGACTTGGCCTCTTCGTATCGGTCGAGGAGGCCGGCAGTGTAGTAGGAGCCGACGTATCCTCCAACCAGAGCGGTCCCCGCGTCCTGAAAGTACGGCACCAGATCCCGAAGCCAGGCCGGGTCGGCAATACAGTCACTATCCACAAACGCGATGATCTCTCCTTTGGCCTTGGCCACGCCCGCGTTTCGCGCTGCCGACTGGCCTGTGTTCCGCTCCAATTCCACGAGCATGACGTCAAATCCCCGCACCACATCGGGAGTGTCATCATCCGACCCGTCGTCGACAACGATGATTTCCCGGCATGCAGGCGCATAATCGAGCGCTCCCAGTGATTCCAGGCATTCCCGGATTGCGTCCGCCCGGTTGTGCACTGCGACCACTATACTGACGAAGGGGTGGTCTATGCAAGAGGCAGGCTCCCATTCCAGTATCCCGGCCTGACAGAGGCGGTCACAGACGGTGGGCATCGAGTCGGGCGACGGACCGGCCTCGATCGTGCTGCCGGCCTGCGGTTCCGCTCCGTGATCGCACTGCTCCAGGAAACGGAACGCCGCTTCGTTCACCCGCAAGGCGCGGAAGGGACTGTCCCTCAGTACGACCCCGCCGCGGTCGCCCGGAATCAATCGAACTCCGGCCTTGAGTCGGAAGCGGCCTTTCATCGAGGTGCCTCTCATCCGGCTGAGCCGGACACGAAGGATTTCTCCGACACGCAGTTCACCAAACATCCAGGATCGGGAAATCCGAGTTTCTTCTGTGTGTGGTACGCAATCGCGGGGCATCCGCCGTGGCACATCTCAAAGCGGTTGCAGTGCTCGCAGGACTTTATCTCCAATGCGCGGAACGCATGAAACACAGGCGACGCGTTCCAGATGGACGAAAAAGCCGCATCAGGAAGCGTGCCCGCGCAGAACTCGTCTTCTTGCAGGAATGCGCACGGATAGACATTGCCTTCAGGAGAGATGCAGCAGGTGAGCTTGCACGCGCCGCACATGTTCAACCCAAGGTGCCTTCTGTCTTCGTGAGCCACCGAAAAGAACGAATCGCCGGTGGAGACGCTCTGGTGGCTGCTCAGCCAGTCGGAAAAGGAAAGCATCTCGCGCTTGGACACGCTCAATGTGGACCAGCTCGCCTTGCCCCTTCCCGACGGCCTGAATCGAGACACGCGGAATTTAGCCCCAAGGGAGCCTGCCAGCCCCGCCAGTGCATCCAGGTCCGGCAAACTCAGCCTGGTGAGCACCGTATTGATGCTGACCTCAACGTCTCGCTTTCTCAGGGATTCGATCGCCTTGAGCGCACGACGGAAACTTCCCGTCCCACGAACCGCGTCGTTGGATGCTGCGGTGGCCCCGTCGAGGCTGACCTGAATGTACACCAGCTTGTGATTCAGCCTTGCAGCCACTGCATCGGTGATCAACGTGCCGTTCGTGCTGATGCAGGTGAGCATCCCCTTTTCGTGCGCATAATCCATCAAGTCCAGGAAATCAGAGCGAGAGAAAGGCTCACCGCCTCCAATGCTGAACTGGAAGACCTTGTTGGCCGACAGGGCGTCGATCACCCTGAGGCATTGACAGGTCGTCAGCTCCTGCGACCTCTTCCGGCCGGAGTCGGAGAGGCAATGAATGCATGAGAGATTGCAGGCGTAGGTGACCTCCCACGTCACGTTCACAGGAGCCCTGAGGCCCATCTCAATATACCGGTTGCTCATGGATAAGGCCTTTCGATCGCAGCATGTCCAGTACCCTGGTGACAAATCTCATGGTGGAACCAGGTGAGCCGCCGCGTTCGGCACGAATCGACTCTGCCAGCTCGGTTGCCGTCTGCTTTCCCAGAAAGAAAGTCTCTCCTATGAGGTCTCCTGACGGCAGAAAATGGAGCTTTGGACCCCGGTAATCATAGAACAGGAGCCCGAACTTCTCTTGCCTCACCTGAACCCCGTCCCGGAGACGATAGGCTGATTCAGCACACATGCACCTATCCTTCCCATCAAAGCCTTCCGGGGGAAACCCCTAATCTGAAAATGCGATTTCCGGGGGGAAGGAACTTCTTGCAAGAAGTTCCTTCCCCCGGACCCCCATCCTCAAGAACTCTTGGGATAGTGCGGCTCCCGCTGGTCGCCGCGGAGAAGGCCTCCTGCACACAACTCCCGCGGGGTAGCATTTTCATCCTTGGTTGTGACCGCCCCCGGTCATGGTGGTTTTGCAAAAGGCGGCTGGGAGCCGCAGCCAATATTCGCGTCAACCTTTCTCGGTCCGCACAGAGACCGATGGCGGGGCGAGCTGGTTCTACGCTAACGGAAAAGGGCACTTTGCGGTCTCCAGGAGCCGGTTAACTGAACATTTCTTCTCGAAAGAAGAAGAAAGTGAACGTCATTAGCAAAAGGGTCGCCCTCGGACTCCGATAACTCTTAGCATACTGGACGGTTCTGACCATCCACAGAGTTCCCATGAAAGTCTCCCGGGGGAAACCCTTTTGAAAAAGGGTTGTCCCCCGGACCCCTTTCCGAAAACTTTTGAAACATCGGTGGTTCTGGCCATCCAACGAGTTCTCGGGATGTCGGGAGG
>JBFMAA010000037.1:0-45050 GCA_040755955.1 Thermodesulfobacteriota bacterium
AAGGTGATGACTCCCATGCGTCGAAAGAAAACCGGAATAAGGACCCCCCGAGGCTTCGCCACGGGGAGGTCTCAAGAGCTTTGCCCCCGGGCGTGGTGCCTGGGAACGGGAAATTCACATAGGAACCCTTGAGATCCGCGCTAACGATGGCCAAGGGGACATGACGCGGTTCCCGTTTCCCGCTTACCAAACAAGGGCTTTCTTCGTGTCCCGGTAGTTCATTCCCTCCTCCCTCCGGCTGAAAGCGTACCGCTCGCGGATTTTGGTTGCGGCTCCCAGCCACTTTCTGATAGAAAACGATGGAGAGACATTGCATTCATCGGGGCTGAGAACATGCGGCAGCCCGGAACGGACCGGGATGCCGTTTCTCTGTGAGCGAAGCCGGTCGGGAAGGGGCCAAGCGTTTGCCGGGAAACGGGGTGGTCTGCCGGGCAGAACGGAAATCCGCAAGCGATTCACCCCGACGACACCAAGGCACTAAGAACGATGAAGCAAGACGGAGATGACAGCCTGCCACGGGCGCGTGAACCACACTGGGGAAGACAGCGATCCTGCAGGACTTCTCCGTGTCCTCTGTGCCGCTGTGGTGGACTCTGGCGGAAGGGGAACCAATGCCGCACATAGAACGGGCTCTCATAAGCGTTACGGATAAGGCCGGGATAGAGGTTCTGGCCAAGGCACTCGCCACCTTCGGGGTCGAGATACTCTCCACCGGGGGGACCGCGAAGACGCTCACCGCTGGCGGGGTCGGCATCAAGGAAGTCTCTGCGTTCACCGGCTTCCCGGAAATGCTCGACGGCCGAGTCAAGACCCTCCACCCGAAGATACATGGAGGGATACTTGGCATACGGACCCGGCCCGAACACGCCCTCGCGATGAAGGAACACGGGATAGTCCCCATCGACATGGTGGTCGTGAACCTGTACGCCTTTGAGAAGACGATCGCCCGACCGGATTGCACACTCGATGAGGCCATCGAGAACATAGACATCGGAGGACCCACCTTGCTGCGGGCCGCGGCGAAGAACTACCCGTTCGTCACGGTCATCACCGACCCTGCGGACTATACGACCGTCATAAACGAGCTAAATCGCACCGGAGGATCGGTCTCGGTCGCGACGAACTTCCGCCTGGCCAAGAAAGTCTACACGCTGACCCATGAGTACGACGGGGCGATCTCGAGATATCTCGCAACCGTGCCTGATCTTCCGTAAGTGGCCGTCTCCAAAATAAGGATCTCAGTCTGGGACAGCCGCGGGTTCCTTACGTCATTCCGGCGGAAGCCGGAATCCAGTCTTCTTCACAGGACTGGGGCCCGGCTTTCGTCGGGGTGACCAGTGCGTCGGATTTGCACGGTTATTTCGGGACAGACCTTAAGTGTTCACCCGGGCAGACAAAGAGATCAACCACACCGAATTTACGCATGCGAGGACTTGGTGCTATTGTGATTTGTGCTCCGGGAAGGTGATTCCATGGCGATCCATGCGCAGGTAGGCATCCTGATGGGGAGTGATTCGGATCTCGCCGTGATGCAAAAGGCAGCGGAGGTCCTGGCAAGTTTTGGAGTCCCGTATTTCATGACCGTCGCGTCCGCACATCGCACGCCGGACAAGGTCGCGGAACTTGCACGCAAGGCCGAGCAATCCGGATGGAACCTCATCATCGCGGGTGCGGGCATGGCTGCTCACCTGGCGGGTTTTCTTGCAGCTCACACGACGGTACCGGTAATAGGAGTCCCCATGGGGTCGTCTACCCTCGGAGGGTTGGACGCACTGCTCTCTACGGTGCAGATGCCCGGCGGGATTCCTGTCGCGTGCATGGGTATCGGAAGCGCGGGCGCGAAGAATGCCGCGCTTTTCGCTGTCGAAGTCCTCGCCCTGCACGATGGGGCGCTCAAGGAGAAGCTGCAGGCCTTCCGAGAGGCACAGAAGCAAGAAATAGCCGACAAGGCCGCCAAGGTGGAATGCTCGGGACCGACCTTGCAGGACGATTGACGAGGCGCGACCCTTAGTGTTCCATGGCACAAATACGGTGACGTATTGTCCATGTCGTCCCTTGTAGCGACAGGCCTCCGTGCCTGTCGGATATCGGGCCGGCGTCCCTGCCGGCCCAGCGCTTACCGAACACAGAGGCCGGTTGCTACAAACGGAGAGTCCGGAAAACGTGTGACCGAACTTACCAACAGGAGCACTTAGTGCCCGTCTCAAAGTAAGTATCGCACTCTCCGAGCCTGGGACGCAGGAGGTTGCTTCCGTCATTCCGGCGGAAGCCGGAATCCAGTCTTTCCTGCGGGACCCGGACCCCGGTGCCTGCCCCGGACCACGATCCGGGTTTCGCCGGGGCGACGAGCCGGTCGGATTGGCACAGTTATTTCGGGACAGACTCTTACCCCGAGAACGAGGGGGATGGGTGTGTTCCGGCCCGTTGGTAATCATATGATCGACAAGAGAGGTGTGCAATGACCATTTCTAAGATGCTTCTTGCGGTAATGCTCGGCGTCTTCCTGGTCGCTCAGCAGACAGTTCCCTCGTTCGCTGATCCCGCAAAGGAAGAACAGGCCGTCGCGGCCGCGCAAGCGTGGTTGGCGCTCGTCGATCAGGGAAAATACGAGGAGAGTTGGAAAGAAGCCGCATCGTTCTTCAAGAAGTCTATCACCAGCTCGGGCTGGAGCAGCATGGTGCGATCTGTCCGGAAGCAGCTAGGGAAGTGCAACTCCAGAACGGTGAAGTCCAAGCAGTACACGACCCAAGTGCCGGGGGGCCCTGCCGGTGAATACGTGATCGTTGAGTTCAGCGCCTCTTTTGCGAATAAGCCGACCGCTGTGGAACGCGTCACCCCGATGCTGGATAAGGACGGAAAGTGGAGGGTGTCCGGATATTTTATTGTGCAGTAGCGGCGTGCGAACCCGGCATCCGGTTCAGAGTCGATGCGATTGTTCTTAGGGCTTGCCGCGAAATAACCCTGTCATCTCGCGTGCTCCCCTTCCATGGGTTGAAACCCATGGCTATTCACAGTGAGCCCAGCAGGGCGCGAACCTCTTCTGCCCTGAAAGGGAAGCCCGTAAATAGCCGTAGGTTTCAACCTGCGGTGGTGAAGCGAGTGAATACTGTTCTCTAATTCACCGTGGTTGCAAGGCTTGTTTTGCCGCGGGCCCTCAGTGCTGTGTTTGCTGGAGAGACGGAACCGACGATGCCATAACGATCAGCGTCGGTTCGGAGGGTGACCCCCATGTTCGATACCAGGGGCTGATGGATAACGGAAATAGGGCACATGCCGATTCCCCATGCCCGACGGATGCATGCCCGGTGGGTGGTGTTGAGCTTGCTCATGGTTGTGTGTGGCAACAATGAAGGGGCTCCGACCGAGACCAAGACCACCCTCGGTTGGGTCGAGAAGGTCCGCATATCACCGGGAGAGATCGTGCTCGCCGCGAAGCTCGACACGGGCGCTGATCACTCGTCCCTGCATGCCTCGCAGATTACCGTGTTCCGCAGGGCCGGCAAGAAGTGGGTCACGTGCGTGATCGACAACGGGGAAGGTCAGCGGGTCACCATCGAGCTTCCCCTGGTGCGAACCGCGAGAATCAGACGACACGGAGGTAGTTACGAGGAGAGGCCGGTTGTGAGGCTGCAGGTCTGCGTCAAGGACACCCTTCGTGAAGCTGAAGTGAACCTGGTCGACCGAGCGGCTATGGAGTTCAGGATGCTCATAGGCCGTAGCTTCATGAAGGACCATATCGTCGTGGACCCGTCCGTCGAGTTCACCTCGGAACCGGAGTGCGGCAAGAGGGGCAAGTGACCGTTGAGCAAGATCCAACTGTACGTATTGGCATCTGTCGTAGCGGCCGTCGGGCTGAGTGTGTTCCTCTACAAGGTCTATTTTCTCGGGTTTCCGGTGACGCCGGCCAAGGAGGTGCACATTTGGAACGTGGAAGCCAGGATCAAATTCGTTGCGGAAGGCAAACCGGTCAAGGTCTCCATGTTCATTCCGACCGGCACGAGACGATTTGCCGTGATGGACGAAACCTTCGCATCCGGAGGGTACGGACTCGTGGCAACCGAGTCTGAAGGCAACAGACTGGCCACGTGGTCGATCCGGGAAGCCACGGGAAGACAGGGCCTATATTACCAGGCGGTGGTGCAGGTATCGCGCACAAAGGCCCCTCAAGTTGACAAGAAGGCTCCGAAACCCGCCAGTCCGGGGTTCGAAGGCCCTACCCTGGCTGCCGCCAAGACCTTTATCGAAGGGGTGAAGGCCAAATCGGCAGACACTCCCAGCATGGTCACAGGTCTGCTCAAGGGCTTGGCGCATCCCGGCACCGACGAGAATGTGAGGCTGCTCGTCGGTGGGAAACCCTCCGTTGAAAAACGCGTCAAAATGGCCATACGCCTTCTTTCCTACGCGGGAATACCCGCCAGGATGGTGCGTGGCGTACGGATACGGGAAGAAAAGGCCGACCTCGCTGCC
This sequence comes from Thermodesulfobacteriota bacterium, assembly GCA_040755955.1. Taxonomy (GTDB): domain Bacteria; phylum Desulfobacterota; class Desulfomonilia; order Desulfomonilales; family Desulfomonilaceae; genus JBFMAA01. The sequence continues at coordinate 4,468 of JBFMAA010000037.1, forward strand.
AAGGTGCCGATTATCCACTGGCTGGAGGTCTTTGACGGCAAGGACTGGACCTCCTTCGATCCGATTACGGGCAATTCCCCCGTGCCGGATGACTGGTTTCCGTGGTGGACCGGTGTCCGGAACATGGCGCACGTCGAGGGCGGCCGGTCGGTCCAGGTAATCATCTCCGTGAGTCCTCGCATTCAGGAGGGGGTGCAAGCCGCGGTTCAGCATGGTCAGAGATCCAAAGCGCTTCTCGTCCAGTTCTCGCTGTTCAGTCTCCCGGTGGCGACACAGGCCGTATACAAAGTGCTCCTTCTCATCCCAGTGGGGACCTTTGTGCTGATTATCCTTCGAAATGTGGTCGGGATCAAAACGTTCGGGACGTTCATGCCGGTGCTAATTGCCTTATCGTTCCGGGAGACGGGGCTTCTGAGGGGAATTTTTCTCTTCGTGGTCATTGTGGCTCTCGGCTTGGGTGTCCGATCTTACCTGGAGCGCTTGAAACTCCTGGTCGTGCCGAGGTTGGCTGCGGTGCTCATTGTGGTTGTGGGGTTTATGGCCTTGCTGAGCGTAGTCTCCCACCATCTTGGCGGGCACACGGGGCTGTCGGTAGCGCTGTTTCCCTTGGTGATCTTGACCATGACCATTGAGCGCATGTCTGTCGTCTGGGAAGAACGAGGACCTGAAGAGGCCTTTGTGTCCGGACTCGGAAGCCTCACGACCGCGGCTCTGGCATTTGTGGTGATGAAGAGCAAGTACCTTGAGCACCTGGTGTTCGTGTTTCCTGAGTTGTTGTTGGTGGTCCTGGCAATAACCCTGTTGATGGGCCGCTATTCCGGGTACAGGCTGATGGATCTCCACCGCTTCCGGGCGTTGGCGAAGGAGTAGCCATGTTCGGGATGGCGAAGCGGCTCAAAGAAATGGGAGTGCTCGCGATCAACCGCCGGAATGCGGACTATACGCTCTGGTACAACCCTCGACGGCTCTATCCGCTGGTTGACGACAAGCTCCGGACCAAGGAGCTGGCACTCAAACACGGGATCGCAGTGCCGGAACTCTACGGAGTGATCGAGGTGGAAGGACAGGTGCGTTCCCTCGGGAAGATGCTTGGGGAGAGGACGGACTTCGTGGTGAAGCCCGCTCACGGCAGCGGCGGTGAGGGCATTCTCGTGATCTCCGGCAGGGTGAACGAGCGGTTCCGCAAAGCCGACGGCACTATTCTGGTCCAGGAGGAGCTCGAGCACCACATTTTCAGCACGCTCAGCGGGCTGTACAGTCTGGGAGGGCAGCCGGACAAAGCCCTCATCGAATACAGAGTCCAGTTCGACCCTGTGTTCGAGAAGATCAGCTATCAGGGGGTCCCCGACATTCGGATAATAGTCTTCCTCGGAGTCCCGGTCATGTCGATGGTGCGATTACCGACTCGCAAATCCGACGGGAAAGCCAACCTCCACCAAGGAGCTGTCGGTGCGGGGATCGACATATCTACGGGGATGACCCTGAACGGGGTATGGGACAATCTGGTCGTGACCGAACACCCGGATACCGGAGCCCCAGTTCGGGGGAACTTGATCCCTGACTGGGATGGGCTCCTGGATCTCGCGGCACGGTGTTATGAGATCACGGGACTGGGGTACCAAGGGGTGGACATTGTGCTGGACCGGGACAAGGGACCCTTGATCCTCGAGATCAACGCGCGGCCCGGCCTCAACATCCAGATTGCCAACAACGCCGGCTTGCTGCCGAGGCTCGACCTGGTCAAGTCCGAGCACCGGAACCTCCGGAGCGTCGCGGAACGAGTACAGTTCGCCAAGGACCACTTCGCCGTTGATTCCGCTCAATGAACCAACAGGACACAAAGACATGGACAAAGCCCTTTGCCGGACTTACGGAATGGCGCCTCTAGTTTCCTTCTCGGCGGCTAGTTATCTTGGGATAGATCCGAATTCTCTTCCCCTCGGACCCTTCCACGAGCTCGAAATGGTTGTACGTACTGAGCGCATGAAGCACACCAAGGACCTCGTTCATGGGGCTCGGCCTTCCCGCGGAGTCCAGCCGGCACACCTGACAGTGCGGGCGATCCCCCTCGCTGACTACAGTCAGCATGCCGGAGACCAGGAGGTTGTTGGTAAGCCGTTCTTCGATCAGAATAGTGGGATGGGATCTGTGATTGCGCAGCACTTGCAGTTCTTCTACCGTCTTGACGACAATGCCGGACATGCCTTACCCTCACTGAATGGAGTTCGTGGTGATTAAGTATCACTAACATGTGCGGGGCCTCCGGGCAAGAGCAAAATGAAGCCTTCAAGAAGTGTCCAGCGTGGAAGACAAGGGCCCTGGCGAAGTGCAGCGAACGAATGACGGACGCTTCGCAACCGGATAGAACGAACTCACTCAGCGATCGGACCGCATGCCTGCCAAGGATGGTCGACAACAAGTTTGGTCGCGGTTCTCAGCCGCTGCGTGTCGTGGTGGCTCTGTGGTCTGTCTTCAGCGCGCAAGGGCGTGATCCCCGGCCGCCTGTGGGGCGGAGGCTCCCCCGGGGAGTCGAACTGTCAGGCAGTAGAGGAATACGCAAGCAGGCCAAAGCTGCACGAAGAGGCGCTGCAACGCGGTTTCAAGATGCCACGTCAGGGGAAATGGTGTGATAAGGAATACTATAAAATACCCTGCAAGAATCAGCGAAACTGACAGCAGGCCCGTGGCCGCGCCGTGACGCACACGTCTCGGGCAATCCCAGCCGGAGATGCACGCATACAGTATCATCAGGGGTGCTACCAAGCCCCAGTCGTGCACGTGGAAGGGTTCCTTGAGGAACGCCGCCCCGATCTCCCAGTACCTCGAAGAGTCCAGAATTCGGCTGCCGGCCAGGCTCAGATTCTCCCAGCACGTGAGATAGTTGTTGCCTTGAAAGCACCGCTTGAACGCAATGACCACCACGACCACCGGAACCAGACCCAGAGCAAAACCCCGCAACGCGAGGAAACGGTTCCTGGGGTAATGCAGTTTCTGGGGGAAGGGACTTCTTGAAAGAAGTCCCTTCCCCCAGACCCCTATCCCCAAGAACTTTTGTTGCATGGCGGCTCCCGCTGGTCGCCGCACGGGTGTTCCGACAGTGGGTGAGGTTGCATTTCCACGGTTTGCTGTTCCCGCCTCGCAGGCATGCGTCTTCTCAGGCAAATGGGGGGCCGAAACGGGAGTCTCGAAAGACCCTTTCTCGACACCGCCTTCCCTTGAGATTTCCGGAACCTGCGGCTCCCGTTGGTCACCGAAGGACTCCTCGGGGAGCGGGAGGACTGCATCGTCGTTGCTATTTGCACGGGTCTCACCGGTGTGGGGGTCCGTACGCGTATTGCGCCCCTGCAACACCGCGCCAAGACCGAGGCTCATGCCGATCGCCAAACCCCACATCATCCCTTCGTTCTTCACCCACGCTGAAAGGCCCGCGGCCAAACCAGCCAACAGCGCGGGTCGCAAAGTCGATGAGTCCTCGGCACAATCGTCGAGCGCAAGGAGCACGATGGAGGCGGCGAGATAGAACCCTGCAGGAACGTCGGCATACTGCCCTGCCCCCCAATAGAGGAAGCACGCTCCCGTAACAAGCAGAATCCCCCCGAGAAGCGCACGCCGCACATCCGTGATCGCCGCAAGTCCGAGGCAGACTATGGCCATGGTGCCGGCAGAATACCCAATTGCCACGAGGCCCGGCACAAGAACCGTTTCCGTTCCGAGTTGCACCCACAAGGAAGAGACGAGCAGAGGGACGTGCAGCGGATAATCAAGGTCATTCACCCCGAGGAACTCGGTGAACGCACCTCTCAAGTCCAGACCGGTCCGGGCAATGAATCTGGCCCGGCAATTCCAGATGGACCATGCGTCCCACTGGCCGTGGGGAGCGGACACAAACACGGTGATCTGGTACCAGAGAGCCAGAAAGGCTGCCACGAGAAACAGCGCGAGAAGGATCTTCGAGCCGGCTGGGTCTTCTCGGGTCGTCCGAGGCATGAACTCAACGGGGCTCGGACTCTCCACTCCGGCGAATCTCCGGAGCCACAGAGCGCCGACCGCCGCCAGTGCGGCCACGTGAGCGAGCAACAGGACAACTTGCGATGGCCCCCAGAGAAGTATGACAAGGAACGTGAGCAGAGAAAAGAAGCCCCCTCCAAGCCCTGCGGACAGCACGCAACGGAACGGGAAATTACTTCTTTCGCCGCAACGAGCGCCGAGGACTCCCAAGACCAATACGTACGCGAGCCCGACGGCAATTGCCAAGGATATCGCGATCATGGTGCTCCTTCAACGGGAATCTCTCCTGATGACGGACAAGCCCGAGCCCAAGTCATACCTCTCGACTATACGGGACGCGGCAAGCCACTGGACAGACGCTCGGGAGCACGAGTCGCAGATGACCCATTCCGCAGGTCTGTCGTCTGAAATGACGCGCGGAGCAAGCGTGTATTGAGCAACCCGGAAGCGCACACCCTTCTCGTCATGATTGAAGGCCGCTCCCGGGACATAGGTGATCATGCCTTCAGCCGGAAGGCAGGCCGTGGTACGTCCGAATCTTCTCTCAAGCTTTGAGATCGAGTCCGCGTCGGAAAGATACGTCTCGAAGGCAGAAGAAAGGGACGGAAACGACCCGGTAGTCCACGCGGTGGATAACACGCACGCAGCAATCAGTGTCCAATAGGCAACGGAACGAGTCACTATAGTACCCCTTGTGCCGGATGAACTCGAATCGACCAGTTACTCGGTCCCCTCACGTTCGGAAGAGGACACACCGATGCTCTCTAGGTCTGCGGCGAGTGCAAGCGTTGAACCATACGAAGAATTTATAAAACCCTCAACAGTGTCGAAGCGGAGGATTCCCCGAGACTACGGGCCAGGTCATAGTACATGATCCTTGTCTCGTTGTCCTTGTCGCCTTCGGTCATGAAGGCAAAGTGATTCTTGGTGTACATGCCGACGGCTTCTTCAGTGTTGTAGGCGTCTACGGTAATGAACCTGCATCCGGTTCGATTGTTGGTCAAGAACAGGAGCTTGGTTATGTTCAACAGGGCCGATCCGACACCCCGTCTCCTGTATCTCGTTTGGACGCCCAGCCGAGCGATCTTGACGGCAGGAAGAGACCTGTATCGTTTCCTGAAAGGAACTTCTTTAACGATCTTCTTCCATTCCCCTTTCGTGAAATGGGCCTTGAGGACGGCATCATTGCAGTAGCTGACGAAGGCTGCAGGAGGTTCCCCGTCGCTGACGGTCGCGTCCTTGGGAGAAAATACGTACGACTTGGTGATCAACTCTTCTTCATGTTGCCGAAGATCCCCTTTGTAGAAACCGTTCAAGTCATCATTGCCGCAGTCAAATTCAAAGAGAAGAGCTTCGGGAGTAATGGGTTCCAACACCCAGTCTTGATACAGTATCCTATTTCTGTCGGCGTTTAGCATTGATCAGGATTTCCCGGCGAAGCTCTTCCAGCTTCGGAGTCGGAACAAGTCCCACTCTTTGGTCCTTCTCAGCTTCGACCTTACTCCAGAACTTCTCGGCTTCTTCGCCTTCAAGTACCGGCGTCGGAGCGATCGGAATGGCCATAACGGACCTCCTTTCGTTGGAAGTCATAGTCTTTACCTTACCTTGAGGTGTATCCCGTAGTCAAGACCCCTTGAATGTGAGAAGAATCTCGTCTGTATCCACGGCCTGTTTCGGTTGGACGAGGACGCGGTCGATCTCCCCGTCTCGGAATGAGGCGATTGCGGTTTCCATCTTCATCGACTCGATGCGGAGCAGTTCCTGGCCTCGCCGGACGTAGTCGCCCGGAGCGACCGACACCGCGGTCACGAGTCCGGGCATGGGGCACTTGAGGAAGTTTTCGAGCACCTCCACCCGCTCTCGTATCATGTGGTGCGCGAGCGCCCATTCCCTCGGCGTGTACACCTCGAAGGTCCTCACAATACCGCAATAGAAGGCCCGTATGTGGTTCTCCTCGTACTGAAGGCGGAACGTGTGAGAAGTCCCGTTGATGTTCAACTTCAGACGTCTGCGGTAATACTCGAACTTCGGAGTGACCACCTTGTACGAGAATTCCCCGACCGTCCCATACCACACGCCTCCGGAAAAATCCGCCTCCATCTCCACTTCGAACACATGCGCGTCCACGTTCACCACGTAGTGGTGCACCCGAGCTTCTTCGCCGGCACCGACTCTGGGGCTCGCCTCTCTGAGCGACTCACGGACCAGGCTCTGGCGGGTATGGTACACCAGCACCACCGCAATCGACAGCAGCCGCAGGTCTTCCTCACGTGGCGGTATCTTGCTCTCTCCGTCCTGAAAGTGCTCCTCGAGGAAATGGGTCGAGAGATCACCTGCAACAAAGGCGGGGTGGTTCACCACTGCATTGGCGAAATCTACCGTGGTAGCAAATCCTTCGATGTGACAGCCGTTCAGGGCCTTGCTGAGCCTTCGGATTGCGTCGATCCGGGTTTCCCCGTGCGCGATCACCTTTGCCAGAAGCGAGTCATAGTAGATCGTGACAAGACTCCCCGCGCGAATCCCGCTGTCAACCCGCACTCCGGTGCCTCTGGGCATGGCGAAGCGGGTCACGATTCCGGTGGTGGGGAAAGAACCCCTGCTCGGGTCTTCAGCGCAGATCCGCGCCTCGATGGCCCATCCGTTGAGTGAAACGTCCGCCTGCCTCAGAGCAAGCGGTTCGCCCGCGGCTACACGTATCTGGAGTTCCACCAGATCAAGACCGGTGACTTCTTCGGTTACCGGGTGCTCCACTTGCAGGCGTGTGTTCATCTCCAGGAAATAGAAGTTTCCGGCAGGGTCCAGGATGAACTCGACCGTCCCCGCACCCGCGTATCCGGCTGCCCTGGCGAGCTCGCAGGCCGTCTCGCCCATGTGCCGGCGCAAGGGCTCGTCCACGGCCGGAGAGGGCGTCTCCTCGATCACCTTCTGGTATCGACGCTGCACCGAGCACTCGCGCTCTCCGAGGTACACCACATTGCCGAACGTGTCGGCCATGATCTGTATCTCGATGTGCCGAGGCCGTTCCACGTAGCGTTCGATGAAGATTCTGTCGTCCGCGAAACCTTTGCGAGTTTCGTCCCGGGCAGCCTCAAGGGCTGAGGCGAGCTCGTCCTTCTCCCGGACGACCCGCATGCCTCTTCCTCCGCCGCCGGCCGCGGGCTTGAGCAGCATGGGAAAACCGATCTGTTCGGCAACAACAATGGCTTCGTCCACACCCGCAATGGGCTCCTGAGTTCCCGGAACCACCGGTACGCCGGCCTTCAACGCCAACTCACGAGATGCGATCTTGTCGCCGAGCAATGCGATCGCTTCAGGGGACGGCCCAATGAACGCGAGCCCGGACTGCTCGACCATTCGCGCAAACTCCGCGTTCTCGGAAAGGAATCCGTACCCCGGATGCACCGCGCGGCAACCGAAGGAAATCGCGGCCTCGATGATCTTCTCCCTGTTCAGGTATGATTCTGTGGCCACGGGAGGCCCTATGAATGCGGCGTCATCCGCCTCCTCCACGTGAGGGGAGCGGGCATCAGCCTGGGAGTAGATTGCAACGGTGCCTATTCCCAGGCGTGCGCAGGTCTTGATGATGCGCCGGGCGATTTCCCCCCGGTTCGCGATGAGTATCCGCTCGAACACTCGGCACCTCATAAGTAACCCTTCAGAGGGAGGAAGAAGACTCACCGCAGAGACACGGGGAGCACAGAGAACCAGAGATCGAGTCCGCGCACCGCTCACCAATGAAACCCGACTGATCAGCCGAGGCACCAGTGGCAAAGCACAACTCTTTCATGGTCTTCTCCTCTTCTCCGCGTCCTCTGCGTCTCCGCGGTGAGCTATCTTGCCATCACAAAGGGATATTTCCGTGTTTGCGTTCCAGTCGAGTGAGTTGCTTGCCTTCCAGCACCTGGAGACTGCGTATGAGCCTTCGTCGGGTTTCACGGGGGAACACCACGTCGTCGATGTACCCTCTCTTGGCTGCGAGGAACGGGTTGAGGAACGTGTTTCTGTATAGGGCCTCTTTTTCGATGAGCGCCGCGGCCTGGTCCTCGGCTGCCTGGATCTCTTTGCGATAGATCACTTCCGCAGCGGCCCGTGGTCCGAGCACCGCGATCTCCGCGGTCGGCCAGGCGTAGTTAATATCCGCACCGATGTGCTTGGAGTTCATCACGATGTACGCTCCTCCGTAGGCCTTGCGGACCACCACGGTAAGCCTGGGCACGGTCGCCTCGATGAACGCGTAGAGAAGCTTGGCCCCATGGCGGATGATGCCGCCGTGTTCCTGCTCGGGTCCGGGCATGAACCCCGGTACGTCCACCAGGCAGATCAACGGGATGTTGAACGCATCGCAGAATCTCACGAATCTCGCACCCTTGACCGACGCGTCGTTGTCGAGCACTCCAGCGAGCACCGCGGGTTGGTTTGCAATGAGCCCTATGGTTTGGCCTCCGAGACGCCCGAATCCCACGATCAGGTTCCGAGCGAAGTGGCTGTGCACCTCGAAGAATTCGGCACCGTCGAGGATGCTGTGGATGAGCACCTTCATGTCGTAGGCTTGATTTGGGTCTGAGGGGACGAGGTAGTCCAGGACCGGATCGGTTCTGTCGGCAGGATCACGCAAGTCCAGGAACGGAGGGCGCTGATTCCGATTCGACGGCAGGTAGCTGATGAGTCTCCTGATCTTGCGCAGACACAGAATATCGTTCGGGAGCACGAAATGCGCGACACCGCTGCGTCTCGAGTGCACACTCGCGCCTCCCAGGTCCTCGAAGCTGATATCCTGATGGATTACGGTCTTCACCACGTCAGGGCCGGTGACGAACATGTAGGACGAGTCCTCGACCATGAAGGTGAAGTCCGTGAGGGCAGGGCTGTACACCGCTCCTCCCGCGCACGGACCCATAATGCACGATATCTGAGGGACAACGCCGCTGGCCTTCACGTTTCGGTTAAATATCTCACCATACGCGGCAAGCGCATCGACACCTTCCTGAATGCGGGCACCGCCGGAGTCGTTGAGCCCGATAACCGGAGCCCCCACACGAAGCGCGTGATCCATGGCCTTGCCGATCTTCTCGGAGTGCGCTTCTCCGAGGCTGCCTCCCACCACGGTGAAGTCCTGGCTGAAGACGAAGACTTCCCGGCCGTCGATGGTGCCGTGTCCTGTGACCACTCCGTCGCCGAGATAGTCTTTCTTTCCTCCGAGGTGTCCTCCTCGCCCGGCTTGGAGCATGTCGAACTCCTCGAAACTCCCTTCGTCCAGCAGCAGATCGAGCCTCTCTCGGGCGGTGAGCTTCCCTTTCGTGTGCTGTTTCTCGATAGCGGGCAGGCCCCCGCCTTCGACGGCTTCCGAGCGCATGCGTTCGAGCCGGGAAAGGTTGTCCCCAAAGGGCCATATGCGTGATCCGGCCTTGCGGGTTTCGCGTGCATCCCCTGTGACGGGCGCGTCCTTGTCGGTGAAGGTGTGATCGGTCATTGGTGAGCTCTTACCGCAGGTTGAGGCGCCGTCTCAGGAAATGCTTGATACGGGCTGTGAGGGGGTGTTTGCCTTTGAAATCGCATCTCTCGCAGAGCGGCATTCGCCGGTTCTGGTGCGCGAGGTTGTGTCTGTACGTGGTCGCGACTTCTCCTGCGAGGATGTCCGTCAGGCTCGACTCGTTGAGGTTGCCGAACACGACCTCTCCCTTCCAGTCGCAGCAACACAGCACCACATTGCCATTGTAGTGGACGCTCAGGTGTTCGAAGGGTCGGAAGCAGTATTTGTTGATCGGCGTTTTCAGGGGAGGCATTCCCGGCACGTTGCCCGCCCAGTTGTCCTGGGAATCCCTCGTCCACCAGGACTTGTCTTCGATGAGTATTTCCCGCGTCACGTTTCCCGGCGGTTCCGGCCTGATCATCGTCTGGAAGTTGCCTTTGAGCTTGCGCAGGCCCGGGACTTTCCCCACGAGTTCATCGGCGATCCGATTCAGGGTTGCCGATCGGTCGCCGTTCGAGTCGTACGCGTTGAGGATCAACTTGTGCAGTCCTGCTCCGAAGACCGCTTCTCCCTTCTCCACAGTCAGGAAATCGCCGTTCGACTGCATGAGGATCTTGCTGCCGGGAAGCGTCTTCCGAATCATCTCGATGAGCTGGGGCATTCTCTTGTCCAGAAGCGGCTCTCCTTGCAGGTAGGGGGAGATCCTTCCGGCGAAGCCTATGGACGCCAATTCGTCGAGCACCCGCTGGAAGGTTTCGAGTGTCATGAGATTCGGCTTGCGGTCGAATTTCTGGCTTGGACAGAACTCACAGCTTCTATTGCACCAGCTAATTGTCTGAATTTGCACGTTCTCGATGGTGGCCGGATAAGACATCATTGCTCCTCAATGTGCTGGAAAGGCAAATAGCCACCAATCTATCTTAGGTCGAGTGATCGGTCAATGGGATTTTCGGCGACGGCGGTAGGTAGACGTTAGAGGGTATCGTTGCGGGCCCCGAAGTATCACCACAGGGCGCTCGAGCATAAAGAGCGACCTGGAGCCGCAACCGGCAGTCGTGTGGGCTTTCCTCGGCCGGTAGGGAGAGCTGGTTCCGCCCGTCTTGAAACCGGAGGCTTCGGGACAAGCGGGGCCGGGAATCGTCGCAGACGATGACGGAATGCACAAATGAATTACAGAGAGCCAATTCGCCGGCTGCCGGCTTTGTCGACCGGCTTTCTTTGCGGCTTCGTGGATTTCCGTACCATTCTATCGGAAACTCTCGTAAGATAGACACGGGGTTGTGCGCGTCGGATCAATACCGCAGAGGGGAGGCATGACATGAAAAGAGGTTTCATCTTCGAGTTCCTGTGTCTCTGGGGAGCACTGCTGCTCTGCTTGGTTGCAGGTTCACCGGCGATGGGAGATGCCGTCGGCAGAGGTCTGGTACCCACGCAGCAGTGCAGGGCATATCCTTTGAAACCCCTTCAGCCCAGGGGAACCGACGGCGCCGCGAAAGACGGCACCTTCAAGACCGCATCGGAAGAAGCTTCCGAGACCTTTCGCCAAGAGTTGGAGGACTGGGTCAAGAAACACGGGACTCCGGTGTACATAGAACCTCTCAACCCGGAGCAACAGAAAGAGCTTCTGGCAAAGAGGATCACACCCGGAATGGGGATGGCCTTGGAACCCTACCTCAGTCTCCTCTATGCGCTGCACCGGGTTCCCATCTACTTTGACGTCAAGGGCCAGGACGAGAACAAATTGGAGTCGCCATTTCCGGATTTTTATCAGCCGACCTGGGCCGAGTTTTTCGATGCGATTGCCAGGCAAACGGGGACCAGGTGGAAATACGGCATCACCGAGAAGGGCGGTGGGGGATGGCGATTTTCAAAACCTCCTCTGCCGTTGCCGTACAGCCTCACCGTTCCCGAAGGGTGGACAGTCAACGACAACGAAGGCTTCATGATATCCTACAGACCTCCACCAGGTCGGTACCATCCTGCTGAAGGGATGGATGTCTATATTAAGGGGACATATTCAGCCGAAAAAGAGGTTCGAAATAGTCTGTTCATCAGGGTAAGAGATGAGATTGCCCTCTCTCTTGCCAAACCCGCGGACAAGGACATAACCGCGAAGGTCATGGCGAGAACGACAGTCGACGGGACAGAGGCTCTCTTCTGGGAGTACAAGAACCCCCAACGGCCGATCACCGGACGTTTATGGGCGTTTGTGAAGGACGGCAAGGCATTCGCCTTCTTCAGCGCCATGGGCAATGAGAATGAAGATGCTCTCTTGCCTCAGGTGGAGGCGATGGTGAAGTCGTTCAAGGTGTTGGATCACCAGCTATCCGACATGGTACGTCCCTGAACGAGCGCGAAAGTATCATATGGCCCTTCCGACGGTACTGCCCCGATATGTGAGCAACAGAGCGGGTTTGCGCAAAAGGGTCGCGCAAAAGTCAAGCACTGGTGGTCCTGAAAAAGAAAAACCCGCTTCGGTTGGTGGCCAACTAAGCGGGATCTTTGGTATTTTCTGGTGCCGAGGGCCGGAATCGAACCAGCGACACAAGGATTTTCAGTCCTCTGCTCTACCGGCTGAGCTACCTCGGCGTGAAGCAATCATTTTAGTTCGGGTGGGGGATATTGTCAACGGAATTTCGCGGCCGCAGAAACACATTCTTTGTTCCATGAGCTCGATATGCCTCTTGCACTCGCGTGTCAAATGATGGTAATTGTGCAACGCGACGAGCGTGCCGGAGGAGGCGCTATGAGGTACTCAACAGCTCCCATGTGCCGTCCCATCAAGATCGTGACCGCGGGCGTTATCGCACTGGGCGGGGTGTTTCTGGTGGCAAGCCTGTGGAACCCGTTCCTTCTTCCCGGCGCAGGTTTGCTGTTCCTGTTGTGTGTGGCGTGCTATCTCAGAGCCCCGATTGCGTACGACATCTCCCGAACCGGCCTGACCGTCGTATTTCGACTGGGGACCAGACACTTCGGCCCGATCGTCAGGATCTCTCCGCAAGACAAGCGGGTGGGCTTCAGTTTCCGCCTGTGGGGCAATGGAGGCTTGTTTGCAGGCACTGGGATATTCTGGAATCGGACGTGGGGCTTGTTCCGGGCGTACGTCACCACATCCAAGTGTGCCGGCTACCTCCTTGTGGAGACCCCCTCACAGAAGGTGCTGATCAGCCCTTCTGACCCGGCCGGTCTCTTTCGGCAGTTCTCCTCCGACGGTAGCACTCCTTGAAATCCGTGTGTGTATTCACCGATGCGTGAAGATTGCAGGGATAGGCGCCTTCTTGTACTACTATCCTTCAGAATCTTCGCCAAGTGCGAAGATTTGTTGTCGGAATCTGCTTCAGCAAAGGGGTAACTGGCTGTCCCTCCCCTATGGCAGCGCGCGGTTTGAACGTGCGCAGAACCAACTCACCCCGCCATCGGACTTCATGAGGTCCGAGGAAGGTCAACGCGACAATTGGTTGCGGCTCCCAGCAGCTCGGTTTCTCCGGCCGGACGCGTGCGATCCCTTCACCGCCCACGGGATCTGCTGCTTGGGTGCATCGTTGAGGCCGCGGCTCACCGCGAGCAGCAGCATAATGATCAGTCCCCACACGAGAAACAGGTACGCAAACATGGCCTTCAGACGGTCCAAATCGGAAAAAGAGACGAGGGGCCACGAAACCAGTACAATCGCAAGACAGAAAAGGAGCACGTGGAATTCGCGCTGTCTGAGCAGGTTTCTGAGCCTTTCCATGCGCACCTCCTGTTGATTCGCGGTAAGAATCCACCACAGAGACACAGAAGACACAGTCAAGACAAAGCACAAAGAAGTCGAAGCACAAACCACGAAGGGCTAGAGGAGACAGAAACGATGAAGAATTCACCGCAGAGATCGCAGAGGACCAGGAGAAGAGAAGAAAAGGTTCTCAGACCGCAACCGTTCACCCGGACAGAAGAATATTCACCACAGAGGTCACAGAGAAAACCAAGAATTCTCATCCACAGATTACGCGGATTTCGCAGATAAGACCAACAAATTTCAATTGTTCTTCGCTTCTTTTTGTCTGTGGCACATGAGTCGTCCGTGGGCAATAACTCTTCTTTATCTTCTCTTAACTCGGTGTTCTCTGTGTCTGCCGTCAATATTTCTTTTCTTCCACGTGAACGCTTACCTCAGACCTTTGTGTTTTGGTGCCTCCGTGGTTTGTTCTGGTCTCCTCTTCTCGCCCTCTGTAATACTATCCTCGAGAATCTTCGCCAGCCGCGAAGACTTGTTGTCGGAATCTGCTTCTGCAAAGGGGAAACTGGCTGTGCCTCCCCTATGGCAGTGCGCGGTTTGAACGTGCGTGGAACCAACTCACCCCGCCATCGGACTCCACGCGGGCCGAGAAAGGTTGACGCGATTATTGGTTGCGGCTCCCAGCCGCTCTGTGTCTCTGCGGTGAGTCTTCTTCCCGGCTGAACGCGTACTCTATTTCAAGCCGAGGCCAATCGTCTTGAGCGAGTCGTGTATCTCATCGAGAATCACTGGATCATCGATGGTGGATGGAACGGTGAACGTCTCTCCATCGGCGATCTTCCGCATGGTTCCTCGAAGCACCTTGCCGGATCTGGTCTTGGGAAGTCGCTTGACCACCACAGCCTGCTTGAACGAAGCAACGGCTCCCACTTGGCTGCGCACCATCCCGATGACTTCCTTCACGACGTCTGCCTCACTCCGGGTCACGCCCGCCTTGAGGACACACAGTCCGATCGGAACCTGGCCCTTGAGGTCGTCATTGACTCCGATTACCGCGCATTCCGCAACGTCCGGGTGAGTGGAGAGCACCTCCTCCATGCCGCCGGTGGAGAGCCGATGACCGGCAACGTTTATCACGTCGTCCACCCGTCCCATAACCCAGACATACCCGTCCTCGTCGATATTACCGCCGTCTCCCGTAAGGTAGTACCCGGGATAGGGGCTCATGTAGGATTCCACGAAGCGCTGATCGTCCTGCCAGAGGGTCGGAAGGTTCGCAGGCGGCAGAGGGAGTTTCACCACGATCACGCCTTGTTGGTTGGGCCCAAGCTCGTCTCCGGAGCCTGGGTCGAGGATCTTGACATTGTAGCCGGGCATAGGTTTGCTTGCTGAGCCGGCCTTGATGGGGAAGAACTCCAAGCCTCTGAAATTGCCGCAGATGGCCCATGCGGTTTCGGTTTGCCACCAGTGGTCGACGACCGGTTTTCCGAGAAGATCCGTGGCCCATTGGTACGTGTCCGGATCGGTACGTTCGCCGGCCAGAAACAGGGTTTCGAACTGAGACAGGTCGTACTTGCTGAGGAACTCGCCCTTGTAGTCTTCGCGTTTGATGGCCCGGATTGCGGTGGGCGCGGTGAACAGAGCCTTGACCTTGTGTTGGGAAATCACTCGCCAGAAGGCCCCCGGATCAGGGGTGCCGACAGGTTTGCCTTCGTAGACTATGGAGGTGGCTCCCATCAGAAGCGGCGCGTACACGATATACGAGTGACCCACAACCCACCCCACGTCCGAGGCAGCCCAGTATACCTCGCCGGGAGCGATGTTGTAAATGTGCTTCATAGACCACTTCAGCGCGACCGCGTGACCGCCGTTGTCCCTGACTACACCTTTGGGTTTGCCGGTCGTGCCGGATGTGTAGAGAATATACAGCGGATCGGTCGCCGTCACCGTGACACAATCTGCGGGTGCGGCTTTCGACTCCAGTTCCATCCAGTCGAAGTCTCTCCCGGCCTTCATCTCGGCCCGACACATGGGTCGCTGCAGCACGACGCGGGTCTCGACCTTGTGTGACGCGAACTCACAAGCCTCATCCAGGAGCGGCTTGTATGCGATCACTCGCTGCACTTCGATGCCGCAGGACGCGGAGAGCACTATCTTGGGTTTGGCGTCGTCGATACGTATCGCAAGCTCTCTTGGAGCGAATCCTCCGAAAACCACCGAATGAATTGCACCGATTCTCGCGCATGCGAGCATGGCGAAGACCGCTTCCGGAATCATGGGCATGTAGATGATGACCGTGTCCCCTTTGGACACGCCCAGGTCCTTGAGAAAGCCGGCAATCCTGGTCACCCTGTCCTTGAGCTGTGCGTAGGTATATTGTGCGACGGTGTTGGTTACGGGGCTATCGTAGATAATTGCCGTCTGATCACCGCGACCGTTCTCAACGTGGAGGTCTACACAGTTGTAGCAGGTGTTGAGCATGCCCCCGACAAACCACCGCGAAAACGGTGGGTTATCAAATTCCAGGACCTTGTCCCACTTCTTCACCCAGACTATCTCTTCGGCTGCCCGACTCCAGAAGGCTTCGGGGTTTTCAATGGATTCCTTGAAAGCTTCCGAGTACTTCATGTTTCCTCCAACCCTTTCTTGGCTTTCCGTTCCCTCCGCGGCGGCGGGGAGGGGTACATTGCAGGTTACTGCGCGCTGCGGTGGACGCCTCTCGCGCGCACATCCGATTCGCCCCCAGGGGGGGCTCCCCTTTCGGAGTATGCTGTCAGATAGTTCAAGGATCTGGGAGTGTGATATCGGATACTTGTTTCTACCGGCGGAATGTCTGCACTATGACGGATTCCTGACCGATTCGCAAGTTCTTTTGTGTGGCGGGTAGGGCTTCGCGCTGAGGGATGGGGCGATTGTCCGGAAATAGGTGGTGGGCCGCCTGTATGGAGATGCTTAGGGCTTGCCGCGAGATAATCCTGTCATCTCGCGTGCTCCCCTTCCATGGGTTGAAACCCATGGCTATTCACCGTTCGCCCAGCAGGGCGCGGGCCTCTCCTGCCCTGGAAGGGCAGCCCCTGAATGGCCGTAGGTTTCACCCTACGGTTATGAAGCGAGTGAACACTGTTCTCTAATTCACCGTGGTTGCAAGGCTTGTTTTGCCGCGGGCCCTTAATTGGGGGACAGCCCCAAAGTGGCCGGTGGCACGAATACTATCGCTACTTGAGGGCTTCCTCCAGTACCTTGAGCCTCTTGCCAGGTCCGCGGCGTGCGGGCTCTGGTCCGGCGAAATCCGGATCTTTGGCGGGTGGAGCGGCTTCCGAGGGAGAACCGAGAATGACCCCGTCTTCGGTGACACGCGCGACGGTTGAACCCCAAAGGTCCTTGACCTCAAAATCCACCTCGATCTTCGCTCGCTGCATCGAGAGCCGGATGTTGTTGAGTTCGATGAACTTGTCCGGTTCCCGGAGTTCACTCCACGCGGAACCCGCTTGGAACATGCGGTAATTCTCGCCGGCTCCCGCCAACACACGCCTCTCCACCAGCTTTGCGATCTCTTCGCGGAGCGCTGCCTGGTTGGTTCTCAGTTCCTCCTCTTCCTGGCGGCGCTTCTGGGCCTCGCTCACCGGTGCGGTGTTCGCGAGCTGCCTGGAAACCTTCAAGGCTCTTCGCTGCTCGCGCGTGTTCTGGGCCTTGCGCTCTCCCGCGACCTCCATCATTGGGTAGATTATGAACATGAAGACGTACAGGACCCCGAGAGCAGCCGGAATCGCAACGAGACATCCCACTACCCACGCGGGGACTCGTCGCACGAAGGACTTGTCTCCTTCGTCCGCTCCCCACCTCTGAGCGCCGGGGAGCAAGTGGCCGCATTCGGGACAAGTCAATGCCTTCCGGGAGACCTCGGCTCCGCATTGGGGGCAGACGTTTTCCCGCTCCGGCCGTTCCTCGGGCCGTGTCCGGGACGCCCGCGGTGGGACGGTTTCCTGCAACTTCTCTGCACGGCGAACAACTCTGGGGTGGCCGAACTCCTCGATCTGGTCCTGGGTCAGAATCCCCTTCTGTGCAAGGATTTCCAGGAGCTTCTCAAAGGAGCCCTGAGTGAGGCTGTGCGCTATCATGAGCTCATCCCGGCTCATTCCTGACAGGAAATCCTCGACGAACTTCCTCGCCTTCACCTTCTGGGTGGTCTTTGCCATCGTGACCAATCAACCTACCTTATATGCGAAATCCTAGGTGAAGCCTTCGATCTCCCACTCCAGTCCCCAAAGGCGTGCCGAACCGCCAGTGCCTCCGCTGGCTATCATGGAGGCGTTCGGGAAGACCGAAACCGACCTTACCGGCGACGAATGGCCTTCCAGAACCCCGAGGCACTCCTGCGAATCAAGGTCCCAGAGCCGCAGGGAGCAGTCGTCGGAGCCGGAGACCCACACGTTGCGCACCCTGGCCCAACCGATCGTACGCACCGGCGCGGTGTGCCCTCTGAGGGTTACCAGGTTCATGCTCGATCCGACGAGGTAGACGGTGACTTCGCCGTTGTGCAGACCTGCGATGACTCGATCGTCACGCTCTCCCGGACAGAGCGCGGTCACTGCAAGCCCCAGATCGCGCAAAGATCGCGTGTTGAGAGCGGTCTCGACGTCCCAACTCTGTATTCTCACCCCATCACGCAACGTGTACACTGTCTTACCCGCGGTCGAGAAACAGAGAAACTCCCGGGCGGAAATCGGTTTGCCGAGAAAGGTTCTGGAACCGGAGATCAGATCGATCTTCACGGGTTCACTGCGGGGACTCATAGCCAGAAGGTCTGTGCCGTTCCCGTTAAGGAGCAAAGGAGGACGCACATCACCGAATTCTTCTCTCAAAGCGCCCTTCAGGTCCCACTTCCTTACCACCCCGTCATGACTCCACGTGAGCACACCTTGACCGTCAGAGAGAAACATTGCTCTTCCGACCCGTTTCTTCACCTTTATCAGCAGCAGCCGACGGCCGGTGAACGCGTCCCACACCGCTGCCGTGCCGTCGAGGCTGCCGGTAAGGAGGCGAAAGCCGTCCGGGGAGCACTCGACGGAAACCACGGCGTCTTCGTGGCCCCGAAAACCACGGATGAACGACCAGGACTTCAGTTTTCCGAGTCGGGACGTCCCCGCGAGGAGGTTCCGGATCTGAATCGCTTCCTTGGACCAGCAGTACCCAGGGATCGATCGAGCATCCTCGAAGCTCTTGACCGCTTCCCGACTGTCCGCGTTCTTCCAGGCCGTCAGGAAGCCGCGAACCGCAGTCCGGAAGGATGTCTGCAATCGGGCGAGCTCCCTGAATGTCCGAGGCCGGCAGATCGCGGGGTCCAGGACGTCCCGATCGAACCAGCCGGTTTCGACCGACCAGAGCGTCACCGCGCCCCGAGTCCCTCCACTGACCACGCGCGAGCCGTCCGCGGACACTGCGCATGCAGCGGCCTTCTCATCCGCCAGGGGAATCGTTCGGAAGCATCTTCCCGTGCTGAGTCGCCATATCTTGAGGGTCCCGTCCAGAGAACCGGACACCATGCAATCCTTTCCCGGGATGAACTTCGCCGTAGTGACGCTCCCTCGGTGACCCGTGAATCGCCCGGCCACACTGAAGTCCGAGATTCTCCATGTCAGGATGGCCTCATCCGTCGATCCGGTGAGGACCATGCGGCGATCACTCGAGAGTTCGATGCTCTTGATGGCTCCACCGTGTCCCTGCGCCTGGAGGAGCACATCGCCGGTTCTGAAGTCCACGACCGCGAGAGTTCCGTCTGCGCATCCCGCCAAGATGTTCCGTCCGTCCTCGATGAATGCGACTGAGGACATCTCAAAGGGCATCGGCCGGGAGACCCAGACCGACTTGTCCGACCCGGTCTCCCATATGCGGATCTGTCCCTTCTTGTCGAAGCACGCCAACAACCTGGCATCCTGAGAGAACCGCACTCCAATGGCGCCCATCCCCGGGTATTTGCGCAGATGGCGACCCTTCTCCATGTCCCAGAGGTCTACGGTGCGAAAGGCTTCCCCGTAACAGGTGGCCGCGAGGCGCCCATCTTCCGAAAAGGCACCGGCAACCGGCTCCAAGGTGAAGGTGCGGAAATTCTTCAGGCAACGACCGCTGTCGATGTCCCAGATTCGAATGGAACGGTCCTGTCCGACGGAGAGCGCACGTTGCCCGTCAGCGGAAAAGGCGAGTCCTTCGATCTCCTTGAGATGTCCGGCGAATTGCTTTTCCTCCTGAATCGGTCTCAACCGCAGGGATCTGATGAAGTTGGCGGGGTCGCCTCCGTAGTTTCTCCATCGGGACTTGTATTGTGAGCCCTCGTGGCATGCCTGTCGCAGAAGCGTAAGGGCCTGGCCGACGTCCCCCCGTTGCAGGTGCACCAGACCCAGCAGGTGCTTGAAGTCCGGAGTCTCACGGGATTCGATCTTCAGGGACTGCATGTGTCCGACCACTTCCCGATCCGAAGTCTCCGCGTGGGTCCATCGTGTGGTGTGGAGGTTGTACACGGCTTCCAGGTGATCCGGATTTGCAGAGTGCGCGTCTTCCAGAAGTGCTCGGGCCTCCTTTTCCCGACCGAGGTCGAGCAGAGACACGGCCTGATTATTGAGGGAGTCCGCCTTCAAGTCCAGGATGTTGGGTCTGCGTAGGGGCTTCTTGTCGGGGCTGAGGTGTTTCCGCAGGTTCTCGAACGCGTCGCACAGAGCCACAAAGGACGGGTATCGATTGTCGGGCTTTTTCTCAAGGCACGTCATGATGATGTCGACGATACCTCGGGGAAGATCGGATTTGATGGTAAGGGGATCCACGGGAGGGACTTTCAGGTGGCACTTGATGAGCGCCTGAAGTGAGAAGCCCCCTGAGAATTTGAACGGCATTCGGGTGAGCACGAGCTCGTAGAGCATGACTCCGAACGAGTACACGTCCGAGCGAATGTCTTCCGGAAGCCTCTTGAACCTTTCCGGCGCCATGTACCAGGGCGATCCCGTGACTCCGCTATCCTGGGCCGCGGCGGTTTGGTACACGCGGGTGGTGTCTGTGGCATCCGCGGGCCCCTCGTTGGGGTCCGGCTTTTCCATGACGCGTTTGACGAGACCGAAGTCGGTGATCTTGGGTATTCCGTCTTTGGTGAGCAGGCAATTGGCGGGTTTGATGTCGCGGTGGATCATCCCCTTTGTCTCTGCGTGGATCATTCCGTGACAGAATTGGAGCATCAGATCGATCACCTGGACAAGGTGTTTGATCCGCCTTTGTTCTATCCAGTCTTCGAGGCTGCCTCCGTCCACGTATTCAATGAACAGCCTGGGGAGTCCCTTGAGCACCCTGGCGTAGTAGCAGGTGGCAATATTGGGGTGCACCCCGAGGTCGACCCACAGTTCCGCTTCACGAAGGAACCGCTGGGTATTGAATTCTTGCTCGACGGCCTTGCGTTGAGGGGTCTTGATGGCGAGCATCATGTTCCAGAGGCGGTGGTATGCAAAGTACACGGTCCCCATGCCTCCGGATGCGGACCCGCGTATTTCGTACAGGTCCTGGACAACCTCGCCTTCTTTCCAGTCAGCCGCGGCTTCCTCTTCGGTGACGAGGGAGTCTCTCATGTCCGCGGTTTCGTCCTGAAGGAAAGCGCTCTCCGGCTTGGGTTTCGGGCCGACAAGCGCCTTGGCCTGCACGTCGAATCCGCCTCTCTTCATGGCTCGGATGAGCTTGGTAAGCTCCGGATTGAGGACCACCTTTGCCAGGACTATCGGTCTCGACGCGAGAATCGACAGGACGTCTTCCGGCGGGCGTTTGAGGATCTGGGACAAGACCCGGATAAGCGGTTTGTAGAGCTGGTTCACGTCCCCGGGAGAGGAAACGGTCAGCGTCACATGTTGCGGCTGGTTTGCCATGGCGCATGAATCTCCGGGGCTCGTGCGGTCTAAGCCTGTGGTTGAAAATTCGCCGGCACCTGTCCGAGGGGTCACGGATTCCACGTGTCGAATCAGGCCTTGAAGAGATTATCGGACATTCTGCCCGGAATGGCAACGAATCAGTGAGCGGAATAGGCGCTATTTTCGGTAACTGAACTCACGGCACGCGGTGTGTCACCACGAGCGCGAACTCCGGGGACTACCACAAAGAGGTGGAACAGACTAAGATGAACACGATCTACCGCTTACGTGAGGTGTGCCATGTGGGACATGAATGAGGTCGTAAGTATTAGGTATTGCGGAGATTACACGTACCATATCGTGTTTGACGACGGACTGGCCACGTTCCTTGATCTGTCCGTCTACTTGACCAAGGGGCCGGTATTTGAAGCACTACGCGACCAGCAGCTCTTCGCTCAGGCCGCAGTGGAGGGAGGTACCATCGCCTGGCCGAACGGAGCCGACATCGCCCCAGAAACGCTGTATGAGAAGCTCCTTCAATCCCGCACCCCCCGGCCGTCGGCAGCGCACGTGAGCTCTGATCCGGGCTCTCAGGCCCCGTCGACGATCGAATCCCGGGAGCGAAGCGGGTCTCAGGACCCGCCCAAGAAGTCGCCTGCTGAGCTCTCTTCCGCACGTGACGCCGGTCTCTGATCAAGCCATCGTTTCAAGGAGCTTTGACTTTCCCCGGAAGGCCGGCCTGCCAGGATATTCTCCACACTGATGTCTTCGTCAAGGTCCGGCCAGTGTATGCCTGTGCCTTTGCCAATGAGCCTCCAATTGTCGCGCTCTTCTTGGCATCCGTGAAGGAGCCGGGGATACCATGCCAAAGGAACGGAAATGGTTCGTCCGTCGTCGAGGTCGACTTTGAGGGCGTCCTCGGTCACCACCACGTGTTGGATGCCTGCCCATCTCATTTCAAAGACCGAAGTAGTCATTCCAGGCCTCCCGTCTGCCTGAGCGCCTCGTACACGACAATTCCTGCGGAGGTGGAGAGGTTGAGGCTGCGGACACTGTCCGGTCGGACGGGGATTCTGGCGATCCGCTCCGGAAATCGGGCGAAGAGTTCGGCCGGAAGCCCGGTGGTCTCAGCCCCGAAGAGGATGTGATCATCCGAGGAGTAGGTCACCGCGTGATAGATCTCGCCTCGGCGGCTGCTGGTCAGGACGATCCGGCGCGGCTCCACCGACTCCAGGTACGAATCCAGGTCCTGCCAGACCACCACGTTGAGCTTCTTCCAGTAATCAAGGCCTGCTCGCTTCAGCGAACGATCATCAATGCGGAACCCCAGCGGGCGCACCAAATGCAGAGTGATTCCTGCCGCAACACAGAGCCGTCCTACGTTGCCGGTGTTCGGCGGAATCTCAGGGTGTACCAGCACCACGTCCAATAGCAGCTCACCGCCAAAGTGATACCAAGCCGCTTTCCGAAAGGCCGGATTTCCGGGGGAAACCCTTTCCTAAAACTCTTAGAACATTGGATGGTTCTGACCATCCACCGCGTTCTTACGAAGCTAGGGGCACTTTCATACCTCGTTGTAGCGGCAAGCCATGACCGTTCTTGAGGATGGGGGTCCGAGGGAAGCAACTTCTTATTAATAACCTTGAATTTCTTCTTCAGCCGAGAAGAAATCTTGCGCTCGCCGGCTCTGAGAGCAGGCAAGGTGCCTTTCCTCGCGTGCGTAGAACCAACCGGCCCCGCCCTGGGTCTTCATGCGGACCGAGAAAGGTCGACGCGAATTCTGGTTGCGGCTCCCAGCCCCTTCTTGCAAGAAGTTTCTTCCCCCGGAAACTTCATTTCCATGAAAACAGCTTCTGGATGAGCTGAGCCTTCATCGGATCTCCCTCGATCCGGAGCTTGCCCGAGGTGAACGCTTGCATCGCGTTGAGCTCGCCACGGATCAGGTTGAGGAAGTCCTCGTCAGTCATGATGATCGTGGTCGAGGGCTTGTCGTGGACTCCCTTGATGCATTCGCAGGACCCCTCCTTCGCGACGACGTACCACTCTCCTCCTTGGGGGCCGGTGATCCGATACTGGAAGACCACGTCTACTCCCGCAGACTTGTCTGCCCTGTAGGCTTGGGGCAGTCGGTCGAACACTCCCTGCACGGTGAGTTTCGAGGCCGGGGCCTCGGTCTGGCCTCCACCCGGAGAAAAGGCATTGAGCATGTCCCCGAGTGCCGCGGTCGCATTGGCGGACTCCCGAGCACCGGTCAGGTCGTTGATTGCGTCCCAGTGTTGGTGGATCTGCTCTGCCGACGGCGGGGTCACTCCGTCTCCGATGACAACTCCCGGACCGGTCACGATCGCCGCCCGGTTGAAGCTTCCCATGCCCGCGTTGAAGATCATGCCGTTCTCTGCGCATGCGTCTGAGCACAGGTACAGCACGAGCGGCGCCACGAATTCCGGGGTGAGCTTCTCGAATAAGTGGGGAGGCAGCACGTCCTCGGTGAGCCTCGTGGCCGCAATGGGAGCCACGCAGTTGACCTTTATGCCGTACTTGTCCGCTTCCAACTTGAGGGTATGCATCAGGCCCACCAGTCCCATCTTTGCCGCGGAGTAGTTCGACTGGCCGAAATTCCCATACAGACCCGAAGCAGACGTGGTCATCACGATGCGGCCGTATTTCTTTTCCCGCATCGCTCCCAACGCAGCCCTGGTCATGTGGAACGCCCCATCCAGGTGCACGGATCGCACCGCCTGCCATTCATGAGGTTCCATCTTGGCCAGCGTCCGATCTCGAAGGATTCCCGCATTGTTGATCAGGATGTCCACACCGCCGTACGTGTCCAGCGCGCTCTGAATGATCGCAGCAGCTCCCTGCTCGGACGCTACCGAGTCATAGTTCGATACGGCTTCTCCCCCCGCGGCGCGGATTTCCGCAACGACTTTATCGGCCGCGTGAATCGATGCCGCGCCTGAGCCGTCTCGCGCAACTCCCAGATCGTTCACGACTACCTTGGCGCCACGGGAGGCCAACTCGAGTGCGTATGCCCTTCCGAGACCCGCGCCCGCGCCGGTTACCACCGCCACTCTTCCGTCAAAGCGAATCCTCTGCGCATCTGTGGGCTCTTCCCCGGGCCCGGGCAGCGGCACGGCCTTCCAGAAATACCCGGTGAAGCCCCGTTCGGGGTCCGTGTACCGCTTCCGAAAGACCAACGACACCGGCTGATCCACTCTGAGGTCCGAGAGCTCGCAGTCGGTGAAGTCAGCCATCATGCGACCGCCGCCGTCGAACTGGATCATCCCGTACACGGCCGGCGGGTCGAGCGAGACCGCTAGCAAGTCACCGGTGAAACTCCTTATCGATGCGCCGACGTCCGCAAATTCGTAGTCTTCCTGGGTATCTATTGTCCTGCAGTCAGGATTCACGCACACTCGTTCCTTGGGGAACTGAGGCGTGCCGCACTTGGTGCACCGTCCGCCCACCATTCCCAGGATCATCCGGCTGTTCCGCCAGAGGGTCGGCAACGAGGTCTGACAAGGAAACTCGGCCCTGATTCCCATTTCGGTCTGGAGAAGGTTCCTGAAGCGAAGGTATTTCAGGTAGTTGTCCGTTGTGACCTTCCTGTCGAGGGAGCCCTTGATCCCGATCCGCCTCGGGAGATCGCGTATCTTCTCCGTGACCCTGAAATAGAGCGCATCACACCCTTGGCCGAATCCCGCGACCACAATGCGATCCCCAGGGGAAGCCTCTTCCAGAGTGTGCACCAACATCGCCAATGGGTGGGCTGCTCCGGTTTCGCCACAGACTTCATGGAGATTGTCCGCTGTCTTCTCCGGACCCGCGCCGAGCCGAGCGGCAATCCGTCTCTGTTCGGCCTTGAAGAAGCACGGGAACACCAGCTTGTCCACCTGATCCATGGAAATGGAGAGCTTCTCGCACAATCCCAGGACCGCCTCAGGGATGATCTTGGCATAGCCCTCGTCTCGTATCCATCGTTCTTCCCACTGGTAGTCGTATCGTTTCCCTTCGGCCCGGTAATGATCCACGAAGTCGTGACACACCGAGTACGAACCACCGAACTCCGCGATCACGTCCGAGTCGCCTACCATGACCGCGGCGGCTCCGTCACCGAACCACATTTCGTGGAGGTAGGCAGTCTTGGTTTCCCGCTTGTCGGAGGCTATCACGAGAGCCTTCTTGGCATCACCGCTGCCCACTGCGGAGAGCGCATTCATCAGACCCGCAGTCCCGGCCCTCAGCGAAGAGGTCAGGTCCTGGGCAACGAGCCGGTCCTTCAGGTTGAGGGCGCCCTTGACGATACCGGCATTGAGCCTGTCCGAAAACGGCAGGGTCGTGGAACACAGGTACAGGCTCTCCACCTCATGCCTGTCCATGCCCGAAAGGCAGTCCCGTCCTGCGGCAACCGCCATGGTGACCGCGTCTTCATCCCAGTTGCAGAAGGATCGCTCGCCCTGCGCAACCATGACTATGGCCGGTGCAAACCAACCCATGTGCCGGAATATGCTCATGCGGTCCAGCCGCAATCGAGGTATGTAGCCTCCGTAAGACACAATGCCGATCATGTTCGTCTCTCCTGGTCGCCATTCAGACCAATGACAGGTGGAAAGCTGCCGGCGGGCTCCTCAGCCGGAAGCCTGCCCGATGCGCCTTGACCCCATGAGCTTCGCCACCTCGAACCAGGTGATGCTCAGCCCTCCGGCCGCGACGCAAATCACCAGATCCAGGACATGGAGTCGTTCGAAATGGAACAGGTCTCTGAGATACGGAACGTACAAGACAAGACCCAGAAAACTCACCGCTCCCACGACTACCCACCACATGGCCGGATTCGGAATCCGCAACGTGGAAAGGATGGTCCGTGTCCAAGACCGGTTCGCCATGATCAGACCCAGGTTCCCGAGGATCAGTGTGGCAAAGGTCATTGCACGGGCATCGGACGCGTTGTGTCCTCTGTGCAGTGCAATCACGAAGACCGCGACCACACACAGCAGCAGTGCCAGTCCCTGTCCCAGACTCAGTCCTACCACGCCGGCACCGAACAGCGGTTCGTTCGCAACACGGGGAGCCCGATGCATCAGATCCCCTTCCTCCTGTTCCGCCTCGAAGACCAACGAGCAGGCAGGGTCAATGATCAGCTCCAGGAATGCCACGTGCACCGGATACAGCACCAACGGCCAACCACAAATCACCGGCAGGAACGACATCCCGGCAATCGGCACGTGGATTGCGCATATGTAGACCATGGCCTTGCGCAGATTGTCGAAGATCCGCCGGCCCTGCCGCACTGCCCGAACAATCGATGAAAAATCGTCGTCAATGAGCACCAGGTCCGAGGCTTCGCGAGCCACGTCGGTCCCTCGGCCTCCCATTGCGATCCCGATGTGGGCAGACTTCAGCGCGGGAGCATCGTTGACCCCGTCGCCGGTCATGGCCACGATCTCTCCGCCGTTCTTAAGCGCTTCGACCAGCCGAAGCTTCTGCTCAGGGACCACCCGGGCAAAGACATTGACCTCCTTCACCCGCGCTTGAAGGGCGGAATCGTCCAGGTCTTCCATTTCGGGGCCGCTGAGGCACCTCTCAGGGTGCTCCAGACCGATATGACGGGCTACGCTCTGCGCAGTCTCAGGGTAGTCTCCGGTGATCATCAACACCCTGATACCCGCGTCGTAACACTCCCGCAAGGCTTCGGGAACCCCCGGTCGAACCGGGTCCGAGAATCCCACGAGTCCCAGGAATTCGAACGGGAAATCGTGCTGTTCTCCAGGCAGCGAGGCGTCCGCGAAGATCGTTTTGGCAACTCCCAACACCCGCAAACCCTCTGAAGCCATGGAGCTCACGCGTTCCTCTATGTCGCGGGCGTGCCGTGCGTCGAGGTGGCAAAGGTCGACGATGGCCTCGGGAGCTCCCTTGGCAGCCACGCAATAACCCGTCCCATACGGGGCCTGCCACACGTGGGACAGGGCGAGAAGCTTCTTGGACAGCGGATACTCCTGGACCATGTTCCAGTGGTCGTGGAGGTGTTCCGTGTGTGCAAGGTGGGCATCCCCGAGTCTCCGGAGCTCCTTTTCCATGGGGTCGAAAGGATTCCTCTTCCCCGCAAGGATGGCGAATTCGAGTAGCTCGTGAAAGAGCTCAGGCAGGGGCTCGTTCCCGTGAGCGTGCAGGTCGAGGACGCTTCCGTTCGCGTAGAGCCTACCCACGGACATCCGGTTGAGGGTGAGGGTGCCGGTCTTGTCTACGCAAAGCACCGTAGCGGCTCCGAGGGACTCGACGACAGGTACCCGTCGGGTGAGCACCTGCTTTCGGGACATCCTCCACGCTCCCAGGGCAAGAAACACCGTCAATACCACCGGGAATTCCTCCGGCAACATCGCCATCGCGAGGGTGATCCCCGCAAGAACCCCGTCGAGCCAGTTGCCCCTGGAAAGTCCGTACGCGACCACTACCACCGCACACAGAGACACCCCCACAATCGCGATATTTCTCACCAGTCGTGAGGTTTCCCGCTGGAGCGGGGTGTTCTCTGGTTGAACGGTCTGGAGGGCTTTCCCTATCTTGCCGATTTCGGTGTTGATCCCCGTAGCCTCTACCCGCGCAAGCCCTCTGCCTTGCACCACCAAGGTCCCGGAGAAAACGCAGGGATTGTCATCTCCACCGGGTCTGCACATCTCGGATGTCTTGTGGTCCGGCATCTTGCGCACCGGCACAGACTCGCCAGTGAGCAGAGACTCGTCGACGGCCAGGTTGAGGCACGAAACCAGTACGCCGTCAGCCGGGACTCGATCACCTTCGGTCAGGATCACCAGATCGTCCCGAACTACCTCCCTGCCGGGGATGCGTATCAGCTCGTGGTCCCGGATCACCAGTGCGCGAGGGCTGGAGAGGTCACGCAGGGCTTCCAGCGCTCGTTCCGTCTTGCGCTCCTGGTACAGTGTGATCCCCATCACCACTACCACGAAACCCATGAGCACCACGGCTTCCTTGAAGTCGCCCAGCACGAGGTAGGTGATCCCGCAGGCGATGAGCAGCAAGAACATCGGCTCACTGGCCACTTCAACGGCTATCGTCCAGATACTGCGCCGCACCGAAGCAGGAAGTTCGTTGAACCCCTCTGTCTTGAGTCTCGCCGAGGCGTCTTCTGCAGAGATGCCGGTGAGGGTTCGCAGGTCGAGGCCATCGAGCATCGTTCTCAGACCCTGAACTTGAACAGCTTCTCGACGAGCTGCGATTTCATCAGGTCACCCTGGACCTTGAGCTTACCGGAAGTGTATGCCTTCATCGCGTTCAGCCGACCGGCAACCAGTTCCAGGAAATCCGAGTCCGACATGATGATCGTGGTAGTCGGCTGCGGGTGCGTACCTGAGCTGCTCACGCACGTGTTGTCCTTCACGGCCACGTTCCAGGCTCCGCCGCCCGGTCCTTCGATGTTGAACTGAAAGATCACCTCGACTCTGGAGGCTTTCTCCGGTTGGAAGGCTTCTCCGATCCGGTTGAACACTTCCGCCACAGAGACGCCCTTTGTCGGATGGGCTTCCGCGGCCGACGGTTCGCTCATAGCGGTGAGCATCTCGCCCAGAGCTGCCGCGAGATCGTGAGATCCGGCAGCTCCTTTGAGGGAGGTGATACGCCCCATGGAATCCGCTACTGCCTCAACCGTGGGGGGGGTCTCGGAATCCCCTACCGGCACCATCGGGCCGGCGACCACGGCAGCGCGGCTGAAGTAGCCCATGCCTGCGTTGTAGATCCCCCCGGACTCCGGACACTGTTCCGAACAGAGGTACACCACCAGCGGCGCCACGAACTCCGGTCTGAGTCTCTGAAAAAGATCCGGCGGGAGCACGTCCTCGGTGAGTCTTGTGGCGGCCAAAGGAGCCACTGCGTTCACCCGAATATTGTGCTTGTCGCCTTCAAGCCTCAGCGAATTCATGAATCCGACCAGTCCCATCTTCGCTGCCGAGTAGTTGGTTTGGCCGAAGTTCCCATACAAGCCCGCGGCAGAGGTGGTCAACACGATGCGACCGAAACCTTGCTCGCGCATCTTGATGAACGCGGGTCGAGTGACATGGTACGCGGCATCGAAATGCACCGCGAGTACCGCGTCCCATTCATCCGAGGTCATCTTTGTGAAACTGCGGTCCCGCAAGATCCCTGCGTTGTTGATGAGGACATCGACTCGCCCGAACGTGTCCAGCGCAGTTCGGACGAGAGCTTCGCCGCCTTGCGGGGTTGCCACGGAGTCGTAGTTCGCGACCGCCTGGCCTCCCATGGCTCGGATTTCGTCGACGACTCGGTCCGCGGGCGCTTGTGACGCATCTCCTGTTCCGTCGCGGGGACCCCCGAAGTCGTTGACGACCACCTTGGCTCCCCGTTTGGCGAGCTCGATGGCGTACACCCTCCCGAGCCCTCCACCGGCCCCGGTGACTATGGCGACGCGATCGTCGAAGCGTATCCAGCCCGCGTTGGAGCGTTCCTGGAACGTCTGTTCGTCGACCCACTCGACGATTCCTCGGTCCAGCGCAACCTCACCGGTCTGCGTGTTGAGAGTCCGGAAGAGGGCGTATCCGTCCTTGAGCTTCCAGATCTGGGTCCGGATCGGGACTCCAGGGTATAACGGACGGGAAAACCGGGCGCAGAATCGCGTCATGAGTTCCGGCTTGCCCGGGAACAGGTGCTTGATCACCGCTCTACATGCGAATCCATGGGTGCAGAGCCCGTGCATGATCGGTTTTTCGAAGCCGCTCGCCTGTGCGAAGGCAGGGTCCACATGGAGCTGGAAAATGTCGCCTGACAGGCGGTACAGGAGGGGTTGATCGGGTCTGGGCACGTCATCCTGTTCGAAATCCGGGGGCCGGTCAGGGAATGCCATCGGCTCCGACGGGGCGTCGCTCCCTCCGAATCCGCCGTCCAAACGACAGAACAGCTTGAAAATGTTTGTGAAAAGCTTTCGGCCGTCGGAGTGGAAGGTGTCGGCACTCGCCACCACGATGGCTCCCTTGTCCGCGCCCTTGTCGTACAGGTCGGTGATAGCCCCTTTGGTGATGAGTTTCCCTGCCGGGGGGATCGGGTGATGGAAGATGATGTCCTGTTCTCCGTGGAGAATCCCGGCCAGGTTCGCCTGGGAACTGAGTCCCGCTTGGGCCAGGAATTCGTAAACCGCCGCGATGGAAAAACTGGGTATGACTTTGAGGCGATTCTCGTAGCAGTAGTCGAGCTCTTCGAAGCTTGCGCCCACTCCGAGGGCATACAGGATTACGTCTTTCCAGTCGTACTCTTTGGTGAGTGGGCCTATTGGCTTGCCCACGCAGTTCGGATCGAGAGCCATCCCATCCCTCCAGGCGACTTCAGAGCGCCGCTATGTGACCAAGGGTGTGTGATCGTCGGAACGATGATTCAACCGCAGTGAAAAGTCAAGTAGGATATGGAGCCCGCCCAAGATCCGCTCGCGGGGGGGCCGGTTCATCTTCGAGCGAAAGGGCTATTTTGCGAGACGCCCTCAGTTTTCGGTTGTTGCGTCGTAGCGTCCGCGGTATCCTTCATCGTCACGCAACACGATTACGAGCCGCGAATAGGGCGAGAGTAGTGCTCACATGGTAAATATCGAGAAGCATATCTCGTACTGGCGCAGTGGAGCTCAAGAGGACTGGGAAGTAGCGAATCAGCTCATTTCGTCAGGGAGGATTCGTCACGAATTGTTCTTTCTGCACCTTGCGTTCGAGAAAGTCCTCAAGGCCCATATATGCCGCTCCACCAATGACATTGCCCCTCGGCTGCACAATCTGGTCAGGTTGGCCGAACTCGCGGACATTTCTCTTGATCAGCGGCAGACCAACTGCCTGGCAGAAATGAGTCCCCTTAACATCGAAAGCAGGTACCCTGGGGAGTTGTTCACCACGCCAACCCGTGAGGAAGCGAACTCGCTGCAGGAACGAGCAAAGGAACTCTTCGAATGGCTGATGAATCGGTTGTGATCGCTGTGACCGGGTACTTGCGTGAACTGAGGAATCTGGGCCTTCCCGTTGAGTACGGGATACTGTTCGGGTCCCACGCCCGGGGGGATTCTGCCGATCGTTGGAGCGACATAGATCTACTCGTAGTCTCTCCCAGGTACGACGAGAAATGTGATCGGGAAGAGCTCACACTGCTGTGGAAGATCGCAGCGCGGGTAGACAGTCGCATCGAACCATTCCCCGTGGGCACAAGGCGTTGGGATACCGATGACGAAAGCACGATCATAGAGGTGGCCAGGAGGGAAGGCATACGGATCTCCGTCTAGTACGCTTTGAACACTACTGTGGCGGTTCTCGTAAGTTTCCACCAATTGGCGGGCTGGAAAGCCCGCCCCACAAGGCCTGATCTTACATGAATCGGAATGTGCTTCAGAGATCCGCCACTTGATTCATTCTTCCCCAGCCGCGACGATTTGTTGTTGGGACCCGGTTCACGAAAGGTGAGGCTCGACGTGTTCCCAACACTCACCGGCCATGAACCGCACGAGATGGTTTGACATCAAGCCTCAACTGGAGCAGGCTCGGCCCGAGCCTCTCGTATTCTCCGCGGGAGGTGGGAACATGAGCGACCCACTTGCTCAGACGAGCTTCACGCCGGCCGAGTACCTCGCTCTCGAGAGAAAAGCGGACCGTAAGAGTGAATACGTCAACGGTCAGATCATTCCCAGGTCAGGTGCGAACCGGCGACACAACCAGATTACCGTCAACATCGCCGGTGAATTGCGTGACCAACTCCGGGGCAGCCCTTGCGTCGCGTTCGTAAACGACATGCGGGTCAAGATTCCCATGACGGCCGCCTATGTGTACCCTGATGCGGCAGCTCTATGCGAAGAACCCCTCTTCGAGGATACCCATTTGGACACTCTGCTCTATCCGTACGTCTTTATCGAAGTGCTCTCGGACTCCACCGAGGCGTTCGACCGGGGCGACAAGTTCTCCCATTACCGCAGGATACCATCTCTCAGGGAGTTCGTGCTCATCGACCAGAACAAGGTGCGGGTGGAACACTTCGTGACGCGGGACACCCAATGGATTCTTACCGAAAAGGACGGCCTTGAGGCCACCGTCGAGCTGGACTCCATCGGATGCAGTCTGTCGGTCGGGGAGATCTACGACAAGGTCGATCTGTAGCACCCTGTCCGCATCACGTCGCTTCATGCTCTTCCCCGACCGGGAAGGTGTCTCACTGGGACCCGCTTCCTCAAAGGGCGGGGCGCAGGTCTTCCTGCCGATTCATGGTGAACTCTTGCGAGATTTCCCCCTCTCCCGCAAGACTGCCGTGTCGTTGCAATGGAGTCCGGCTTCCGGGACTATGGCCTGTGATCCAACAGATGGCTGGAGATGGTAAACGTGAACGTGGACCCGACTCCTGGTTCAGACTCGCACCATATCCGGCCTCCGTGGCGGCGCACCAAGGTTCTCACGTATGCCAGGCCCATTCCTTCACCGGGAACGTCGCCTTTGTGTGCACGTTGGAATACTTGGAATATCCTGTCTATATCCTGTTTGTCCATACCGGTCCCGGTATCGCGCACCACGAGAACCGTTTGATTAAGCGTTCGATGACCGGTTACTTGAATCGCCAAAGGGCGGTCGTCATCACGATACTTGAGGGCGTTGCCGATGAGGTTGCTCATGATCTGTTCCATTGCCGTGCGATCGGCAATCGTCTCCGGCAACGCGTGCACATCTGCGGTAGCTTGCTTGTCCGCGATTTCGTGTGCAAACGTGTCGAGAACGGATTCCGTCAACTCATTCATGTCGATCGCTTGGAAAGCCAGGCGCATCCTGCCCACACGGGAAAGTTGCATGACCCGTTCAATGAGCCGGCCCATCTGGTTGATCGAGGATTCGATGAATTGCAGAGATTCGGGCAGATCATCGTTCAGGGCCGAGGCTGCCTGCTGCCTTTCCACTTCAGACAGGGCCGGAATAGTCTTTTCGAGGACAGGGCGAAGCACGTCGAGGGAAAGTTCGAGTTCTCTGGAAAACGCTCTGATGTTTGTCAGCGGAGCACGCAGGTCGTGTGAAACAATGTAGGTGAAGTTCTTCATCTCTTCGGTAAGAAGCTTCTGCTCTTCCTCGGCGGCCTTGATGCCCGTGATGTCCTGTACCATGCCTACCGAGCGGACGATCCGCCCGGACGAATCTCTCACATGGTCGCATTTTTCATGCACGTGACGGATCTCACCAGAGTGTCTTCTTATGATTCTGTGCCGGATTTCATAGCCGTTTCTGCCCTCCCGCACCGATTCGAAATACGCCGCGTCTACTGCGGCACGATCCTCCGGATGCACAACGGCAAGAAAACCCTCATAAGTGGCCTCGAATTCCTGGGGCTGCAGACCGAAGATTCGGAACACCTCGTCCGACCAGACCAGTCGATTGGCTTCCAGATCAAGATCCCAAGAACCGACGTGTGCGATCTGCTGCGACCTCTTCAGCAAGTTCTCGCTCTGTCGCAACGCCTCCTCATAGTGCTTGCGTTCGGTGATGTCCACACCCGATGACAACGTTGCAACGATCGAGAGGTCCGGATCCCTCAAGACCGAGGTATGCCACGCGATGACTCTCTCTTCTCCGTTGCGGGTCAGGACCGCGTTTTCCGCGTACCCGTCGTGATCACCTTGCCCGTCAATGATTCTGGCGAAGCCGGCCTTGACCTGATGGCGCACTCGCGCGGAGAGGAAGTGCTCAAACCAGTTCTTTCCCAAGATCTCTTGCTCCGCACACCCCAGGATCTCGCACCCCTTCCTATTCACCAACACCACGTTGCCGTGAGTGTCGAGCACGAGTATCATCGAACCCGCGACATCCAAGTACTGTTGGGCCCTTTCTTTTTCGGCCAGCAACCGTTCCTGCCCTGCACGCTCTTCTGTCTGGTCACGAAACACCAGGACAGCACCGCTTACCGCACCATCTTGATCGCGTATGGGGGCTCCGCTGTCGGCAATCGGACGCTCAGTGCCGTGCCTGGCGATGAGGACCGTATGGTTGGCGAGGGCCACCACCACGCCCTCCTCCAATGCCCGTCGTACCGGATTGACCACCGGACGTCGCGTCCTCTGATCGATTATGCGGAACACCTCTTCCACGGGCTTGCCGAGTGCCTCCGCTTGTTTCCATCCCGTGAGCTCTTCTGCGACCCGGTTCATGAACTCGACCCGACCATCGAGGTCAATCGAGAGAACTCCGTCCCCTATGCTCGTAAGGGTGATGCGGTTGCGCTCTTCAATCCTTCTCAGCGCTGCCTCTGCCTGGTAAAGCGTACTGTAATTGACTTTGGCGTTTCTCTCCCAGATCAACCCGACCGCGGTCATCAGGGAGACCATGATCGCCAGAACCAGGGCGATGATGAAGACAGACCTGTATTTCCAGACGGCAAGAGCTTCGTCTATGTCCATTTTCGCGACCATGAACCACGGGGAATCGGGGATAGCCTTCAGCACCGAGAATACCTCAACACCACGATAGTCCTTGCCCCGGACAATCCCTTCCCGGCCAAGCACAGCCATGACTGCCGGCACTTCGGTCCTGGTCAGGGGGATTTGCAGCCTGAGCCCCGAGCCCGGCATGTGGCGCAAGTCATTGAGGAACAGGACCGAGTCTCCCTCCTTTCGCACGACAAGGGTTTCCGCGCTGCGGCTGGGCGTGGGCCAGAACTCAATCAGTGGATGGAGGAATTGCCGGGCGTCAAGACGGATGATAACGGCCCCAAGCGGATCGTTCCGGTCCGTTTCGGCCGAGAAAAGGGGAGCGACCACATCGACGCGAGCCGGCAGATCACCGGGACCGGTCTGCAGGTCGGTGAGCACGGGCTTTCGTTCCTGGAAGGCCACGGCGAGACTGTAAGCGGCATCCTGTTCCAGTGGACCGGTACGGTTGCCGACACTGAGGCGTACCTGTCCTTCACGGTCAACCAGCATCACATCCCGGCACTGGTGAAGCTGCTGCATTGACCGGAACCTCTTGAGTAGCTTCTCGGCAAGGTCGGCTTTCGGCTCAGCCAGCCACTGTGCCACCGCGTCGATGAAGAAGGGGCTCTCCGTGAGGGCCGCAGACCGGCGGATCTGCGCGGATCGCCAGTCCGCGATCTGGTTGACCTTGAGCTGTGCTATGGCCTGCAGGACAGTCTCTGTTTCCCGGCGAACGAGTTGCTGCTGGTCCAAGTAGAACCAGAATCCTCCCACCGTCAACGACAGCATCGCCAGCCCAATGGCCACCATCATGCCTCGTGGAATGGAATTCATCGCGGTGCTCCTCGTCCTACGAATTGCGCGGCTTCGACCCTGTCTCCGGACGCATTGGCCTACTGTGCAGATCAAGATTCCGGCCCCCGCAAGGCCCTTCGGCTGCTCCGACTCCTGCCGTGTTCCTCGACAATGAAGCCGTCCTGATCAATACAGTTTGTAGAACGATAGGGTACTTCGAATCACGCGTCCGGTCAACCCGACGCATGAGTTCAGGACAACTAGCCGTATCTGTTTGACAGGCGAGCCTTTCGGTTGCGACCTATTGCCTTCGAGAGACGGTTGCGCAACGGAGTCCCGCATACGGGACTGCCATTTGTGGTTTTGAAGAACGGGGGCATTGCCACGGGCGCGCGCCGGCAATCAAAGGGTGCTTGACAGATCTAACCGACCGGTCTATTATCATGTAGGCACACAGGGATTGAGGCAACACCTTCCGCAACGAACTCCGGGCCGCGTCCCCAGAGGAAAGTCCTTGCTCAGGGGACGCGAGAGCAGGCACGGGTTCGGGAGGAACGAAAGGAGTACGGCAATGAACACTCCCCAACTGGAATCGACGATGCTCGACAGGATTCACGCGATGCTCTCGGGACGCGTCGCTCCGCCGCCAATCGCCGAACTCATCGGTTTTACGCTCTCTTCGGTGGAAGAGGGCCGCGCGGTGATCAGGTTCGAGGCCGAGGAAAGGCACGCGAATCCGATGGGCTCCCTTCACGGAGGCGTCATGTGTGACATCGCGGACGCGGCAATGGGCATGGCGTACGCGAGCACGCTCGGGCCGGGGGAAAGCTTCACCACCCTCGAGCTGAAGATCAACTTCCTGAAACCTTTTTGGAAAGGCACTCTCCATGCAATCGGCGAAGTCGTCAAGAGGGGAAACACGGTCGGGTTCGTCGAATGCGACGTGCAGGACGACAAAGGGCAACTCATTGCCAAAGCGTCGAGCACCTGCATGACGCTGAAGGGGACCCGCGCACATGGTCGATAGTGGGGACAGCCACGTGCCGAGGGAAACGCAACCCACGAACAAATAGAGGAGCCTGATCAATGAATACTGAACATCCGACGATCAAGTGGTACGAGGCCAACTCCCCGCAGAGTCGGCCTCGGGTGGAGACACTGGACTCATCCGAGCTCCGGAGGATCTGCATAGCTTTGGGAGCAGACGACGTGGGATTCGTGGAAGTCGATCGGCCGGCCCTCGCGTTACAGAAGGCCGACTTGTTGCAGCTTATGCCCGAAACCAAGACCATCGCGAGCATGGTCTTCAGACTTCACCGGGAAAACCTGAGGAGCACGGTCCATTCCGTGGCGAATCTCGAGTTTCGGCACGGGTGGACCCGAGCCAACCACACATCTCGGACGATCGCGGCCCGTCTGCAGGAGATGGGAATTCGGGCCGTGAGCGCTCCCGTGGGCTTTCCATACGAGGCGGAACGCTGGCCCGGGAAGATGTGGCTCACGTCCGACAAGCTGCTCGCCGTCGAGGCCGGTCTGGGAAGGATGGGCTGGAACCGACTGGTGCTTCACCCCGAGTTCGGAGCCTTCGTCGTGCTGGGAACTCTGCTCGTCGATACGAAAGTGACCTCGTACGGAGTTCCACTGGAGTTCAGTCCCTGCATCGAGTGCAAGCTCTGCGTCGCCGCGTGCCCGACGGGAGCCGTTGGCTCTGACGGCCATTTTGACTTCACCTCCTGTTACACGCACAATTACCGGGAACGGCTGGGCGGCTTCATCGACTGGGTCGAGAACCTTGCCCACGCGAAGACCGCCAGGGACTACCGCGCACGAGTGTCGGATCGGGAAACCGTGTCCATGTGGCAGAACCTCTCCATTGGGCCGCAAACCAAATGCGATCGCTGTGTCGCAGTTTGTCCTGCGGGGAAAGAGGCCATCGGGGAATTCCTCGAGGATCGCCCCGCGTACGTGAACCGCACGGTGAAGCGGTTCAGGGAGAAGCCGGAGACCATTTACGTGGTGAGCGGTTCAGACGCGGAGGAGCATGTGACGCGCGATTCTCCCCACAAAGTGCTCAAACGCGTGTCGAACGGCATTAGACCTCCGTCGGTTGCATCCTTTCTCTTTGCGTTGCCGCTGTTATTCCAGAGAAACTGCTCTCAGGGGCTGGATGCGACCTTCCACTTCACGTTCACCGGAAGCGAATCGGTCACAGGTACCGTGGTCATACGAAACAAGACCATAACGGTCGAGCAAGGTCACGTCGGCCACGCGGATTTGACCGTCGTCGCAGACAGCAGGACCTGGCTGCGCATCCTGGCACGTGAAACCCACATTCTTCGGGCGGTGCTTGCCCGAAAACTGCGGGTGAAGGGTCCGCTAAGTCTGATGAAGGCATTCGGCGCGTGCTTTCCGAGCTGACGCCGGTAGGTCACGTTGAGCGAAGCGACGGCCTCACCCACCAATTCGTCGGTAGACTGCTGCGAGATTATTTGACACCCGGCCTCAACTGAAGCAGAATCGAAGTGATCACCTCGGAATCTCCGTCGGAGTTGGGAAAATGAGCGACCCGCTTCCTCAGACGAGCCTCACACCGGCCGAGTACCTCGCGCTCGAGCGGAAAGCCGACCACAAAAGCGCATACGTCAGCGGTCAGATCGTTGCCATGTCAGGGGCGAGCCGGCGACACAATCAGATTACGGTCAACATCACAGGAGAACTGCATGCCCGGCTCAAGGGCAGACTCTGTTTCGTGTTCGCGAGTGACATGCGGGTCAAGGTTCCCATGACGGGAACGTATGCATACCCGGATGTGACCGCCCTCTGCGAAGAGCCCCTGTTCGAGGATGCCCATTTGGATACACTGCTCAACCCGTCCGTTCTCATTGAAGTGCTGTCGGATTCCACCGAGGCGTTCGACAGGGGCGAGAAGTTCTCCCATTACCGAAGGATTC
This sequence comes from Thermodesulfobacteriota bacterium, assembly GCA_040755955.1. Lineage (GTDB taxonomy): Bacteria > Desulfobacterota > Desulfomonilia > Desulfomonilales > Desulfomonilaceae > JBFMAA01. Next base: position 42,716 of record JBFMAA010000037.1, read on the forward strand.
CCTCTCTCAGGGACTACCTGCTGATCGACCAGAACAAGGTGCGGGTGGAACACTTCGTGAGACGGGACAACCAATGGGTCCTTACGGAAAAGGACGGCCTTGAGGACACCGTCGAGCTGGATTCCATCCGATGCAGTCTGTCACTGCGGGAAATCTACGACAAGGTCGAGAGTTCTTCCTGAACGAGGCCGGGCGGGGCACGAGTGATCCAGTGCAGGCTGTCCCTCCGTGGAGCTCGTGGACGACAGAATTCGCTTCCCGATTGAACCGAACAAGCATTCGGATCAGGCACGCCACCGCGGTGCAATATCCGCTTGCCTGCGCCAGTCAACGCGTAGGAGACGGACGCTCAATCGCTCGAACGAGACGGGCCTGCGGGCAAACGGAACCCCGCAGTGATAAGTGTCCGTCTCAAAACAAGTATCGCACTCTCCGAGCCTGGGACGTAGGAGGTTGAGTACGTCATTCCCGCGGAAGACGGAATCCAGTCTTTCCTGCGGGACCTGGACTCCGGTGCCTGCCCCGGACCACGATCCGGGGTTCGTCGGGGCGACGAGCGCGTCGGATTGGCACACTTATTTCGAGACAGACCCTAAGCAGTTACATTCGGATCAGTCGACTCCAGAAAGGGGAACGCTGCATGTGCTTGCGGAGGCCTCGGCCTGCGTTCTGGATGAGCATCATCGGCAGAGCGAAGATTGACAGGAGGATCATGTTTCGAGAGAAGAGACGGGTGCTCAGGACCTTCCTCGCGATCTGGAGAAGCTGAGTCGGCACATAGAACCTGCGGGTGATGCGCGCGCTGATCCGCTTGAGACCGGGCCGGCCCACGCCTTCACGGTACAGGATGCCGTCGTCGCCGATGTAGTAGCCTGGGGTCGCCTCGACCAGTTCTCGCAGCGGGGAGTGTCGCTCGATGCGCAGTTTCTGGTAGCTTATGGAGTCCAAACCCAATTCCCTTGCGAACACCGGAATCCGCATCATCTCTTCGTCGGTCTCCGTAACGTTTCCGTAGATGAAGTACCCGTGTAAATAGAAGGAATACCTGCGCAACGATTGGAACGCGGTCCGGAGCTCTGCGGTGGTGAAGCCTTTGTTGAGCTGATCGAGTATCCGGTCGGTGGGCGACTCGATGCCGAGCAGCAGCATTTTCACGCCGGCTCTTTCCGCGGACTCGAGCACCTCCGGGTGTTTGTATATCTCGATCCTGGATTGAACGAGAAACCTCTTCCGAATCCCTTCGGCCACAATCCGGTCACAGATCGCTTTGGCCCGGCCGGGATTGACGAAGAAGTCCTCATCAGCGAAGAGGATAATGCCGGCAGTGGTCTCCCGAATCTCTGCAATCACCGATTCGATGTCACGACTCGAGTAGGGACGCTTCCGGCCCCAAGGGCTCAACGAGAAGGTGCAGAACTTGCACTTATGTGGACAGCCCCGGGACGTGAGCACGATGTCGAATTCCTCTCCACGAAAGAACACGCCGCCTACGGTAAAATGGTACTTCCTTTGCCTCAGCGTTCGATCAGGATAATGGAAGCCGTCCACCCTCTGAAACGGACGCTCGTCATTGTGAACCAGCTCGGAACCCTTGCGGAAGGAAATCCCGGGAATGTCCGTCCAAGGGACTCGGTCGGCAATCTCGGCTATTGCCGGCTCACCTTCGCCGCGCACCACCATGTCAACTCCAGGACACGCATCGAAGACATCTTCCAGGTAGTCGGTGGCCTGCTTGCCGCCGACCACGGTCAGGACTTCAGAGGGAAGGGAATTGACGAGCTTACAGACATCATCGAAGTGGTATTCCCAGTTGATGCTTATGCAGAGCAGGTCTATTTCGTTGGCGATGAAGTTCTGTAAGTACCGCAGGTCCCGCATGGGTCCGGGAAGACGCAGATCCACGAGGGTGAGCTTGTCCACATGGGGTTTGAGCGCTGCCGCGACGTATTCGAGACCGGTCGGGGGAAATATCGCGATTCCCAACGAACCGGATTCACTGTCCCGATAATAGGGGTGAAGGCAGAGGGCGTGTCTGTACGGTTTTTCCATGGGCCGTCCTGCGGGAATGCCATTGCTGGGGGAATTAGGCTTGGTGCAGGGAGTCCCTTTCTGCGGAACTCGATCCCCAAGAACGGTCATGGTTTGCCGCTACGACGAAGGACGAAAGTCCCCTCGCTACAACTCAAGAACAGTCATGGCATGACGCCACAGCCAAGCATGCAAGTCACCGCCCGAGATCCCGAGAACACGTGGCATGGTCAGGACCAGCCGATGTTTCAGAAGTTTTCGGAAAGGGGTCCGGGGGAAACCCTTTTTCAAAAGGGTTTCCCCCGGA
>JBFMAA010000038.1:0-45021 GCA_040755955.1 Thermodesulfobacteriota bacterium
GAAGGTGATGACTCCCATGCGTCGAAAGAAAACCGGAATAAGGACCCCCCGAGGCTTCGCCACGGGGAGGTCTCAAGAGCTTTGCCCCCGGGCGTGGTGCCTGGGAACGGGAAATTCACATAGGAACTCTTCGGGACTCCACGGTATTGGGGCCGCGGCCTTGATCTGCTCTCAAGAGGACATATAGTAACGATGAGGTGGTACCGACGGCGATCTCTGCCGCGGGCCGGCCTTCCGTTCCGCCGATTGAGGCAGTGGAGGTTCCATGACCATGCAACCTACTCCTGTGATCCGAAAGCTGCAACAGAAGACGGATGCCCGAGCGCAGGCTTCCGTGCGAATACATGTCGTCACTCCTCTCTGGGAATCACCCTCTTTGAGCGCGGCCATGGGTGCCCCGGTGTACCTGAAGATGGAAACCTTTCAGCCCATCGGGTCGTTCAAGGCCCGAGGGATCGGCTTTGCCTGCCAGGACGCATGGAGGGCCGGAGCGAGCCGTCTCGTGTGCGCGTCTGCGGGGAACGCGGGATATGCGGTGGCATACGCAGGACGAAAGATCGGGATACCCGTTACCGTGATTGTCCCCAAGACGACACCCACCGGGTTGCGAGACCTGCTTCGCAGAGAGGGGGCCACGGTCATTGTGCACGGGGATTCCTGGGACGATGCCCACAAGTACGGGACCGAGTTGGCTGACAGGGAAGAGGCCGCGTACATCCATCCTTTTGATGATCCGCGAGTGTGGAAGGGGCATTCATCCATCGTGCACGAGATTGCCGACGCGGGCGTCAAGCCGGCAGCGATGGTGGTCTCGGTCGGCGGTGGAGGTCTCCTCTGCGGCCTGCTCGAGGGGCTGGCTGACCTCGGGTGGACGGACGTCCCGATCCTGGCAGTGGAGACGGAAGGCGCAGCCTCTTTTGCTGCTGCGGTAAAGGCAGGTCACCTGGTCACGCTGGATCGCATCACCTCGGTCGCCACCACGCTGGGGGCTCGAAGAGTGGCCGCGAAGGCACTCGAATGGACGAAACGGCATCCGATCACACCTTGGCAAGTCACGGACCGGCAGGCTGTGGACGCGTGCAGGCGGTTTGCCGATGACCATCGCGTGCTGGTGGAACCTGCCTGCGGGGCGTCTCTTGCCGCGGTGTACGGCAGAGCCGAACCCCTGCAGGGTCGCCGGCCGATCGTCATTATTGTCTGCGGCGGTGCGGGAGTGAGCCTTCGACTGCTGGATGAGTGGAACAAGATGCCCGTGTAAGGACGTTTCGGAGTCGCGTCGCTGAGAAAGGGGGCTTCGCGGCACGCACACGAGGGCAAAGCCGTGTTGACTGACGGGCTGCCCGTGCGATATGCTCCCTGAACGGTGAACGCTTACATGAAATGAGCAAGGAGGCGACTTATGGATAGGAGCGCGAAAGAACAGAGGAAGGTGAAGGTGATTGAGGCCCTGAACCAGGCGCGGGCAATGGAGTTGCACGCAATCACCCAGTACATGAACCAGCACTACAATCTCGACAACATGGATCTCGGAGATATGGCCGCAAAAGTGAAACTCATCGCGATCGACGAGATGCGGCACGCGGAAATGTTTGCCGAGAGAATCAAGGAGCTGGGCGGCGAACCGACCACGGACCCTGCGGCAAAGGCTGAAAAAGGGCAAGCGGTGAAGACCATCTTCTCGTTCGATGCAAACCTCGATGACGACACCATTGATACGTATAACCAATTCCTCCTCACTTGCAGAGAAAACGGCGACAGCACCAGCGTGAAGATCTTCGAGGCGATCATCGACGAAGAACAGATACATTTCAACTACTTCGACAGCGTCAGTGATCACATCGAGAAGCTGGGCGAAACGTATCTCGCGCGAATTGCCGGGACATCGTCTGCCACTGGCCTCGGGACGCAAGGCTTTGTCGCCAGGAAGAGCGCCTCGGCTATGCCGGCAGCCGTTCCGGGGAAGGCCCCCGCGTAACCCCGGAGGGCTTCGATGACGGATGTACATTGGCCGCGGGTGAAAGAGATACTCGACGGGATCATGGCACGGTGGGAGGAAGAACACGGCCGCAAGCCCCATATGAAAGGTGCCCATCAAGCCGACATCGGGTGGAATACCAAGGAGCAGCTCGCCTCAAGCGCGCCGTATGACAAGCAGCTCATCGAACCCGACAAAGTCGGCAACGGGAGGGCTCACGAGACCAACCTCGTGCGAATTCTCACGAGTTACATCGGCGGCTATCGGCGGATGCCCTCACGCGGACCCTACCTGTCCCGGGCAGAGATAGAAGAGATCGCTCAGTGGATTGACGCGGGGATGCCGGACTGACGCGGGCTTCCTTACACACTGCCCGCTCGGCAACTGTCAAGAGGGTAGCTCTTGTGGGCTCGAAAGACAAACCACAACGTCACCAAGACACAAGGAAATCAAAGAAGCTTCTCGTAAGTGCCGGTCACACAATAAACCCTGCAACCATCGTCCATTTGGGAAGGGTGCCGACTCGCTTCCCGTAGGTTGAAACCTACGGCTATTCACCGGATGCCCCGTCGGGGCAATGAACGCGTGTCATTTCTTCGCGACCTGCACCCCGAAAGGGGTGCCTCGGTGAGTAGCCATGGGTTTCAACCCATGGAAAGGGAGCACGCGGAATGACAGATTTATTTGGCGGCACCATTCACTTACGAGGAGGAGGGCCGACCTCGGACAATGCGCATGGCTCGGTCGTGGTCTTGAAATCCCCCCTAACCCCCCTTTACTAAAGGGGGAATTGCGCAAAAACTGCTAACCCCCCTTTTCCAAAGGGGGGCAGGGGGGATTTTCTTCCACATGTAAGTGAACGGTTGCCCAGTAACCAGGCTTTCTTGGTGACTTTGTGTCGTGGTGATTCGTTCTCTCTTTTGCCCGGCTGGACGCTTACCGTGCCAGCGCGTCTTCCGTATCGGTGGGGATACGCTCAACCCTCGCCAGCGAACAGAGGTCCGCGACCGATACCGAGCTGTAGTATTGCTCCAGCAACAGGTGTGTCCTCTTCCAGACGAGCCTCGTAATGCAGCGGTCAAACATGTGGCACGTTTCCGGTCCATCGCCGTTGAGGGAGAGGCATTTCACAGGGACCGGCACAAAAGGCCTCCCTTCGATGGCATGAATGATGTCCGCCACCGTGATCTCAGAGGGGCCCCGGGACAGGACGTACCCGCCCCTGGGGCCCCTCTTCCCTTTGAGCAGGCCGGCCTTGATCAGCTTGAAGAATATCTGTTCAAGGTAACGTTCGGATATCCCCTGACGGAGAGAGATATCCCTCACCTTCACGGGACTGCCCTCACCATAGAAGGCAAGATCGAAGAGTGCCCGAATCGCATACCTGGCTGCGGCAGTCACGAGCATGACAGTAGCTCACTACCTGTCGAAATGAAGGCGTTCGTGGCCCGGTTTTATCAGAAAATCTCCGGGGGAAACCCTCTTGAAAAAGGGTTGTCCCCCGGACCTCTTTCCGAAAACTTTTGAAACATCGGATGGTTCTGGCCATCCAACGAGTTCTCGGGAAGCGCATTTTCTGATAAAGGGGTTTCCCCCGGAAGACTTCATGGGAATGGTCTTGAGACGGTTTCAGAAAGCCTGATCCAAGGGATCAAGCCGCCCCGGAATCCAGGGCGGACCTGAGCTGGGATTTCGATCATGCAGCGAGCAGCTCCCACTTCCCGTCCGGAAGTTCGAGCTGATCGAGCATCTCCTTGGCTTTCTCGTTGAGCACGAACTGGTCGGCATTGTCAGGGCCTACCAGTATCAGAGGCCCGTGGAACCGCTTGGCGAACTCCTCGATGGTCGCGGTGCCGCCAAAGTCCGCGCCTTTTCCGTGGTACCCGATGATCAAGACGTCGTACTCGCCCCGTTTGAAGCATTTCTTCAGTTCCCACTCATTGCTGCCTTCGCAGAGTCTGAACCCCACCTCCTCATAATCCCCAAGCCGGTCGTCGAATTCCAGGCGAAGCTCCTTGTCCTTCTCTGCGATGAGCTCAGGGGTCACTGGTGCCGTCTCTTTCTTCTCCGCGTCCACGAACACCACGTCCCGACGTAACGCATAGGGTGACTCCAGGAACTGGAAGATGTTGAGCTTAGCCTTGTGGGTCCTGGCCAGTTTGAGCGCATAGTCAAAGGCCCAGTCACCCTGCCGGGAAAAGATAGCGCAAAGTCCTACTCCTCTCATTGTTGCCTCCGATTCAAAGCGTAGTGCTGCCATGCCAACCCATCAGACGGCTTGACCGCCTGACCGCTGTTCCTGAACCGTCTCGAATGGGATCTCGACGACAAACGTGGTCCCGGCTCCGACGGCTGATTCGACTCTGATCGAGCCTCCGTGCTCTTTGATCACCTTCCTCGTCAGCAGGAGGCCCAGCCCTGTCCCTTTGTGCCCTTTGGTGCTGAAGAACTTCTTGAACAGCTTGTCTCTGACTTCGTGGGGAATCCCCGGCCCGTCGTCTGACACCTCGATACATAGCCTGTCGCCGTTCAATCTCCCGGATACCGTGACGGTGCGTGACCTGTCTTCGACCTCCATACAGGCCTCGATCGCGTTGGAGACGAGGTTGGCCAAGGCGCCGTGTATCTCCGCCGGATCGAGAAGTCCGGGAGGCATACTCTCCTCGAAATCTCTCACGAGGCGGACATTTGCCGAGCGGGCCTTGGATTCGAGCAGATCGCACACATCGGCAAGCATAAGCCTCGCGTCCGTGAGCGACCACTCGGGTTCTCTCTTCTTGGCCGCAAACAGTATCCCTTTGACCAGATCCGAGACGAACCCGACGTTCTTTTTCACCATCATCCAACCGTTTCGGATCCTGTCTTCGTTGCTCCGCTCCAGGCCGGAGTCCAGCAGGTATACCCCGCCCTGCAGCCCGCAAAGAATATTCTTGATCGTGTGCGACATGCCCGCGATCGTCTCGCCGAGCAGGGCCAGTTCGCTCTGGAGTCTCTTGACCTCCGTGATGTTCGTGCTCATCTCCAAGACGGACACGATCTCTCCCCTCGCGTCCTTCAGTGCCGCAGTGTGGACCACGATATTCGTCTCCTCCCCGTTGCGCACCCACACTTCTTCCGACGTGTGGCATTCCCCATCTTGGAAGGTCTTCTCAACCGGGCAGTTGACGCACTTCTCGTCCAGGTCCTTGTAGATCTTGTAGCAGTGCCCTTCTGACACGGACCCGAAGTCCTGCTTGAAGAGGTCGTTTGACTGGATGACTCGGTAATCCCTGTTGACCACAGTGAGATAACACGGCACCGTGTCGAACAGCTCCTTGTGCTCTTTCTGCTTCTTCTCGAGTTCCTTCTGTAAGCGGACCAGTTCGGTGACATCGAGCCCCATCTCGATGACTTGCGCGATGTCACCTCTCTCGTCGACCAGGGGAGCGGTCTTGACTATCACATGAGCGCTTCCCCCGTTGACTTTCCAGACTTCCTTCGATTCATGTGGTTGCCCATCTGCGAAAGTCTGCTCTACAAGGCACTGCGGGCACCGGCTCCGACGCCCCATGTAGGCGGCGAAGCAGTCCATACCCACCGCGTTGCCGAACTGCTCTTCGAAAGCCCGGTTCACCCGGACTATCTTGTAGTCCCTGTCGACCACGGTGAGATAACATGGGGCCAGGTCAAACAGTGCCTTGTACAGTCCACGATTCTCTGTGCTACGATGGTTCACGTTCTTCTCCGGCCGCGAAGATTTGTCTTCGGAATCCGCTTCAGCAACAGGCTAATGGCTCTGCTTCCCCAGTGGCAGTGCACGGTTTGCACGTGGGTGGAACCGACTCACCCCGCCATCGAACTGCATGCGCGCCGAGGACGTGTGTCGCGATTATCGGATGCGGCTCCCAGCCGTTTGGCCGCGGCTGCCGGCCGCTCTGTGTCGCCGAAGGCGGCCTTCAGTGTCGGCGGGAGGGCCCGTGCCCTCATAGACCTCCCGCCGTTGACGTGGTCCCCTGCTCAGAGGATGAGCGCCGGTGATGCCAACTCCGTGAGATTCATGACTTTCGCGGGAACCTTGTAATGCGAGCACAGTTCCTTCAACTGGTCGGTGCAGTTGTGGCATGACTGGAGCACCACATCAGCTCCGGTTGCGCGCACTTCATCCGCCTTGATCTTTCCCGCGGCAAGCCGTCTCTGGGTGTATTCGGACATGGCGAGAATTCCCGCGCCTCCTCCGCAGCAGTAGCTCTGTTCCCTGTTGTGCTCCAGCTCCACGAAGTCGTCCACAATGGCCCTGATGACGGTCCGCGGTTCTTCGAGTATTCCGCCGGAGCGGGCGACGTTGCAGGAATCATGGTACGTGAAGCGCTTCCCCTTGTGGGCGGATTTGTCGAACTTGAGCCTTCCGTCCTCCACGAGCTTGGCCATGAGCTCGATGATGCTCGTTACTTTGAATGGCACTCCGCCAAGCCAGTTGGGAAGCTCCCAACGGAGACAGCGATAGCCGTGACCGCACTCGCCGGCGAGAAGGTATTCGCATCCCAGCCGCTGGACATCTTCTGCCTGCCACTGGCTGAACTGCTTGGCGTCCGGGTCGATGCCGTTGAAGAGGGCGTAGTTGGTCAGGTCCCAGTAACGGGACGAGATGGTGAAGTCCACTCCGGCGGCATTGAGCACCTTTGCCGTCGACTGAATGGTAAGAGGGTAGTATTTCGGCTCTCTGGGGTTAAGAGTAAGGAAGTACTGTGCGCCTTTCTTGTCCACGGGGATGGTGAATTTACTGCATCCTTCCTCGTCCTGGAGTTCCTCTTCGATCCACTTGATCGTCTCGACGAACTCGTCCTGGCGTACTGCCATGTTGTTACCGTAATTGTAATGCACGTCCACGGTTTCCTGCAGGCCTTGCGGCACTCGGCCCACCGCGGTCAGCAGGCCGCGGGCGATCCGCATCACGAATGCGTAGTCTACGCCCATGGGGCAGTTGAATGTGCACCGTCGACACATGGTGCAATTTCCGAACGCGGCGTCGTACAATTCCTCGGCGAGTTCTTTCGTCAGGGGCTGTGCGCCCACGAACCAGGGGAAGACCTTGGCTGCCCAGTCGTAACGGAATTTGTACCATTTTCGGAAGCGGTCGGCCTTGTACGCAGGCAACAGCTTCGGGTCGTCGGGAGTGGACGCGGTATAGTGGCAGGCGTTGCTGCACATCCCGCAGTGGATGCACGAGGCCAGGGAGGTCACCAGGATACGGTTGAGCCTTGAGGGGAGGAGTTTCTCCATCTCCGCAAGCATCTCCGGGGTGAATTCCTGTTTCACCGGCCAATGTCGGTTTTGCTGGGTGCCCAGCGGCTCGGGCGTCTGCCGAGCAACGGGCTGCTCAACCGCCTTCGCAGTCTCCAGCTTCACGACGTTCTCTTGTAAATCGGACATTGGTAGCCCTCCAGTGTAACATTATGAAAGGAGAATCCTTGCTACTTGGGAACCCATGTGGGGTTCGCTACGCTCTTGTTGAGTACTCCCCTGCCCCCAAAGACCCTCCCGAAATTGATTCGTCCGAAGGGGTAGAGCACGTAGTGAGAGATCTTGCTGAACGGCACATAGATAAGGAAGAAGGTGACCATCAAGAAGAAGATCCACATCATGGTCGTGTCGATGGGTTTGGCTCCTGCCTCCAGCCACTGGTTCATCGTGATGAAGCCCACGAGGAAGAAGGTAGTCATCAGGATGATCGCGAACATGTCGTCAAAGGTCGTGATGATCCTGATATTCGGCACAAGGAGCCGCCGGGCGATCCGCCGCAGCCCGATCAGGAACGCGAGCCCCATGAACGCCATGATGGCTTTGGTGACCAATGGGGTCATGATCCACGGGGTGAGCGGGATGAGGAAGGTCGAGCTGATCGTCAGTATCACCGCGATATGGAAGATCACGAATTCCACGTAGAAGAACATGTTCGTACTGGTGCTCTCCATATCCCACGGTCGCAGCACGTTGGTCAGCGAATGAATAACTCCCGCGGTCCGATCCCCCTTGAGCTCTCCTTTCTCCGGCGGGAAGGGCTTCTTGAGCAGTTGTCGAATCTTGATGGCGTACAGAGTCGCCATCCACGCAAGGCACACGTATTGGATCGGCTCTTGCAACACCCATAACGCGTAACTCACCTTGTGCTCCATGACTAGCCTCCGATTATGCATTGCGTACCTCTTGGCACGCATTTCCCGACCAAAAATGTGGGCCTGCGCGATGAGCAGGCGGTGCATCCGTACACGTTCCGGGTATTACCCGGAGTTTCCCGCGAACACAGACTGCACGTAACTGTTGACAGGGACCTCCGTCTTCCTCCTCGAAGACAAACCGCAAAGGAACCAAGACTCAAAGAAATCAACGAACAATTCTGGGCTGCTATTGGTGTACACACGCTTTCGTTCTGTCTTCGCTTGGTGGTTCATTCTCTTTTCTCCGCGGCCGAACTTATCCCTCGCAGCGAGCGGACGCGGCTCGCGCTCACCCTCCTGTCTGGTGGGGGGCCTGGTCAACGGAACTTTGGGCTGCCCTGCAAAGGGGCCCGAGAGCTTCACGTCAGGCGGTTTTGAGGTACGAGCTCAGCCTAAATAGGCCGATTGAAATTGTCAAGAACAAAATCCTATAAAAGCTGTAGGAAACTTGGGGCAAGTACTCCCTCGAACCGCATAAAGCGGGGACCCAAGGGGTACCACAGGGCGGTCACGCGCCTTACAGGGTGGCCCGCAAGTGCCGGCAAGAAACCAACTATCCAAAATCAAGCAAGAAAGACCAACCTCCGGCACATGTAATGAGCAAGTTGACCCGCATGAACCCGCCGGCTCACGTCTGGGAGGTCTTCCTCATGTGCAAATGGGCTACAGCGCGTCGTGGTCAAATACCACCAAAGAGAACTTGCATCGTAATTTCCGGCAATTCCGAACTGTCACAAGATCCGAGTGGACGGTGGCGGAATGAACCGTGCCGTCTCGATTCCTGTTCCGGTCTCGGCCGCTTCTCAGGCTCGACGCACCGGCAAGGTCAATTCATCGGACCTGCATGGGCACTCAACCTCACAACTGGTTCCACAATCGTTCAATTCCTCTTATTGTTTCCTGGTCGTATCTTTCTGCTTTGGATGGCACAGCACGCATACCGTGGGTCCGGTTTTCAGGCCCGCCTTCTTCGCTCGTTTGTGGCAGGAGAAACACTGTCCGTGCATGGCCCTTTCCAGCGAGGGTGTCGTCTCCGATGTTTCGAGCTTGTGACAGGAGGCGCATTTGTTCACTTCATCGCCCGGTTTCCACACGTTCTCCTCGTCTTCATAGACATGATGACACTGCACGCAGAGCAATTGGCCGTGCTTGGTGTGATCGAATTTGGCCGGCCCGAATTTCCGTTCCTTGAAGACCTCGGGATTGGAGATCAGTATTTCCTTTTTTGGCGCCTCTGATGCGGAAAGGGCCGCTCCCGCGAGCAGAATCCCGGCAGCCGAGACTACAAGCGCTCCGAGCGCACGCTTTCTTGGGATCATGCAGTATCCTCCTGTGCTCCTCCTGGAATTCTTCTGCGGCCGCGAAAATCTCTTGCTGGAACCCGTTTCGCCATCGGGCCCTGTTGGCGTGCGGCGGCGAAGCTAACGGGCGTTTCTGACCTGCGTGGGGCCAACTCACCCCGCCATCGGCCCTCGTGCGGACCGAGCAAGGCGGACGCGATGTTGGTTGCGGCGACCAGCCGCTCCGTACGCCTGATTGCCCGGTAATGACCGGGTCCCGGCCATGACGGCCGGCGCATCCTATTCGGCGGCCAGTTCTCGAAATTTGTGCACGCAGAAGACCACAAATTGTTCAATTTGGTCGCGATTCGCGGCATCGTTGCCGTCGTACCAGAGGGCCAGGGGTCTGACGAATGGATAGGAGCCGTTCCGCTCGGTCTCAGGCAAAAACTGGACCGGAGCGGAACTCTGGTCCTTACGAATGGCCAGCGCTTTCACCCGTCCACTGAGCGCCAGCTTTTCTCTCAGGAACGAGACTGCCGCCTCGTTGCGGGCGACCACCTTCAGGACAGTCGAATAGTGCGGAACAATCCTGGCATCTTCGCAAAACGACGTGTGAAGGAATTCCTTTGACACGAGCACGCCCGTGGCCCTGTCCGGGGGCGGAATCAGTACTTGAATCGGCACGTCCTCGCCTCCCAGTTCTTTCCAATTGGTCAGTTGTCCGCCGAAGATCTTTCTGAGATCCTCGATCGACACATCATGAATGGGATTGCGGACATTCACGACGAATCCGACTCCTTCGCTGCCGAGCGGCACGTTGATCAGCTTGATGCCCACGGCTTCGGCCTTCTGTCGATCTTCCGCAGATTGGTCCCTGGACGCCATCGACACGTGTATTTCCCGAGCGCAGAGCGAATTGATGCCTCTGCCGGTCGAGGTGGGGTTCACGATCAACCATAGCGCGGGGTTCTTGTCCCGGAACTCCTGCAGCCACTCGCGTACCCATGAGTAGACGGTTGTAGAACCCTCGACTCTCAGCATCTTGGGTCGCTGTTCCTGTGCATGGCTTAGGACTGCCGTCCCTCCCCAGGCCGCGATCACTATCGCCGCGGCAACGAGCCTTCCAACCATACCCATCGTGTTCTTGATCCTCCCGACCAGCCTCCCGTGTCGCCGGAGCTAGTCATCCCTCCATCTCCAGTCGGAGGGGTTGGTAATGTCCACCTTGACTATTTCGTCCCAAGTGACCTGGTGATCCGAGAAGACCCGCTCCAGGGCGGTCTGATTCGGCGCATCCCACCAGCAGAATCGCTTGCCTTTGGAAAGGTTGAACCAGGTTTTCACCCACAACGCCCTCCGCTCCTGAGCCAGTTCAATCCACCGTGCTTCAATGCGTTCTCTGGGCAGTTCCGGGTCATGATGAATGGTCAGGTAGTGTGGCATGTTTCACTCCTTGATTTCGCGGGCGGACTTCCTTGAGTAGCTCGGCGTACAGTTGACCCCTGCCGACGTCTGAGACTAGCCGCGGCCCGTCGCCTGCGTGCGGGTTTGGACTTCCCAAAGGCGCCACTGGGAGGGAGTGGTGACCTGTACCTCAAGGATTTCTGTCCACTTGATTCCCAGGTCCGTGAGAATCTGCTCTATGGCCTGAGTGTCCGGAGCATCCCACTCGCACCAGCGTCGCCCCTGTTCCAAATTGAACAGCGTGAGTTCCCAGTCGGCGCGGGCGTCCATGGCGATCTCGGCCCATCGAGATTCCAGCAGCACTCGGTCAACTGCGGTCTCCTCGTGTATTGTCAGGTACTTTGGCATACGACCCTCCTGCTGCGAGGTGCTTCCCTGCTGCGTGTCTTGCTCGACACAGGTGGATGACCGGTCTATTTTTCTATCGACGTGCAGAGCCACGACACCCTATCGGCAAGAGTGCTCACCCTGCCGCCCAAGGTTTCCATCTGCAGAGACAAGTCTGCAAGCCGCTTCTCCCGGCTCCTCATCTCTGCGAACTCTTGGTGGAGCACGTCGATCTTCGAACTGACCGACTTGAGAGCGACCGAAAGGTCGTCGATCTGAGAAGCCATCTCCTTCACGATGTCCGGGACGGGCAACATACGCATATCAGAACTCCCCTCGCTATTTGTGCGGCCCGGGCGACCGAGCCGTAGTCTGACCAAGCCGACTTCTCCAAGATTGAGGAGTGCCGGAGGAAACCCTCTCGCGAGTGACGTACCTACATTTCGAGACGTCCAGACCGGTTCGGGGAGGCGTCTCGTTGAGTGAGGGAACGGCCGACATCCTCGTCAACGGACCCATGTGTGAGTCAAACCTCGTCAGACCCCGAAAGAGTCCCGCGATGTGCTGCCAAAACCCTTCCTGCGGCATTCTTCGCTCAGCTTCGTCTTGGGGCATTTCATGACTCGCCCTCCCGTGTGTGTTCCTGCTATCATTCAGCAGAAACCGCCCTCGTCCGGAAAATTAGCCGGGGAGCTTTTGGGGTCTCCCCGGCCTATCATCGACAGAGCCTACAGGTAGGGGTCTCGGCTCTGGGTTGAGGGCTAGGCAATCTCGTACCTCAAAGTCGCTGTCGGGCTACCGTCGGTTTGGGCGTCTCGCAGAAGATGCTCCTGAGAAGGTAGGCAAGTTCCTCGATATTCACCGGCTTGCCCAGACACGCATAGATATGGGACGCCATCGCCTCTTCGAGCTCAGGATGAAACCGGCGGGAGGAGAGGGCGATTACGCGCACGGTAGTGTATTTCCGTTTCAGGTTCCGGAATCCCCGGTTGTCGACGGGAACGGTGTCCAGATCGACCACCGCGACCCGACTGCAATCGGCCTGAAGAAGCTCGTCCAGGCGCGCGAGAGACTCGCACGACACCGCACTGTAGTTCTCTTGTTCGAGAAGTGTGCGGAGAGCCGCTGCCTGTTCTTTGTCCGCATCTACTACGGTGATCGTAGCTTTCATTGGACACGCTCCGAATGGACTGGTGATCAAGCTAGCAAGGTCCGTGCCAAGGTGGGTAGTGGTCCGCACGCGGCTGTTGATGCGGGTCGTGGGGCGAGGCAATGTGTGCAGTATGTGAACACTTTGCCGGTATGATAGAATATGCTAGATGTAACGGTGGGTTACAGTGTGCGGAAACTGTGCACTGTGTCCGACCAGCGAAAGGGTTCAGCACCTCAGTGCAGCGTCGGGTCCGAGATCCGGTACTTCCTGAGTTTCGCATAGAGAGTCGTGCGGCTTATGCCCAACTGCCGTGCTGCCTTCTTCTTGTTCCATTTGCACTCTTCGAGCACCCGTTGAAACAGCGTCCGCTCCGTCTCCCCCAGAAGGGAGCGAGTGCTCGATGCACCCGCCACCGCGCCGCGTCGCAAGGGCGCAGGCAGGTCAGCCGTTTCAATGCGATTGCCCTTCGCGAGCACCACGGCATGCTCGATGCTGTTTTCGAGCTCTCGCACGTTTCCCGGCCAGGAATAGTCCAGGAGCTTCCTCATCACCTCGGGACTGAACTCAGTGATGTCCTTGCCCCGCGCTGAGGCCATGAGGCAGAGAAAGTGATTGGCCAGGAGAGGAATATCATTGGGCCGCTCTCTGAGTGGCGGCAAGAATATGGGAATCACGTTGAGCCGGTAGAAGAGGTCTTCCCTGAAGTTGCCGTTCTTGACCTCCGTGAGAAGGTCCTTATTTGTCGCTGCGAGTATACGCACGTCGACCTTGAGGGTTTGTTCGCCGCCGACGCGCTCGAACTGCTGGGTTTGAAGAATTCTCAGCAGGCTGATCTGCCCCGCGAGCGGGACTTCTCCGATCTCGTCGAGGAATACGGTGCCTTTGTGGGCTTGTTCAAATCGGCCCGCTTTCTGTCGCGTTGCTCCGGTGAAGGCTCCTTTTTCGTGGCCGAAGAGTTCGCTTTCGAGCAGCGCGTCGGGATATGCGGCACAGTTGATCACCACAAAAGGATTGTCTTTCCGGTCACTCTGCAAGTGGATCGCGGAGGCGACCAGCTCTTTGCCCGTGCCGCTCTCACCCTGAATGAGGACCGTGGCGTCAGTACGCGCGATGTCTTCGATCAATTGGTAGACCAACTGCATCCTGGGGTCTTTGCCGATAAGCCCACAGAATTCCGATGACATCTCTATTCTTGCACGGAGGTCACTGGTCGATTCTTCCTGCATCAGAGCGCGTCGGATCACGCCGGCAGCCTGTGTCAGGGTCAGGCTGATAACCTCGAGCTCTTCCGGATCGCACGCGCAGTCGTGCCGGCAGGCAACCAGGAGGCCTCCCATCGAGGTTCCGGAATGCGCGAATGGTATGAGGGTTTGCCTCGGAGCGGTTTGGAAGGGACTGCTCACCAGGGGAGGGGAGACGACGGGTTGATCGAGAAACGTCAGCTCTCCCGTCCGGTCCAGGGCCTCTCCGACACGACGAATCGTGCTTTGGTTCTTCGTCAGTTTCACACCGCGTTCCGATAAGACGTACATGCTCGTCCTCTCATCGCAGAAGACGAGCAACACCATCTCGCTACATTTCAGCATCCTCTGGAATCTTTTGACGAGCGCGGGTCCGATCTCATGAAAGGTGGGCAATGTGCCGATTTCGCGTATGATCTCGCAGAAGTTTCTCGTCTGTCCGTGAACGCGTTCCAGCTCACTGGCTTTATTTTCGAGGCGTCGGGTGTATTCTCTTACCCGTTCCACCATGACATTGAACGACAGTGCCAGCGCTGCGACCTCGTCGTCTCCTCGCACCTCCACGGTCGCGTCGAGCTCGCCCTCGTCTATTCTTCGGGTCGCGGCTACCAGCGCGGACAAAGGGCGGGTGATGCTTCGCACGAAAAGGAGAGTCAGTACGACCGCCAATAACAGCACGAGCGCGGTGGCGATCCCCATGTGTAGCCACAACGTCTTCACTCGGTCTCGAAATGCCTTTTCCGAAAACCCGAGACGCAGGAAGCCGGCACGACCTGAAAATATCGGCCACACGATGTCCAGATAGGGTTCACCACCGGTGGACACGATGTTCTGGACGTGTCCCCGTTCCTCGGACAAAGACGTATGTGCCGATATCAGATCTCCCGGCACATCCCCCGAAAATGTGTGAGCCAGAATCTCGTCGTTTCGCACGATGAAGATATAGGCGAGAGACGGATTGCTGCTCATCTCGTGATCCAGCATCTTCTGCAATGCCACGAGATCGTTGATCAGGATCTTTTCCGTGGCCTCCAGGGAGAGCGCGTGAGCGAGCACTTCGGCCTGCGCGCCCATGGCAGCGATCATACCTGCACTGTACTCTCGGGTGACCATCAAAGAAATAAGCGCCCCGCAGCCTGTCACCAGGCACGACACTGCTACCAGCAGCTTGCTCCTGAGACTCCTGAGAGCCATGGACGCTCCTCATCTCGGGTTGGGTTTCCCGCGCATTGCTCTGATACTGTCATACCACGCATCTTGAGGTTCTATGAAGCGGTCAATCATGAGATTGGCCAGAATCTTTCTTCCTTCCTCATCCTGGTGAATGGCGAACAGAACTCTTCGTACCCCATCTTTCGTGTCCCGTGCCAAGCTCCTGGAAACCACGACAGGGGGAATGCCATAGGGCTCGGATTTCCGTATGATCCGCGTGGTTGAGGTAAGGGCCGGTTTCTTCCTGCGATAATAGTCCCAAATGAGGCTGTCCACGCTCGCTCCGTCTACCAGCCCCTTGGAGACCGCCATAATGGAGTTGTCGTGGCTGTACGTGTAGATAGTCTTGCTGAAAAAGGTCTTCGGAGTCTCCCCAATCGCCTCGAGCCAAGACGTGGGAACCAGCTTGCCCGTATTGGAATCCGGGTCAGTGAAGGCAAACGTCTTCCCGCGCAAATCCTCCAGGCTCTTGAGTGAACCCTTCGCGTT
The DNA here is from genome assembly GCA_040755955.1 of Thermodesulfobacteriota bacterium. GTDB lineage: Bacteria > Desulfobacterota > Desulfomonilia > Desulfomonilales > Desulfomonilaceae > JBFMAA01. The sequence goes on from JBFMAA010000038.1 coordinate 15,339, forward strand.
GACGATGAGATACGCTTTGTAGAAATGGCTGCCGTTCACCTCAGGCGTGGCAACCAGTTCGCATCCGTGGTCCTCCGTCTCCAGGGCGTACGGTCCTGAACAGAGGAATGCGAGATCAATCTGCCCCTTCCCGAGAAGGTCCCGAACCTCGGCGTACGTTTTGCGCTGGATAAGTTGAATGTCGCGTCCGAGCCTCCCGCCGATGTAGTCCAGGAGCTGGTGATAGTAGACGAAAGCCTCTTTGGGAGACACCATCGCAGCGACGGCAACGCGCAGCTTGCCATTCCCATGCGACGGCGTTTCGGGCCTTGCCGACTTCACTGTACGGGAGAAGTCCACGGTGCGAGGCTCGTCCCTGTCGGCGCAACCCGCAGCTATCAAAAGCACCAAGACTGCGAGGAATCGTAACGCCATGACCTTGCGGAGACCCCCGTCCCCAAGATACCGCCGTGGCTTTCGGCCCTACGAACCGCTCAGGTGCACCCCAAAACGTGGGACGCTGCCCAAAGTCGCCTGGTCAGCAATCGTTGTGAAGAAGGCGCACGATATGCCGGCGCTTTCGTATGCGCAGCCGCAACACGGTCGATTCCCGTTCACTTAGGAGAGATCCCTGCGCGCGAAGACTCGCCACGCGCGCCCGAACCGATGCGAGGAAATACCTGGTGCCGCGTTTCCGGAGCAATCGTCCGAACGACACCACGCCCCATCAACCCATAGTACTGCGTTTCCTCCCAACGGGTCAAGGGCTGTCTCTCCCTGAAACCCATCGTAATCATCCACTTACGAGAGGGAATGCGTCACTCGAAGGATGGGCACGCCACGTTTCTTGTTTCGAAATCCCCCCTAACCACCCTTTACTAAGGGGGGAATTGCGCGGCGCCTTCCCACCCCCCCTTCTTTTCCTAAAGGAGGGCAGGGGGGACTTTGGCAGCGCCTAAGTGAACAGCTACAATCCATCAGCAACGCCCGTCAGTTCCTCCAAGGCCCGATTCATGGTCGTCATGCCGGGAACGCGGCTCAAGAGAGCGGCTCTGCCCCATGACCAAGAGCGAATCCGCGTCCCATGGCGTCGGTATCATCTCTCCTTACCAATAACGTTCGATTTCTTCACTTTTCGGGAAGAAGTCTTCAGTTCAGCGGCTCTGGGAAGAAGCAACATGCCTTTTCTTCGCTTGCGTAGAACCAACTCGCCCCGTCCTGGGTCTTCATGCGGACCGAGAAAGGTGGACGCGATTATTGGCTACGGCTCCCAGCCGCCTTTCTCAGACCGCCCCGTACCGGTGTGTAGGGTTGGGCGGAGCCGGCCTGAAGGTGTTCAGGCGCGAGATATCGCTCTTCGCGCGCTCATGGGCCGAAAGCCGGGCCAAGGAATCCGTCACGATTTCGGCCAATTCGCCAGGAGAGACAGTCGCCCGCACGTTGACCGTCAAACACAGCTCGGAAACCGGACCTGTGAACGCCCCCTCCATCTCCGCATTACCGAGAATCCCCGTGATTCCTGCCTTAATGCTGCCGGATCGCCCCACAGCCAGCACTTTCAGGTGGCCGACGTGGCCCCCGCGGGCAGCGACCCCCTGTCTCATGCCTTCGATGAGCGCCGCAGTGAACGCGGTCGCATCCACGGGCTTGGGAAACGCCACCGATGCCTCGGAGTTGAGCCACCCCATTTCCGCTTCCGCCTCCGCATACCGCTGGTAGTCGATCTCTCTGAGCCAATGTTCCTGAGGGTCAGCGGACCGGGCTTTGTCCGACCATTCGGTGAGGTTGCTCCCATTCCGCGCAGAGATTGCGATGACCTCCGCGTGCGGGTACGACGAGCTCATGTCACTCTGGATGCTTCCGCATTCCTCGAGGGAGAGCGTGTCCGTCTTGGTCAGCACTATGAGGTCCGCCTCGCGGAGTTGCTTGTCAAACAGGAACTTCATTGACCAAGGCGCGTGGGAGTCGTTCCCGTGGAATTCTCGCCAGCGATCAGGCTCCACGAGCACCGAATAGGCCTTCACGACCACCTTATCGGCCAGGAGCGCGCGCATCGGACGTATTACCGTGGCTACGATGTCGGTACAGCTCCCCACCGGTTCCGCGAGAATCACATCAGGAGTTGCCGCGGCGAGGCTTTGGTCGATGGCTCGAGCCAAGCCGTCGAAGTTGCAGCAGAAACACGAACCGGCCACTTCTTTGGCGGGAATCCCCTCACCCGAGAGGAAGTACGTGTCCACGAGTCCTTCTGCCTGGTCGTTGGTAATCGCCGCAGTCGCGAGCCCCTGTTTCGAGAAAAGCCTGGCCAGACTGCTGATCGCAGTAGTCTTTCCCGCGCCGAGGAACCCCCCGACAAAAAGCAACGCCGGTTTCCGTACCATTTCCGAACTCCTTTATCAGAAAGTCTTCCGGGGGAAACCCTTTTACTAATAAGGTTCGATTTCTCCCTTTCTCGAGAAGAAATCTTCGGGCCGGCAGCTCTGGGAGCAAGCAAGGTGCCTTCTCTTCGCTTGCGTGGAACCAACTCGCCCCGACAGGGTGCAGCGCGTCTTGGTTTCGGATAACCCAGCGGAATAATGAGGCCCTGGGAGGGTTTGCACCCGTTTCACTGCTTGGGGCTCCCGGGGCTTACGCACCGGGCTACTATCTGCCGCCCCTCTGGGGCTCCAAAGGCGGACGTTCAGTCCCGCAGGGACGTAAGAAAGTAGCCCGGGACGTCAGTCCCGGGTTGCAGAAATGCACCGTGACATCATTGAGATACCGAAGTGCGCGGCACCCGCCCCGCCCTCGGTCTGCATGCGGACCGAGGAAGGTGGACGCGAATTTGGTTGCGGCTCCCGTTGGTCGCCGCAGGGGTCTGGTCTTGTGGGACAGGCTTTCCGAAACCGTCTCAAAACCCTGGGAAGGTGGCACATCTTCGCCTAATCCGGCACTCACGTGCCGGGCTGTTTTCCGACGTCCCTACGGGACGCCAGCCTCCAGAGCCCCGTCGAGAGTGGCGGCACGATTTCGGGCCTACAAAGAGTTCTGAGACAGTTTCTTCCAGCCTGCCAATTGGCCGCAACTGACGGCAAACGGTGCAAATCGCATGTCCTTCGTTTGTTGTCGCCTCATCAAAGGCATGGGGACTGTTATGGGAAGGCGTCTTCCCACCGAAATCAGCTCCTCACTGACTCCCGGCCGTGCCGGGACTCGTTGCCGGCGGAATCCGTGCCTCCGGATCGCATGCGCATGCAAGGGCTCTGGAGCGTTCGTTCATGAGGGGCATGATGAGAAACCGGAAACACAGAGCAGCAGTCACGCCCCCGACGAGCGGCGCGATCACGTAGACCGCCAAGAACCCTCCGTGAGGACCCGGTATCGCGATTGCTCCCCAGCCCGCAAGGAACGCCACAAGGCGAGGCCCGAAATCCCGTGCGGGATTGATTCCCGCCTGCGTGAGCGGGGCCAATACCCCGATGATGACCGCGACGGTCCCGCCAATAAACACGGGAGCGAGCCCGTCTGCGGGTCTGCCCACGTTGCAGCCTTCGGTCAGGAGGAAGATCATCGTGACCAGAATGAAGGTCCCTGTTGCCTCCGCGCACATCGCAGTCCCCATAGATACATTCAGCCACTGCGGAGCCATCCCCGGATTGGGGAAATACTCGCCGAACATCATGGCGGTCCTCACCGATTCAGGGCTGCCTCTGACGATTCCGTATGCAGCCTCGAACTGCGCTATCTGTCCGCCGAATAGCAAGAACACCACCGCTCCGCCCGCGATACCCCCAACCGTCTGTGATGCCAGGTACCACGGGAGCAGACGAGAGTCCATTCTTCCTGCCACGACCATCCCCACACTCACCGCAGGATTGAGGTGCGCGCACGACAGGTGTCGAGTCCCGTAGATCGCGAGGGTTACCGCGAGACCCCAGATGAGCGCCACCTCCATGAGCCCTGAGAAGGCCTTGAAGATGACCGCCACTGCCACCGCGGAAGTCCCCAGGAGCACCAGCAACAGAACCCCCAGAAACTCGCCGATACATACCGGGGCAAGCCTTTTCACTCTTTCCTCCCTCCGCGACCGGACAGGCCATCGGCTTCCGCCAACAAGGCCTGAATAGAGTCGCGATGTGCACGAAGGCTGTCCATCCAGCGATCCAGACAGGCTAGCCCGTCCTTCGTGATGCGGTAAATCCTCTTCGCGGGCCCGGACTTGGCCGTGTCCCATTCCGAAGACACGAGGCCGCGGAGTTCCATTGCCTTGAGGTACCGGTACACCCCCGCCGGGTCGGGTCTCGAACCGGCAAACATGGGCGATTCTTCGAGTGCCTGAATGAGTGCGTACCCGTGCAGCGCGTCGCGGGCCAGTTGCAGCAGGACTGCGGGTTGGATGAGCCTGTCGAGGTTTCTCCCGCAGCAGGGATGTTGGTCCAAGTCTATCATGGGACAACCACATATAGTGGACTAAGTCTAGTATCGCGGCCAAGCTCGCCCAAGTCAAGCAAACTCCGCGCTCTTGCAGAGGAATCGACTGCAGCGCGGGCGTGATCGGGAATCCTCCGAAACGGCCTACAACAGGGTTATGCCGTGTGCGTCAAACAGGGAACGGATATCACTATCCAGCAACTCCCGCCTGATGAACACCACCCTGTTCATGAACGAATTTGCCAACGTGGGTCCTTCGAAAGGACCGATCTCGAATGCCTTCCCCACATGGCTGTAAAGAAAAGGCTTCCCCTCGTCAAAGACGAACCCCTTTGCCCGCACCACGTCGGCCGGGATCTTTTCCGCCACCGCTCTGAACTGGTCCATCGAACCCTTGATCCACCTGCATGTGATCGACATCAGGCGATCAGGCGGCGTGACCTGTGCCGCTTCGTCGTCCAAGATTTGGTCCACCACGCTCTCGAGATCCGCCTCGGAGAGCAGTTCGTCTGCGGCAACGGGTTCAGAGGGGGCTGTCATCCCGCGGCCGGCCTTTTCCGGGAACATCTCGTCAAAATCGATTTGCGCGAACGTGGTCTCCACAAAAGTCGCCGACGGGTTAAGCTCCAGGATGAGCTTCTTGCTCTTCGCGATGGTTTCCCTGTCCGCCAGGTCGACCTTGTTGATGATGAATCGATCGGTAGACGCGATCTGTTTTTCGAGGGCATAGAAGATCTCGAATTGTTCGAGGAAGTTGTCCGCGTCGATCAGACAGAACTTCTCCTTGAGGGAGAAGACACCCTTGTACACCGGATTGGCCAGATCTCGCTCCAGGTCCGTGGGGTTCGCGACGCCGCTCGCTTCCATGACGAGGAGATCAGGCTTGTGGACGAAGGCGATCCTGTAGAGTGCCTTGATGTAGTCTCCCTTCACACATGCGCAGAATATGGACCCCCGGCTGATCTCGATCATGTCGAGCTCAGGGTCCTCGATGAGTGCGCCGTCTATGCCTTCTTCCCCGAATTCGTTCATCAGTATCATCAACTTGCGTTCGCGGGGAACGTGTTTGAGCATTCTGTTGAGGAGAGTGGTCTTGCCGCTCCCCAGGAATCCGGCTATCAGGTATACGTCGATAGAGAACTCGGTCATGATCATGCTCCACCGGTGCGGGAGAGGAGTTCGGCTTCGATTTGTTCGGGGCTGAGAACTTTGCCGCTTGATATGATCGTGTCGTCGATGACAAGTGCGGGGGTGACAGTGACTCCCAGTCGATAGAATTCCGCGGGGTCGAGGACCTTCTCCACGTTGGTGCCGGAGAGCACCGGGACTCGACTCACCGCTTCCTGTGCGTTGCGCAGGAGACTGTCGCAGCGTTGGCATCCTGTTCCCAGAATTTTGATCTCCATGTGGTCCTCCTTGGTGTGAGCGTACGCGTTCAGCCTGCGACAGAAGGGAATGAGACACCAAGACACAACGCCCGGAGAAAGGCCATCTTGATCTCCGGGAGGGGCGGATGGCCCAGTGACCTCTTCGTGTCTTGGCACCTTTGTGGTCTGCCTTCGCTCCTGAAGACGGAAGCGCCCGCTGAACGGTTACATGTGAGTCCTGCCGACCTTACGTGAGCAGTATCATCGAATACGTGTGGTACGACTGGCAGACTCCGCCCGCGAGCTCCACGGCCTCTCCCAGTCGCCCTATGGTCTTGAACACGTCAATGGAACAGGCCTCCAGAGAAGGCCGCTTCTCGTTCGGAAACTTGCACTGAGCGGGATACGAGCATTCTTTGCACAGCGCGCAGGTATCGGACGGCAACCCGAACGCCTTGTAGAATCCCATGAGGAACAGCTTTCTCTCCAAGCCCACGGTGGCCTTCCAGTGTTTGATCTGGGCACGACGCTTCTTCTCGGAATTGCGGTAGAAGTGTTCATTCCGGCTCTCGACCATGAGCAGCAACGCGATCTCGTACTCGTCGAGGAGTTCCCGCGTGTCCCGCAGATCAGGGGCAGCCGGCGGGCAGCACCAGCTCGTATTGTACTTGGCACAGCCGTAACGACACTTGAGGCCGACCCACTGGGCAGTCACGATCTGAGCGGTCCTGATGAACCTCAGATCCTGAAAACCGAATTCCGTAGCCAGGCGTCCTATCTGCTCGGTAGTTTCAGGAGACAACAGTCGGCTTTGGTCATCCGGGCTCCTTTCTATGGGCTGAGTCTTGGTGAGGCGGCTTACCTTGGTATCCATGGGGTATCTGCTCCTGTTGGGCCGGCTGTTCAGCTCTTTTCAAAGGTAATCGTCACGTCCGAGGGGACGTTCAACCCGAGCTCCACTTCCGCCGCTTTGATCACCGCGACGGCCACCGGGCACGCGGAATGGGGGATACTCGCGGACGCGGCCATGCACACACAGTTATCCCGAAGGCCGGTGCTCAGGAAGTCCTTGAGCTCAATGGGCGCGAGATCTGTCAGGAGCTCACCGAATTCCGTCACAGCCTCGCATTCGGAGTCGATTTCGATGCGGACGCTTCGTGGACCAGCCTTGTGCGCGATGATTCTGGTACCGAAACCACAGGCGCCGGCATCCACTGAGACCACGGTCAAGGCTGGTCTCCCCGGCCGGCTTCGATGGCCGCGATGAGCTCGTCCGCCGGGGGAATCACCGACTCGAATGCGAGCTTGCCTGCGATGGCGATGGATGGGATAGTCTTCGCCTTGAGCTCACGGAATCGCGCAACTCCTTCAGTAGTGCGAAGGCTCCATTCCCTGCAGTCGATCTCACCCAGAACTTCCTGCGGTAAACCCTTCACCGCGGCGACCATATAGGCGCATGCGGCTCACTGGACAAAATCGCCGACCAGCACGTCAACGACCGTTTTTGTCTTCATGGTATTATGTATACCATTCTGCCTTTCCGGAAGCAAGGTCTGGCACGGAACCAAATCCCTGCCCAACGGGCCTTTTCCAACCTTCCGCGCTTCATAGCCGCTTACCGGGAAGAAGACTCACCGCAGAGGGCGCGGAGCACGCTGAGAAATGAGAAGAGCATACGCGCCGATTCTTCATCATCTCTGCGTTCGCTGTGTCTCTGTGGTGGGTCTTTGCTTCGCTTATTGTCTTCTCGTCGTTCTCTGCGATCTCTGCGGTCAACTCTTGCATCACTTCTGGTGCAGGATCTCCGGGGGCACTACTCCCTCGAGGTGGGGGAACTCGTCCTTCATGTGCGGCACCTGCATTGCCTCCATGAACTGCTGCTGAAAGTCGCTTTCCACGGTGAGCTCGATATACTCGACGTTTCTCGCGACCCAGTTGGCTTCTTCACGTTTCTCCCGGTTCAGCAGAGCTGCTCGAGCTCCGTCTCCTGCCGCGTTCCCCACGGCAAGCACGTGTTCCAGGTCGCAGTCCGGGAACAAGCCCATAATCAGGGCCTTAGTCTTGTCCACGTGAGTCCCGAACGCACCCGCGATCTTGATCACATCGACCTTTTCCAGCCCCATGCGTCGCATCATGAGCTTGCAGCCGGTGTACAGGGCGCCTTTGCCGAGCTGAATCTGCCGTACGTCCTTCTGGGTGATCACCACGTCTTTTCCGATGGAGGTCTCGTTCGCCCAGGCGATGACGAATTCCGGCTGGCCCGTATCAGGGTTCTTGCGGTATCGGTCGGACTTCTGGGCCTTGCTGAACCTACCGCTCTTTGCGATGACTCCGGACACGTACAGTTCCGCCAGCACGTCCAGGATTCCCGAACCGCATATCCCTTTCGTCTTCATGTCCTCGGGTTTGGAGTATTTCAGCCACGCGTCTCGACCGATCACCTTGTAGTCCACGTCGTGGGTTTCGGGATCTATGACGATTCGTTCGATGGCTCCCGGAGCGGCCCGCATGCCGAAGGAGAGCTGCGCCCCTTCCAGAGCCGGACCTGTGGCGCATGAGCACGAGATCAGCTTCTTGTTGTTGCCGAGCACCAACTCACCGTTTGTGCCGATGTCGATCAGGAGCTGCATTTGGTCGCTTTTGTAGGGTTCTTCGGCGACGAGCACGCCCACGTTATCTGCGCCGACAAAGCCCGCCTCGTTGGGGAGCACGTGCACGTACGCGGAATCGTTGATTTTGATGCCAAGGTCTCGAGCCCTGATATCCTGGCTCCGATGAATCACCGGCGGAAAGGGTGCCAGTCCTACGAATTCCGGGTCGAGCTGCAGGAATATGTGGTGCATCGCGGTGTTTCCGACTATGGTCAGGTCTACGACATCGTTCGGGTTGAGGCAGAGATAGGTCTTGCCTTCTTTCTCCGGCTTTTCGACGAGGTCCGGTGCTTCTTCCACCTCGACGGCCTCGACGGCCTCGGCTGGCTCGGCGGGTGCTTCCTTCTTCTTCGCTTTCTTCTTTGGTGGGTGCGTGCTTTCGCAGGCTTGACGGATCAGGCTGTTGAGCCCGTCGATGAGGTCCTGACTCATGGTCGCCAGTCCGCCGGGGTTCATCATGTGATAGGTGATCCGCGCCATGACGTCCTCGCCGTACTTGCACTGGGGGTTCATCATGGACACGGTGGTGAGCACTTCCTTGGTGCGCAAGTTGCAAAAATACGCGGCGATTGTCGTGGTTCCGACGTCTATGGCTATGCCGTAGTAGTCTTCCACGTTGCCGGGAAGCACCCGGATGATTTCCCTGTCCATCCATACTGCGACGGTGACTTCCCAGTTCCCGTCCCTTTGTCGCCGGGGGAGTTTTCTCAGTGCATGCCAGTCGATGCGGAGGTCCTTGAGTCCGTAGTTGCGTTGAAGCTCCCCGCAGATACGTTCGAAATCTCCGGTGGGTTCTTCGAACGTGGGCGGGATCACCTTGACCGTGTAGTGCTTGACCGCCGGGTTCCAGTCGATGTGTATGTCTCTCGCTGCCTTGCTGACGACCTGCTTGCCCGCTCTCGCCTCTTCCGGGACGAATACGAGGAGATCACCCTGAACCTTGGCCACACACGCCAACCGGTATCCCTGGTCTTTCTGTTCCGCATTGAAGAACTTGTCTTCCTCTTCCTGCCATTCGCTGACATGGCCGCGGTTGGAGGTGATCCCGAATTTCTCGAAGAAACCCTCTTCCACACGCACCTTGCACTTGCCGCAGATCTTCTTCTCGCCGCAGAGTGCCTCGATGTCGACCCCAAGCTGTCTGGAAGCCTCGATAAGATTGGTCCCCTCTTCGATCAACCCGCGGCGGGCCGAGGGTTGAAATATCACCATATACTTCCTGTTCTCCATACCTCAATTCCCTTCTTTGCAAACGTTCCTATGTGAATAGGGATTCCCGGGGGAAGGGAATCTTTGAAAAAAGTCCCTTCCCCCGGACCCCCATCCCCAAAAACTTTTGGTACTGGGCGGCTCCCGCTGGTCGCCGCGGTGTCGGATGAGTCCGAGGTTTCCAGGTTTCCACCGGACCGTGATCTTGTGGGGCAGGCTTTCGAGCCTGCCGACCGCTCAGGCAAACCGCGGCCGGAATAGAGCGCGGCTTCCAAGTCGTTGGTGTGCCTCCGGCGAAAACCCGGATTTACCGGGGATGGACTCGCTCTACAATGCTCAATGTCCCTGTGTCTTGGAAAAGGGACGGCATTCCGTCGAGAAGAAGAGGTCCACCCAACAGCCTCGCTTCAGTGCGTTTCCCAATATCAGCCGGGCCTGCTTGCTGAATTCCCGGACGGAACCTCGTGCTGCCTTCCTTCCAGGTATCGGATCGCGGAATTGGCCGCCAAGGCTCCGTCGGCAGCTGCGGTGACTATTTGCCGCAAGGGGGTAACCCGCACATCGCCCGCTGCAAACACCCCCGGAGCCGAAGTTCTGAGCAGCGCGTCCGTCACGATGAAGCCTTCAGCGTCCAGTTCCACCGCACCCTGAAGGAATTCCGTAGCAGGATCTTGCCCGATGCCTACGAAAAGCGCTCCCACATTGAGCACGGTCTCCTGTCCGGTCTCGGTGTCCTTCAGGATCAACCCCGTCAAGCAGGCATCCCCTATGATCGACCGGACCGCATGACACACGAGGACTCGAGCTCCTTCGCAACACAACAGCCTATTCACGAGGACGGGCTGGGCCCTCGGTGCCGGTCCCCTTGTGATGAGCGTGACCCACTCCGCGTGGGGAATCAGCGAGATCGCGGTGTGGAATGCGGTGTCGCCTCCGCCGACCACCGCTGCTCGTCGATCTTGCATAGTCCGCAGCAGAGGCCCGTCGCAGCTCGCACAGTAGAAGACTCCTTTCCCTTCGAAATCGACCGCACCGGGAAGATCCAACCGCTTTGGCCTGGACCCGCTGGCCACGATCACCGCATGCGCCTTGTACTCGCCTGCCGCGGTGAAGGCAGTCTTGACCGGGCTCGCGAAATCGACTCGAACGATCGTCTCGGGCACGGGCAACGCGCCCACCTCATCCATAACCTGCTTGAGCCAGCCCATCATGAGCTGAGCCCCAGGAACGCCTCCCGGGAACCCCGGGTAGTTCTCGACCCTGTGGTGGGACATCACCTGGCCTCCAGGGCGATCTCCACCGATCATGCCGACCCGCAGCCCACCACGATGCGCATACAAAGCCGCGGTGAGTCCTGCCGGACCGCCTCCTATTACGAGCAGGTCGTACGTGTCCTCGGTCATGGTCTTGGCTCCCTGTAGGAACTGGAATTTCCAGGGGAAGGGACTTCTCATGGAAATGCGAGCGCTGGGGGAAGGGGCGTTTTACTAATAACGTTCGATCTCTTCTCTTTTCGAGAAGAAATCTTCAGGCCGGCAGCTCTGGGAGAAAGCAACGAGCCTTTCTTCGCTTGCGTAGAACCAACCCGCCCCGCCATCGGTCTTCATGCGGACCGAGAAAGGTGGACGCGAATTTGGTTGCGGCTCCCAGCCGTCGTTTTGAAAAACGCCCCTTCCCCCAGACCCCTATCCCCTAAAACTTTTGGAGCATGCGGCTCCCGCTGGTCGCCGAAGGTTCACATGCCATGGAATACAACGGCATTTCCATGCTTCGTTGTGGCCGCGCCCCGGCCATGGGGGTTCTCATGAATCACGTTCAACTTCTTCCCTTGCTGAGAAGAAATCTCCGTAAAGCTTGCCCACAGTTACTGTCTTTGGCGTCCGTGCCCGCTCGGCCGGCCTTGAAAGGCCCGGCTAAGATCACACGTCTCTGCGGGATGTCAACGTTCGCAAGCCCCGAAAGGGACGACTGAACATAGCCGGACGCTTCAGCGCCGGGAAAGAAGACAAAGAGGAGGTCGGTCCCATCGGTCTCACGCGAACGCCTGTGAGGGCCTGCCCCACTAGGTCAGGTGCACCGGAAACGGTCGTCACCCTTGGCAGCCACTCGCCGCAAGTCCCGCGTCAATGGCGGAGCCGAGCTCCCCCGGTTCGGGGATGCCCGCGAATGCCAGGCGGCCCTCGATGAACACGGAAGGCATGGGTGGGAGCCTGCCGAGTTCACGGCTCAGTTCCAGGTATCGTTGCGCGTCCGACGCGCGCTTGGTTTCGATTATCCTTACCTCAACCTGCTCCGGGTACGATTCGCACACGTACTCGACCGCGGCGATCGCGTATTCGCAAGGGACGCAATGGGGCCCTTCCGAGATCACTTCGATCAGTAGGGGTCTGTATGTACTACCGTGGTCCATGTACTTCGCCTGCCGCGAAGAGCTGAAGTCGGAATGCGCTGCAGCAACGGAGTTCATGGGGGTTCTTCCCCTGCAGTAGTCCGCCTGTTGAATGCGCGTAGAACCAGCTCGCCCCGCCATCGGTCTGCATCCGCACCGAGAAAGGTGGACGGGAATTTTGGTTGCGGCTGCCAGCCGCTCTGTTTCCACGTGTTCGGTTCTTGTGGGGAACCCCTTCCCGCAACGTGGAGGGGGATCCCCCTGACGAAGGGACAGTTCCGGCAATGGGAGAGCCCGAGGCTCGCAGGGTGGTCAGTTGACCCCGTTTCCCTGGATCTTGCGGAGCTGTGAGATCATCTTGATCGCCTCCTGCACCGCGTTGCCTGCGCTTTCCGCGTATCCGTCCGCGCCGAAGAGCTTGGCAACGTCCTTGGTCACCGGAGCGCCACCCAACATGATCGCCACATCGGGGTTCTTCTGTTTGATCATCGCGATGACCTTCTTCATGCCCATCATGGTGGTGGTCATCATTGCGGAAAGTGCGACGATTTCCGCGTCGGTTCGGAGCTGTTCTTCCGCGAAGCTCTCCAGGGGCACGTCCCGCCCCAGGTCGTGCACGGTGAACCCGGCCACGTCGAACATCATCTTGATGAGGTTCTTGCCGATGTCGTGCACGTCGCCTTGCACGGTCCCGATGACCACCTGGCCTTTCGCGTCTTTCTTGTCGACCTTATCCAAATGGGGTTTGAGGATGTCCAGCCCTTTGTACAGGGCGTCCGCGCACATGAGGATCTCCGGCACGAAGTATTCCTGCTTGTCGTACAGGTCTCCCACGATCTCCATCCCGGCAGCGAGTCCGTTCATGATTGCATCGAACGCGTTCATGCCCTCATCGACTGCCGCGTGGGAGAATTTCTCGACCCGGTCCTCCTCGTATTCCACGACACCCTGTGAAAGGTTGTCGAGGATCTCTTTTCGTCTGTCTTCTTGTACCATCTATGTTCCTCCGCCCGATGCAGGGCTCATGTTATGCTCGGCCCACTGCGGGAGTGGGTTGTGCTCCGTATTTTCTGACCGTGGCGACCCATGCTTCCACGTTCTCTTTCTTCACCTCGGGCCAGACGTCGCAGCCGGGCCACACCGCGTCCACACCCGCGTCCATGCAGCCTTTGATCACCGGTTCCACATCAGCGGCTTCCATCTGGCACAGAGTGCCGTACGGGTCGAAGTTCCCCATGAGTAGCACATCGTTGCCGATCTTCTTTCTCGATTCCGCGAGGTTGTTCTTCTGATCGAAGCTCAGGCCATCCGCGCCGCATTCGTTCATCAGCTCGACGATCAGGTCCGTGCCGCCGCAGATGTGGAGTATCTTGGGAGATTCAAGGGCAGCGAAGATCTCTTGCAGATAGGGCTGGATGAGCTGTTTCCACATGCGTGGTGAGAGAAGATCCGTTCCCGAGCCCATCTCTCTGATATTGAGATAATCTACTCCAAGACTCTGGTAGCGTTTCGCCACATCGATCACCACTGCGGTCATTTTCTTCATGAATCCGTGCACGCCTTCGGGGTTCTTCTTGATTCCCTTGAGCAAGAGATCGAGCTCAATCACTTGGCCGCCCAGGGTGAACGGTCCCAGTACCCAGGCTCCGACCGCAAACTTGTTCTGCGCCACGAGCTTCCTGTATGCCTCTTCCACCGCAGGCATGCGGGCTTGATGCATGTAATCCGCGTTGATCTCTACCTGATCGAGGGTTTCCCATTTGGTGGGGACCGTGGGATACAGTATTCCTTCCGCCTGCGCGTAGGTGGTGCATCCGCGACCCATGGCCTCGGGGATAGTACACATGTCGTAAGGGACGATCACCGAATCGAAGCCGAAGATTTCCGAGCTCAAGGTCGCTGAACCCGCAAGATAGTCTGCGGAATCATGTACTTGCGCAAACCGTATCCCCATCTTTTCAATGGCTTGCACCGTCACCAGCCCCATTCCGCTGAACAGGGGCATGGTGTCGACAGGTTCCCGTTTCAGGAATTTCTTCACCCGTTCTTTCGGGGTCATTGTTGCCATGAATAGTACCTCTCCTTTATTTCGACTGGTTTGCCGTACTTTTAGGGGACTTGACGACCACGAGTCCCCATCGCCCTTGCAGACCATTACATGCCTTTGAGCTGTTCCACGAAGTCTCCGAAGAGCTTGTGCAAGGGGTGTGTCTGAAGATCGGGCAGTTTCTTGTCCTGCGCGAAGGTGAGGGTCGCCTTAAACGCCTCTGCCATGGCCACAGCCGGGATGATCCGTTCCGACCCCGCCATTGGTCCGGAGAAGATCATGTCGTGGTACATGAGCGCGGACATGGCTTCCAGGGCTGAATCGACAGCGGTCCATCCCTTGGAACCCCACATCTCTCTCGCGGCCTTCCACATGTATGACCCGTTGGAGGGCGCGCTGGCACACGGAAAACCCCACTTCTCCTTGATCATCCGGTTTGCCACGGAACAGAACGCGGTCGCGGGACCGTTCATGACCGACGTGTCTACGAATATGCTCTCGAATTTTGCTCCCGCGTGGTCGATGGCGTCGAGGAGCTTCTGGGTCCCCGAAATCCTTCCGGAAGGCATCTGATCGGCAGGGTCGAACGCGACCAAGAGCACGTGTTTCACGCCTATGTCTGAGATATCCTTGATCTCTTGCTCGAGGTTCTTCTCCCAGACGGTAAGGCTGTTGTAGAACATGCGATCCAGCAGACCTTTGTCTGCGCAGTATTTCGCGCCTTCGATCTTTGGCTTCATGACCCATGCGTCGATGCAGAAGGGCATGTCGGTCACGCTTACGACAAAGTCGATGTACTGCTTGAATTGTTCGCCGGTGGTCGCGACGATGTCGGCCATGCAGGGGACTCCGGTCTCCTTTGCGAGCTTGTCCGAGGTCTCGAGCAGTTCCTTGGCCCGTTTTTCGTCGAACCCTTCCTTTCTGGAGCCCTCGAAGACCTTGTCGCCTTTCTGGAAGATCGAAGGGACCACCACCGTGGGGTATTCACCCGGTCGGCCGCCGAACTTGACGCCTCCCACCCGGCACACCTTCTGCTCGGTATCGAATGTAAACATACGTATTCTCCCCGGCTAGGGACGGCCCCGTGCGCGGGACCGTCCGGTATCGTGCGAAGCCACCCTCTCATGGGGTTATCTGTGGCGTCTGGGGCCCTCTGATCAGACGCGTCCGGAGGAGGAGTCCGTCCGGCACGGTGCGGAGTCGTTCGCCGCCCGCTTACCCAAGCGCACCCGCATCGGATCGCCTCTGTCGGGGACCTAAGGGAAAACCTGTCCCTCAAGGCCGTCACCCCGGCCGACCTCGGACCGTGGTCCGGGACCGGCGCGGGGTCCGGCACACCAGGCAGACCCGGATTCCTTCGTTGCCGGGAATGACGCCAAGGGCATCCGCATCGGGAGAGCGCGGATTAAGTTACCGGTATCGGATGGTATATTCTCCTTGCATTGCCTCATCAGGGCGCGATGTAGTGAGTCCGACGCACGCGTCGATTGCCGGCCGTGACGTGCGGTAAGGGATCAGCCCGCTTCCCGGCGAGTGTGAGCCCCTGACCCTGCGCGTTCGAGGTTTGCCTCCAGGTTGTCGAAGTCGAACCCCTTTTCCCTGAGCCCCTTGATCTTGGTCGAGAGGTCGGGGGAGGGAGCCCGTTCGGCCATTGCGTCAATCAGTTCTTCGTATTGGGGTATGATCGACTCAAAGAGGAGATCGCCTGCTATCGCAATGGTGGGGAGCACTCTCCCTTTCATTTCGATGAACTTTCCGATCCCTTCTTTGTTCTTGATGGACCATTCTTTGTACTCGATGATGTCCTGAATCTCTTTAGGCAGGGCTGCGATCGACTCCATCATGTACCCGCAGGCCGCGCATTGCACGCTATCCAGGGTGAGTACGTCGATGACGAGTTTGTCTGACATGAACTCACCTCCCCCCTATCTTGCCATGTGGTGTGGGAACTTTGCGTAGTAGCCGTTGTACCATTCGACTGCCGACAGGGCCTGATCCACGTGTTCCACCGGAACATCGTAGGGCATGTCTCAGCCTGGGGCGAAGACGAATCCTGTCGCGCCTCCCGCGGCCAGGGATACGATCGCGTCCTCACGGGGGGAGAGCAGACCCAGGGAGAGGGCCAGCGTGAGTTTGAGATTTCCGCCGAAGCCTACTTTGTGTTTGCGGGCCACGTCACGGACGTACACGAGGTTGAGCTGCTCATCGATGGCGAAGCCGTCGGTGCCGACGGTTGCCACTTCGTCGAGGACTTTGGTGGCATCTCCGCAGATGAAGAAGCTCGACACCTTCCCCGCCTTCCTGGTAGCCTCGACCGCAGGCTGAGTCGCGGGGGTTACGAACTCACGGAAGGTCTCCGGTTTGATCTGGGAGGCAACCGGGTCGGTGATTGCGATCACGTCGCACCCGATCTCTTCCGCGTAGATCCGTGCGGCCTCACCCGCGACAAGGCCGCAGAAGTCGATGATCTCCTTTGCAAGGGCCTTGTTCTTGTACACGTCGGTGAAGATACGGACTCCGCGCAGATGGCTTGCCAGGGTCAGGGGGCCGCAGAGAATACCGTAGAGAGCCACGTCTCCCAGTTTCTCCTTGGCTTTCTTGCCTGCCTCGATGATCACCGGCCAGCGGCCGTCCTTGGGACCGGGGATCTTCATGTTCGCTTCCGCGAGGGTTTTGTTGGCAAGGGGGTGTCCGGTGATGGAGGGGGGATTATCCGGCCACCACTTGTGTTCGCAGCCCATGGAAATGGCTTCCACGGTCAGGTCGAAAAGAAGGGGAACTCCGTCCGCTTTGTAGCGTTCGGCTGCGTTGCAGACCCCTTTGCAGATAAGCTCCGGGTCCTTGAGGAATTTGTCTGCCGGTTCACCGATGAGGTAGGCGCCGTGGACGCCCACATAAGGTACCCAGGGCACCTTTTGGGTGGGGAGTCCTTTGACGGCATCGATCACTTCCTGTTTACCCATTTCCTCCTCCTTGGGGAAGATGTGCGTGAAGAAATGCCCTTCGGCCTGGAAACGGACCAGACATGACCGTTCTGACCCGGCCTCCTTTCCGGGAGTCTTGTTGGCCAAGCCGGCGCTGAGATGTCATGAAGTCGTAACTCCGGATGCGGCTGCACGTCCGGAAAAGAGAGACAAATGGGATACAAGATTGTGCATTGGGTGTGGACGTTGATTGCGTCCTCGATGTCTCAGGCTAGAGCGAGGGGGGGGAGGTTGTCAAGATCTAATTATGGTCTAAGGAGGTCTACTGGCGGCAGCCCCTACCACCGGGTCCTCTCACCCATTCCCGCGCGCCAGGTGGCTTTCCAAGCAGGTCTTGGCCGAGTCGAGTTGAACGGAAAGCGACCTCATCCTCAACCGTGCCGCAGGCCCCCCCCTAAAAGGTTGCGCTCGGCGATGAGCCGGCTCTCATGTCTCGGGCCGGAGCTACCCCACGACATCGAGACGCGGTGCGCGGCACACGGCTCTCAGCGGTTTTGCCTTGACTTTCTTGCAGTTGGTCAGTACCATTTGTTCACGGAGCGGAACTGATGGGTCCGCGCTGGGAGGCACCACGCGAATCGGAAGGCGCCGTGTGGAGCAGAGTGAAGCTAAGGAACGACAAGATGTCTGATTTCATGGACCCCTGGAAAGAGGACTTCAACAAGATCCTCGCGAAGATCAACGAAGAACTCGGGATTGTCGACGGACAGATGAACAATGTGAGCGCCGACGTCGAAACACAACTGAAGCGTTTGAAGGCCAAGTTCCAGGAAAAGATCCGTAGCGGCGCGATGAAAGAAGACGATATTGATGCCTACCGTGAGACCCTCGTTCAGAAGAGGATTGAATCACTCCAGAGAGCAAGAAGAAGACTCTTGGTTTTAAGAGGGGATGTTCATGCCTTTATCCCAAGCCCAGTCAATGACTCGGATCAGTTGACCGACCAAGCGGGCGGGTGAGGCCGGCTTGACGGTTGATCTTCAGGTTTCCAGGGGGCGATCTTGGACCCGTCGGAAATGTTCAAGAGCCTGCAGACGCATTGGAACAATGTGGTGGCATTGGAGCTTGGGTATACTCTGGTGAATTTTCTTTGTTCCTGCACGATGGCTTACCTTTCCTTTCGGCTTTTCTTCATCTACCAACTCGGAAAGAACTCAACGATCCTCAAGCTCATGCGACGGATCGAAGTGATCAGGAAATACTCTCCCGAGCGGCGCAAGGGGCTCAGGCGGTTCGAGTTTCTTCGTGCCGTGTTTACCGGATCGGTGGCTACAGCCTTGATTGCAGTCCAAGCTGGAAGGCTGAACTTGGTGTCGGCCATCGCGTACGGACTCGTTGGGCCGTTCGCGTTGACGAGTATGCTCGTTGGGAGGATGCGCGACGATTCCCTTGAGGGGACACCGGGAGCTCTGAGTGGCATGGCCGACGAGTTTGACGGAATCAAGAGAGAGGTGAGCATGGAAGTTCCCGGAAAAGACGATCCGTTCGGTTCCGAGGTAGCCAAGATAGAAGAGGAGCTGGGCAAGAAATAGGACTGTCCTTGGAGGATGCCGGCCGATGAAGGACAAGACAAAGAACCGGAGTATTCCGCAGATATTGCAGGGAATGGAGACGGTGGTCCGAAAGATCGAGAGAGAATATAATCTGGACAGTCAGCACGAGATCAAGAGGTTTGAAAGCTACCTGAAGTTCAACCTCGCATTGGAGGAATGCCGCGACGGACACTGTCCCAGTCTTTCCAAGGACTGGCGGGTCATATGGTTCCTTTCCGACATATCCCTTGACGAATACATCCGTACCAGAGCGTTTTTTTACTCCAAGGACAATCAAGGGACAGATGACGATGATCGATACGAGCGGGCCGCGGGGCTGGTAGAGACTGTCTTTCGCTGCAACAAGGAGCCTGCCCTGGAGACATATTTGCTGTTTCGCGATCTCATGCTCATTGGGCGGAGGAAACGACGAGCCGTCTTTTTCGAAGCTGCTCGTAGAAGAAAAGCCTACTGGATGTATATGACGTACGCGCCGAACAACAATCCCTATACGGACTACTGCGGGGCCTGTCGCTTCATAGACGATTTGGACCGCTTGTCAGCCAAGAAGCGATGCAGTCGGCAAGATATAGATGATGCAAAAAAACTCCTCGCAGAACACCGCCACATTGCAAACGCCCTTGATCTATATCGGATTTGCGCGATCAGAAAGAAATGTGCTACCCATATCAGCAGGTCCAGTGGAGAATCCGAGTACGCCATGCCTGCAATTACGGTGCCTCCAGATCCATGAGCGGATCAAGCAGCGTGGCCACGTATCCGATATCAAGTGGAGAAATCGCTGTTCTGATAGACAAGTATCGGTCGCGCACCTGACAGATCGTAGACAAAGAAATTCGAGTCACCACAGCCGCAACAAGCTACCGTCGCCCAATACGTAAGATACAGCTTCCCCTTGACAGAGACAAAGGAGGGCGATGCGAATGCACAAGACCCTTCGAGACGAAAGGCGTTACCCTTGAGGACCAATACAGGAAGCCCGTCCTGATTCAGAAACCCATCAGTACATTTGAACAACAAGAAACGAAAGCCTGATCCGAAGCGACAGATCATCCTCATCCCGCTTAGCCTACCTCCGGGGAACCACCTTTGTCTGAGGTGGATATGCGAACTTCCAAGTTCTTACTCAGGGCAGTGGCAATCCTCACGAGCATGGACAGTGAATCCCCCTCGTAGTCTGCCTCTTCGAGGTCGTTGATCACTCCAGCTTCTGTTCCGACGAGGTCGGCAAGCTCTTCTTGGGTCAAACCGGCCTGGTGTCTGAGATCGTAGATCTGTTGGCCGATCTGGGCCTTTATCCGCTCTTCTCGGAGGGACACGATCCGCTCGGGATCATCACCGACCAGCTCCCTGTAGGCCCATTCGACGGCATCTGATGTTACCTTCTTCTCTGTCATCACGAATGCTCCCATAAGGTAGTGTAAATTTCCGGATTCCGGACGAACCTGCTTCTCCTCTCGACCGCCTTGTCAATTTCCTTGGCAGGGACTCTGTCTTCCTTGGGAAATCCGTGGGAGAGCACCACTGCGGTGCTACCGTGAAAGAAGTAGAGCATTCTGTAGTTGACTGTCCCCACTTTGACCCGGAGTTCATAGATTCCGTCTCGAAGGTAGTCTGCGTATGGTCTACGCCACTCATTTCCCAGGTCTCTGAGCATCTCCAGACGAATGACGCATTTGTTCTGAGTCTTCATGTCTAGGCTCTTCAGCCAAGCTGCCATCGGGGCGGTGCCGTCGTCTTCCCGAAAAAATATGACGACAAGTCTTGGCATGGGTCTCGACCGCTTGGTTTCCTTCTCATTCGATCTTAGCACCGATTCACGTGGCACGCCATTCCCTATCGACCTGCCTTCGCCTCACCGAATCTTGCGCCCTATTCTGTCCCAGTCCTTGGACCAGTAGATGAACAGCGCCTTGCCGAAGACCTCCTCGATCTTGACACTCCCAAAGAATCGGCTGTCGTGAGACATGTCCCTGTTATCGCCCATGACGAACACCGATCCGTCGGGGATGGTGGCGGGCCCATAGTTGTCTCGTGGATTGAGGCTGCTCGGAAGCGTCCTGGGATCGTGGTGAACACCCCATGGATCGTCGATCTCTCTGCCGTTGATGAGAACGGTCTTGTCCTTAATCTGCAGCTTTTCTCCGGGGAGACTGATCACCCTCTTCACAAAGGTCTTGGACGTATCTTCAGGATACGGAAACAGAATCAAGTCCCCTCGTTCGGGAACGACCCGGCTGAACAGCGGAATCTCGGCGAGGAAGTAATCGCCACGCACCAGAGCCGGTTCCATGGAGCTCGCGGGCATCCTGAAGGTCCGAACTCCGAGCAGGCCCGGTGGACAACTCCAACGGATCACGGGAATCAGCGCAGCATGGAAGAGAACCAGAACCGCGGCATACACGAACCACCGCTGAAACCACCGTAGCGCCACCTCGCCGGCCCGACGCGCACCCACGGCCGCATCCGCAGCGATAAACACCTGACCCGCTGTAGCAAGAATCAAGACAAAAGCGAGGCCGGCAAACGTATGGATTATTCCGAGAATCGCCGTTGCCGCAAGGACCACGTGCAGGCACACGAAGAGAAGCAGCCCTCGACGCCAGTTCCCGTTGTACACATGACCAAGACCCGGCAACGGGAGTGATAAGAGTGCCGCAATCCATGGGTTCCTGCGTTTGATTCTTGCCATCGCACATCTCCCTTGAATCAGGTGACACCACGATTGAGTCTGTCCCCAAATGTCCATTCCGGGGCATAGGCGTCAAATTTACGACTTGCCACACCAGAGGGCTGCTGGGAGCCGCAACCAATAATCGCGTCAACCCTCCTCAGCCCGCATGCAGTCCGATGGCGGGGGAAGTTGGTTCCACGCACGCGCAAAAACCGTGCATGGCTACAGGGGAACCACAAAGAACACTCCGCAAATCGTTACAATCCCCTCAATTATCAAGAGTACCGGGATCACCCCTCTTACGAGAATATACATGAGACGCTGTTCTTGAAGTGTCTTCTTCTCCTCGGAAGATACCCAGCGATTGAGAGAGAGAACCAGCCCCCTCTTCTCTGCTTCCTCCCTGGGCAAGTCACTTCCAGGCACACCCCAATCAGTGTTCCAAAGGATGTCCTGCCTGTCCGGTTGGTATTCGATGATCCCGCCGAGCCCGGCTTGCGGACTCGCAACCGGAGTCTTCCTCTTGGTACGATGCAACTGCACCACAAACCAAACGGTAAACCCTGCTCCCCCGAGAAGGGCAAGGATGAGAAGAAGTTCGTCCGGCCGTACAGGCATGTCGTTTCCCCCTCGCAGGATGAAACCCGCGAACCTGGGATGGGACAGACCCCCACACTGCGCGCGTTGACAGTCGCGGCCACGTTCACCCTCCTCTTGCCCATCCCATCAAGGCAGGGGAATGGCACAGCCTGTCCCTTGACGACTGATACCAACGCGACTTCAAAGAGGTGACGTTGCCACAGGACGACAGGCAAGATGCCTGTCCCACCCGGATTCTGAAGTCACTTCTTAGCACGCGCAATGGTATGAGGGAGAAGTGACGGCCCTTGTCTACTCGCTCAATCCGATGAAATCTCTGGTGTGTGACGATAACATGTACGGCGCCGCCGCGACCAGCAGGATACGCCCAGTCTCAAGAGTTTGAGGGGATGGGGGCGCGCAATCCGTCAGTATTCGATGCCTTTACGGGCAGGAACTCCGTCGTCGAAGTGGTGTTTGATCTTCTTCATTTCGAGGGCCACGTCGGCCCGTTCGATCACATCCGGGTGAGCGTACCGTCCGGTGATGACGAGTTCCACCTTTTCCGGCTTGGAGTCGATGATCTCCAGGAGGTCTTGCACGTCGATGAGCCCAAAGTGGATCGCGACGTTGATCTCATCGAGTATCACCACGTCGTACTCTTTGCTGAGGATGGCTGTCCGCGCTTCTTCGAGCGCGATTTCTGCCATGACCTGGTCCAGGGGCTCACACCCGCGTCTGCGGATGAAACCTTTCCTTCCCATCGGTTTTATGACGAAATGAGGATGCAGGGCACCTGCGGAAAAATGCTCGCCGGACGTGTCCGGGGCTTTCAGGAACTGCACCATGAGCACCTTGAGACCTCTGCCGATGGCCCTCCAAGCCAAGCCGAGCGCGGCGGTCGTTTTCCCTTTTCCTTCACCGGTGAAGACCTGGATTTTGCCGGTCTCGGTCATTGAATCCTTCCTCAACAAGACGGACGTGGCATGTTATGATCCCAGTCGGAACCGTCTGTAGCAACCGAGGACGCTCAGTCGCAATGAACTCCCGGGACGCCGCGCCTTCGGGCCGGTCCATGCCTCGGGTTCGCGGGCGAGGGCCTCGTGAATATGTCACTATAGCCCAAGGAGATCACATGTCAAGTCGCGCTCTGATGTGGATAGGGAGCCCCACTGAAGAAACGTCTCAGCTCATGGAGGCTCTGAAAGCCGACCTGGAAGACATCTCGGTCACCACCGCCCACGACGGGCGTGAAGGGCTTGTGCTGCTCTCCCGGAACCCCGGAGCCCACCTCATCGTCGTCATAGACTTGAACCAGGCCAACCTGGATCTCGCTCCCATGGTCACAGGCATCAAGCAGATCAACCCAGCGATCGAGGTCATAGTGATCGGCGACTCTCACACACCCCGAGCAGGGCGAGCTCTGCCGCGCTACTACGGACCGACATTCCTCGGGTACCCGGTGCAGGCTCAGGTCTTGGCCTCGTGCGTGGCCAAGCTCCGGGAGATGGTCGAGGCAAAGGAAGACTACGCGCAATTGAGCCGCGCGATCTCCTCGAACGCGGCCGCCTCCCGACGAGGAACCGAGGCGCTCCTCAAATTGCTGAGCCGCCAGGCCGGAGTAGGCATGATCACCATTCGGCGTGACGGGTTCTTCTCCTCGTACAACCGGGAAGCTGAGCGGCTCACAGGCTACGGACTCGAAGAGGTGGCCCATCTGCACGTATGGGCACAAACCCTGCTGACGGACTACGAGTCGGTCAGATCCCTGCTGACGACCATCGAACACTGTCAAGCCGAGCGGACCGGAAAGGACGGTCTCACTCTGAGGATTCTCAGCAAACTCGGCAAAGCGAGAGAGCTGTCCATGACCATCCTTGTGCTCCCTTCCGATGTAGGTCATTCAGGCCAGGTCGTCGCGCTCTTCTTCGACCCGCTGGAAATATCCGGCGCGCGTGAGTATCAGACCCTCGTGGATTCGGGAGCGTGCGCGCTGTACACCTATTGTCCCCGCCGAGGCTTCCTACGGGTGTCGTCTGCTGCCTTGGCGATTCTCAACCGAGCGTTCGGCACGCGGCTCAGTCCGGAAGAGCTCATCCGGCGGGATATCCGAAGCCTTCCCATACCCGGAGATATGGCCGAGGTATGGCACTACGGCATGGAGGTCATCGCGGCCTCCCCGGAGATCCCCAACTGGCCTATTCCGCCGTTGGGGCTGCCGGGCAGGAGGATCATGGGACACTCCTTGGCTGAGAAGGTGACCTCAGGCAAGGACGGGGAGTGCTACGTGTTGGGGATCGTGGTTCCCCGAGAGGATCTCAGTTCCTCCGCATTTGAGGGGGTGTCGTACGAACAATTGGCGTGTGCCACGCTCAACGCGATTCCGCGACCTTTTGGCCTGTTTCGTGCGGTGAGAGACTCTGAAGGGCAGATCCGGGACTTTCAATGTGCGGGAATCAATCCCGCGGGCGTGGGGGTGCTCAGAATGGAGGAACATGCGAGCGCTGAGATGGCAATGGCTGAGGTATTTCAAGACGGTTCCGCCAGAGAGAAGATAGTTCAGCGCTCCATCGAGGCAGCGGAAACAGGCACGGAACACGAGTTCGAAACATGGCAGGAGGTGGGATCGGACCCGCCCGAGGGCATTCTCGTCAGGTATTGGATAGGGAAAGTTGGGGATGGGGTCGCGGTGTTCTTCCACGACGTGACCGAAGATCGAGCGGAAGAAGAACGGCTCAAGCAGTATCGCCACGTGTTCGCGCACATGCGTGAGGCGATGATAGTGACCGATCTCGAAGGGAACGTGGTCGACTGGAACCCCGCGAGCGAGCAGATGTTCGGCTATCCCAAGGAGGAGATCCTGGGGAAATCCACGTTCATTCTGGCACGACCCGGCCGAGGCGACGTGCTCGAAGAGCAGACTCGCAGCCACCTCAGGGATGGAGACATCTGGATGGGGGAATACGAATTCGTCAGACCCGATGGTGCCGGTGGAGTCGCACACACGGTGTTTGCGCTGCTCAAGGACGATGACGGTGTTGCCTACGGGACGGTCGGGCTATGCCATGACCTGACCGAGCGCAAACGCATCGAGGCGATACTCAAGGCGAGGGGGGAGGAACTCCAGGAGAAGAACCTTGCGCTCAACACGCTGCTGAGGCACGCGGAGGCGGAGAGAGAAAGGGCTTGTGAACAGATCGCCACGGACCTGACCAGGAAGGTGGCCGAACACGTGCGGCTGATCGTCGAGGCCAAGGCGAATCCGCACCTCGTCGAATCGCGAGCGGTCATGCTGCTTGAGGGCCTGGCCGGGTCTCCCGCAACGGAGAGGCTTCCCAAGGACGATCCGAGACTGCAACTCTCGGAAAAAGAGCTCGAGGTAGCCCAGCTCATTCGATTGGGGAAGAGCACGCAGGAGATCGCGTTCATTCTCAACAAGAGCGTCGACACGGTACGGCTGCAGAGGATCTCGATCCGCAAGAAACTGGGTCTTGACCGCCGAGACCGCAACCTCGCGGGGTACCTGCGGCAACTCGAACTCCAACCCTGACGGGTCTCTGTCAGAAAGTGTGCCCCGGGAACCCCTTTACCAATAACGTTTGATTTCTTCCTTCTTCGAGAAGAAATCTTCAGGCCGGCAGCTCCGGGAGAACGCAACGTGGTTTCCTTGGCTTGCGTAGAACCAAGTCGCCCCTCTATCGGTCTGCCTGCTGAACTCTTACGACTTGCGTTCAAATCCCCAGTCGCATCTTCCTGAGCTTGTTCCCGAGGTAGTACTCGCATACGGGTCGCCAGTCCCTGTTGCTCGGGAAACGGGCTGTGGTCCGGGAGAGGTCGTCCCTGTCGCCGAGGTACCTTGTGTGGCCGATTCGGTGGTATGCCGCCTGGTGAGCAGGAGCCAAGTTGGCAAGCAGGTCTTCGGATCGGCGGTCGTTCTGCGTGAACGGAGCCGCGGAACCGAGGCAGAATCCGCTGTACCAACGCACATGCTCGAACACATCCGCAACCGTCTTGGGAAGACTCCTATACTCATCGGTCCAAACATACAGCACTCCTGCGTCACCCAGACGCGTCTTGGCAAGCTCGAAGAACTCCCTGGAATAGATGTTGTTGCTGTACGCGGTGGTCGATCTGATCGGGTCCATCATGATCAGGTCGAACGTGTCCCGAGTCCGGTGTAGATACCTGCGGCCGTCTTCGATGACGAGCCTCACCTTGGGGTCGGCAAGGATCTCCCTGAACGACTTCATCTTCGTGAGGTTCCGGATCAGCGTCCGATTCAGCTCAACCACGACGACTTCCGTGACCTGCGGGTCTCGGCGGATTGCGTCCGCCACGGACCCAGTGCCGAAACCGATCAGCAACACCTTCCTCGAATCACCGGCAAACCGGACCGTCTCGACGGTCTTGTTATAGAAGATGTACCCTGGCCGTCCGCCCTCAGCGAGGCCGTTTATCCAGCAGCCAAGCCGCCCTTTCCAGGATGCGGTTACCACGACGCCGTCAATGCCCTCCTCGAGATGGAACACCCTCATGGGGTCTGTCGGTTCCCGGCGTTTCAGCCACTCCCGGTAATTGGCCAGGGGCCTGTCGACCCCGTAGTACTTGTCCCAGACCCCTGCAAGCGAGTACGGTGCCAGGCCGACCTTGTGCATGGTTTCGTACAGTTGCCCCTTTCCCGGAAAGACCAGGACCCCAATTGCCACCACGCACGAGACCGCAGCAGCCCTCACGAACAGCGAAAGCCTCCTGCCAACCGCCTCGACGGTCAGCAGACCGAACAACACGCCTGTCAGGGAGAGCACCAGCAGCGTCACCTCTGTGCCCCACACGGGCAGCAGCACAAATCCGGTCATCAAGCCTCCGGCCACGTTCCCGAGTATGTTGAGGAAATAGACAGTCCCCACCGTCCGCCCTTCCTTGGCCGAGTCCGTCAGCGCAAGCCACGAAATCAGGGGAAAACTCGCACCCATCAGAATGGTGGGTATGAGCACGAAGTACGCAGACCAGACAAACACGTCAAGCAACCAATACATATGCCGCAGGACCTCTGCGAACGACCATGCCGCCGGCAGCTCGAATCGCGGGTGCAGCACGCTCGCAAACGAGGCCGTCGTGAGTTCGCCCACCACGGTGTACTTCGTGAGGTAGTAGTAACCCGCACTCGCTCCGAGGACGTACAGCCCGATCAGGAACTGAAGGCCAAAGAACAGGCTTTTCTTGTCAAGCCGTGGTTTGGCCGCGACGTACCTGCTCATGCCGTAGCTACCCAGAGCTATGCCGAAAAGGTATACCGCAAGTATGGACGAAAACGCGTACGGTGACGACTTCACCAACAAGCCCACAATCCGGAACCAGACGATCTCGTACGCGATTGCCGCAAACCCCGTGACAAACACGACCAGCGCGGCACGTCGAGCGAACGCGGGGTCGGGAGGATCTTCGATCGTGCGGGCCGGTTCGGTCGGGCCGACCTCGTCGGTGCGGGAGCCCGCGAAAAATATCACCCCGGCAAGAACGAAATTGATACTCACCCCGACGTACACGGCCACGTCAAGGCCGAAGAACGAGATCAGCACATAGCTGGCTGCCAGGGCTCCCAGCGCGGCACCCAACGTGTTGATGAAATAGAGGAAGCTCACGCTTCTCAGGAAATCACGGACGAGCGAGTTGAAGATTTTCGTCAATAACGGCAGCGTGATTCCCATCAGGAACGTGGGCACGCTCAGAAAGAGGAACAAATACACCAGAGTCAACGTGTAGTCACTCCCCGCGGTGTGTTTCCCAAGGAATGCCATGAAAGGGAGACTCATCAACCCGAACACGCCCAGGAGCAGTTCCACGACGAAGTAAAGGCGGACCCGGTTTTGGGCCTTGTCCGCGAGGTGACCTCCCACCAGTGAGCCCAATCCTAAGCCGAACATATACACGCTCACGATCAGCGTGATTGAGATTGTCGCGACTCCGTAATTGACTGTCAGCAACCGTTGCCACACCACCTGGTATACCAGACCGGCGAACCCTGAAAAGAAGAATACCATGCTGAATAGGGACGTAAGTGATACCGCGCGCAATCGTATCATCGCTTGTTCCGATCCTTTCCCCACATTGCCGGGTGAGCCGCGACCGGCCTCGAACCACGACCGAGAGCCAGTACAATGAAAATCCGAGCCAACCCACAAAACCGAAGAAACCCCCAGACGTTCGGACGAACGGGGGGGTCTCCTCGGTTGCAGTATATCCCGTCGGCGCTCCGGTGGTCAAACACGTTCGGACCTGCGAGAAGAACTCGCGCCGACTCGTCTCCGATAACGTTCAGGCATACCATTCCTGCAAGGTAAACGTTCACAGAGAACGGCAACCTGCCCCTGTCGCCATCTCAGGCTGTTGGTTCCCCGGCTTGTGTGTCATGGTTCTTGCGACAGGTAGCGGCGGACCTACGTGTCCGCGCACGAGGGGTTTGAAGCGGCAGAGAACATGACCGCGACCGTCAAAGACCGAACAAGGAACAAGGAGTTCTTGTCTCAGGCGCGAGAAACCACTTGACAGCCATAACGCAAACCGGCTATATATCAATATCGCTATGTTACTAAATCCTCTGGTGGTCAAATAGGAAAATACGAGAGCTTCGGAGTCGATGCCAAGAATTGATTCCGTTCCGCCATTCGGGATGGGGAACCGCATTTGCGACGAGCGTGCGATGCGCATCGTCTGATTTGGGGACAGCGAAAGAAAGGGGACATCAGATGAAAAGGCAGTTTGTGTTGCTCATCGTGACCGCATGTCTTCTGGCCGCAGGTCCGGCAGGCGCGTTGACGGACGAAGAGAGCAAGGTCATCCAGAAGGTTGCACACGAGTATCTCAGCAACATCCCGGAGGACGGATACGCCGTTCAGGCCGCGGACGTGATGGAAATGATAAAATCCGGCAAGAAGGACTTCGTGATCGTTGACCTTCGCATGCCGAAGGACAAGAAATATGATAAGGGACACGTGCCCAGGGCCATGTACATCGGGTTTCGAGAGCTCGCGAAACCGGAGAATCTTGCCAAGCTGCCGAAAGATAAGGATATCATAATTTATTGTGATACCGGACACGAACAAAACAAGGCGGTTTCAGTCTTGAGGATGCTGGGGTTCAACGCTCGTCAGATGAAATGGGGTTTCATGTCGTGGAGCCCGCTTCGTCCCACCGCACTTACCCTTGAGGCTATAGTGGGATCCATGAAGAACGAGTTTCCCCTCGAGAAATAGAGGAAGTCTCACTGATCCGTAATGGCGGAATGGACGGTCCGTACATCTTCGGCGCCGGCACGGCCTTGGGTGGGCATCTCTTGGCGGTCGAGCTTGTCGTCGTTGAAGTACCCGTAGTTCATGGCCTCGATGTTGGCCAAGAGCAGCACGTCGGGCCGCATGTACCGGTCCGAGATGATGGGGAAGGTCTTGCCGATCTTGGCGTCGAAGTGGTCCACGTGGAAGCCGATTCCCTTGTCGTCGCGTTCGATGGTGCGGTAGCTGATGTCAAAGTCGTGGATGTGCTGAGTCGTCAGCGGATGGCAGATGATGTGCCAGGCTCCCTGGTTGTAGTCCGCGTGCTCGTCGAGCCACAGGTTGCGTGCGAGCGCGTCCAGGGCAGCCTTGTCCAGAGCGACTCCCCCGCGGTTCACGTACACGTTCGTATTGGGGAGCTCAGCCTGCACGATCGTCGGCCACGCGCAGATGCCGCACATGGTGGGTTCTTCGGTCTTGTTGCCGTACACGTAGTCGGTCCCGTCGTGGTACGGCCTGGAACGCAGCATCGCATACGCCAACTGCCGCCGAAGCTTCTCCAGAAGCGCGGAG
>JBFMAA010000039.1:0-44293 GCA_040755955.1 Thermodesulfobacteriota bacterium
ATGCGGCTCCCGCTGGTCGCCGAAGGTTCACATGCCATGGAATACAACGGCATTTCCATGCTTCGTTGTGGCCGCGCCCCGGCCATGGGGGTTCTCATGGACATGCGAATTCTGGGGGAAGAGGCATTTGGAATATTGGGTGGTCCTGACCGTTCACCGAGTTCTTGTGACGTGGGCGCTGACTTTCATGCTTCGTTGGGCCGGCTGCGGCCAGGACAATTTGACATTCTGCACCCTTTGTGCGAATCCCAGAGGGGGTCAGCGAAGTCTGAACTCGTGAGAGGGCTGATTCGTACCGCGAGCGCGCCCTCAGTCCGGAGCTGCCATGCCGGAGGTGAACGTCTCATGAACGACAGAGACAGGACTCGTGAGGAACTGATGCACGAGTTGGAAAGGCTGCGCGAGCTCCTCGAAAAGGGCGCGGCCGGCCGGACGACCGGAGATGAATGTGTGTTTACGCAGAGGGCACTCGATGTGCTTTCGGACGCGTTTGTCGTGTTCGACTTCCAGGGCCGATTCCTCTACTGGAATAGGGCGGTGCGCGACATCAGCGGGTACGAGGACCACGAGATTTCCGCGATGAACCCGTTGGACTTCTTCTCCCCGGATGACAGGCAGCCTGTCTCCCACTCCATTGCATTGGCTGCGACACAGGGGCATGCCTCACTGGAAGCGTCAGTAATCACGAAGGACGGAAAGGCCATTCCCTTCGAGTTCACCGGCGACCTGCTGAAAGATCAAGCGGGGAAGGCCATGGGAATCTGCGTGGTGGGAAGGGACATCGCACGACGCAAGCAAGCCGAAGAGGCATTGGTGGAAAGCGAGGCACGATACAGATCGCTGATGGAAGCCGCGCCGGATCCCATCGTGGTCTACGATACCCGGGGGTTGGTTACCTACCTTAATCCAGCGTTCACCAACGTCTTTGGGTGGACCCTCGAAGAACGCCTGGGCAGGACTCTGGACGAGTTCGTGCCCGAGGATCGCATACCCGAAACCAGGGCAGGCATCGATCGAGTGCTGCGAGGAGAGCCGGTTATCTCCCTGGAAACGAGACGCCTCACCAAAGACGGAAGGATTCTCGATATTGAGGTCAGCGCATCGGTCTTCAGCGGGTCAGACGGTAAGCTCGCAGGAAGTATCGTGATTCACCGCGATGTCAGTGACAAGAAGGCCATGGAGAAGGCGGTGCGGGAGAGCCGGGAAGAGTACCGGCGCTTGTACGAGGAATCGCGAAGAGCGAGTGAGATGTACCGCACTCTTCTCGATGCGTCCCCCGATCCGATCGTGGTGTACGATATTCAAGGCATACCGCTGTATCTGAACCCTGCGTTCACACGTGTGTTCGGATGGACGTTCGAAGACGTGCGAGGGAAGAAGATAGACTTCGTTCCGCCGGAACACTGGCCGGAAACAAGAAGACATATCGGCAAGATAGTAAAGGGGGAAAACTTCTATGATTTTGAGACTAAACGCTACACCCGGGACGGCCGCGTGATCGACGTGAGCCTCAGCGGGTCCAGTTTTCTTGACGAAGACGGCCTCGCTGCCGGGAGCGTGATTCAGTTGCGTGACATCACTGAGCGCACCCGGTCGGAACAGGCGCTGAAGGAGAGCGAGGAGCGCTACAGGCTGTTGACGCAGAACTCATTGACAGGGATCTACATTCACCAGGACGGGCGCTTCGTCTATGTAAACGAACGTCTCGGGGAGATATTGGGCTGGTCACCCGACGAGATGATCGGGCAAGAGTTTTGGAGATTTGTGTATCCGGAGGATTTGGAGACCGTCAAGGCCAGAGGTATGGCCAGATCCCTCGGAGAGAAAGTCATTCCGCAATATGAGTTTCGCGTGGTGTGCAAGGACGGCGCGACAAAATGGCTGGACGTCCTCGCGACTACCATCATGTACCACGGCAGGACTGCCAATATGGGGAATGTGGCCGATATCACCCACCGCAAGCGGCTCGAGGAACAACTCCGCCAGGCGCTCAAGATGGAGGCCATAGGTCGTCTGGCAGGAGGAATAGCTCACGATTTCAATAACCTCCTGACAGCGATGATCGGCTATTCGAACATGCTGCTCCAGCAGATGCCCCAACGGGATGCACACCGCGACAAGATTGTGCAGATCAACCGGGCGGCTGACAGAGCAGCAGAGCTGACACGGCAACTGCTGGCGTTCAGCCGCAAACAAGTCCTGCAAGTGGCAGTGATCGATCTCAACGACGTGGTAACCGACTTGGAGAAGATGCTGAGGCGGCTTATCGGCGAGGACATCAACCTGGTGACCGCGCTGCGAGCCGCTCAGCCGCGTGTGCGGGCCGATCCCGGGCAGGTGGAACAGATCATGGTCAACCTCGCGGTCAACGCACGAGATGCGATGCGCGAAGGCGGCACCTTGATCATAGAGACCGCGAATATGGTGCTCGATGAAGGGTACACCAAAACGCACATGAGTGTGAAGTCGGGTATGTACGTCATGCTCGCGTTCAGCGACACCGGCGAAGGAATGGACGCGGACACACTCTCCCGGATCTTCGAGCCGTTCTTTACCACCAAACCCAAAGGGAGAGGGACCGGCCTGGGACTCTCGACCGTGTACGGCATAGTCAAACAACATGAGGGCCACATCGAAGCCTACGGGGAGCCGGGGCGCGGGACGACGTTCAAGGTCTACCTTCCTTGCGTGGACGCGCTCGCGGAACCGATGTCCAGGACCGGGATACGCCAACCGCAGCGGGGAACGGAAACCGTCCTGATCGTAGAGGACGAAGAAATGGTGCTGGATATGGCGTGCGAGAGCCTGGAATCATTTGGGTATCGTGTGTTGAGAGCAGGTGATCCGGAGCGAGCACTGGAGGTCTGCCGGACGCATGAGAGCGCCATCGACCTGCTGCTCACTGATGTGGTGCTCCCACGGACCGATGGAAGGACCCTATACAGGGATATTGCTGCTGCCAGACCTGGTATCAAGGTCCTCTACATGTCGGGATACACTGCCAATGCCATTGTGCATCGAGGTGTCCTGGAACGCGGTCTCCATTTCCTGCAAAAGCCCTTCACCATGGATGAGTTGGCTCGACGAGTCCGGGAGGTGCTGGACCAAGGCTCACAAGGGTAGGGGGCTGCCGCAGTGCGGTACCGTAACCGTTCACCTGGAAACAAGGGCTTCACCACGGGTAAGCGTTCAGCGGGTGCATGTCAGGAATCGTTTTGGTAGGGGGTCGACCCAGGGAAACTGTCTCAAAACCGTCGAATCGTGGCACGCTTTCCACCTTGTCCGGCGCTCAGGTGCCGGGCCATTATCCGGCGCCCCAACGGGACGTAAGCCTGCAGAGCCCCGAGGGGCACAGCACACAAAACGGGGTGTCTCTCGTATTAATCACGTTCGATTTGTGCTGTCTTCGAGAAGAAATCTTAAGTTCAGCGGCTCCGGGAGGACGCAACGTGCCTTTCTTCATGTGCGCAGAACCAACTCGCCCCTCCATCGGTCTGCATTCGGACCGAGAAGGGTCGACGCGAATCCTGGCTGCGGCTCCCAGCCGCCTATTGAGAAAAGCCACACTGATCGCCGTGGTGGTGGTGGGAGTCATTGCGGGACTCTATTTCGTCTTCTCCGGCGGGAACGAGGAGAAGACCCAGACAAAATACCTGACCGTTTCAGTAGAAAAGGGTACCCTTACCGCGGAAATCACCTGCACGGGGACTCTCAAGCCGTTGGTCGAGGTGCTCGTGGGAAGCCAGGTTTCCGGGACGATCAAGGGACTGTACGCGGACTTCGAGACGAGAGTGGAAAAAGGACAACTCATCGCACTCATCGACCCCGAGACCTTCGAGGCAAAGGCAGCGCAGGCTCGGGCAGATGTGGAGGCTGCGAAGGCTGCTCTGGCCAAAGCCGAGGTCCAAGCTCGGGACGACATGATCGACTTCAAACGCCAGCAACAGCTTTTCCTCGGGCAGTCGATCTCGGAAAGCGCGTTCGATAAGGCCAAGGCCAAGGCTGACGCGTCCGCGGCTCAGGTGATGGTGGACAAGGCCAAGGTGTTCCAGGCCGAGGCGAAGCTTCAGGAAGCTGACTTGCAGCTCAAGTTCACCAGAATCGTCGCACCGGTCAAGGGAGTGGTCACTTCGCGGACAATCGACATGGGCCAGACGGTGGCGGCAAGCTTCCAGGCTCCGGAGTTGTTCAAGATTGCGGAAGACCTTACCCGAATGCAAGTGCACACCAACGTGGACGAAGCTGACGTGGGTCGGGTCCAAGTCGGACAGAAGGCGACGTTTTCGGTTCCGGCTTTTCCCGACGACGCGTTCGAGGGCCGGGTGAGCCAGATCCGCAACGACCCCAAAGTGGAACAAAACGTGGTCACGTACAACGTGCTGGTCGACGTGGACAACAATGACCTGAAACTCAGGCCCGGTATGACCGCTAACGTGACGGTGCTCCTGACCGAGCTTCACGATGTGCTGATGGTTCCCGAGCAGGCCCTGAGATTCGTGCCCAAGGGCAAGGGCCCCTCAGCAGCGGGTCCCTCCGCGCACCGGGAGCTCAAACCCGGTGAACGCAGGCTCTGGAAGCTCATACGTGATGACAGCATACGCCCGGTCGTCGTGGGCCTCGGGCTGAAAGGCGTGGACAAGGTCCAGATCATGAGCTCGGAACTGGCAGCCGGAGACAAAGTGGTGGTGGAAGCCACGACCATCGAGAAGAAACAGCCCGGCCAACGCATGCTGTTCAGGTTCTGACGCGAGCATGATATCGTGTCGAGTGTTACTATGGTGCGAATTCTTCGACTACAGCCAAGATCTGTTGTTGGAATCCGCTTCAGCAACGGAGTTTGTGCCTGTTCATTCCCTGCAGCGGTCTGCCGTCTGAACGAACGTAGAATCAACCGACCCCGCGGTCGGACTGCATGCGCGCCGAGGAAGGTCGAAGCGACTATCGGCTGCGGCTGCCGGCCGCTCTGTGACCGAGGAGGGCTGTCCCATGGAATCCAGAGGACAAGAGGAACCGCACGGGCCTGACATGCCCGAGCCCAGCCCCGGATCGATCCGGAACCGGGAGGCAATCGAACTGATCCAAGGGTGGTTCGCGACCCCCGACGACAAAGAGGAAGACTACTGGGACGAGTTGGAGAGTGAGATCGCCCGGAACAGGCTCAGACTCCGAAATAATAGGGATCTTGACACGTGAGGTATCTGGTCGATACCTGCATATGGATCAAGCTTCTGCGCCGAGATCGGGCGGCGGGGCGGAACTTCGTCCAGGCCCTCTGGAACGACGACGAAATACTCGTATCAGGAGTGGTCTATTTTGAACTGATTCGCGGGTTCAGGCGGACCCAAGATCGGAGTGGGGAGGTCTTCATTCTCTCTCTGTGGGAACGTCTCACGTATGTGGAAATGTCAAGGCCGGTTTGGGACAGGGCAGCGGATCTGTGGGCGGAATCGGTGAGAAGAAACATGAGGCGGGAAGACGCGGACACCGTTATGGCCGCGTTGGCATCGGTCCTGGACGCGGTGGTGGTGACGGACAACGTGAGGCACTTTGAATCCTTTCCCGTCCGCGTGGTGAATTGGGCAGCATCCGAATGAGTGCTCACGTCCGTTGTGGAGCCTGATGGAATAGGCCGTATCGCTCGACCCCGCCCGGCCCCTCGCACGTGAATGATTGCGCGGCGTCCGAGTTTTTTCTTGCATTGGGGACGCTGGTCAGGTAAAAATTGCGGGTTAACACACACATCCTTCGTGGTCGGGTGGCTCGTGACGGTACGACGCAGGAAGGATGGAGGATCAACCCGAGAAGGAGACCGAATTGACACCGATTACCATGAAACAGCTCCTCGAAGCAGGAGTCCACTTCGGACATCAGACCCGCCGATGGAACCCGAAGATGCGGCAGTACATCTTCGGCGCGCGCAACGGGATTCACATCATCGACCTGCAGAAGACCGTTCGACTGTTCAAGACCGCGTACCAGTTTGTGTTCGAGACCGTGGCCCACGGGCTGCCGGTGCTCTTCGTGGGCACCAAGAAGCAGGCGCAGGATGCGGTATTCGAAGAAGCCTCACGGTGCGGACAATTCTACGTGAATCATCGGTGGCTCGGCGGAATGCTCACGAACTACACCACGATACGCAAGAGCGTGGAACGCCTCAACCAGACGGCAACTATCCTGGCCAATCCCGCCGCCACGAACTACACCAAGAAGGAACTGCTCGATTTGAGCCGCTACCAAGACAAGCTGATGAAGAACCTCGCGGGGATTCGCGACATGCGACGGCTCCCCGGAGCCCTGTTCGTAGTGGACCCCAAGAAGGAAAGCATCGCAGTCAAAGAGGCCAACAAGCTCAAGATCCCTATCGTGGCCATCGTGGACTCGAACTGCGACCCTGACGAAATAGACTATGTGATCCCCGGAAACGACGACGCCATCAGGGCGATACGATTGTTCGCCACAAAGGTGGCGGATGCCTGCGCGGAAGGGAAAGCCGCATACGAGGCATCGCTGCAGGAAGATCGGGGTGAGGCCGCATACCAACCCTCGGAGATTATGGAATCGCTCCCCGAACAGCCCAAACCCGTTGAAACCGCCGTGGCAGCGGAATCCTCTTCAGAGACTGTTCCCGAACGACCTGTTCCGGCCGAGGAACTCAAATCCAACGAGGACGCACACCATGAAGAAGACTGAGCCCCCACAAGGATCCGAGAGCGCAGCAAAGGAAGAAGCCGCCGCACCCACAGCCCCTGCGGAAAAGAAGCCCGAAATTTCCGCCCAGATGGTGAAGGAGCTGCGGGAGAAGACCGGCCTCGGCATGATGGACTGCAAGAAAGCCCTGACCGAGACCGGCGGTGATCCGGAAAAGGCTGTGGAATTCCTCCGCAAGAAAGGCGCACTCAAGGCAGCGAGCAGAGAAGGCCGCGCGACATCCGAAGGACGAGTGGGCTCGTATGTACACCTGAACAACAAGATCGGTGTCCTCGTGGAACTCAACTGCGAAAGCGACTTTGTGGCCAAGACCGATGACTTCGCAGACCTGGTCAAAGACCTCTGCATGCAGGTAGCAGCGAGCTCGCCCAAATGGGTGCGCACGGAAGATGTCCCCCAAGAGGTGGTCGCCAAAGAGATGGACATCTACATGGGACAGGCCAGGGAAGCAGGCAAGCCGGAGAAGATGTTCGAGAAGATCGCGACCGGCAAGCTTAAGAAGTTCTACACGGAAGTCTGCCTGCTCGAGCAGCCGTTCGTCAAAGATCCCGACAAGTCAGTGGATCAGGTGATCAAGGAGAAGATCGCGAAACTCGGAGAGAACATGTCAGTGCGACGGTTCGTCCGCTTCGAGATGGGCAAAGACCACTGAAGTCACGTGCTTTGAGATTCGCGGGATTGTGAAAACGTAGGGTCCACCAGGAAGGCGCAAAGACACAATAGATCACCGCTGCCCGGTGGCGTAACCGTAGCAG
Organism: Thermodesulfobacteriota bacterium; assembly: GCA_040755955.1. GTDB lineage: Bacteria > Desulfobacterota > Desulfomonilia > Desulfomonilales > Desulfomonilaceae > JBFMAA01. The sequence goes on from JBFMAA010000039.1 coordinate 7,464, forward strand.
GCAATGGGCTTTTCGTGTCAGGAGCAATGAATTCAGCCCTTTCTTCCTCTGTACTGCGATCCTTCAGAATCTTCGCCAGCAGCGAAGATTTGTTGTCGGAATCTGCTTCAGCAAAGGGACAAATGGCTGTGCCTCCCCTATCGCAGTGCGCGGTTTGAACGTGCGTAGACCCAACTCACCCCGCCATCGGACTCCACGCGGGCCGAGAAGGGTTGACGCGATTACCGGTTGCGGCTCCCAGCCGCTCGGTGTTGAATCTCCTGTTTTCTCGGTGAACGATTACGTTGAAACAGACACGAACCCCCTCACCCGTCCCTCTCCTGCCAGGTGGGGCCGGTTCCCCTCCCTCAATGGGATGGGACAGGGGGGTGAAACTTCCCGCACGTACCCACGTGTGGCACTATGGCAGCTCGGCACTCACACGGCAGGACGTCGGGTCGAGCTGCTCCGGTCGTAAAGAGAGACGATGGGTTCCGGTTACCGTCGAGCACTGTTGAAGATCTCCGGAGAAGCCCTGGCCGGCAACCGAGGTCACGGGATCGATCCGGCCAAGAGCGCGTGGATCGCCGCGCAGATCGCGTCAGCCCGCAGAGACGGAAGAGAGCTCGGCATAGTCATCGGAGGCGGGAACATCCTGCGAGGCGTCGATGCCGCGTCCGTGGGAGTGCCGCCGCTGGTGGCCGATCGCATGGGCATGGTCGCTACGGTGATCAATGCACTGGCTTTCCAGTCGGCTCTGGAAAAGGTCGGAGAACGGGCGCGAGTGATGTGTGCGTTCCCTGTGGGGCGCTTCGTGGAGGAGTTCGAGGAGGGGAAAGCCCGGGAATACCTTGCGAAGGGCCATATTGTCATCTTCGCCGGCGGAACCGGAAACCCCTGCTTTACCACGGATTCCGCGGCAGCTCTGCGCGCGGTGGAAATCGACGCAGAGGTGATGGTCAAGTGCACGCAGGTCAAGGGAATCTATGACAAGGACCCGAAAAGATTCCCTGACGCGGTCTTCTTCGAGAGAATTACCCCCCGGGAAGTCATCGAGAGACGACTCGGGGTTATCGATGCCGCGGCCATGGACATTCTCGCCCGGAAACTGATACTCGCCCTGGTGATCAACCTGCACGAAGACGAGAATATCAGGAGAGCGCTGGCCGGCGAAGAAATCGGGACCACCGTACAGGAGACCGCGGACCTCGGCACCGCGCTTGAGAGAGGAACCGATGATCGACGATGTGCAAAATGAGATGAAAGAGTCGATGGAGAAGACTGTCCAGGCCCTTCAGAAGGACCTGAAACGCATTCGGACCGGAAGGGCCTCGTTGGCGCTCCTGGACGGAATCATGGTCGACTACTACGGCAGTGCGACTCCGATCAACCAGCTCGCCACCCTTTCGATCCCTGAACCGCGACAGATAGTCATACAGCCGTGGGATTCCAAGGCCGTCCCGGATATCGAGAAGGCCATTCTCAAATCCGAGCTTGGTTTGAACCCGTCAAACGACGGCAAACTCGTCCGCATCGTCCTGCCGCCTCTGACAGCGGAACGGCGAAAGGAACTGGTGAAGCTCGTCAAGAAGATGGCGGAGGAGTTCAAGGTTCAGCTCAGGAACCACCGGCGCAGCGCGAACGAGGTCCTGAAAGACCTCAAGAAAGAGAAAGAGATCACCGAGGACGACCTCCACAAAGCCCAGGAGACCGTGCAGAAGACCACCGATGAGTACATCACCAGGCTGGACGGCGTTGCAGATGAGAAAGAGAAAGAGATCATGGAGATCTGATCCGCGCGGACGGGGGCAGGGGAGGGGGGCTATCGGTTCGGACCTGCCCTTTCGAAGGCAGCGTCTTGCCTGAGTGAACGTCCTTGAGCGTCACCCCTCAAAACGGTCGGTTACCGGAGAAGCAATTGAGTAGTTCACAGCATCCGTCCACGGATTGGCCCAGGCATGTGGCCATTATCATGGACGGAAACGGCCGATGGGCAACTCGTCGGCGATTGCCGAGGTTGGAAGGTCATCGGAGAGGCGCAAAGGCAGTGCGGAGAGCGGTGGAGTTCTGCCGCTCTCATGGCATCGAGGTGCTCACTCTGTACGCCTTTTCTTCCGAAAATTGGCAACGACCCGCGAAAGAAGTCTCGGGGCTCATGCGGTTGCTCTCCTCCTACGTTGACTCGGAAGCGGAGGAGCTTCTGGGCAACGACATCCGCTTCAGGACCATAGGCCGGGTCGAGCGCCTGCCTGCCGCTCTTTTGGCAAAGGTCGAGTCGCTCAAGGAGAGGACCAGGAGCAACAGCTCGATGGTGCTCAATCTTGCACTCTCCTACGGCGGCCGGGAAGAGCTTCTGGCCGCTGCCGTGCAAATGGCAAAGCTCCTGCGAGACGGCACGGTCACGGAAGACGAACTTGACGAGACCCGTTTCAGCAGCTTCCTCGACACCGCCGGCCTCCCGGACCCGGATCTCCTGATTCGCACCGGCGGGGAGCTTCGGGTGAGCAATTTTCTTCTCTGGCAGATGGCATACACAGAATTCTATTTTACCCCGCTTCTTTGGCCGGATTTTGATGAGCACGCGTTCATGGAGGCAGTGGAGGCGTACAGGTCACGACAGAGGCGGTTCGGGATGACCTCGGAACAGATCGAGGGAACGGAGAAGTAGTGGATACTCTCACAAGGCTGGCGACCGCGCTGGTTCTTCTGGCGGTTCTGGTACCTGCGATTTATCTTGGAGGTGCGCCTGCGGTGGCGGTTCTGGTGGCCGTGTTTGGCGGGATAGCCCTGTGGGAGCTCGCAAATGGCCTCGCCGCCTTGAAATCGGGGCCCGGCAGGTGGATCACTCCTCTGCTCGGCGTCCTGATCGTGGGTCTGTTTCTTGTCGTGCCCTACCGCGCCCTGCCGGCGGTGCTCGTCTTTTTCCCCCTGTTGGTGCTGATTCTGCATTTGGCGCTGTATCACGTCATTGAGAACACGATCGAATCCACCGCGGAGATGGTTCTTGCGTTGGCGTATGTGGCGGTTCCGTTGTCGCATGCGGTGGCGTTGCGGAAACTCGATGAGGGGATAGGGTGGGTGTTCTTCGTGCTGCTGACGATCTGCCTGGGTGACGTGGGAGCCTACTTCACGGGCCGGTACCTCGGGCGGCACCGGATCACGCCCAATGTGAGCCCCGGCAAGACGTTGGAGGGCCTGGGCGGCGTGCTGCTCGGTTCGTTCGCAGGCATGCTGGTGATTAAGCTGGTCTTTCCTGGCCTTCCGGACCTTGTCCGAGTGCTGGTGCCGTTGACGGTGGCGCTGGCGGTGGTGGGACCTCTGGGAGATCTGCTCGCTTCCGCGATCAAGCGTAAGGTGGGGATCAAGGACTACGGGTCCATATTTCCCGGCCACGGCGGCGTCATGGACCGTGCGGACAGCCTGATATTGGCCATTCCCGTCACGTTCTACTATCTGGTATTGTTCGGGTACTCGGTGCCAAAATGAAGAGGCGTCACATGACTGACGAGAAGCTCAGCACTGATGCGGTTGAATGGGCGTACAACGAGTACATCAAGAATGATCCTGAACGGGTCGCGCTCCATGATCTTGTACGCAGGCGATCTGCAGTTGCTCGTCAGGTGTACGGTATTCGCAGCAAGCTTCACATGACACGTGAGGAGCTCTCCGAGTTCTCGGGTCTGACCCCGGAGACCGTCGAGGACATCGAGGAATCTGACTATGACGGAGACTGGGACGAGGCAATAGCGAGGATCAAAAACGGTTTCCGGACTTGGTCCACGGATGTCATACTCCCTGCTGTCCGGCTAAAGCCTGAGGACTACTCGGTCCGAGCGCTTTCCGCGTAAGTAAGGCCGCGGAAACGGATATTCGGCCCTGCTACCGTTCGTTCTTCATCTCGGTAGTGCAGGACCTTTGTTTGGGGATTCGACCGGTCCCCGCTCTCGTGCTTGAGACGGACGCCATCGATCTCGCTGAGGGTCCGCTGCGTGGGAAGCTTGGTGCATGATGTCTTCACATGAACCCTTATGTTTGACCGGCCAAGTTTCAAGGAACAGCGGGAATGCAATGCACCCGTAAATCGGTTGGTAGGAATTCGCATTCACATGAAAAGGGTCACATGAAGCGGCTGGCGGTTCTAGGGTCAACAGGTTCGATTGGTGTGCAGACGCTGGACATAGTGCGTCGGCATCCGGACAGGTTTGAGGTGGGGGCTCTCGCAGCCGGCTCGAATGTGGATATGCTGGAGAGCCAGGTCCGCGAGTTTCGACCGGAGGTCGTGTCATGCGGGTCTGACGCGCTCGCCCGTGAGTTGAAGCATCGGCTGGCGGATTACCCCCAGGGGATCTGGCTAGGCCACTCGGAAGACGGGCTGATTGCCGCGGCGACCGAGCCGGGAGTCGACCTGGTGATCGCGGGACTTCCTGGGAGCACGGGACTGATGGCGACATTCGCGGCCGTGGAAGCGGGCAAGGACGTTGCGCTGGCCACTAAGGAAGTACTGGTGATGGCCGGCGCGCTCTTCATGGATGCGGTGGCTCGCAAGGGAGTGAAGCTTCTGCCGGTGGATTCGGAGCAGAGTGCCATCTTCCAGTGTTTGGAGGGTCATTCCCAGGAGATTCGGCGGATCATGCTGACCGCGTCCGGCGGGCCTTTTCACGACATGCCCGCGGAAGAGATGGCCAAGGTGACTCGGGATCAGGCCCTGGATCACCCGCGGTGGAAGATGGGTCCCAAGGTGACGGTCGATTCCGCGACGCTGATGAACAAAGGGCTGGAGGTGATCGAAGCCCGGTGGCTCTTTGACGTGCCTGCGGAGAAGATCGAGGTGGTGATCCACCCGCAGAGCATTGTGCACTCGATGGTGGAGTTCACGGACGGGTCGATCATGGCTCAGCTTGGGGCCACGGACATGCGCATCCCGATCTCGTACGCCATGGCCTACCCGGATAGGATCGACTCCGGCACCGAACCCCTGAGCTTCCCGGCTCTCGGCAGTTTGACGTTTCAGGAGCCTGATTGGAGCCGCTTCCCGCTGCTACGTGCCGCGTACGAGGCTTTGCAGGCCGGTGATTCCTCGCCCATCGTGCTCAACGCCGCGGACGAGGTCGCGGTCGACCTTTTCCTCGCCGGCGAGATAGGATTCGGGGAGATCTCCAGGTTGGTGCTCGACGCGCTGCACTGGATACCCCCCCGGAAGGTGGAGTCTCTGGATGATGTGGTCGCGTTCCATGAGGAAGTCATGGAGCGGGTGAGGAGGCACTAAGAGGGTTCCTTGCAACGAATTCCCGCAAACGACGGAACGATGGCTTCCTGAACCATTACCATGGAGCAGGATCTCGGTCGGTGGAGCCCACCGGGAAGGGTCTCAGTTCTTGTCAGTCAGGACCCCCGACGACTCTCGATGGCCCCTGGTGCCCATGCACGCTATATGGGTCCCATCGGGGTTGATCCCGAATGTGACTTGGTGCTGTTCATCCGAGCCGACCATCCAGAAATCGAGGATATAGCCCACATAAGGCTGAGTTTCTCCATCGGGCGTCAGCTTGGAATCCGCTATCTGGCCACCTTCCTTGAGGAACGCCACATACTTTTCTACAGATCGACCGAGGTCTTCCCAAGCTCTCTGTGTCTGCTTCCCGTCCTGCCGCGGACGCGCCGCGTGCGTCTGCGTTAAGTTGTCCACTGTTTCGTCCACCTGGAACGGCACGTTGTCAACGGACATTCTGACCTCCAAGCTTTCGGTTGATGAAGGCAGTGAACCCAAGCTTACGATCGGGGCTCTCTCCTTCTGTGCCGTTCCCTTGGGGGTAACCGAACCGATGGATAGGGCCTGCGATCACGATTCCGGGTCCGTTTCCGTTTCAGACTACCGGAAGGCCCCGTTTATCGCATCCTGAACTGCCCGGATAGCGTACCTGTTGGAATCATGGTTCGAATCACTGACCTCTCCGTATTCCGACCCGTGGCCCCACTGTATCTTTGGCGGCTGTAGGAACTGTTGGGTCACCTTGAACGTAAACTTTCCCCGCACGTCTCGCAGTTCTCTCCCGTGAGGGGGCGGTGACTGAATGCACGGCATTATCCATCCTTGACGTGTGTATTTGCCCGAATAGGAAATGGTCACGGACACGCCGTTGCCTTCCATCTTTGCGTTCACGTCACCTATTGTCACAGAAGCATGAAAGGTGTCGCCCTTGCATCCTGTCTTGACGGGTCCCACGTACACCTCGTCCCTTCCGTCATACGAAGAAGATCCCTGCCGATTGCGCAGCATGGCCACAACCGTGTCTGCTTGGTCCGCCGTCGCGATCGTGGGTGCAAGGACAGCGAGCGAGATGACAATTAGCACCATTAGTCTACACATAGATCACCTCCATTGAACGGTCCTGGTGAAGCCCCTGGCATGCAGAGACTTCATCGCGACCTCGGGGTGTGCCGCGGTTGGTGAACACGTCACAGACACGCCTGCGGAATTCGGTGGATCAGGCACACCACGCACTCGTCCGCGGTCCGGCACTTGTCTGAGGCCAAGTTATACCAATGCGACTTCAAACAGGTGAGGTTAGCCAGAGGACGACGGGCAAGATGCCTGTCCCACCCTGTGCCTGAAGTCACTTCTCAGAACGCGCACTAGTATCGCTCCACCGCGATCCCTTGGGTTGAGGCCCTTGCCCGCCTCTCCAAGTAGTTGGGCGGAATTGTGGCAGTAAGGTATTGATCTGCAGTCGAAAACTCGTCGATAATGGTAGTGTACCACTCTGGGGGCGCATTGCAAGGTCCAATTATTGACTATGGTAGGGGTACGAAAAATGACCCCAAGCCCCGGAACGGGCGCTCCGGAAGTTGGGGTCAAAACGGAAGGGTAGGATAGGGTAGGGCAGGCTCGCGGGCCTGCCGCTTCGTGGGAAGACGGTTATTTCGGGATGGTCACCCGGGCGATCACTACCCCTCCAGTCTCTTCTACCCAGGCCTGGAGCCCGTTCGAGGGTGTCTTTCCGAGCAAGGCCTCGGCCCCCCCGCGGAATCGGAGCTCAGCGCGCCCGTGTTCGTTCAGATTCACCACGCTGATTTCCTTGAGGTCCACGCGCAAGCCGATGCCCAGTGCCTTGAGCGCAGCCTCTTTCAGGCTCCACAACATGGTGAGGGTTTTGTGACGGTTGCCCGAGCGATCTGCCAGGGCAAGCTCCTCAGGGGTGAAGTAATCTTCGGCCCAGGCATCACTGCGAGCTTCCACTCGCTCCACGTCTATGCCAAGGCCCGCCAAATCACCCGGAGCCGACACCGCGGCCATTGCCATCCCATTGCTGTGCGTCAAAGAAACCGCGCCTTTCCAAGGCTCGCGGCCGGAAAGCTTCACCGACGGCTTGCCCATGTCGTCGGGCTCCACGCAGATCTCGTTCAGGCCGGGAGCGCTCTCGTGCAACGTGGCAAGAAGGCCGCGAACTCCCGTCTTCAAGGCCAGCCGGCCCGCGACCCATTCCGCGGCCCGCTTGGGGACAACCTTCTTTTCGAGTTCGGGGAGCTCGCTCGCATGGAAGAGCTCGGCCACGAACCGTTCGCGGTCACGGTCCATCTGTTCCAGAATCGAGGCCACCGGCACCATGCGCTCGTACACCATCCCGATCATCGGCGGTTTGGGTTGCAGCTCGGCCATCTCCACACCGGTGAAGCTCAGCACCACTCTGCCTTCACGGTCCCGGATCTCCCCGTCGAACCGAAGCACCTTCCGGTTCTCGACTCCCTCCATGGAGCGCTCGCCGACCAGGACCAGCTCACCGTCGCACGGCGCCATGTTCTCAGCATGGAGCGCGATGTTCCCGGTCCCGACCGGCAGAATCATGACCCCGCGTGCCACTCCGCCGAATCCGGCACCCGCCTGGAACACTGCTTCCACCACCGCGGGCACCAGGTCGGTGAACATGACGTCCCTCAGCTCCGTGTCCCTGAACCTGAACCGCACGCCTCGTCCTTCCGCGTGGATCTGCAAGTGCTCCAGGAAGTAGAACGCGGGCCCGTGGAAGAAGTCCTCGTAGATCTCACGGTGACCTATGCGGATGGAATCGGTCCAGAGCTCCGAGTCGTGGGTGCGAGAAGGCCGCTTCCGAGATCGAGTGACGCGGCACTCGTGGTGAAGGCGCTCGGCCCCGACCCGTCGGCCTGCCTTGTCCCGCATCCACGACACGATCCGGCAAAGGTACTCGCCGTCCGCGTCCTTGATCCGAGTTGCCTGCACCTCCGCCTCGAAGGGGAGGTCCTTGAACACCTTGACAGGGCTGTGGAAACGGATGTCGCTGAAGTCCGCATCGACGAGGGACTGATCGAAGGTCCTGGCCGCAGCACGCATCACCTCCAGTCCTCCGACTCCGGGGAAGACGGCGGCCCTCTCTATGCGGTGATGGTCCAGAAGCGGATGCTTCGGATCAAGGAACACGGTGGCTCGCAGGTACTCACCGGGCACCAGTTCCTCGATTCTGGCCTGCTGACCAGCGAACAGCAGGTCGGAAGGGGGCCGGCTCCTGTCACCCTCCCCCTTCCCCCTCCCATCAAGGGAGGGGAAACGGAGTTCGTCTCCACTTCCGTCGGGTGAGACCGTCCTGCGGTCGTCTTCCACCCTATCGCGCAAGGGAGGCCGGCCGTTATCACCCTCCCCCTTCCCCCTCCCATCGAGGGAGGGGAGTGTGCCGTCGTCTTCGCTCCCATCGCGGGAAGAGGTGTCGCTGCCGGTGAAGGCCGGGGTCACGGCGAGATCGGCGCCAGAGGGCAGGAGACCGGCGTCCGGGAGGCCGCCTATTTCCTCTCGCCTCCCGTCCCTGGACGGGCTCTTGGTTTCCCCTCCTCTGGTGGGAGTCACCACGGTTTCCCCTCCCCTGGTGGGAGGGGTAAGGGGAGGGGGACCTTCTTCCCGAACCCCACGGTCACGTGCAACCCCCCGCAGCGTATCCTGACCCGTTGCTTCAAACTGGGAAGGCTCGAAATGCGCCAAACCGTCCCCGGCCACAGCCGCAGTCCCCTCGGTGGGAAGAGCGAACGCGTCTGCAGCGAAAGGTCCCAGCTTGCCGGCGGCCAACACCTCTACAGCGGCGGAGGCCCGGGAAAGCTCCTTCAGCAACAGCGCGGCTCCCTTGTCCGGAGCGATGAAGTCAATACCCGCGGCTTCGAGGGTCTGCTGCACACTCCCACTGGCAGCCATTCCCACGTCTGACCACGGAGCCCAGTCGATGATGCTCACCTTCGCGTCGAGGTCTCGGGCAGCGCGGCGGAGCATGTGCGCAAGCCCGTCGTTGGCCGCCGAATAGTCCACCTGGGCAAGGTTCCCGAAACGCCCGGACACGCTCCCGAAGCCCACAATCCGCCGTGGCGGCAAGCCGTGACGTTCGAGCGCATCGAGCACGTTGCGCATGCCGTCGACCTTCACCGACACCACCGTTTCGATCTGCTCCAGGGATTTGCTCCTGAGCGCGCGGCTCACGTCAATGCCCGCTGCGTGTACGACCACGTCCACTGAGCGCAGAAGAGCCCCGGCTTCAGCAATTGCCTTGTCCACTGCGGCGGAATCCCGTACATCGACCGATCGGTACCTCACCTCAGAGCCCGCGGCCTTCAAGTCGCGGACGGTGCAGTGCACTTCCGCTTCTGATCTCAGCGAGGAGAGCTCCTTTTCGACGAGCACCGGCGTAGGCCTGGTGCCGGCACGCTTGAGACGGTCGACTATCCTCTTCTTTTCCTCTTCCCACTCTTGAGGGCCGAATTCGGAAAGCTTCTCAGCCCTCGCAGAAAGGGCGGTGCGACCCAGGATGAAGAAGGTCAGCTTCTCCTTCCGTGCCATTTCGAGGAGACACGTAGCGGTGATGCCTCGTCCGCCGCCGGTCACGAGCACCACGTCGCCGGTTGCGAGCCCGCCCTCTCCGGCAGTCCCCTCTGCAGCCGCCAACCGCACAGCCCGAAGAGATCCACCCTTTGCCGCTGCCGTCTCCAGGGGGAATCCCTCGGTCAGACTGCGGGTGATCAAGGCAGCCACCTTTCCCGCGGGCATCTCTGGATGCACGTCGATTATTCTCGTCCGGGTCTCGGGGAACTCCCGCCCAAACGATTTGGTCGCGCCCGCTACCACGCCGGCAAGGTGCCCGTTCTCCGCTGGTGCATCAAAACCGAGCGCGCCGTCTTCGGAAACCGGCGTGACCAGGAACGCGGATCCGCGCTCGAATGTCTGTGCCAGCGCAACGTACAGGGCAAAGGTCTCCTTGGGGTCGCGGCCTTCCATGGGGAGCAGGTTCACGATCCCGACCCGCTTGGAAGACAGGTCCGCACCGAGAGTCTGCTGATCCGATCTCGTGACCCGGCCATAACCGAGTGTTCCGAGCGCGTGTGCGACCTCGGACGCGAGCCCGCTATCGGGGCCGATCACGAGCACCTCGTCCGCTTCAGGCGGCGGAAGCGTCTCGAACTCAGGCAGCGCCACAAGCCGGGTCTCGAAGAGCCCTATCTCCGGCGTGTTCGAAGCCGGCCCTTGCACCGGTTCGGCCTGTTCTGCCCCAACGGACGCCACTGCACCCGCGTTCTCCACGACAAAGCCGATGATGTGCCGAATGGTCGGGAAGTCCGCAATCTTGAGGCCCTCGATGCGGGGAATACCGAAGGCTTCTCTCACTTCCGTGATGAACTCGGCCTGCTTCACCGTGTCGATGCCCAGATCGGCCTCCAGGTCCAGCTCCAGGTCAAGCATGTCCGGCGGATAGCCGGTTTTCCGGGACAGGAGATCGAGTATCTTCTCCCGGACCGAGTCCTCATCCGCAACCCCCGCGGGCAGGGCAGACGCTGCGGGCCGAACGGTGTGTTCCCGCACAAAGCCGATGATCTTCTCGATGGTGGGGAAATCCGCAATCTTGAGGCCCTCGATTCTCGGGATGCCGAACGTTTCCCGGACCTCGGTGATGAACTCGGCCTGTTTCACCGTGTCGATGCCGAGATCTGCCTCGAGGTCGAGACCGGTGTCGAGCATCTCCTGGGGATATCCAGTCTTCTCGGAGAGCATGGCCAGGATCTTCGCGCGCACGTCCTCGCTCTCCGCTGCGGTGGTCGGGGCCGGCGTGCCCTCCGCGTGTGCGAGCACGAACCCGATGATGTGCTCGATGGTCGGGAAGTCCGCGATCTTGATCCCTTCTATCCTCGGGATGCCGAAGGTTTCCCGGACCTCGGTGATGAACTCGGCCTGCTTCACCGTGTCGATGCCGAGGTCTGCCTCGAGGTCGAGACCGGTGTCGAGCATTTCCTGGGGATAGCCGGTCTTCTCGGAGAGCAGCTTCAGTATGGTTTCCCGCACGTCCTCGCCCGCTGCCGCCGTTGAGGCTGGCGGCGAGACGGCTTGTGTCGTCGCCGGGGCCTCGGATTGCGCCGCAGCCACGCGCTCGACCTGTCGCTGGGCTACGCGGAGGGTCCTGCTCTCGACGAACAGCACCGGATCATCGAACCCGGCAACCTTCTTGAGCCAGTTCCTATGCGCGGGGATGTCGGTGATCCGATTTTCTTCGCGGCTCCTGACCTTGTACATCGCCATGACTATCTGGGAGCCGAATCCCGCAGCCAGTCGGAGCACGAAACTCGCGTTGCACTTGCCCCCGCGGCTCAGATTCAGGTCCGCAAAGTCCGGGTCCGGGGTCTTGAGGTTCGGAATAGGAGGCAGCATCCCTTTCTGGAGGGATCGGAGAGCGACTACGTCTTCCACGCCCACTCCCATGGTGTGACCGGTAAACCCCTTGGTGTTGGCGATGGGGATGAGACGGGCCCTATCTCCGAACGTCTTTCGCAGGGCGCTGATCTCCGCGGCCGAGCTTCCTCCCCGTTTGGGCGAGTAGGTCTCGTGTGACATGAAGAACACGTCCTGGGCCAGGCGGTCTCTCGACTCGCCGGACTGCTCTTCCCATCTGGAGATCATGCGATCCATCGCGGATGCGATGTGGTCCACATCGAGTCGAGTCCCATGAAACGCGCTGTTCGCGGCGATTCCTGCTTCGATGGACGCGATGGGTTCCATACCTCGCTCTTCGACGGAGTCTGGGTTTTCGACCACGATGCCGACCGCAGCGGAACCCAGAATCAGCCCGTTGCGGCGATCATCAAAGGGCAGGGCCGCATCGCCGACATTTCCTTCGATAGTGGCCGCGCCCATGGCGAGGAATCCGGTTCCGACCCACGGCAAGAGCGTCCGGCCCGCCACATCGTCGGCCGCGATGATGATGACCCGTTTTGCCTGACCGGTACGGATCCAGTCGCGAGCCATGAGTATTGCCTGGGTCGTGCTTGCACACGCTGCGTCCATGTGGGTGTTTGGTCCCCGTGCTTTGACGAGCTGTGCGAACTGGCCGGGGGCCATGGTGATCACCTTGAGGAGGAAATCACGGTTGAAGGTGTAAAGCTCCTTGGTGTCGGTGCTTTCCAAGCCGCCGAACTCCTTGACGAACCAGCTCGTGATCCTTTCTCGTTCCTCGGAGTCGGTGATTTTTCCTATAAGCCCGCCGTAAAACTCAATGAGCCTGGACCTGGCACCGGACCCGTACCGGCAGGCTGCCTCACGGGTAACCTCGTCCACAAGGGACGCGAGTCCCGGGAATACGGACGCGAAGATCACTCCCGTCTCGTCTCGCAGCGCTTCCGGCAAGGCCCATGAATCGGGCAGAGTAGCACCGGTGGTCGTCACGCGAGTCTGCTGCACGAGAGGAATGCCCGCATCACGAAGTGCTTCGATTCCCGCGGCCACAGCGAGCTTGGTGGTGATGTCCATGGCTCGCACGATGCGCTCGTCCAGAGCGTATTCGTCGATGATTCTGCCGTCGGAGAAGTAGCCTGCGAGCTTGATCACGCCCGAGACGTCCTCGATCACCTCGAATCCGGCCTCACCGGAAGGGCCTTTCACGAGGCGTTCCACGTTCTTCTCCACCATTTGGCGGCAGGTCTCGTCCCCGACCTTCTTAATGAAGTTGCGACCCAAAATCAGGTCATCGAGGGAGTCCCTGTCGAAGGGGAAACGCACGTCACTCGGCAGGCCTGCAGCCAGGCCGCTCACCACGGGAGGCCGGAAGTCCATACCCTCGGACTTGACCTGGATGGCGGTTCTCTCCAGTGGCAGTATGTTCGTGACGTAGTTCTCGAAGCCCGATCTGATCAGGCCGCGAATGGGCGACCCTTGGGTGTCGAGGTACCGCTTGAATTCCGTCTGCCCTGCGATCTTGCGGATTTCGTCGTCCAAGAGGCTTTCCAGAGGGTGTGCCTCATGCTTCGGTTCCGCGCGAGGCGACACCACGACGAGTCGCGGTCTTTCGGCCGGCTGTTCGAGGGACGCTCGTGCTCCGCTCAGGCTCAGCGGGATTCCTTCGGCCGCGAGCGCAGCCACGGATTCCAGCAACTGGATGATGCCGCCCTTTTTCGGGTGATTCAGTGGCGCGGCGAGCACGTCCTTTGAGAGCGTGTCCAGCACCATGTTCGTGAGCACCCTCTTGGGGCCGCATTCCACGAAGATGCGGATTCCTTCGTTATACAGGCGTCGCAGAGACTTGACCCACTCCACGGGGGCCGCGAACTGCTTCCCGAGAAGGTCGAGAATGCTTGCCGGAGCCGCGGGTCCGATCGGGTAGAAGTCGCCGGTCACGTTGGAAAGGATGGGAATCTGGGGCGGGTTCACGGTCAGCTTCCGAAGCGTCTTCATGAAGGGCTCACGGGCCGGTGCGACGACTCCGGAATGGAACGCCGCGGACACGGGAATCAGGATTCCGTCCAGGCCTCGAGCCTTGAAGAGCTCACCTGCCTTCTTGACCGCCTCGGTTTCACCGGAGATCACCGTCTGCTTGGGCGAGTTCTTGTTCGCCGCGACCACGTACCCGTCCACTTCGCTCAGCACGTCTTCCACGAATCGGGAATCCGCAGGGATGCTCATCATGAGTCCCGGGTCAGCGATGCTCACGCGAGCCATCTCTCGTCCTCGCACCGCAACGGCTTCCAACGCGTCTCGGAAAGAGAACACTCCCGCGGCCACACATGCCGCGTACTCACCCAGCGAGTGGCCCGCGACCGCCGCAGGTTTCAGACCCATCTTCAACACGAGTCGGAAGATCGCCACATTTGCGGTCAGAATCATAGGCTGGAGGAGTTGGGTATCCTTTACCATATCAGTCTGATCGGAGTTCTGCTCCGGGTTGGCTCCCAATACCGGGAAGGTAGCCGAGGTCACTGCTGGCACGCCCAAAGACGTAAGTATTTCATCCGCTTCCGCGTAGGTCTCGGCAACCACCGGGAAACGCTTAGCCACGTCCCGTAACATATAAGGATACTGAGAGCCCTGACCGGGAAACAGCAACGCGACGCCGCCTTTGGCACGTGCAGCGGTCCCCGGAGCGAGGTGCACGCCCTTGGCCGGCAAGATCGCCCTCTTCTTGGGATCGGTCAGAGCATCTCGCACGAGCCCGAGTTTGGCCTTGGCTTCCTCGGGACTTCTTGCAGCGAATCCCACGCGCAGGGGCTGTTGGGAAGCGTCCTCGCGCAGACCGTCCATCATTCCCGCGAGTATCTCGGGGGTCAGACTGTCCAACAGCGCTGCGATGCGGCGTCCCAGGTCCGTCTCGTCCGAGCCGCCGATGACCCAGGCTTCTCCGGAGATGTCCATGTTCGGGGGCGAGGGCCAATCGGGGATGAGGAGTCCCCCTCCCCTTACCCCTCCCACCAGGGGAGGGGAAAATGCAGAGGGATCTCCCACCACTGGAAGGGAGAACCGAGAGGGATCTCCCACCGGAGGAGAGGAAAATGCAGAGGGATCTCCCACCACTGGAAGGGAGAACCGAGAGGGATCTCCCACCGGAGGAGAGGATAATGCAGAAGGATCTCCCACCACTGGAAGCGAGAACCGAGAGGGATCTCCCACCGGAGGAGAGGATAATGCAGAAGGATCTCCCACCACTGGAAGCGAGAACCGAGAGGGATCTCCCACCAGGGGAGGGGAAAATGCAGAGGGAGCTCCCGCCAAGTGAGCGCCTTTCCCAGAGTGGTCTCCAGTCCCGGGATGGGCAGGTTGGGAAGGATGTGCCGGCACGGGACTGGGCGCCGCCCCAAGAGCACTCGCTGGTTCAACATTCTCTCCTTCACCCTGTCCTCTCCCTGCAACCGAGCGGTCCGGCAAATTCCCCTCCCCTTGTGGGAGGGGGTAGGGGGAGGGGGGATACCCGCTTGAAATGTCGAATGCATGCTGTCGCTTACCGGAGATGACGCGCAGTTCCGGAAGGTGCTCCTGAACCACAATGTGAAAATTTGTCCCGCCGAATCCGAACGCGCTCACGCCCGCGACTCTGGGGCTGCCGACCGGAGCCTCCCAGGGTCGGGATTCGGTGAGGAGCCTCAACGGCGAAGATTCCCAGTCGATGCACGGATTGGGTCTGGTAAGGTTCATGGTCGGAGGGAGCGTCCTGTGGTGCAGGCTCAGTATCGCCTTGATCACTCCTGCCGAACCCGCGGCCGCCTTGAGGTGGCCGATCTGTGACTTGACCGAGCCGATGCCCACGCTTGCCGTGTTCAGTCCCACCTTCCGGAACATGGCATCGAGCACTTGGAGCTCTGTTTTGTCGCCCACGGGAGTGGACGTCCCGTGAGCCTCGATCATCCCCACCATCGCAGGAGAGATCCCGTGCGCCTCGTATGCAGCCTGCAAAGCCCTCTCCTGGCCTGCCGAGTTCGGCGCGGTGATCCCCTTGCCCTTGCCGTCGGAAGACGACCCTATCGCCACAATCGTGCCGTAGATCCGGTCCCGATCTCGGACAGCGTCCGAAAGCCTCTTGAGCACCATGATTCCGCAGCCTTCTCCCATGACGAAGCCGTTGGCTCCTTCGTCGAACGGGCGGCTTCCGTCAGGCGACAAGGCCCCAACCTTGCAGAACTTCACGAACGAGGACGGATGCATCGCAGTGTCCACACCGCCGGTCAGGGCAAAGTCTATGGAACCGCGTCGCAACTCCGCGACCGCGTTCAGAATCGCGGCCATGGAAGACGCGCATGCGGCATCTACCGTGAAGTTCGGACCCACCAGGTTGAAGACGTTCGCAATGCGACCCGAGATCACGTTCGGCAGTTCCCCAGGCAGGGAGTCTTCGGTGATCGCTGGGAGTCCCTTGAGGAACCGCGCGCGGAAGTCGTCGATGATCGCGCTGCGCGTTGCCTCGTCGAGGCCGAGTGACTCGAAGCTCGCTTCCAGACAGGCCACGGTGCGAGGCACGCCCAACCGTGTGGCATACAGGTCTGTGGTGCCTCCTCCCATGCTGTTGCCCAGGAATGTGCCCACTCGCTTGCCTTTCAGGCGCTCCGGAGTGAGTCCTGCGTCCGCGAGCGCCTCCGCAACGCACGTGACGGACATCTGTTGAGTGCGGTCCATCTTCTCGGCAACTGACGGCGGAATCCTGAACTTCAGTGGGTCGAAGGCGAAGCCTGCCACAAATCCCCCAATGCGGGAATAGGTCTTGTCTGGGACCTTGGGGTCAGGGTCGTAGTAGTAGTCCGGGTTTTCCCAGCGGTCGGCCGGAACCTGGCAAATGCCGCTTCGCCGCTCCAGGATCTGCTGCCAGAAGGCCGCAGGTGAGTCCGACCCGGGAAATCGGAGTCCGATGCCTACTACGGCAATCGGCTCGTCCGCGAGTTCGATCTCGGTGGGAACAGTTTGCCGCTCCTCAACGGGCTCAGGCTGGTTTCCGGGGGTCGAGGCTGCGCGCACCCCTTCGGCGAGCACCGCGTCCGGTGGTACTGAACCTGCCTGGATCTCGGAGCGTTCCTTTGGGGGAACGGGCGTCGTGCCTGCCATTTCTTCTTGCGTCTGCTCTGCTGCCGCGAGTCCGCGGGACCTCTCGGGGAGTGCCGGCAGTTCGTCGAGAGCCCGCGCAACCGTGTTGGCCAGGCGGTCCACATGCTCCAGGAACACGCGCCGTCCTTCCTCAAGGATTTCGTTATGGATTTCCGCGATGGTGCGCGGTCGGTCGAGGAGCGTGACCACCTGGCCCATCAAGTACAGTCCTCGCTCGATTTGCTCTTCCGGAGGCAGGTCGCAGAATACCGGGCAGTCCCATGTTGCGGTATTCGGGTCGATCGCGCAGCCCTTGGACGCGAGTCTCAGGCTTCCCAGGTTGTCGATTTCGTAGAGATGCTTACGCTCCTGGAGGGGAATAGCGGACCGCAGTCGTTCATGTTCACGCTCGATAAGCGTCGAGGCCATCTTCGACCCGGCAGCCCGGGCCCTTATGTTGACGGTCTGGCCGATCACCACGGTGGAGCTCTCCCGGATGGTGAGCTGCTGATACGTGGGCGTGATCGCACAGGTGGAGACCGCCTCTTCAGTGGTGAGGTACGCTGTCCCGATTTGGAGCCCCACTTTGAGGCCCCTCGATGCCGGATCGTGCACCATTCCCGCGACGAACGCAGCCGCTCGTGCCGACCCTATGCCACCTGCAAAGAGCACCGACACTTCATAGAGGGGAATGCGGTTGTTGCACGCGTCCTCGAGCGCTGCCAGGTTCGCGGACCACAAGTCCAGGCTTCCCAGGTTCCCGATGTGGCCGCCGGATTCGGAGCCTTCGAACACAAGAGAGCGCAAGCCGGCCTTGAGAGCTTCTGTTACCATGGCAGGGGCCGGGCAGTGCAAATAGCAGCGCGTTCCCTGTGCCTCGATGCGTGTGGCCAGCTCGACGCTTCCCGCTGCCAGGATCGCAAAGGCTGGCGGATTCTCCTTCATCAGCTCCAGGTGGGGTTCGTACCAACGTTTGTTGATGTCCAGGCCGATAAGACCGACTCCGAAGCAGCCGCGGGTCTTCTCCCGAGCTAGTGCCAGTCCTTCCTTTGCGATCGGCGCGGGCATGTTCCCCATTGCCAGGAACGGGAGCGCTCCGTTGTCCGCGATGGCCCCGAGGAACGCGGGGTTGTCGCTCACGTGGGCCATGGGTCCCTGGACAATCGGCAGCCGCGTGCCGTGCCGCGCGCTGAGCGGCGCATCCACATGGAAAGGCCATTGGTTGGTGATGTGCGACATCTTCTCCGCGAAGGCCCGGACGATCTCTGCCGCGTTGCCGTATGAATGGGCGAGTCTCTTCGCGGTGACTATATTTTCGGATAAGGGGAGAAGCGCGTCTCCCGTGTCCGGCGCGTCGAGGGCTGCTGTCAGAGCTTGGTTCACCTGGTCCCGGTACGATGCGAACTGATCTTCGGTGAGGGACTCGGCCTGCTTACGGAGGCTGCGGACGATCTTCGTGCCTATCCTTGAATAGACCCGCAACGGCATCGAGAGGCCGTGTTCGAGGGTCAGAGTCGCGGGGAGCCCCAGAGACGCGAGGAAACCCTTTAACGGTTCCGGGACCGCGGATTCGGCTGCAAAGAGCAGGTGCATGTCGAGGATTACTCCGGCGGAACCGGCGGCAACCGCTCCCGCGGCGGTGCGGAGTCCTATCCCGCCCTGGAGGAACACGGGGAGCTCCGTCACGCTTAGTATCTCCTGGAGCAGGACCAATCCACTGGTTGGGCTGACCCAGCCGGGGCCCTCGTTCCCCCGTGCGACAAGCGCCGCGGCTCCTGCGCGCTGCGCGCTCTGAGCCTGGCCGGCGTTCCCGACCTCGGCCATGACGGGCACACCCAGGCGGGAGAGCGCCCCTTCCGGCAGGTCCGCGAACTCGTCCGCATCTTCCAGGGGGATCAGGAGGACGCGCAGATACTCTGAGGGGGACAGTCCCGTCAATTCGTCCAGAGGGAGTCTGAGCCCGTGGGGGAAGTCCAGGGAGCCCCCTCCCACGAGGGGAGGCGCATAGTGGGGAGCCTGGGAGCCCCCTCCCCTAACCCCTCCCACAAGGGGAGGGGAAAACGAGTCGGCTACCCCCGCAGATGGGGTTGCTTCTCCACCTGTCAAGGGAACGGCAACACGGCCTCCGTCCGGCGACAGGGATCTGATTCTTTGAGTCTCACTTGACGGGAGCCCATCCTTGCTTCCCTCCTTCAGCGGGAAGCTCTGAGTTCCCCCCTCCCCTGGTGGGAGGGGGAAGGGGGAGGGGGACTGCGCCCCCGCCACAGCGGTCATGTCGAGAATCCCCAACCCCCCGGCAAGGGAGACCGCTCGCGCGAGGCGCGTATCCGCGTTGACCGGTGGGTTGACGTAGAGCACAGGTATCTGAAGGCCGAATGGAAGGCGACTGTTCATGATATTACCCTCAATTTGGAGTCTCCGGGTTCACCGGTGCCGGCCACGATGCCGAAAAAAAGCACCTCTTTGACCGTGGCGAACTCGTCCTGGAGCGACCCTTCTCCTCCTTCGTGGAGCCATTTCTGAATCACTCCGTTGAGAAAGCCGATGATTCCGTAGAATGCAGTGAAGTAGTTCATTTGCTTGAGGCGCCCTTCTCTGGAGGCTTTCCAGCAGCGCCTTTTCAGACCGGGCATCGCCAGGATCAGCTCGTTGATGAACTTGTCCGAGAACTCCCGGCCGAAGTCCTTCTGCTCCTGGATAATTACCTTGAATATCGCGGATTTCTTCTCGAAGAAGCTCAGGTACACGCGGATGACGGTCTCGATGATCTTGAGCACGTCCTCTTCACCCGCGAGTTCCGAGCGGCCGAGTTCGACGAACTCGGTGATGGTGTCCTCCTTGAGCGCGTCGAAGAGGGCGTTCTTGGTCTTGAAGTAGCGGTATACGGTGCCCTTGGCGATGTCCGCGCGTTCCGCGATGGAGTCAATGGTCGAATTGTGAAAGCCCTGGGCGGAGAACTCCGCGAGCGCGGCTTCGAGGATTCGCGTGCGTGCGTTCTGCTGTATTCGCCGTTTGGGTTTCTCCGGTGAAGGGAGGCGCCGGAGGCTCTGGAAGAGGAGGTCCTCGAGCAATCCTTCTCTGGGAACGCCCATGGAGTCGGCCAGGTCGAGCACGTTGCGATAGAAATTCCTGACGAGCGTGTCGGAATATATCGGGGAGCCCTGCAGAGCCTCGGTGGCCTGTTGGACGAAGAGCAATATGGCTTCCTGCCGAGTGTTCAGGTCTTCGGGCTTCTCTTCGAGCGCGCTCCGCAGCATTCCGATGAGCTCTGGGATTGCGAAGATGTCTTTGTGGGCCTTGGTGCCGGAAATGACTTTGGAGATGCGTTCAATCACCGTGAATCCCCCTTACTGGATGGCGGGAGGGCGGCCGACTTTGAATGACTGACTCGGTAGTCATAGAGGTCATGTACCTGACCGACCGGTAATTGTCAAGGCAATTCACGTTCCCCCGGCAGGGCCGGTCCCCTTGCCCGAGACTTCCTGGAGAACTACATTCAATAAAATAGGCAAGATCGAAAGGCCGCGTCACGGGTCAAGAGTCGGCGAGAAGGGGGGGGTCCCGTCGGAGCCCCCCCCCGGGCGCGATAATATTGGGCATCCGGGCTCTTTGATGCGCGCCGCGAGGCTCGAAGGAAGATTTTTTTTCGAGGAAACAGAAAAAAAGGAGACCCCACGGTACGATTTTGTAGGTTCGGCTGCGAATCTCGCTTGACAGGGGCCGCGACTTTCGATAAGGTCCCATATACACACCGACAGATGTAGAGCGCGTGGACTTTTTCCGAGGACTAAGGAAAGAGACACGGAGCGAAACCGATCCGCAACGGCTTTTTGCATTGTGGACGGTTCGAGGCGAGTACGCGATTGGCCTTTGCACGAGGTGGCTGCCGGCCCGGGATTCGGGTTGGTCAAATGCCGGGATGCAGGGAGTCCGAGCTGGTCGGTGCAGGAAGAGACGATCCTTCAGATGGGCCGAAATGGTTTGGTCGCCGGGCCCTTGTGAAGGAGAGGCGAGACGGGCTTACGGGCCCCCAGACCCTCGATCCGGGAGAAACACGGCAGGCGATGCCCGAACCCGGGCCGATGGGGAGTCAAGCTTACAAAGCCGGGCGCGGAACATTGTTCCCGCGTGGCAGAGGCTAGAGTTTTGGTCGTGCCGGTGTGTGCGACCATGTTTTGCGAATGCATTTTTTTTAGGAGGATCATATGAGAAGGCTAGGTTTGGTATTAGGCGTTCTCGCGAGCGTACTCCTGGTTTCCACAGCATTTGCCTGGGAATTCAGCATGACGGGCAAGTACAGTTGGGAGACGGAATATCTTGCACAGATGGGCAAGAACGGATTCTGGGGCAAGGCGGATGATTACGCAGTCCCGACCGTGGCTGCTCAGAATGACCTGAACGTGCAGTTCTGGGCAGGTCGGCGAGGCGAAGTGTCGGGTCTTGACGCGATCCGTGGTAATCAGGATATGAAGATATATCCTGAGATCCGTATCAACAAGGCACTTCGAGTTCGTGGTCTGTACCGTGTGGGCGGAAACTTCAATGGGGCCCCAGACGGCAGATTGGAGAACAGCAGGTTCCCCGGCACGTGGGCGCCCATTACCTTCGGTGAATGGGACCAGTTGTGGGGCACTGCGCAGCTTCCGTTCGGTATCGCGGCGTTCGGCAAACGGCCCTTCACCTTCGGTTGCGGTTTGTTCTTTAACGGTGAGCAAGTAACCACGTCAGAGTCGCTGCTTTTCGTGGCCCCCTACGGCCCGCTGACCTTCCTGGCCGGCGGCTATTTCAAAGGCCCCGCGGCTCGTTACGCTACTCCGTACTACAACCGCCCCTGGGATGCCAGCGCAATTCTGGAAGAAGTGGCCGGTGCACTTACCTATAGAGCATGTGCTCTGGATGCCGGTGTGATCGCTGTCTATCGGTACAACCTGCACACCGGCCCGGAAGCGGCTTTGGTTCCCGCAACTACCCGTTTGGCCACTCCTACCGTCGACCAGACGATCTGGTACGGATCAGGGTACACCAAGTACAACAACGGCAGATTCTTCTTCAACGGCGAAGTGGCGTGGCTTTACCTGCCGACCAAGTTCTCCGGTCCCACGCTGGGCGGGAGAGCAGGTGCGGCGCCTGCGAACAACAGGCCTCTGTACATCGACCACGTGGGCTATATGGTGGAAACCGGCGGTATGGTCGGACCGACCAAGTTGAGCCTCCTGTACTATCACAGGCCGGGTGCTGATCGCAGATTTGGTATGCCCAACGACAGCCAGGGTCGCGCAGAGCTGGGTCTTGCCAGCTTGGCGGGCACCGGCGTAACCCTGCCCTACAGCCGCATCCTCGGTTACACCTACGGTTCCGGCGTGGGTGCGTTTGATGCCAACCTTAAGGGATACTTCAATGACGCAACGGTTGTAGCAGCGAGACTCGACTACGCGGTTGCAGCTAACTTGAATATCTGGGGTTCCGCTCTTTATGCGGAGCGCGCTACGGTGAGCGGGTGGTCATTCGGTTGTTTGAGCCCCCACGCCACCGCGGTGCCCCTGGCGGCATACTCGGGTGTGACTCCTCCTACGGCCCTGTGGGCCGTCACTCCGGGCGGTGCTACCACCTCCGGCGGCCGGTTGGTCCCCACGAACAACACCTCGGCGCTGTGCCCGAATATTCCTGACCCGAGCCTCGGCTACGAGTTCCGACTCGGCATGAATTGGAAACTCCTCGAGGGCTACACCTGGAACCTCGACGCGAACTACTGGATGCCCGGCGGCTGGTTCAACTATGCAACCCGCGACCGTTCGTCGATCTTCTACAACACGCTCAACCCTGCGGCAGGCGACTTCGGCACCAGACCCAGCAAGACCCTGGATTCCGTGGTGCAGGTATACAGCAACTTCGTGCTGAGCTTCTAATCTGATCGCCTGACAACCTGACTGCAATGAAGGGCCCCCTCGGGGGCCCTTTTTATTGGCCCGGGTTGTTTTCTTGAGGGGGGGGCACATGCTCCCCGCCAGGCGCAAGCGCGACGCGATCTACGACTCTCCGGCGTTTGCCTCGAGCATCCGGGAAACATTTGCGGATGGAATCCGGACGGTATATCATGAGAAACAGGTTCGGGCGGACAGGCAGGCTAAGAGAGGAGTCCGGAAAGCGGAGGCAGCATATGGAACCGATTATCACATCGGAAATCATTGAGAAGCTTAGCTTGGAAGAGCGGCTTCTTCTTGCAGAGGAGCTTTGGGACAGCATTGCAGCGGAGCAGGAACCGCTGGAGCTCCCGGAAGACCAGAAGCGTGAGCTCGACAGGCGCCTCAAATCCCTTCGCAATTTCCCCGAAGCAGGAACCGACTGGGAGACCGTCAAGAAGAGTCTCTTGGGAGAATAGTGCGAGCCATCGTCCAAATAACTCCGGAGGCACGACAGGATATAGCTGAAGCCTTTCACTGGTACGAAAGGCAGGAACGCGGCTTAGGCCGAGAGTTTGTTCTTTGTGTGGAGACGGGATTGGGGAAGATCCGGGGTGCTCCGAGGGCGTACCCCCAGGTTTACGGGAATGTCCGTCGACTTGTGTTGAGCCGGTTTCCCTATGGAATTCTTTATGTTGACGGACCCGGTGAAATCGCGGTACTGGCCGTATTTCACGCTCGTCGGGACCCGGAGGAGTGGAAATCGCGGATCTAGGAGGACCTCATGAGATGCTTGATCTGCAAACACGGACGGACTGGGAGCGGAGGAACCGTCGCGATGCTCCACAGGGGTGAAACCATCGTGATCATCAAGGAGGTTCCCGCCCAGGTGTGCGATACCTGTGGGGAGTATTACTTAGATGCGGACACCACGGGGAAGGTTCTTGCCATGGCTGAGGCAGCCGCAAACAGGCATGTCGAGGTGGAAATCCTGCGCTTTGCCGCGTAGATTAGAGAGGTCTTAGCGGTGAACGACTAGTTGCGCCGGTAAAAACCGGCAGGGAGTTGTGAATGAAAGAGTCATACGGTGAAGGGTTAGCGCCCCACACCGGCCCCGAGTCATGTGTTGGTCGTCGTAAGGCGACAGGCGAAGCGTTGACAGGGGCACACGCAGACCAGCCATTGAGCTCCGAAATCATCCAATCCGGGACGCCGACGTTGTTAATCGATGCGGAAGGCCACATCGGGCACGGCGCTATGCGCGAGTCGTACTCGAGTCCCGCGGAGTCGAAGACCCTGTGTACGCGTGGAAACTCCTTGCACGGGAACCGAGAGATCCCGTCGGTACCCGCCGCGGATGGTGCGACGGGTCGGTCGGAGAAGGCCAAAAGCCGCACGTCCGACATGGACGCCGGCGGGAAGTCGGACGGTCCCATAGTACCAGAGAAACCGCCGAACAACGGTGATCCGATGGCACCTGCGGAGGCGACGGAGGGAAGGGGATCGACCAAGGGGAACACCTCACAGACAGCCGGGGCCCGGACACAGAGCCGGAGCACCTCGTCGATCGGACCGCGAGGTGTGCGAGAAGTAGCAAGAAAGGATAAGCATCCGTATCCTGACCAGCGCTTCTACGCTATGCACCCAAGGTAGGAGCCGTATGCGGTAGTTCCGCACGTACGGATCTGTGCGGGGGGTGCCGGGCAACCGGCATTCCTACCGCGACCGAAGTGCAAGTAAGCTATGGTGTTCGTGTCGGCAACAATCAAGGGCGTCCTTCTTCCTTTGCCGATCGGAGAATCTCATCTATCAGGCGGGGGGCGGCGATTCGGCGCTGGAGAGCGCCCAGTCTTGCGAGGAAGGCGTCCGCATCAACACGGGGCCTCTCAAGCGCATCCTTGAGGCAGACGATCACCTCATCATCAATACTGCGACCGCGTTCCTCAGCCCTCTTCTTCAGCTTCTCGTACAGATCCCCAGGAACATTTTCAACGGTCATCGTCGGTATGAGATTTGCTCCATGGTCAGTCCCCCCACACACACGGGAACGCGCGGACAGGACACATAGCAGTGTCCGTGCCTCCTTTGTGCAGGTCGGCGAGGATTCTGAAACGAAGCACAAGATCTTATCCCGGAGGTAGCCGTCAACCCCTTCTATTCTTTACTCTCGGCGAGCTCGGCGTCCTCTGCGGTGAACTTCTTCTCTTGGGGTTGAGGGGGGAGGGGAAGCACGCTCACGTGCGCGCTCCCGCTCCGATTGGACATGCCTCCATCTTGGAGTCCTTCTTGTGGCACTGCCACTGATCTCGTGGTGAAAAGCGAGCCTACAAACGATCGGTATATGGAAAACGGGACTCTTTGTCGGACGGCCTGCTCATGCCTGGCCGACCACGCTCGTATTAGGGCGGGGACCTGTGCTCTCCATCTTCACTTCCTCAATGATCGATGCAATTTCCGCATGGAGAATCTCGAGCTGCCAATTGAAGTAGATGTCCTCGCCGAAGTCCCGGAGTAGCTGCTTCTGAGTGCGAATGTAGTCCTTCGCAGAAACCGCGCCGGAGAATACGTGAACCGGGTTGATCAGAGTCGCAATGATCTCCTCCTGGGTGTCGGTCTTCTTTTCGAGATCGTCGATGTTGTGGCTCATGCTGCCGCCTTCCTTCGTCGTTTTGTCGTCTGCTTCCGTAGCAACTTCGATGCCAACTCCTCAACCCGGGAGAAATCATCCGTGATACCGGCCAATTCACCCCCTCTCGCCTGGTCACGGGCATCCAACACACCGTCTCAAATCGGACAGGGGGACTTCCCCTGTCACAAGAAAGACTGTGTAGTCTCAACTAGTTATGTCACTGTTCGGAATCGGACTCCCCCGTCCGAATCTCGCGCGGTTCCCGTTCACCACCGACCACGCAGATGCCGCGGAGCCGCGGACATGAAAAGAAACTGCCCTCACCCTGTGGCTACTTGCGCGGATGAGAAGCACTCCCATAAGTCTCCGCCTCTCTGCGGCTCTTATGATTCGAAGCCTCCGTTTCTTCTGCGTGCGAGAAGAATTCCTTGGCCCAGCAGCTCCAGGAGCGCGCAAAGCGACTTCACGCGGCAGCGAGGAACCAACTCACCCCGCCATCGGTCCTCTGGAACCAACCAAGGCGGATGCGGTCTCGACTGCGGCTCTCAGCCACTCTGCGTCTCCGCGGTATAGCTTCTTCGTCCCCCTGCGCGCAGCCGACGCGGCCCGTCGAGCGGGGGGCCCGAGGGGCATTCTCGTCAGTCCCTGTTGGGGCCTCTTCTCCCACCCGATCATTTGACGGAAATCACTCTGTCAAATATAATAGTTTCCCGCGGAAACGAAAAGTTCTTCAGAAAAAAAAGGAGTGCCCCACATGTTGCCAGGCCCGCAGGAACTACTGCTGATTCTACTCATAGTGATCGTGATTTTCGGAGCGAAGCGGATCCCCGAAATAATGGGCGGCATCGGCAAGGGGATAAGATCATTCAAGAAGGCAATGGATACGGAGGAACCGGAGACTCCCCCCGGTGCCGGCGCGCCGGGAACCGCACCGGGTGCATCCAAAGAGAAGATAGAGCCCAAGTAGTCGAAGGACAGTGGGAAGCGCGGGCTCGCAATCGAGGGCGCACGACGAACGGCTTTCACGTTCTGCGCATGACCGGGAACGGTAGACTGCTCCATTCGCGTCCCCGACGAATCACCCCTCATGCCCCCAATCTGTGAACCTTCAGCCTCGGAGACGAGGGAAGAACCACCAAGACACGAAGACACAAAGGCAGCGAATTCGAAACCACACCATCACCGGATTCGGCCCATGCTTTCTTAGTGTCTCCGTGACTTTGTGGCTCGGTTTCACGGCGGAAGAGGGGTACCCCCTGAACGGTTACCCCCAAACGAGCATGCCATGGTTGGCCGGATCGTCGAAGACATCAAGCAAAAAGGCTCTGCCTCGATCTACCTCTTTTACGGAGACGAGTTCCTTGTAAAGGAGAAGGTGCACGCGCTTGTCGCGCAAGTCCTGGACCCCGCGTCGCGGGAGACGAACCTGGTCATCATGGACGGGAGCACCCTCAACGCGGCCGATCTGAGTACTGAAGTGCTGACCCCTTCCTTTTTCGGGGGGCCGAAAGTGGTGATAGTTGATCAAACCACGCTTTTCATGGGCCGCAAAGATCACAAGAAGGCCACATCCAAGGCTCTGGATGCATGGAAAGCCGGTGACCGAACGAGCGCAATGAAGGGGTTCGCGCAACTCGTCGCTCTGCTGGGCCTCGAAACCGGAGTGCAGGCCGACCCGGCAGAAATGCTGAGGGAACTCCTGGGAGACGCTCCTGACTCTGACGACGCAGAGGCTTTGGTGAGGCTTGCAGAAGCGTTCCGTGCGGAGGGGATCTCCGTGAAAGGCGGACAGGATGAACAAGCCGTGGAAGAGATCATCCTTTCCGACTTCCCTGATGAGACGATCCTCGTCTTCACAGCCCCGGGAGCTGACGAAAGAAAGAAGCTATTCAAGACCGTCAAAGCCAGGGGAACCGTGCTCGAATGCGCGGCCAAGGAAGAGAAGTACGGCACCGCGCTCGACAGGGAATTCTTTGACGGGTACGTTCTGGAGACACTGGCACGCGAGGGGAAGACCATTCGGCCTCCCGCGCTCGATGAGATGTATCATCGATCCGGAAAAGAGCTTCGACGGATCCGCGTGGAACTGGAGAAGCTGGTGGCGTTTGTGGGAGCGCGTGCTCAAGTCACCGCAGAGGATGTGAAGGAAGTTTTCGCGGATTTTCATCACGGCGCGGTCTTCGAGCTCAGCAACAAGATTCGGTCGAGAAACCTGCCGGCGTGCCTCACCGCGCTCCATGAGCAAGGCAAGGCAGGCATGCAGCCTCTGCAGACCCTTGGGATGATCGCCAACGAGTTCCGTCGCCTCATCGTGGCGAGAGAGCTGCTCTTCACTGTGTTCCGAGGCCTCTGGAAGCCGGGAATGACGTACAACCAGTTCGTGCCGGTGGCCAAGCAGGCCAGGGCTGCGCACCCGGAGCTCGGCCGAAAAGAGAAGCTCAACCTCCTCTCCATGAACGACTACCCGCTCTACCTCTGTCTCAAGGATGCCCAGCGCTTTCCCATGGAACAGCTTGCCGCCGGCATGGGCGCCATCGCGGAAACAGACCTGCTGCTCAAGTCCTCCCGTTTGGCTGCAGCCTCGCCGGAGACCATCCTCGAACGCCTCTTATGCAAGATCTGCGCGTAGGTGACCGTGTCATGCAAAGCGCTTTCCGAAAGGGTAAGAGTTCACCGCAGAGACACAGAGGACGCAGAGAAGAACAAGAAAAGATCTTGAAAAAGCTATGCTTTTCTGTCGCAGGCTCGCCTCATAGGCTGCTGTTGACGCATGAGCGATTCGCGAATTTCTCTTCTTATTCTCTGTGCTCTCTGCGCCTCTGCGGTGAGTCTTCTTCTTCCCCGTGAACGGTTACCCGAAAGGTAAGTTTTCCGGGGGAAACCCTTTGTCAGAAAGTCTCCGGGGGAAACCCTTTTGCAAAAGGGCTGTCCCCCGGATCCCCTCCGAAAACTCTTAGAATATTTGATGGATGTGACCGTTTTCGTTGTGGCCACGCGCCTTGACTGTTCTTGGTGCTGGGGCTCGCAGAGGCCCTTCTTTCAAGTGGGGGTCTTCTAAAAAATCTTGTTGGACGCCACGCAGGTTGGTATCAGAATGGGTCCACAGCAACTCCCGAGCCCAGCCCGCAGAGTGTTGCTTCCGTCATTCCGGCGGAAGCCGCAAGCCAGTCTGCTCCGCAAGACCTGGATCCGGGCGCCTGCCCCAGACCACGATCCGGGGTTCGCGGGGATGACGAGGCCCGCGGCTCGGCACAGTTATTTCGAGACAGGACAGGAGGCCCCCAGGGCCGGATCTGTTGACACGGGCAGCTCGGCTTGGTAGATTGGAATCCTACTTGCATCGCCCTACAACATAGCTGAGAAGGTGAAAATACCATGGCCCAACCAAAGGACGTGGTGGGTGCCGCGCTCGTAGTCGGTGGCGGCATTGCCGGGGTTCAGGCGTCATTGGACTTGGCCGATTCCGGGTACAAGGTCTATCTCGTAGAGAGCCAAACAGGAATCGGCGGCCGTATGGCCCAGCTCGACAAGACATTCCCCACAAATGACTGCTCCACCTGTATCTTCTCGCCGAAGCTCGTAGAAGCAGGACAGAATCCCAACATCGAGCTGCTTTCGTACAGCGAGGTCGACGACGTCCAAGGCGAAGAAGGGAACTTCAAAGTACGGATTCGCCAGAAATCCCGGTACATTCGGAAAGACCGCTGCAAAGCCTGCGGAGACTGCGCAACCGCGTGCCCCGTCGCAGTGCCGAACCGCTTCGACGAAAAACTCTGCGACAGAAAGGCGACCTATCGTCTCTTCCCACAGACTATTCCGCAGACGTTCGTCATAGAAAAGGCGGACCGCGCCCCGTGTGTCGTGGCATGCCCGGCCCACATCAACGTCCAGGGATACGTGGCCTTGATCAGCAAAGGCAAATACAAGGAAGCGGTGGAACTCATATACCAGCAGCTTCCGCTCCCCGGAGTGCTCGGGCGAGTCTGCCCCCACCCGTGCGAAAAGGCCTGCCGGAGAGCCGAAAAAGAACAACCGGTCTCCATCTGCACACTCAAACGCTTCGCGGCCGACCAGATAGACTACTCCGAGCTCCAGCTGCCGGAAATCTTGCCCAAGGAAGAGAAAGTCGCAATCGTGGGTTCCGGCCCTGGGGGCCTTTCCGCGGCATATTACCTGGCGCTTGATGGTTACAAGGTCACCATCTTCGAGGCCGGCTCCGTAATGGGTGGATGGCTGCGCGTCGGCATTCCCGAGTATAGACTGCCGAGGGATCTCCTCGAAAAGGAGATTCAGCACATTCTCAACCTCGGAGTTGAAGCCAAGACGAACACCGCGCTGGGTAGGGACTTCTCCATCGACGACCTGAAAGCCCAGGGCTTCAAGGCCGTGTATCTCGGCATAGGGTGCCAGAAGGGTTCGAGGCTCAACATCGCAGGAGAAGACGCGCAGGGAGTCGTCCAGGGAGTTGATTTCCTCAAAGACGCGGCCCTGGATACCTATCGCCTCAACGGAGCCAAAAAGGCCGTGGTCATAGGAGGCGGCAACGTCGCAATCGACGCGGCGCGCACGCTGGTGAGACTGGGCGCGGACGAAGTGACCATCGCATACCGGCGCTCGCGGGAAGAAATGCCCGCATTCGGGGCGGAAGTCCACGCGGCCATCGAAGAAGGGGTGAAGATCCAGTTCCTGGCAGGCCCCGTCGAAGTGGCGAACAGCGCGGGAAAAGCCACAGGGCTCAAATGCATCAAGATGGAGCTCGGACCGCCTGACGAGTCCGGGCGAAGGCGACCCGTACCGGTGGCAGGTTCCGAATACGTGATCCCCGCGGACCTGGTGATCCCCGCGATCGGGCAGATGATCGACCCCGGGTTCTGGGACCACAACGGCACCATAGAAGGCACGAGAAGGAATACCATCCAGGTAGATCCCGTTACCTACGCTACGGCCATGCCCGGCGTCTTCGCCGGCGGTGACGCCATCACAGGTCCGGCCACCGTGGTCGAAGCAGTGGCGGCAGGGAAGCAGGCGGCAATCTCCATCGGCAGGTACCTGCGCGGTGAAGACGTGGCCGGGGACAGACCACAGACGTTCGCGGAAGATCCACTGTACCCGCCGATTCCTGACATTCCCAAGGAAGCCCGAGCCGTGAACCCGGAGATCACCGTCAGCGAGCGAAAGGGCAACTTCAAGGAAGTGGAGCTCGCCTACTCGGAAGACGAGGCGAGACGGGAAGCCAATCGTTGCCTCAACTGCGGCGTATGCTCCGAGTGCATGGAGTGCGTCCGAGCCTGTCCGGCAGAGGCGGTGGACCACAGCCTCACCGACCAGTTCCTGGACGTGAACGTGGGGACAGTGATCCTCTCCACGGGGTACGAGCTGATCGACCCGGAAAAGATTCGTGGAGAGTTCTCGTACGGCATCGCGCGGAACGTGCTTACCAACATGGAGTTCGAGCGGATGCTCAGCGCGTCCGGACCGAACGCCGGCGAGGTGAAACGCCCGTCCGACGGCGAACATCCCCACAAGGTCGCGTGGATTCAGTGCGTGGGCTCAAGAGACCCGCAAAGGGGTATGGCCCATTGCAGTTCCATCTGCTGCATGGCCTCCATCAAAGAGGCGGTGATCGCCAAGGAGCATGACTCCCGCATCGAACCAACCATCTTCTATATGGATATAAGGGCATTCGGGAAAGACTTCGACGCATACTACGAACGAGCCAGGAACGGAGGGAGCGTGAGGTTCATCCGTTCCATGGTGAGCCGCGTGGTTGAAGACCCCAAGACCCATAACCTCAGCATCACCTACCTGAACGAAGATCAGAAGCTCCTGACCGAGACCTTCGACATGGTGGTGCTTGCCGCGGGCCTCAAAACCACGGACGAATCCCGGGTCATGGCAGCCAGACTCGGGGTGGAGCTCAATGAATCCCAGTTTTGCGCGTCCACGTCATTCGAGCCTGTGCAGACCACACGGCCGGGCGTGTTCGTGGCAGGGATGCTCCAGGGACCGAAGGACATCCCGCAAACCGTCATGGAAGCATCTGCTGCGGCAGGTGCGTCGTCACGGCTGTTGGCGTCAGCCCGTCATACGCTGACGAGCGTGATGGAGTTCCCTCCCCAGCGGGATGTCTCGGATGAAGACCCCCGCATCGGAGTCTTCATCTGCCGCTGCGGCATCAACATCGCAGGTGTCGTGGATGTGCCGGCGGTTGTGGAACATGTCCGGACCCTTCCGAACGTGGTCTTTGCGGACGAGAAGCTGTTCACGTGCTCGCAAGACACACAGGAGCAATTCCTGAGCATCATCGAAGAGCACAAGCTCAACCGAGTCGTGGTGTCCGCATGCAGCCCGAGAACCCATGAACCGCTGTTCCAGCTCACCATGCAGAAGGCGGGGCTCAATCCGTACCTCTTCACCATGACGAACATCCGGGATCAGTGCTCGTGGGTGCACGCGTCCAACAAACCATCCGCAACGGAGAAAGCCAAAGACCTCGCCCGTATGGCAGTGGCGCGCGCCGCACGGCTGGCACCGCTCCAGAAGGGGAAGATGGAGGTTGTCTCGAACGCGTTGGTCCTGGGTGGCGGCATCGCAGGCATGACCTCGGCCCTCAACCTCGGAGACCAGGGATTCCAAGTCTATCTGGTCGAAAAGGACGAGAAACTCGGCGGCAATGCGTTGGCTATCGAGAAGACCATTCACGGTGAGGACATCAAGCCATTCGTGACGGATCTTGTTGCCAAGGTGGAATCGCACCCGAAGATTCAGCTCTTCAAGAAGTCCGAATTCCGCGACCTTTCCGGGCACGTGGGGCACTTCAAGGGTTCGGTGGCAAACGGCGACGGTGCCCAGCCCATCGAGTTCGGCGCTGCCATTATTGCGACGGGCGCGGTGGAATCGAAACCGACCGAATACTTGTATGGTGAACACAAGGCAGTAGAGACCCACCACTCGCTCGAACAGAGGATCATGGCCGGCGATCCCAGCCTGAAAGACCTCAAGAGCGTGGTGTTCATACAGTGCGTGGGCTCCCGCTGTGAGGAGCGCCCTTACTGCTCGAAGATCTGCTGTTCAGGGTCTGTGAGGCTTGCCGATCGGCTGCGCGAGATAAGTCCCGGCGTGAAGATCTCCATAGTGTACCGAGATCTGCGCACGTACGGCCTGCTGGAGAAATACTACCAGCAGGCACGCAAGGCCGGAACGATCTTCGTCCAGTACGAACCGGATGCCAAGCCGGTGGTGGAAGCCAACGGCGAGAAGCTCAAGGTCACGGTGAGGGATCGTGTGCTCAAGGAAGACCTGACTTTCCCCGCGGACATGCTTGTGCTGGCCGCTGCGGTCGAACCCGCAGGGACCAACCGGGCGATCGGCCAGTTGTTCAAGGTGACGGTCAACTCATACGGATACTTCGTGGAAGCCCATATGAAACTCCGTCCCGTGGACTTCACCACGGAAGGGGTCTTTCTGGCCGGCCTGGCTCACTACCCGAAGCCCATCGACGAAGCGATCTCCCAGGCAACGGCGGCTGCTCAGCGGGCGTCTATCATCCTGAGCAAGAACGAGTTGACCCTCTCTGGGGTGGTCTCGCAGGTGGATCCGAACAAGTGCGCGGTGTGTCTGACCTGCGTGCGCCTGTGCCCGTACGGCGCTCCTCGCATCAACGAGGACCACAAGGCCGAAATAATTCCTGCCTTGTGCCAAGGCTGTGGGATCTGTGCGTCCGTGTGCCCCGGAAAAGCGATCGAGCTGTCGCATTTCAGAGACGATCAGGTGTATCGAGAGATCGATACCCTGTTGACCGAAGCTTCCTAAGTATTCTCGGCCGGAGAACTTACCGGGCGATGTCTCACCGGTCGTTCTCCCCGAACACAGCGTTTTTCGTGTCAGAAGGAGAGACTGATGCAAGCCATTACAACCGCCGCGGCAACACCGCACCCGGCGGATCTCACGTCGGTCGTCAACCAGTGCTATCAGTGCTGCAAGTGCTCAGCCGGCTGCCCCGTGGCAACGGAGATGGATCTGCTTCCTCACCAGATGGTGCGTCTCGCGGTATTGGGCCAGAAAGAGCGCATTGTCCAGTCGAAGAGCATCTGGTTGTGTCTCACGTGCCACACCTGTGGTGCGCGGTGCCCCAACGGCATAGATGTGCCGGGTCTTCTCGACCCGATCAGGCACCAGATGCTCAAGGAAGGCAAAGCGGCAACGATTCCCGAGGTTCCCGCGTTCCACAACACGTTCATGAAGACGATTCGCACGTTCGGTCGAATCCACGAGCTGTTTCTGATAGGAATGTACAAGTGGAAGACCAAGACGTTCATGGCTGATAAAGAATTGGGAATGAAGATGTTCAGCAAAGGGAAGATTCACATCTGGCCTCATTGGGCCAAGAACGTGGGTAAAGTGAAAGAACTGTTCAAGCAATCATCGCTAAGGTAGCCCAGGAGGCTCTGTTATGGAATTCAGCTATTATCCGGGATGCTCTCTGACGGGTTCGGCCAAGGAACTGGATGATTCATTCAGGGGCGCAGCGGCGAAGCTCGGCGTGACCCTTACGGAGCTGCCTGACTGGACCTGTTGCGGTGCGTCTTCAGCCCACATGGTCGATGCCTTCTTGGAAACGGCTCTGCCCGCGCAGGATCTCATGATCGCGGACGGGCTCGGCAAGGACGTGGTGGCTCCGTGTGCTGCGTGCCACGTACGGCTGAAGGCAGCGG
Organism: Thermodesulfobacteriota bacterium; assembly: GCA_040755955.1. Classification (GTDB taxonomy): domain Bacteria; phylum Desulfobacterota; class Desulfomonilia; order Desulfomonilales; family Desulfomonilaceae; genus JBFMAA01. The sequence goes on from JBFMAA010000039.1 coordinate 41,496, forward strand.
CCCAGCACCTGAGTGCAGATAGCAGCCTGCGCAAGCAGTTCCCTTTCAGGGGTGAAATACAAGTGCTGTCCGGGATCGAGATGTTTCACCACGACGCGGTCCTCTCGGCCTTGAAGGAACGAGTCAAGAAGCCGTTGGAAGGCCTTCGAGTCGTGCCGTACTATGGGTGTTTGGCAGTTCGCCCCCCCGAGGTGGTCCAGCCCGACGACCCCGAAAACCCGATGCAGATGGATCACATCCTCGACGCCATCGGTGCGGAAGTATTGAGCTGGCCTTACAAGACCGACTGCTGCGGGGGATCGCTGACCCTGACCATCACCGACGTGGTACTGAAACTGTCCCAGAAGATTCTCGACATGGCCCGACTCGTGGAGGCGGACGCAATCGTGACCATGTGCCCGATGTGTCAGGCCAACCTTGATACCCGACAAGCGGACATCGCCCGCGCGACTGGAAAGGAGTATGCGATCCCGATTCTCTACGTGACCGAGCTGATCGGGATGGCCCTTCAGGCATCAGAGGCGCGAGCGTGGTTGGGAAAACACATGGTGTCGGCTGAGAGCGTGCTCTCAAAGAAGGGCCTCATCTAGGTCCGGCGGAGACGCGTTCCGCTCCCCCAGAGAAGCCTCGGGGCACATCTCTGGGGCCCGCGGCAAGACAAGCCTTGCAGCCACGGTGAATCAGAGAACAGTATTCACTCGCTTCAGTACCGTAGGTTGAAACCTACGGCTATTCACGGGCTGCCCTTTCAGGGCAGAAGAGGCCCGCGCCCTGCTGGGCGCACTGTGAATAGCCATGGGTTTTAACCCATGGAAGGGGCGCACGCGAGATGACAGAGTTATTTCGCGTGCGCCCTTGTACCGGTCACGTGAAGAAGAAAGCATCAGCGGCCAAAACGCTTGACTGAAGCGCCGGGTGTGGTATTATGCGACCGTCGGCCGCCCAGAAGATTGAACCGAAGGGTGCCATGACAAGGAATATCCCCGTGCCGGTAAGAAATATTCTTGTAGTGTCCATGTGTTGCGCAATGGCGTTCCTTTGGGCGACCCGACCCTGCCAGGCTCAATCACTTGTGTCCACGTTCTCGTCGCTGGCGCCCGTGAAGTCGGTGGAGCGGTATATAGGCCCCATCCTTCCGCCCTCGGGATTCGGAAGCACGTTTCGTAGCGAGGTGGGGGCCGGTCTGTTCATCACCAGCACCGAGAAGGCTTTCCTCAAAGGGTCTGCGAATGGAGAGCTGGATCTCAAAGGGCACATGGGGCTCGATGACGGGCCCTTCAGGTACGACGCGTACGGAAATCTTCGGCTGTGGCGCTTCGGCCTGCGAGGCGAATACACGTTTTTCGACAATAAGACGGTCCACCCGACTCGCGGCGGGATAGACCTGACCGGATTGAAGGTCGGCGGGGACTTTGACGTGGTCCAACTCAACTGGCTGACCTTGGGAGCGGCTCTTGACGCGAGTCTGATGAAGCCGACGCTTCGGGCGCGCCTGAGCTCACAAGATCTGCTCGTGGAGATGAAGGGCGCCAAACCGGTGACGTTGGGAGCGTACCTCAGACACGTGCCGCCTGACATACTCGGCTTTCCCATGCACGTCGAGGCATTCTACAAGGCGCCGATCTCAGGATCGAAGTTGACATCATACGGGGTGGCCCTTTGCATGAGACCCCAGATGTATCGGTTCGACGTCTCAATTAAGCTGATGGCGCAGGATGTGAAGCTTTTTTTCAGCGGCGCACCGGACGTCAATTTGGGCACGTTGGCGATTCCCCAAACGTACGAACTCGACGCGTTCTGGCGCTTCTACGGCATGGAAGCTGCTGTCCTGTTCTAGCACCCCCGGCATCTCGGCAAACCTCATCCTATTCTCACACTTGTGACGAAAATCGGCGGATCACCTTGCTCCTCCAAATGGGTATCGGTCGTGAAGGGGCATGGGTTTGTCTCCACCCGTTTCAAGGCCTATGGAGCGGTGAATGCTCTCTTGCCCCTTGCACAGTTAAGACTATTTGAAATGCTCCGTGCGAACAGACTACCAGGAAGAGGGGCCAATATGCTAAGCTGTACGGGAGTCGTGAGGGGCGCACAATGGGCGAGAAACGAAGACTGGATGCCAAAGACCTGATTTACGACATACGCGCGGGGATGACCGACACTCAGATGATGGAGAAATACAAGCTCACCCCGAGGGGGCTCCTGAGTGCCTTGAGAAAGCTTATCAACGTGCAGGCCGTCAGTCCCGAAGAACTCTTCGAGCGATTCCCGCTGTACGAGCAACTTACCGCCAATGACATGAGAAAGATCGTCCGAAGTCCGCTGTCATGCCCCATTCCCATCTATGAAGCGGAACACCCGCAATCGCGAGGCGAGGTTCGGAACGTCACTGAGCGCGGCGTCGGCGTCAAGGGTATAGCTGCCAAGGTCGGCGAGACCAAGACCTTCGTCTTGGATGCCGGTGCGTTTGTGGCTGTTGCTCCTATTACGTTCAGCGGGCAATGCAGATGGGTAAGGAAAAAGTCCTCAGGGGATTATGTCGGGGGATTCGAGATCACCATGATATCGGACACGTGCCTCCAGCATCTCCGAAAAGTGATACAAGAGCTGGATCAGGACGAATAGCCCGATCCCGCAACGTCCCGTGAGAGCCTTCCGGGGGAAACCCTTTTACTAATGAGCCTCTTGCAAAATATTTGAGAAATGACAGCCGGCCCCAGGGTGACAGACATGTCCGTGTTGGTTTTCGGAGCGAAACGCGTTCTTGGTTGATTTTGTTGCCCGTCTTTCCGGATTTTGTA
>JBFMAA010000040.1:0-43732 GCA_040755955.1 Thermodesulfobacteriota bacterium
CCAAGAGTTCCCATGAAAGTCTCCCGGGGGAAACCCTTTTGAAAAAGGGTTGTCCCCCGGACCCCTTTCCGAAAACTTTTGAAACATCGGTGGTTCTGGCCATCCAACGAGTTCTCGGGATGTCGGGCGGTGACTTTCATATTTCGTTGTGGCGGCAAGCCATGACCGTTCTTGAGGATGGGGGTCCGGGGGAAGGAACTTCTTGCAAGAGGTTCCTTCCCCCGCTACCGCATTTTCTGATAAAGGGTTTCCCCCGGAGAACTTTCTGGTACCCGGGGTTCAAAGCTGAACCCCAGGTCCGTGGTGCAGGATCACATTAGAATCCAATTCGGACGGGTCCGACCTGGATCGGCAAAGGGGGTGGCGGTGGCGGCGCGAACGGCCGCGTCACCACGATTCCCGGGCCGGGAGTCCCATAGCCATAATATCCCGGGCTCGTGTCATACATGGAAGATGACTCTCTGCGTTCGCTCTTGGAGTCGTCATCGAACCGCCCGTACCATCTCTCGAGGTCCACGTAGTCTTCGGCACTGTAGCCGCTGCCCGCGGTCGCCGCTTTCGCGGGAAACAGACCGGGCGAACTTACCTGTGAGCCGAAGACCCAACCTTTGACCGGAAATTCAACCTGGGCCCATCCCTTCTGAACGACACCGGACAGCACGAGATTATCGCCCATGGAAGCACAGCCGATCTTCTGAGTTATGGTGCTCGGACCACTCCTGATACGAAGACAGCCTTCCGGACGGTCGATCTTTGTCACGGTAGCTTGCAGGGCACCGGCAGACTGCGAGCCCCAGAGCCCTTGGGTTCCCATCGAGGAGACGAGTCGGACCATCTCCTGATTGCCGCTTTGCCGGGCCAGAGCCAGCGCTCTGCCTTCCTTGTCCGTGGCCCCATGCCCCAGCAAAAGCTTCACGATTCCGGGCTTGCCGGAATGGACGGCTGACGAAAGCACCGAAATGCCTTCGGAATTCACGGCGTTGATGTCCGCGCCGCGTTCCACCAGGAGTCGAACCATCTGCTCATGGCCGTAGAGCGCAGCCAGCATCAGAGGGGTTTCCCCCAGTTGATTCCTGATCCTGACGCTGACTCCCTGCTGGAGCAGTTCCTCGACCCGACGTGTATCTCCTGCGGCGGCAGCGCTCATGAACTCGTCTCGGAGCCACTGCACGTCGGTTGTTTGTCTGTAAGTCATTGTCGGGGGTCCCGTTACCGGCGCCGTGCCCGGAATCACCGGAGTGCCTTCGGAACCGGCAGGAGCCGCAACAACGGCCAGAGAACCCCACAACATGATCGGCAGCGCTATGGCAAGCACTACTGCAAGTCTGGTTGCACAATTCATAGCGTACCTCCGTTGTCACTTGAGTCCATATAGTATGGGGTCGAAATCGGAAAGGGCAAGTTCAGGCCAGACATTGATTTGTGATATCAGTGAGTTGTGGGTGATTGAAGACCGTCGCATCGAGGTCGCATCGCGCCGGCTCCGAAAACGAGTGGGCACACGCATCTTCTTGTGCGCAATGGGTGCAGCGCGTCTTGGTTTCGGATGACCCATCAGAATAATTCGGCCCTCGGAGGGCGTGCATCCGTTTCTCTGCTTCCGGCGCCCGGCGCTCACGCACCGGGCTACTGTCTGCTGCCCCTCCGGGGCTCCAAAGGCCAACGCTTAGTCCCGTAGGGACCTAAGAAAGTAGCCCGGGACGTAAGTCCGGGTTCCAGAAGTGCGCCGTGACATCATTGATCTACCAGTGTGCGCGGCACCGGTGCGCAATGGTCTTCCAGATTCGGCACGCGAGGGAAAAGCCTTTGCAGGACAAGCGCAAACGCACCTTGTTGCCACTGCCCATGACTCTGGGCCCAGAGGAGCTTATCACAGAATCGTGGCCTAACATCGTCATTTCAATATGATAACGCTTTGCTTGGACGAAATCAGTTGTGATCTCTCGATGTTCTTGACATTTGCTAATTTTTTTGATAAAACATCTCAAAAGCCTATTGTTTCAAAGGAGTTTTCTCCTCAGCACTTGCGGAAAGGTGTGGCGCAATGACCCTACGCCGTTCATCATGCCCCTCCGTCCTCCTGCTGATCGCATCAGCGCTGTGCCTGATCACCCCGATCGCGGGATACGCCTACATAGTCTCCGCTCAGGTTGGTTCCCCCGCACGCTCTGCACAGGAAGCCGCTTCACCGTCCCGCGGCAAAGAGACTCTTCAGGAAACCACTGCGGAAGCGATCATCCACCCCTATCGCTCGGCGAGCGTGGGAGCGGAAGTGGGCGGAGTCATCGAAGCGATCCGTTTCAGCGAGGGCGACCTGGTGAAGAAGGACCAGGTGGTGGCGGAGATCTCCAAGAGACGATACCAGGTCCTGGCCGACAAGACCGCGGACGCGCTCAAGGCAACCGAGCTGGCTCACAAGCGCGCGGTGCAGGATGTGGCCATCAGAACCGAGCTCTTGTCGAACAACGCGGTCACGAGACAGGAAGTCCTCAGGGCGGAAACGGAAGCCGACATCGCTGCCGCACGAGTAGAGGAAGCACGAAAGGTGCTTACTCTCGCACAGCTCAACCTTGAAGACTGTAGTCTCAAAGCTCCGTTTACCGGGCACCTCGCGGTCAGATACAAGCAGCCGTTCGAAACCGTGCAGCGTCTCGAGAAGGTCTTCGCGCTTGTGGACACGTCTCGGGTGTACGCAGTGGCGAGCATACCCGGCGAGGTGGCATCGCGGATCGAAAAGGGGACTCCCGCGGTATTCGAGGACGGCCCGGCTCGTTCATTCCAGGGGACGGTCGACAAGGTGGCCAAGCTCACCGACCCCAAGACCGGAACCACACGGGTCTACGTGCTCATCGACAATCCCGCGGGTGACGTTCGAGTGGGCATGTCCGGAACGATGAAGTTCTCAGCACGGGGTGCAAGATGAGTTCCTTCAGAGGGCTTCTCAGGCGGAAGGCCTTACCCATTTTGCTGCTCAGTCCGCTGGTGGTGCTCGGGGCCTGCAATTCAGCGACGGTGGGCAAGTTCCGCTGCCAAACCCCTCAGCCGATGGCCCCAGCGGTTGGCGGGACTCAGTCGGTCGTCCTCGATCCCCTCAAGGGACCCGATCACGTGAGTCTTTCGAGCTCCTACGCGTCCATGACCGCGGCCAACCATCGCGTCAAGCCATCGACCACTGTCACGGGGAAGAAGTGTCTCAATCTCAAGGAATGCCGAGACCTAGCCCTCGCGAACAGCCTCGAGATTCAGCGTGCCCGCATTGAAGAGGTCTCTTTGAAGGCCGTGGAGTACAGTAACAGGACGAAGTTGCTCCCCCATTTCATCTTTGCCGGGGAGCTCGTGCAAAAGGACAATCCCTTGTATTCGTTCAGCGAAGTACTCGGGAGAGAAGGTGAGGTCCCCAACCCCAATGCGCCGGGCACCGGAGTCAACAACTACCACACGGAACAAGAACGCACCACGTGGCGCTACGCGCTCGAAGCACGCTGGAGTCCCACCGACGCAGCGTTGGCGTACTACCTTACCAAGAACAGTCAGAACGACAAGCGCAAAGCCCATTACATGAAAGTGCGCACCGCTCAGAAACTCATGGGAGTCGTGGAATCCTCGTACTTCAGGTTACTCTCGCTCCAGGACGCGGTTGGGACCGCGCAGAAGTTGGTTACCAAGCGCAAGGCGGTTCTCAAGGACGTGGAAAACCTCCTGGAAGGCAAGCTCGTAGGCATCGAGGAGTTCCACAGGGCCAAACAGAAGCTCGTCAGAGCCGACCGCTTCCTTGCCCATCTCCGCAACGACGCGGAGCATCACAGAAATCTCCTGGCATCCGCGCTGTTTGTGTCACCCGAGTACTGCGCGGACGGCGGTTTCTATCTCACCGGCACCCTCGAACCGCCCTGTTTCGACATGAAACTGTGCGACATGGAAATGGTGGGTATCAAGAACCGACCCGAGGCATTCAAGGCAGGTTTAGATCACATCAACTCGATCAATGATCTCAAGAAGACCGTGGTGAAGTTCTTTCCGAAAGTCACAGGGTACTGGCGGTATACCGAAGATCAGGACAAGCACCACTATCGAAAGGATTGGAAGGACATAGGGATGATGGTCTATTTCGACCTCTCGGAATGGGCCTCGAACGTGTGGGACCACAAAGCCTCCGAGTGGAAGACCGCGAGCACTCAAAGAGACATGGGCCTCGTGGCTCTCGGGATCACATCCCAGGTGCGGTCCGCTGCCCTGAAATATTATGACGCGCTCGACCAGCTCAAGGCGTGCAAGGAGTCCGCCGCTGGGTCTCGCAAGGTACTGGGGATCCAAAGGGAGCGCACGGCAAAAGAGAGCCAGGACAAGTTGGGATTGTCGGAGACTGAAGCCGACCTGCTCCAGCACGAAGCCGAGGCAATCCGTGCGCTGGGTGAGGCTCACGCAACGCTGGCGGAGCTCAAGAGCGCCATGGGCTCCAACTACCAGGAACCGCATGTGAAATAGCGACACACGCGGATCGGGTTCTCTCGCAAAGCACTCCAAGAGCGCAAGGACATTCTCTCTTCCTTCGCTCTCTCTGCGTTCTTTGCGAGAGAGTCTCTTTTCAAATCTTCAGCTTCCAAAGGTGGCTTCTGAAGAATGCGCGACCGCATGTGCGAAAGGGAGTATTGGTGTCCGTGACAAAACAAGCTTTGCAACTACGGCAAATCAGAGCACCATATTGACTTGCCTCGCTTCCCGTAGGTTGAAACCTACGGCTATTCACGGGCTGCCCTTTCAGGGCAGAAGAGGCCGCGCCCTACTGGGCGCACTTTGAATAGCCATGGGTTTCAACCCATGGACAGGGAGCACAAGACGTGACAGAGCTATTTTGCCGCGGGCCTAAGTCTCAGGCATTGCGGACCGCGACTACCAGAACAACACGAACACGATAAGTTGAAAAAACGCGATAGGCATAATCGGTATGGGTATGGGGGTAGGTTCATGGTACCACGGGTACGGGTCCTCCGGGTCGGCCTGTTCGGACTGTGAGACGATCTGGGGCATCTGTTGAGCCTCAGACGATGTTCTCGCTTCCCCGAGGCCTTGGTCCAGGATTTCTGCCCACGGGGGGATTACTTCCATAGCTTCTCCGGCCTGTGCGCTGAGAAACAGGGCTTCGGACCGCTCGGGTTCGCTCATGTATCCCAGGTCGTCGGGAACGATCTCGGCCCAGGGGAGGGCCTGTTCCTGAGCAGGATCGGCCGAAGCCGGCGCTTGGTCAAATCTTTCGGGCTCGGACACCGCAGAACCTTTCGGCGAATCGGCCACTGCTGCATGGACCTGGTCGGGCCCGGCGTCGTCACCCATAATCTCAGCCCACGGTATCTGCTCCGGACCGCTGGCATCGGAAGTCACGGCTCCCTCGGAACCGATCACTTCGACCGGTTTCATCTCGTTCTTTCTCTGTGGAGTCTCGTCCATGTGGCAGCCTCACGGGATCTGAAGTGGCTCTGGACCCTTGCTCGACTTCGGTCCCCACGAGGTATTGGGCGGGGACCGCGATGTCTCGGACCAATTCTCCGGACATCACGATCGGCCCGTACACGGGGGCAATAGGATCGGTCGAGGCCGGGGTGATCAGTTTAAGAAATTAGGGCATCTTACCGACACAATTCATCAAACTGTTCGCATCTATACCACAGTCCGCCGGCCTGCGCAATCTAATTGTGGAACCGCGAGAAAACGGTAAGCAAGCCAGTGCTCACGGCATGAGATTATTGGGTTAACATACCGGTTGCAGCCTTCATATCCACCGGATAGCCGCTCCGCGGCGGGACGCCTTCCTGCATGGGGGCTTGCCAATCTCTCGAATGCGCTGTAAGTCTATATCTCCCGGCTCCGGTGCGTTGGACAGAACAGCTTGACCACCCGCAGCTCTTGGCCTACGCTCCAGAGCATGACGGGAAAAGATGTGCACGACCGCGAGGCCATTCGCGAACGACTGCGGGAGCAGGCGTCCCGGGAGGATATACGCGTTTCGATTCACGCTTACAGGGAGATGGCAGAAGAGGGTGCGTCGTATGACGAGGTTCGGGAGGTTCTTGAGGACGCGTGCGTTGTTGAGAACTACCCCGATCAGACGCGTGGCCCGTGTTGTCTGGTGTGTCGGCGCACAAGTGAAGGCAGGTATCTGCACGTCGTGTGCACAACCGGTCTGCAGGTCGCGGTAATCATCACGGTGTATGAGCCGACTGCCCCCAAGTGGGTCAGTCCCTTTGAAAGGGGAAAGCCTGGATGAAATGCAGTATACGGGGGTGCCCCGGCACATACGAAGCCAAGATGATCATTCACACGGTCAAATTCGGAACCGAGGTTCTGGTGTTTGAAAACGTTCCGGCGGAGGTGTGCGACGTGTGCTCCGACACGCTACTTGCTCCGGAAACGATTCGCCGCTTGGAGGTGCTCGTCCGAAATCGGAGCAAACCCGAGAGATTCGCAGCGGTCTACGAATACGTTTAGACGAGAAGAGATTCTGCGTCCGAGTGCACCGGGCAGACTCGGAGGAGCCAGAGGAACGCGCCTCGCTCAAATAGCCCGACGGGGAATCATGAAAATCGGGCGGCGTGTCCGCTCGCCAAGAACGCGACACCGGCAACGCAGAAACGAGCGTCTCTTTGCGTTCCTGACGGGGGAGAATGTCGCTTCGGGCCGACGCGGAAGAGGATCGTCACGATGGCCCGCATGAGCGGTTATCTCCCACGCATGGAGTCGCGCTTTGACTCTTCAACCCATTGAAGTATATGATTTCTCTTCGGCCCGTTGGATGGACTCTTACTGAGCAGGAGGTGAACCATGGAGAAACAGAGTGGAACGAAAGAGACGCTGGCCGAGCTCTTCGACAGCCTCGGAACGGTAGGCACGTTCATGCTGGGCGAGGTGAGAGCCGCACTCAAGAAAGGCGTGGCCACCAGAGAGGAGTTCTTCGCCACCCTGGACAGGACCGCCAGAATAATGAAACAGTCCGGGAAAATGGCAGCCGAGGACGTCGAGCGCGCGGCACAGAAGATCCGTGACTCCTGGGAACTTATCGACGCGCAAGGCAAGGAAGATTGGGACAAATTCCTCTCTGAAGTGAAATCCCGGATGACCACCTTGGGAGACGTCACGCAAGAAACGTTCAACCTGGCGGTCGACTTCGGCACCAAGCGTCTGCGGGATACCTGGGAATCCACGGGGAAACTCGGAGAAGAGCAGATGAAGTTCATGGAGAAACACGCAGAGGAAATGTCGGGATTCATCCGATCGAACTGGGGTGTCTTCTCCGAGCATTTCCGAGACGCAGGGGATAGGGCTGCTCGCGCGTTCGACGCCGCATGGGAAGAGCTCAACAAGGAAAAGAAGAAGGACTGATCTTACATGGCGGCCGGCAGCCGCAACCAGATCTCGCGTCCGCCTTTCTCGGTCCGCATGGAGACCGATTGCGGGGTGGGTTGGTTCTACGCAACGGAAGAAAGGCACCATGCGCCGTCCTGGAGCTGCTGAGCTGAACAATTCTTCTCGAAAAGAGAAGAAATCGAACGTCATCAGTACAGAAGGAGGCAAGTGACCTTCATTCACGGAAAGATGGTTTCTTACGGACGGCCGCAATGTTGGTGGTAGGCCTCACCGGAGGCATTGCGTCGGGCAAGAGCACGGTCTCGGCCGTGATCCGGGAGGCGGGCATTCCGGTGATATGCCTGGACGAGCTCTCAAGACAGGCTGTTTCGGCCGGCTCGACGTGCCTGGAAGCGATTCGACGGGTATTCGGCGACGCGGTGCTCGATTCGGAGGGCGCGCTGGATCGCAAAGCCGTAGCGGACATGGTCTTCTCCGACAGCGCAAGAAGGAAGGCTCTCGAGGCGATTATTCACCCGTGGGTGTCGGAGGAGACCGGCCGGCTGCTCGCACGGTTCGCGGCCGAAGGCATGCGCGTTGCCGTGGTTGATATTCCTTTGCTCTATGAGGTGGGGTGGGAGGACATGTTCGACCTCGTGATGCTGGTCTACGTCCCGCAGGACGTTCAGGAGCAGAGACTTGTGGCTCGGGACCGCATCTCACGGGAAGATGCTCGCGCGCGCCTCGACGCGCAGAGGCCCATCGATGAAAAAAAAGCCCTGGCCGATATTGTGATCGACAACTCGGGTACGGTACAATCGACCCGTGAACAGGTCAGCCGGGCTCTCGATTCGATCCTCCGAACCCAGGAACAAACGTCGTAACCGGCAAAACGGGGGATTCAACACAGAGCGGCTGGGAGCCGCAACCAATAATCGCGTCAACCTTCCTCGGCCCGCGTGCAGTCCGATGGCGGGGCAGGTTGGTGCTACGCACGTTCAGACCGCGCACTGCCACGGAAAAAGCACAGCCACTTGCCCCGTTGCGAAGCGCATTCCGACAACAAATCTTCGCGGACCGCGAAGAATTTGAACGATAGTAGTGCAGCGGCACCGAGAAGACCGACGAAGAACCGGTTGAATTCATGAGCCTTGAGCTGAAAAGACCGCGCCCGATTGGGTTGCGCCCCTGGACAGGGGTGGTTTCGGGGTGTCTTCGTGGTGAACTTTTTCCGGAAGTCGGGGTCTGACCAACAGTAGCTACAATCCGAATTGACGTGTGAAGGCGCGAAATGGAGGGCACACGTCTACGTGCAACCGGAAACGGTCTTTTCGGCCGGATTTCGCCGGTGCATGCAAGGAAGGACATGGAACCGACCCGTCTGTTTGGGGCGCAGGATCTCGCGGGGCCGGAGGATTGTCACAGGTGGGGAGGTTTCGATGAGAAAACGGAAGATACGGATCGCCGCTGACGAAGCGGTCCGGGACATAAGGGGGGGACTCGACGATGTGGAACTCATGCGAAAGTACGGTCTCTCGGCCACGAAGGTGGAAAGCCTTTTCGTCAAATTGGTCAAGGCGGGGGTCCTGTCCGAGGCTGAACTCGAAGGACGGATGAGCGCGTCCCAAAGATCTCACGTGGTCGAGGTGGACGGTATCCCGGAATTCGGCGAGAGAAAAGCCGCGGTCAAAGCAAGCGAGATACTTAAGGCACTCGAATCGGGAATGAGCGACATTGCCTTAATGAACGAGTATAATCTCTCCGTGAAGGGACTCAATAGCCTCTACGCGAAACTCGTTGCCATGGGGAAGATCGACCAGGCAGAACTCGACGCGAGAAGAGGCGCACCGAACCTCAGAGAACTTGGCCCTGCCAGAGCCGAACTGAACGGTCCACTACAGGAAGAACAATGGGATGACAGATCGTATGCCGAGCCTTTCGACCAAGATACGTTCTGGGCTCGGTACAAGGTCTGGTTCGCCGCGGGGATCGGCGCGTCCGTGGGTATGGCGTTGCTGGCTTTCGCGCTTATCATCTGCAAGAGCGGGATAAGCTTAGGCGACCTGTCGGCTTGGTTCAGTCCTTCGCGTGCCCCTGTGAGTGACTCGCAGCCACCACAGCCCGGGACCGTGGTCAGTACACTCCAAACCGGGGCGAGTTCGGGGAGCAACGGGAATCGTGACGAGTGCTTCAGGAGGTGCGAAGGACTCTACTTGGGGCTCGAAGATGCCGAAAAAACATCCTTGACGGACTGCAGGCGAGAATGCGTCGCGCAGCACAGCCCGCAGATGAGGAAAATTCGTGAACGATTCTATGGAAACGTCGAATAAGGCAAGTGAGGGCCGAGGCCATGTTTACAGGCATCGTTGAGGGCCGGGGCCACATACGGGCTATCGAACCACGTAACGAATTCGTGAGGATGCGCATTGCCACGCAGCTCAGCCTCGATGACGTGAAGGTAGGCGATTCAATCTCCGTTGATGGGGCCTGCCTCACCGCCACCGAAGTCAATGCTCGTGGGGGAGAATTTGCAGCGGACGTGTCTCCGGAAACCCTGAAGGTTACCACTCTCGGAGAATTCGGCCCCGGCACGGGAGTGAATCTGGAGAAGGCCTTGCGTCCCGATTCCCGCCTCGGGGGACACCTCGTGAGCGGCCACGTGGACTGCGTCGGGATCGTTGCGGAAAGACGCGCCGCGGGCAGAGGCATACTCATGGGATTTACTGTCGATTCCACGCGATATCTCATCGTCAAAGGGAGCGTGGCAGTCGACGGCGTGAGCCTCACGGTCAACAGCGTGACCCAAGACCGTTTCCGGGTAATGCTGATTCCTCATACCGCAGGTCTGACCGGGTTGACCGAAAAAAGAATCGGTGATAGGGTCAACGTGGAATTTGATATGATCGGCAAGTACGTGGAGAAATTCGTGGGCTCAGGGACGAGAGAGTCACGCATCGACGAAGATATGCTCAAGGAACACGGTTTCATCTGAGCTTGGAGGCTCGAATGAGCGTAATGGCCACCACAGAAGAGGCAATGGAAGAGATCAGACAAGGAAGGATGGTAATCCTCGTCGACGACGAAGACCGGGAAAACGAAGGCGATCTCACCATGGCCGCACAGAAGGTTACACCCGAGGCCATCAACTTCATGACCAAGTACGGCCGCGGTCTGGTATGTCTTTCCTTGACGCCGGAGAAGGTGGCGTCACTTGGACTCAGGCAGATGGTGACCAGAAACCAGTCGAAGTTCGAGACGGGCTTCACGGTTTCCATCGAGGCACGCCGCGGAGTCACGACAGGAATATCGGCTCATGACAGGGCGATCACCGTACTGACCGCGATCTCTGACTCGGCAACCCCGGACGATGTGATCTCACCGGGACACATTTTCCCCCTGAGAGCCAGGGCCGGCGGAGTCCTTGTGCGGGCAGGTCAGACCGAAGGAAGTGTGGATCTGGCCAGGCTGGCCGGTCTTAGCCCCGCGGGGGTGATCTGTGAGATCATGAACGATGACGGAACCATGGCTCGCCTGCCGGATCTGATGGTGATGGCCGAACATCATGGCCTCAAGATCTGCACGATCCGCGATATCATCAAATACCGGATGCGCACGGAGAGACTCGTACGACGAGGCGCCCAGACCGTGCTTCCCACGGATTTCGGGGGTGATTTCAGGCTGATCGTCTACGAGAACGACGTGGACAACCACAACCACCTCGCCCTGATTCACGGCAACATCGACCGCAAGGTGCCCACCCTGGTACGGGTGCACTCCGAGTGTCTCACCGGAGACGTCTTCGGATCGAGAAGATGTGACTGCGGAAACCAGCTTACCAAGGCGATGGAGATGGTCGTAGCGGAAGGGAAAGGGATTATCCTGTACATGCAGCAGGAAGGACGGGGCATTGGGCTTCTCAACAAGATCAGGGCGTACGCGCTTCAAGACCAGGGATGCGACACGGTGGAAGCCAACGTGCGACTCGGGTTCAAACCCGACCTGCGAGATTATGGAATAGGGGCTCAAATACTCGCGGATCTCGGTGTGCGCAAGATACGGCTCATGACCAATAATCCCAAGAAGATAGTAGGCCTGGAAGGATATGGCCTTGAGGTCGTGGAACAGGTCCCGATCATCGTGGATCCCAACCCGACCAACATCAGGTATCTCAAGACAAAACAGGAAAAACTGGGCCACCTGCTGGATGTGAAGGACTTCGGAAGCAACTGCTGAGCGAGCGTGATCGAGGCTGACAACGGTAACGCGGAGGCGTTATGGCGAGAATGATCGAGGGGCGTTTCGACGCGACCGGCCTGAAAGCAGGTCTGGTGGCGAGTCGTTTCAATGATTTCATAGTATCGCGGCTTATCTCCGGAGCGATCGACGCGCTGGTGCGCCACGGAGCGTCGGAGGATGACATAAGTGTGGTCCGGGTCCCAGGCGCGTTTGAGATCCCCCAGGCGGTGGCGGCCCTTGTGCGATCAGGCAAGTACGACATGGTGGTTGCTCTGGGCGCGGTGATCCGAGGTTCCACTCCCCACTTCGACTACATCGCAGCCGAAGTCTCCAAGGGTGTAGCCCAGACGTCGCTGATCGCGTCCATACCGGTCATTTTCGGCGTGCTGACTACTGATACGATCGAACAGGCAATAGAAAGGGCAGGTTCCAAGGCCGGAAACAAAGGTGCGGAAGCTGCTGTCGCGGCCATTGAAATGGCAGACTTACTCAAACGGATTTGAGCCTTCACGGAGAAAACGACTGCTTATGCCCAGGCGCTTTGCTCCCGGTATCCCGAATTAGCCGTGCCTTCTCGACGCAAGACCAGGGAATTTGTGCTCCAAGTGCTTTTTGCAGCCGACTTCACCGACCACGATCCTGAAGAAACGCTGCAACTCCTGGAAGAACACTTCGCGTCCGATGACGATGAACCTGTGCGAACCCACAGAGTAATGTCCTCTTTCGCCCACGAGTTGGTGTCCGCGTTCAGCCGGGACCAGGAAGCCATAGATCAATTGATCATGCGCCTTTCCAAGCACTGGAAGCTCTACCGCATGACCGGGGTGGACCGCAACCTCCTGAGGATGGCCGTGACGGAAATGATCTGCATCGACGGCACCCCGGGCCGTGTCGTGCTCGACGAAGCCGTGGAAATAGGCAAGCGCTACGGCACAGACCACTCCGCCTCTTTTGTGAACGGCATACTCGACCGCGTCCACACTTTGGGTAACCTGGCGGGTTCCAAAAGGAAGTTGTCCGAAATTCTCAAAGAACTTGACCAAGACACAACAAGAGACTAATATTTGAGAAGAATTGCGTGTCGTATCGGACTCCGGGCGTCCCTGAACGCGAACCCCTCGGTGCGCAACCGTGACACGGATAAGAGCATGCGACCTGAACACCCCACAGTGGCAAGACCACCTCTTCCATGGAAGAGAGGGCTCCGCGCGGATCTGCCGGTGCGGCGCGACCGCGGGCCTGATGCGGGATGTTGCGCGCCCGGGTTGCCGGCACGCCGGCCGTGGCCGTGCGCCCTCTTCCTCCGGGCAATCCTGCTCGGTGCGCTGTGCGCTGTCATAAGCGTTGTCCCACTGACCGCGCAGGCTCAGTCTCGTGCACCGAGATACTCGAACCAGCAGGTTGATCCCCCGCGACAGCCCGGAGGCATAGGCGATTCGGGTTTCTTTGTGCCCATTCCGGAAATTCGGATGGACAGGCTTATCGACAGAAAGAAGACCCCGCCGGCAGAACGTCCTGTTACACCCACCCCGAGGTCCGGCGATGACTCGACGCTACCCGAGGCACTTCATCCAGCGCCGGCCGGGCCCGCGGATGCCGAATCCGGGTCTGATGATTCGGTAAGAAGACTACTCGAAAGACCTCCGGCTGCACCCGAAAACACGGTGGAGGCGCGCCCGCCAACCAAGCATACCCTTGCTCCCACCAAAGTAGAAAAGATGCCCGCGCCGGAGCCTGCCGCTCCTGCCAAACCCGGGCTGAAAGCACTCACTCTGGACACGCTCCCCGTCCCGCAAGCCGCGGCCGACGAGCAATGGCCTGCCTTGGCAAAACGAGGAAAGCCCGAGATCGTTCCTCTGCCGGAACAGGAGCCCGAATTCGACGAAGGTGCGCCGCAGGCACCCGAGACGGCCGGGCAAACTGCACCCGGGCCAATCGTGGAGGGACCCTCACAGCCTGAAAAGGCTTCCCCGGTGCCTACGGAACAGACGGGCCCACCTGGTCGCCGCGCGTCGGGCCCGGACACCCGCGTCGCGGGTCGACCTGGTCAGCCCCGGCCGGGGCCGGTTCAAGAACCGGAGGCAGCCCCCGCACCTGATCAGCCCGAGACCGAGCCGGCTCAGGAGGAGGCGCCGCCGGTGGAGCGCCCGGAAACGCAGACTGCCGAACCCGGTCCGGCCACTCGTCCCGGACAGCGTCGTCCTGCGGGCAAGCCTTTGGAATTGCGGGCAGAGGATCTTCCACCCGGCTATAAGAAGGGGCAACACGCGGCCCGGACCACGCCCGTCCCGGCGGAAGTCGATGCACCTCCGGAGGCGCGGCCTTCGAAACCGTCGGAAAGTGTGGCGGAACTGCACCTTGAGAAACCCACGGAACCCGATCTCGCTCGCCCTCGCCTCTTACCGCCCGGATATCTGAAAAAGCTCGCGGCACGATCGGAGGCTGAAGACGTTGCAGAACCCACCCTGACTCCGGTTGAACCACCGGAAAAGGAGGATACTCCCGAACCCGGTGAGTCTTCCCAGCCGGAAGACCGCGGCCCTGAAGGTCGAATAGCCGCATTGCCGCCCGGATCGAAGCTCCCGGAAGAGCCCCGGGAAATGGAACCGCCGATCGTGCCCGAGGAGTCCCGTCCTTCCCCCGCGCCGCCGTCAGAAACGAGAGTCAAGCCTCCAGAGGAGCCTGCGGAGCCACCGAGGCCGGTCATCCCCTCTCCTCTCGATCTGGACGCGCCGGCGGCTCGCGAAGTCAGGAAATACCTCGAGGCCTCAGCCCCCATCTTGGAGGAGCTTTCTATCTTGATGGCTCGCGCACCGGGTCTCTCCATCGAGGAGTATGACCCGTCGGAACCCACAGAGTCCGTGGGATCCCGGGATCTGCTTATCAAGATGGAGACCATGAAGCGGGATCTGCAGATTCTCGACGCCAAGACGTTCTCCATCATACCGCCGGCCAAATACGTGCCGTTCCACCTGCGGATAAGGGAGTCTGTAACAGAGACTTTTCAGGCATGCGACTCCATCATCGCATTCCTCGGCAAGCGTGAGAGCCAGTACCTTGACAAGGCAGTGGATCACCTGAACCGAGCGCGCTCCTTGATCCGCGAAACCAGATAGACACCCCACTAAGTGCACGTTATCTAAGCCGTTGACAAATAAGCCTCTTTCGATGTATAATAAACTGTGATTCACTGTTGTTATCAAAGGGGATAACCATGTGCGTGATCCGAATCGCCGCAGTGGGCATTTTGATGGCCGTAGTTTTGGCTCCGGTGGGCGGCTTCGCTGACGACACCATCGAAACTCTCATGAAAGAGGGGATGCAGGCGGAAGCCCAGGACAGCCCTCAACGAGCCGAAGAAAAATACCGGAAAATCATCGAAAAGGACCCGCAGAACTATCACGCGCTGGTCCGCCTCGCACAATTGGAGATGAAGCAACTCAGCGGTCCCAAGCGCGGAGACATGGCACTGGTAGCTCAGGAGTACCTGCTTCGCGCGAGTCTGTCTCAACCTCGGCGCCCCGAGGCATACCTGGCTTTGGCCCAGCTCAAGTATCTCCTGGGCTATGTCCCGGAAGGCGACGAATACGCCCGAATGGCCAGAAGCATCGATCCGGAATCATATCAGGCTTTCTGTCTGCTGGGACAACGCTACGAGGACAGCGGCAACTATCTGGCCGCAATGAGACAGTATTCCGAGGCCCTGGATCATTACCCGTATGACGTGTACCTCTCTGAGCGCAGATTTCTTGCCGCGGCCAACGGCGGTCTGCGGCCGTACGATATCTACGCGGTCGCATTGAAGGACATCGGGGGCAAAGGCGAAGGCGGGACTCCGGCGAAGGTCGAGTTTGAACTCCTCTACGACAGATATCCTGATTTCTACCTGCTCAGCCAATTCGAGCAGGAAGCCGGCCATTCGCCAAGATTGCGAGGCCGCTATTTTCTTCCGGAATTCCCCTTCAAGTACTGCGTAAAAGACCGACAACCTTCCAACCCCTATGCTGATCTCTATGAGGCGTTTATCAAGGCGTCCACTACCGACCCGGGCGAGTACAGTCGCCTGAGAGCCGAGCTCGACAAGATTAGAAAAGAAGCGCTCAACGCCATAGCCACCGCGGGGAGCCAGGGCCGGAGCAGCGCAACAACCGAAGACGTAGCCAAAGCCAGAGCCCTGTACCAGTACCTGAAGACCAAGATTCTCAAAGAATACGACCTCAAGAGAGGCGTTTCCGCAAAGGACCTCCTCGACCACAAGAGATATCTCTGCCTCAATGCCTCGATTCTCTTTGCCCTCATCGGAAGGGAGGCCGGCCTGCCGATCGACGGGTTCATCCTGCCGGGTCACTCGTTTGCCGTGGTGAACGCCAAACCGGGCAATGTCTCGGTGGACATGATCCCCATGACGATCGCCGGCACCCCTGGCGACAGAGGCTTTGGAGTCAATTGGCGAGACCAGTTCGAGGCGCTCAGTCAGCCCGGCAACTATGGAGGTCTCTTAGCGGATCCAGCGTCGAGCGATCGGAGTGTCGGAGAAGTAAGCCCTCATGAGCTCACCGCGTACCAGTTCGTCAACGTCCTGGCTGCCGGCTTGGGAGAGATCGAAGAAAAACGCAAGGACGAGAAGGAACTGGCAAGAAATCTCCTCACCGAGTTGATCCAGGATAACCGCGACACGCAAACCCAGATACAGGAAATCAGAAATCGCTATCAGCAGGAACCAGAAAAGCTTGCCAGCCTCCTCAACAAGGCTCGAGAAAAACACCTGGAGCGCAGGAGAGCTAATCTGAGAGATATCGCCGGGATACGCTACAAGATCGACAGAGAGAAGGCCGAGTATCTCTACAGGACCGGGTTGGGGCTCCTCGACAGCGCAAGGGGTATTGCG
This sequence comes from Thermodesulfobacteriota bacterium, assembly GCA_040755955.1. Taxonomy (GTDB): domain Bacteria; phylum Desulfobacterota; class Desulfomonilia; order Desulfomonilales; family Desulfomonilaceae; genus JBFMAA01. The sequence continues at coordinate 16,463 of JBFMAA010000040.1, forward strand.
CCCCGGGTAGAGGAATTCGTCGACCTTCAGGAGAGCATATACGCGGCAAAGGCAGATATCGATGCGAGAACCGCCAAAGATGCGGCAAAGGACCGGGAACAACGACGAGATGAGATCCGAAAAGAACTCACCGACAAGCGACTCAACACGGAGTTCGAGGAGAGACTGCCTGGAGGCAACTATTCCCAACACATACGATCCCTCCGGGAAGAGGCGAAGATCCTTCAGTCAAGGCTCGAGGACATTGACAAGGAGGCCGCGGACCGTTGGCCCATGGAAAGACATGAGTGGGTCCATGCGATAAAAGGGTTGTCCGAGGCCGCGGTCAAGATCCCCTGCAGTGCCCGGATACAGAAGAGACTGGAAGCATACCTCTGGATCGCGGCCAAAACATCTGAAAAGATGGGCGACAACGAAACACTCCAGCAAGTGGTAGAAGTCGGGCTTTCCCGGCTGCCGGACAGTGAGTTCGCAAAGCACTACCGTGCGGGCCAACTCTAGCAGAAACATACCCGGTTTGATTTGAGGTGAGGAGGAAGCATGAAACGAATAGCGGTCTCACTGATCGGATGGCTTTGTCTGTTGGTGCCGGCAGCCTCCTGCTTCGGGGCGGCTCCCGAACCCGTCGCAGATAAACCCAGAGACGGCGTCTACGAGATCACTCTGAAGACCCCTGACAGCAAGAAGATCACGTTGGATGAAATGATGAGAGACAGGGATCTGAATCCGGGAGCGCTCTTCCGGGTCAAGACCGGCGGCTACATCTCTTTTGACGAGGCCGACTGGGTCGACAAGATCGAGTTCAAAGTCTTCGACATCCCGGTTCAAGCCATGCCGGAATACCGGAAGTTCGCGAGAATTCTGGTGGACATTAACCTCAATCTCATCCGGATCAGTGAGGCGCTCGGAAGACACGATCAGCTCGCGTTCCGGCTGATGAATCTTTGCGACAAGAGCGCGTTCACCGATCTCAAGGCCATAGACGAGAATATTGTCCAACAACTCGAAATCTATCGACGCCTGGTGCTTCTGCGCGCCCTGGTGGTGAACTCGCTGAACCGCTTCGTGCGGGATCGTTCGTGCGTGGACAAATACAAGGAGTACTCCGACGATCTGAAACGCTACAAGGAGCAACTGACTCGCTTCTCCAGAGACTACGAGGCACTCAAGGAGCGTGCCCTGGCCACCGCTCTGGAAAAAGGGCGAGTCCCGGACAAGCCCGGCGCTGCCGACAGACCGGGAGCCAAGTAGTGTCCGTCTCCCCGAAGTATACGTATCCGTTCCATTCTGTCGTGTCCCGACCGAGACGTCCGCGAGTCGTGGTTGAGACCGCCGGCATCCCTGTAACGTCAAGACTGGAATTCCTGGCCGGCCGCCAAGATGTGGTGGCAGCTCCCCTCTCTTGCCGGCCCCGGCGAGAAGGACTTGCACCGTGGCCTTCAGTGCTCGGGGTCTACGTAGAACCAACCCACCCCGCCATGGGAATACGTGCGAGCCGAGAAAGGTCGACGCGATTACTGGCTGCGGCTCCCAACCGCCCGGTGTACGGTGACTGACCCTTTGCCCCCGATGGCGACCGTATCAGCGATCGTGCTTGCCGGCGGGAAGTCGCGTCGTATGCGCGGGAGAAACAAGGCCCTGATAGACCTTGCAGGTCGGCCTCTGGTTGAGAGGGTCGTGGAGGTGATGCGGCAGATCTTCCGGGAGATCTTGCTGATTACCAACACCCCGGAGGAATTCGAGTTTCTCGGTGTGCCGATGCTGCCGGACCTGCTGCCCGGAAGGGGGTCTTTTGGGGGGTTGTACACGGGGCTGAGCGCGAGCACTTCTGAACACGCGTTCCTGGTGGCCTGCGACATGCCGTTTCTCAACGCACAAGTCATCCGGTATCTTGTCGCGGAGGTCGACCGATTCGACGTGGTGGTTCCTCGTGTGGCGGGCTTTCTGGAGCCACTCCACGCAGTGTATTCCCGTGCCTGTCTCCCACGAATTCGGGACCTTCTCGATCGTGGCGAGCTCAAGATCATTAGTTTGTTCCCTGACGTTCGCGTGCGTGAGGTCCCTGAATCCGAGCTGCGCCGATTCGACGAGGATCTCCGTTGCTTTATGAACATCAACACGCCCGAGGATCTGGCGGCCGCACTGACAACGCACGAAACCGCTTGATGCCGAATTCAGGGCAGGTTGTATTTCATGAGGATGGCCTCCAGTACCGCGCCTGCGATCGCCCGAGCTTTTTCCGAAATGGTGAGGCAGTAGGAAGGGTCTCCGCGGGGATCGATGTCGCCGATCTTGAGCCCCTGACGCACCAGGGTTCCGGATCGTATGAGCCCCCTGAGCATCCCGGCAAGACCCGCATGCACGCCCTGTCCCGCAACGTTGCCTACCAGATCCCCTTCGTTGACAGCCTCTCCGATGGCAAGCCGGGCCTCGAACACTCCACCCGTTGGTGCTCTGAGCACCCGTCGCACCGTGTGCCCCCCGATCTCCCCGGGGATGCCGGTGTCCGGCGCCGCTGAACCGTCGGTCAACAGCCTTCCGAGGTGATGGCCCCGATTGGTCTCCACCACGCAATGGACGTCCGAGCCGGCTCGGAAACCGGGGCCAAGCCCTATGACCAGAGGAGCGTTGTGGATGTGGGTCCCCAGGTTTCGTTTGGCGAGGATAGCATCGACGAGGACGTCGGGCTTCAGGATCGGTGCGACTCGGCAGTCCGCGTCCACCAGCACGGCGATCGTAGAATCCTGCCATGCGGATTCGGCTTCACCAAGCGCGGCAATTCGTCGGGCAGTGACGCCCTCGACGGCATGTGAGAGATCCCATACGGCCTCGGAGAAAGAGACTGATCGCCTCACCGCGAGCGGCTGGGCGATCTCGGTCATCAGCAGTCTTCGGAAGCCCGAGCGGTACAGGCGCCATGCAATTCCGGAGGCCATTTCACCCGCGCCCCGGATCAGAATCGTCAAGTGTCCGAGGGTCTTACTTGTGGTCACGTGTGAGGTGTTCCTCCTCCGCTGTACTTCTTGATGGCTCGGATCAGGGTTTCCTTGGTTTGGAACCCCTGAAACGACTGCTTAACCTCTCCGTCTTTGATAATAAGGATCGTGGGCAGTTGGCTCACTCCAAAACGTCTCCCGAGGAGGCTCTTGTCTTGGTTCACCTTGCCGATCACCACGCGACCGGCAAACTCCTTGGCAACCTCCTTGAGCACCGGTTCCAGGACTCGGCAGGGGGGGCACCAGTCCGCGTAGAAGTCGACGACTATGGGCCGCTCTTTGGATGCTTCCATGACCGCCTTGTCGAAGTTGTCCTCGTTGAATTGCTGCACGCCGGCGTATCCAGGGGCAGTCGTATGCCGTTTGTGCGCGGCGATGCCTATGACGATCGCGCCCGCCGCCATGAGGAACAACGCGGTGACGATCACCCCCATCCTCTTCAACCTTTGGAGCTTCCGGCTCCCGCTGGTCGCCGAGGGCTCGTGTGTGGTCCGACACTGCGGCATCTCCGCTGCTCCTTGCGGCCGTTCACAGGCACGGTCGTTCCTAAGCATGCTCAGGCTCCCGGGCTGTGAGGGCTTCGGGCATCGCTCCTCCGGTAATCCTACACCCCGATCGGGCTCCAAGGATAGCGACTCCTCGTCGGTTTTGCACGTAATTTATCAGGCAGGCTCCCGGGGAAAAACCTTTTATCAGAAAGTCTTCCGGGGGAAACCCTTTATCAGAAAATACGATTCCGGGAGAAGGAACTTCTTGCAAGAAGTTCCTTCCCCCGGACCCCCATCTTCAAGAACTCTTGGGATAGTGCGGCTCCCGCTGGTCGCCGCAGAGAAAGCCGGCTCGTCGAGACGCCGGTGGGGGAGCATTTTCATGCTTGGTTGTGGCCGCGTGCGGTCATGGTGGTTTTGCAAAAGGGTTGTCCCCCGGCCCTCTTGCCGAAAAGCTAGGAAACATCGGGTGGTTATGACCATGTCGCGGGTTCTCGGGATGTCGGGCGGTGACCTTCATGCTTGGTTGTGGCCGGTCGCGGTTATGGTTGTTTTGTGTAATGCCTTTTCGCAGACAGAGCCCTTCCGGCAGTGCAAGATCAGCTCGACAGGGGACGCGGTCTGTTCTACAATGAACACGCGGAAAGGCATCACATCAACACAGAACGGCTGAGAGGCGCAACCAATAATCGCGTCAACCTTCCTCGGCCTACGTGCAGTCCGATGGCGGGACAGGTTGGTTCTACGCAGGTGCAAACCGTGCTCTGCCGCAGGGAAAGCACAGCCATGTCCCCCGTTGCTGAAGCGCATTCCCACGACAAATCTTCGCTGCCGGCGAAGAATGTGAACGATAGTAGTACAGAGGAGACAGACATGACCAAGGCGCTGATGGACTTCTTCAACAGACAACCGCGGCTCGGCACGCTCAGCACCGCGGGAAAGGACGGCAAGGTGAACGCGGGGTTCTTCGGATCCCCTCGCATGGTGGATGAGCAGACCATCGAGATGGGTATCGGTAAGAACCGATCGTTGGCCAATCTCCGCGAGAATCCCCACGCGGTCTTCTTGGTCATGGAACCGGGGAAGTCCTTGGCAGAATGGAAGGGAGTCCGCATCTACGTGAAGATGGTGGATTGCCAGACCACCGGAGAGAAGCTCGATGGGATCAAGGCAAGAATCGCCGAGGCGTCGGGCGACAAAGCGGCCCGTATGATGCACGCGGCCCTGACCTTCACGGTCGAGGACGTGAGGCCACTGGTGGATGTGGGCCAAGGATGGGAAAAGGCGATCTGACGGACTCATCTTCATTCTCAACCTTGAGGAGCCCCTGACCATGGGCACGTGCCGCCATTGCCACACGCGCGACCGCACCATATCCGACGTGGTGGGGTACTGTGCAGGGTGTATCCGCGACCACTTTGACCGCGTGTGGCCGGAGATCGAGGCGGTTCACCACCGGAGTCGCGCGGTTCACGGTCTGCCTGCGCGTCCTCCCAACGCGGCCGATGGGATCACGTGTCCGATCTGCTTCCGGAAATGCAGGATTCCCGAAGGAGGACTTGGCTATTGCGGGGTGCGCTCGGTCGAAGGAGGAAGGCTCAAAGGAGGAAGGCCTCTCGAAGGCAACCTGTACGCCTACCATGACCCTTTGCCGACCAACTGTGTCGCGGATTTCGTGTGCCCGGCCGGTGGGAAACGAGGGTACCCGACATTCTCCGTATGTCCCGGCCCTGAATACGGGTTCCGTAACCTGGCGGTGTTCTATCACGCATGTTCTTTCAACTGCCTGTACTGCCAGAACTCCCACTTCCGAGACCGTACGCTTCATCCGGAAACTGTCACCGCTCAGGCACTTGCCGACGAGGTCACTGAAGGGACCACCTGTATCTGCTATTTCGGAGGAGACCCGGGTCCTCAGGTGCTTCATGCGCTCGAGGCGTCGAGGCTTGCCTTGGCAGCGGCGAAGGGGCGAGTGCTCCGCATCTGCTGGGAAACCAACGGGACCGTGCGACCCCCCTTCCTCATGAGGATGGCTGAACAGTCTTTGCGGTCCGGGGGGTGCATCAAGTTCGACATCAAGGCCTGGAACGACGAAATTCACCATGCGCTGTGCGCCGCATCCAACAGCCAAACTCTTGAGAACGTCCGTCGCCTGAGCAGCTTGATCGCTGAGCGGTCCGATCCGCCGCTCATGGTGGCGAGCACTCTCCTGGTCCCCGGATACGTGGACGAACTCGAAGTCTCTCACATCGCCCGATTCCTGGCCGGGCTCAGCCGCGACATACCGTACAGACTTCTCGCATTCTATCCGTCGTGTGTGCTGAGGGATTTGCCGAATACTTCCCAGGCACACGCGCGCAGGTGCCTCACCGCTGCTGAAAAAGCCGGCCTCAAACGGGTGAGCATGGGAAATGTCGGTTTGCTCGGCTTGGACTACACTTGAGGGAAAGCCGGTCTTGCCGTCGCGTTCCGTGAGATCTGCGGGACGCTTGGAGCAGACAAGGGCCCCCTCACCCGTTCCCTCGACTACCAGGGGAGAGAGTTTGCTATCCCCCCCTTGACCCGACCATACCTTAATGGTTATCTTGGACGGGGGAATGAGACCCGGGTTTCGGCCAGTGACAATGGCAGACCCCGGCTCATGCCCGTGGTCCGGTTCTGTTTCAAGTGTTAGGATTGTATGTTTAGGCCTTCTTTGGAGCTACCACCGCTGCTTCTTAAATACTTTCTTAGCATCCCGCCGGGGGCTGAAGGAGGTTTCCCTCATGCCCCATTGAGCGGCAACCTGCTGCAGCAGACCCTCCTCAGCGTGACACCGGCGAGTTCTTCAGCCAGGAACGGAACGCCGCGGACCCGGCGACCTTGTTCGGATTGCCATGCTGAAGGGGTTCAAATTCCCCTCGGGACGCGGAAAACAACAGACTGAAATAGCACGGAAGTTGGTGAACCCTCACTTCCCTGTCTTTGTTCAGGGTGGAATCTACAGGCCCGTCAAGGGCCCAAAGAGACTTGGAGCTGAAGATGATTATTCGTACCGAGAAACAATCAGACTCTGCGGCAATATTCGAGCTCACCAGAGCGGCTTTCGAGAATCATCCGTATGGTGATCACACCGAGCAATTCATCGTAAACGCATTGCGAGGCGCGAATGCGCTCACGATTTCATTGGTGGCGGAAGTCGGCGGGAAAGTGGTAGGGCATATCGCGTTCTCTCCCGTGACCGTGTCCGATGGCAATCCCCATTGGTACGGCGTCGGCCCGGTCTCCGTGCTGCCGGAATGTCAGAAACAAGGGATCGGGAAGGGCCTCGTCCGTGAGGGTCTTTCCCGACTGGAAGCCTTGGGTGCTCAGGGCTGTGTGCTCGTGGGCCCACCTCAATACTATGTGCGGTTCGGCTTCAGAAACATACCGGCTCTGGTTCTTGAAGGCGTTCCGCAAGAGTTCTTTCTCGCGTTGCCATTCGGTCAGATCAGTGCTCAGGGCTCGGTGGTATTCCACGAAGCCTTCTCTGCGAAGGGCTGATCGGAAGCGAAAAGCAATGCCGGAACTCATCTAAGCGCCATAGCAAGGTATTCGACCGGGCGTTCACCCGAAGAATCGAAGAGGCCGCACAGAGGCACGGCACACCAGGGAGAAATGAGTTGCCTTCATGGCACCTCATCTGAAGCGATCGCTTCGGGATTGGGTTACTCCACGGCACGAGGGTGATTCCTTTGTGTCTTCGCGTCTTCGTGCTGAACTCTTGCTCGAATTCGTCCGGGGCGTCGAGGACTTTCCGCCGCAATCCGTTTCATCATGGGCCTGGTGAAGTGCGGTCGAGACTATTGCCGGCGTATCGCCCTGCGTAGAACCCTCTTTCCCCCCTGGTGGTCTTCATGCAGGCCGAGGAAGGTCGATGCGATTATTGGGAACGGCTCCCAGCGGCCTGGCTGAGGGACAGGCTCCTAGAGCGGGCCAAATACTCCGCCATCCTTGCGAATTCGCCAGAAATGCCATCCGCAGAGAAGGCCCATCGAGAGAGGCAGCAGAATCACGTGCCACGCGTACAGCCTGACCATTGCGGTGTCCGACACTTCTTCGGGACCGAACACGACCTGCGCGGCAAAGCCACCGACCAAAGGGAGCTCGATGGCGAGATTGCGGGCTATGGTCCTTGCCCAGAGAGCTCTCTCGTCCCATACCAGCAGGTAACCGGTGAAATCGACCAGCAGAGTCCCTACCAAGAGCCCCACGCCGATCAGCCAATTTACGCGCCGCGGCGGGGCATAGGCGCCTGATACGAACACCCGAACCATGTGCAGCACCACCAGGAGCACCATTGCCTGACCGCACCAGTAGTGGAGATTCCTGATAAAGAAGCCGTACTCGACCACGTGAGTGATGGTCTGCACCGACAGGTACGCCTCCGCGGTGCTCGGCACATAGTGCAACATCAGGAGTGCTCCCGTAAACACCTCGAGCAGGAACATCCAGAGTGCGAGCCCTCCCAGACACCAGGTGTACCCTATCCGAGTCGCCTTTTCAGGGACCAGCCGCGGGTGCACATGGAGGATAAGCGCGGACAAAGACCCACGAGCCATTGCGGTCAAGCCTTTCTCATGAAGATGTAGTTTCCGGGGGAAGGAACTTCTTGCAAGAAGTTCGTTCCCCCGGACCCACATCCTCAAGAACAGTCATGGCATGACGCCACAACGAAATATGAAAGTCATCTCCCGACATCCCGAGAACTCGTTGGATGGCCAGAACCACCGATGTTTCAAAAGTTTTCGGAAAGGGGTCCGGGGGACAACCCTTTTTCAAAAGGGTTTCCCCCGGGAGACTTTCATGGGAACTCTTGGCGCATGGCGGCTCCCGCTGGTCGCCGTACGGTGGTCCAGCCAATATCGGAGGTGTCGTTGCAGGTTGGATGGTGTGGTCTCTGGGTCCTCAGTGAACACGGTCAAACCGCTGATCACCGGTTTGGGATAAGACTCCGCGGCCAGGGAGGCAGAATGGAAACCGACCACCAGCAGGACAACAATGGTGACTCCAGCTCGTTTCATGCTGATTTCCTCCCCAATTTCGCCAAGTTGGAATTACGTCGCCGCATCGCTCACGGATATGCGCACGTCGATCCGTTTCTTCAGCGCAGCCGCGATCTTGGTCAACATGACCAGCGCATCCCCTTCGTAATCGGCTTCCTCGATGTCGCCGATGACTTCCGGGGAGGTTCCGATCATGTCCGCAAGCTGCTCGTGCGTGAGACCCGCCTTGACGCGCAGATCGTAAACCTGTTGGGCGATAGCAGTCCTTGTCAGCTCATAGGTATACGAAGACACCCTTTCGGGATCGTCTCCGATGAACTCCTGGTACAGCCAATCGAAAGCATCCTTAGTGGATTTGCCGTTCTCCATCGGATAACCCCCAAATGAACATATGCGGTGCCGGATCAGCCTCAAATTGTCTCTTCCGTTCTGCTGCTTTCTCAATATCGCGCTCAGGGACTCTGCCTTCCTTCGACAGTCCATGGCATATCACGACCGCCATTGTCCCGAAAAAGAAATAGAGAATCCGGTAGTTGACCCTGCCACGACGAATCCTCAGTTCATATATCCCGTCTCTGAGGTAGTCGGCCACTGGTCGGCGCAGCTCATATCCGAATGCACCGAGCCATCGTATCTTGGCCATGCATTTGTCACGTTCCTGAGGAGACAAATCCTTCAGCCATTCCAGCAAAGGGATCGTTCCGTCGTCTTCCTTATAGAGTATCAGTTCAACTTTCGGCATTCATGCCCCGTCAGCAAGCTGATCGCAATCAATGATACCACACTGCTTCCGGCAATGTGAAGCTGAGAATCGGGTTGCACCGCCATGTGCCACGCGGAGCGAACTCGATATCTGGGGTAGCCATGATCATGCGTCCCAAGATTCGACGGATAGTTCAACCGGCTCTCGCCGGCCACCCTGAATGGGTCGGTTGCCCGGGTAATCCGAATAACATCAGGGGAATCGGTGGAAAAGCCTTGACATATCGGGCGACGAACTGTATTGAACCGCGACAAGAGAATGCACCTGAAGGAAGCCTTGCACGCCGTGCTTCTGGTTGATCGTGGGGAAACAAGAGTTGGAACAAAGCAAAGAATGAAAAGACCGGCGGAGCACGGAAAAATGAACAAAGCCGTGGTCACGGGAGGTAAATAGAATGGACCCAGCGGATGTAATTACTGAACTTAAGAAGGCCGGTTTCTGTGAGGTTTGGCACAAAACCTCATTTGAGTGCTTCAAAAGCGCACCGAATGGCCGAATGCAGAGAGTCTTGGTTGAGATTAGCGATGCAGGTCCAGATGCCGGCAAAAATCGGTATTCCGTTTCTTGGACCCCGGAAGAGGGTAAACCAACCACTGGGAATCCTGCTGGATCGATCAAGGATGCTCTCTCTATAGCGCACTTGAAGTTCACGGGGAAGAATAAGACGTTCCTGCCCTAATCGCACTCGAGCGCCTGACCTTGGATTGGGCTCGGTGACAAGAACAATTGCGGTCGTTCACAATTGCTTAGGTGATAAACCTGCATCTGGTTCAGGTTTGCGACACCAAATATTCGCGTGGAACCCAGCAGTTGTCCCGAATGCGTGTGCGGACGAGATCAAAGCACTCATTTCTCCGGGCTCTCAGAGTCTCTGGGGTGAATCCTTCCTGGCCGCTGAACTGTTTGGACGGCGGAAACGCCTCTCAGGTATTCCGCGAACTGCCTCAGAGCCTCGCCCCGGTGACTGACAGCGTTCTTGGCCTGCATGTCCATCTCCGCGAAGGTGAGGCCGGCCGGTTCGTAGAAGAATATAGGGTCGTACCCGAAGCCCTGGGCTCCCACGAGCGTACGGGTTATCCGGCCTTCGCAGGCGCCCCGGACGATCACGCTTTCCCCGTGGGGAGACACCAGTGCGACCACGCACACGAATCTCGCGGTCCGCAGATCGTCCGGGATGTCACGCATCTCCTGCAGAATTCGCAGGCACTTGGCTTCGTCGGATAGCCCCGGCCCACCGTACCTCGCGGAAAACACTCCGGGGGCTCCGCCAAGGGCATCCACGCAGAGCCCCGAATCGTCAGCCAGGGTTACCATGCTCGTTGCCGAAGCGATGGTCCGGGCCTTCTTCAGGGCATTGCCCTCGAAGGAGTCCGCGTCTTCCACCACGTCCGGGACGTCGGGAATGTCCGCCAGAGACAGGAAAGACACCGGTAGATCCCGCACAAGATCCCGGATTTCCCAGACTTTTCCCTGGTTGGCCGTGGCGATAAGAATGGTCCGAAGGAGTCGATTCATCTTTCAGCCCGTTTGTTGACCCGTCTCACTTTGAATTTCACGGCAGTCATGCCGCTTCTTCTGATGTCCGCTCCTTCAACCGGATCTCGGAAGAGCTTCCCGCTCAACCACGCCTGAGTTTGATCCTTGTAGTGCCCGGAAAAGAAATGCCCTGAGATCCCCAGGGGACCCATGGAAAAGACGCTCGGCGGTTGCCCTGTGTCTGCGATCTGCGCAAACGAAATCCCCTCGGACAACCTGCCTCCCGCGGAGCCCCATCGGGCATACGCGAGACTGTCCCCGAATCCGGCAGTGGTCACCGGCCCGACCTGGTAGAGTAGCTCCAAGAACCGGGATCGTGCGGCAATGGGATGCGGAAACACGACCTTATGCACGTTCCCCCATTTCCACTTGGCCGGGTCTGACCCCATGGCGCTTTCTCCGCGTCGGATGGCCCGTTCAAAGCTCCGGCACAGCATTTCCTCCGGAGTCGTGCTTTCCAGCCAGTCCGCGTGTCTCTCCACGAAGATCCGTCTCACCATCCGAGAGGCCAACGCAGGGCAACCCACAAACGCTCCGTACAACTGATCACCCATGATGCCCGAGAAAAGCTCCTCCACGAGAGCCTGGTGAAAAAGGCCAAACACCGCAGCAGGTGCGGAATCAGCCGCCATCCGGCAGTCCCACCCGTGCAGGAGCCGAATGGCCTTGCGCTGCACCTCGTGCTTTCTCGATGTCGCCTCTGCTGCTCGGATCAGGAGCGGGGCAAGCTCTTCCGCCATGGTGGACACGGAATCGGCAACAATCTTCTGGAAACCCTCGCGATCAAGTTTGTCGCCGGTTCTCAGGAGGGTGCGCAATCTCCCTTCTCGTCCTGGCCCGTCCCAGTAGCAGCTCACGAGGTATGGGTAGTCAGCGCCCCCGAGACGACCGTCCGTACTCACCACCAGCTCTCGGCCGGCACTCCCCGACTGGGGAAGCTCGTCGTACGGCACGAATCCTTGCCAGTCATGCACGCCCGTCCACGCAGGCATCGGCACCACCCCGTCGCTTTCCGGAGGCCGAATGGGAATCCGGCCCGCAGAGCGCATCCCGAACTCACCGGACTGGGCTGCCCAAATCGCTGTCATGCAGGGAGCCGCGAGACGGCTCATGGCTTCTGTGACGTCAGCCCCCCCGCGAGCCCTGTTGAGCGCATGCAGGGCGGGGAATGCGCCCAGCCCGCCAAAACCTGTCCACCGAAGGGAAAACGCCTTCCCATCAGACGCCTCTGAGACCAACGGACCTTCACGAGTCAGCCTCACCGGCAGGTAACCGGACGAGCCGCCTCGCACCCGGAATCGCTCCTGCACTTCCTTGAGCTTCACCCAGTGATCATGCCGCCAGTAACCCGTGGGTTTGTTCGCGTCCAGTTCTTCGACGTACAGGTCCGCATCGTCCGCGGGCACGGTAAGGCACCCCCATGAGATCTGTGCGTTGTTCCCGACGACCGCGACAGGGACTCCAGGGATAAATGCTCCCGAGAGATGGAACCCCTCGGTCGTCATCCGTGCCCGATACCAGAACCCTGGAGCAGTGAGTGCCTGATAGACCAACCATGCGGCAAGTCCCTTCCCCTCGCGGGTGTCTTCACCGCGAATCGCCCATGCGCACCCTCCTCTCAAAGCCGGTGCACGAACAGGCTCGACTCCTTCGACCGCGCGCCTGAAGAGTGGTCCTTCCGGGTCCCATCCCTTGAGACCGCTGATCACCAGCGGCTGAGGAGCAGCCGGGTCCCCTGGCCGGAGTGCTCGTATGCGGTCCTCGCCCAGGCGTCCCGACAGCCGGGCAAGAACAGGGTCGATTCGCAAAGCCGGCGAACTTTCGGTCGCCACGGCCATGAGAATGCCGTGCACGTCCTCAACGGTGAAGGGTTCGGGGCGGTACTCGAGGATGGAGAACTCGACGGGCAACTTGCGGGCATGGGTGGATATGAATCGGTTGACGCCCCTGACGAAGTGGTCCAGCCAAAGGTTCTGTCGTTCGGTGGTCTGATCCGCGGGCCTCTTGTCCGCCATCGCGACTCGGAGTGTCCGGGCCAGGTGGTCCCCGGGCAGGTACCGGGCCCCAAGTATCTCCGCAAGGCGACCTTGAGAAGCCCGTCTCAGGAAGTCCATCTGCCACAGACGATCCTGCGCCATCACATAACCGAGGACCAGAGCCAGGTCCTCTTCCGTATTGCCAATGATTCCCGGCACGCCGTTCTTGTCCCTGACCACCTGCACATCTGCCGACAGTCCGGGCATGTCCACACCGGCCTGGCTCTCCGGGAGGAGCGACAACACGAAGAAATAGATCCAGAGCGTCCCCGCTCCTGCCAGGAAGATCAGCACCACGGGAATCACCGTGAAGATCTTCAGCAGCAACGATGGGTCCAGGTCGAGGCGTCGTATGGCCTGGAATGAGCTCAACGTGCAAGTCCTCCGAGAAGACGGGCCACGAGCTCGAGAGAGACCCCATACGGGTCTTTGTTCTTGTTCAGGATCTCCTGTATGTGTTCTTCCAAGGACTGGACCCCGCCGAGTTTCCTCAGAGCTTCCACCATGAGGTTCTCCCGGAGCAGATCGAGCAGCCGGTTCCTGATTCGTTCTTCTTCCACACGTTTCAGCGCATTGCCTGAGCTCGATTCCAGGTGAGTGCGATGGTCGATAATGGCCTTGTACAGCTCATCCACGCCCGTGCGATCGAGCGCCACGGTCTCGATGACCGGCGGCAGCCATCCTGCCGCTTCCCGCCGCTCCTGGGACATGCCCAGCATGAAACGGATTTCCTTGACTGTCTTGGCGGTTCCTTCACGGTCTGCCTTGTTCACCACAAAGATGTCCCCGATCTCCATGAGACCCGCCTTGATGGCCTGAATGTCGTCCCCCATCCCCGGAATAGTCACGAGCACGGTGGTGTGCGCGTTGTTGACGATGTCCACCTCGTCCTGTCCCACGCCGACCGTTTCCACGAGTATCGCGTCCTTGCCCATCGCGTCCAGGACCACGATTGCGTCGGCAGTGGAACGGGTGAGTCCTCCGAAGCTGCCTCGGGTGGCCATGGAACGAATGAACACGCCATCGTCGAGGAAGTGTCTCTGCATTCTCACGCGGTCCCCGAGTATGGCTCCGCCTGTGAACGGACTCGTGGGGTCAACCGCGAGGATGCCCACGGTCTTGTGCTCTTCCCGGAATTTTGTGGCGATCAGGTCCACGAGGGTCGATTTCCCGACTCCCGGAGATCCGGTAAAACCTATGATGTGCGCGCCTTTCGCGTGCCGGTAGAGGAATCGCAGCTCCTCGTTTACCGACGGGTCGCCGTCATCGATGAGACGAATCAGCCTTGCGGTCGAGCGAACATCGCCTTCTATGATTTTTTCAGCGAGCAAAGGTGTTTCCTCGATCTGGTTCACTTCCTCTTTCCCAGCAGGTGTCGTGCGATGACGAGACGCTGAATCTCGTTGGTTCCTTCGTAGATCTGGGTGATCTTCACGTCCCTGAGGTGGCGTTCCATTGGGTAATCCCGGCAATAGCCGTACCCGCCGAGTATCTGGACTCCCTCGATTGCTGCCTGCATAGCCACATCCGACGCGTACATCTTGGCCATTGCGGCTTCCTTTTCAAAAGGAATGCCGTGGTCTTCCATCCACGCGGCGCGCCAGATGAGCAGCTCTGCCGCATCGAGATGGGTAGCCATGTCCGCAATCTTCCACTGAATGGCCTGGAACTGCGATATGGGTTGGCCGAATTGCTCTCGTGCCTTGGAATACTCGATCGACTCCTCCAGTATGGCCCGTCCGATCCCCAGCGCCTGGGAAGCGATGCTGATCCGGCCGCTGTCGAGGGTCTCCAGCATCTGTCGGAGGCCGGAACCGGGTTCGCCGAGAATGTTCTCCTTTGGGATGCGCGCGTCCTCAAAGACTAGTTCTGCGGTTCCGCATGCGTTGATCCCGAGCTTCTCCTCGACGCGCCCCACACTGAACCCCGGGGTATTGCGCAAATCCACGACGAACTGGCTTATCCCTTTGTACCCCTTCGAGCGGTCGGTCGAGGCCGCGAGCACGCAGTAATCCGCGATATTACCGTTGGAGATAAACTTCTTCTCACCGTTGAGGACCCACTGTTCTCCGTCGAGCCGAGCGGTGGTGCGCATGGCCGCAGGATCGCTCCCCGCGTTGGCCTCGGTAAGCGCGAAACATCCCACCGATTCACCTGAAGCGCACGGGGTCAGGTATTTCCGCTTCTGTTCCTCGGTGCCGAACTTGAGCACCGGGAAGCAGTACAGCGAATTGTGAGCGGCCACGATGGTGCCGGTCCCGCCGCAGGCTCGGGAGATTTCCGCGACGATCATGGCGTACGAGACGTAGTCCATGCCGCCTCCGCCGTATTCTTCCGGAACCGCGACCCCCATTATCCCCATTTCCCCGAGGGCTTTGAGTATTTCCGGCGAGTGGCGATGTTCTCTGTCGAGCTGGTCGGCAATGGGCTTGAGTTCCTTCTGTGCGAATTTGCCGGCCATGTCCCGGGCCATCTTCTGTTCTTCGGTCAGCAGGTGCTCCATGTGGTTCTCCTGGAAGAGTCTGTTCGCGGTCTCGGTCACGGGAGGTCTTGACGAAATACTCACTTCGGCCTATTGGTAGAAGGCGCTGGCCGGATTGTCAACAAGAATGTCCCTGCGCGGGGTCGAAAACCGCACGCATGGAGTGAGAGACAGTGGCGATGAAAGGTTTTCTCGGAATTGTGATAAGGGCGGTGCTTGTGGCCCTGGGTGCAGCAGCGATGGGTTTGGGGGTGAATCTGATTTCTTCGCGGAGTATCCCCTACGTGTATGTGCCCCCCACGGTCCTTGAATTCATGGGGGTGAAGGTACCGTTGATCGACGAGAAACAGGCCTACAAGTGGCTGGACGATCAACAGACCGTCTTTGTGGACACAAGAGAGGACCGCGAGTTTGCCGAAGGTCGAGTGAAAGGGGCCGTGAAGCTCCCGGCTGAGCAGAAAGAGGAGCTCTTCCCCGCGGTTGAACCCTTGTTGCCGGAGCAATCTCGGCTCATTCTCTATTGCCACGGGCCTGACTGCAAAATGGCCGAAAAGGTGGCCGAATTTCTCGCCCAGCTCGGGTACAAGAACATGATGATCATGGAAGCGGGGTTTCCCGCGTGGGAAAAAGCCGGATATCCGGTGGAAAACGACGACGGCCCCGCATCCGGAGGCAACAATTGAAGCGTGCATGCCAAAACTGGGGAGGAGCGGCCAAGCTGCCACCCCAACAGGAACGTACTGTGCCTCGATATCAGCAGTTCATCGGCACGTGCCCGGGAATCGTGGTGGAACTCCTCGATGATTCCGTTTCCCCGTACAGAGTCGGAACGGACAGCGGCTTCGAATTCCTCGTAGGTGCGGACGAATTCAAAGCGTATTACCGTCGGGAGGCAGAACCCACCCCGGCCAAGTGGATTCCTTTTCTGACTGACCGGGAGGCCGGTTTGGTGGAAGTCGGCAAGATGCGGCAGGTGATGGATGTCGTGTGGGGGTTCGAGCCGCAGTTTCAGGATTATGACAAGGCTCGGGCGTTCTGCCGGGATCTCACCACGGTGCTCGATGCGTCCCCATCGGAGACGGTTGAGGCGATTCGCGCCAAAATGAAAGAGCTCGGGTGGGATGACCGTCTCGTGCAAGGAGACGCGATCACCAAGATAAGGAAACTCCCTGGCGAAACACGGGAACTGCTCAAGGACGACCGCTGCGCATGGGTGCATTTCCTGGAAACGACCGTGGGCGACTCGGCTGCGGCTGCCTGGGATCAGTCCCAGGATGGGTCGTCGGCTCCAGGACCCAAGAAGGCGGTGAAGAAAAACAATGCGAAAGTGCGACGAACGAACATGAAGAACGTGGAAATGGAAGTGGAAGGAAACATTCTGCGTCTTACCGTAGACTGTTCCAAGGATATGGGGCCCTCCAAGTCGGGGAAGACCATCCTGGTGGGGAGCTCTGAAGGGACCAAGGCGATACCGGGCCGGCCCGAGCGGATGGGGCTCAACGTCTACCGCGAGGAAGGCAAGAAACCGGCAGTAGGTCGACAGAAGGAATTCAAGAACGTAGTCATGGATCTCAACGGCGACATACTCACCGTCACCGTTGACTTGTCCCAGGACCTCGGTCCTTCCAAGTCTGGAAAGACCGATCTGGTGGCATCAACCGGAGGCAACCAGTTGGTGTATGGCCGAAGCGAGAAGATAGGTCTGAACGTCTACAGAGTAAAGGAATAGGGTGAGCAGCCAGCCGAGGAGACAGTGGAATGGACCGCCAAGACACGGACGAAGCGAATCGTCGTGACCCTGATGAGGCAAATCGTCCATTGAGCTCCTTGTGGTTGATTTCCGAGGCTTAACTGGTAGTGAGGAGCGTTGTCCCTGGGACCCCCTGTGTCGGCCCGCGCGTCGGTCACAACAAAGCACGGGAATGCAATCCGGATCACTCATGCAACGCCCTGCGGCGACCAGCGGGAGCCGCCTAATCCCAAAAGTTTAAGAGGATGGGGGTCTGGGGGAAGGGGCGTTTTTCAAAACGCCCCTTCCCCCAGCGCATTCGCATAGGAAGGAGGCTTGGATGTTTGTATTCGGCAATGCAGAGGATGTCTTCGCCATGGCCGTGCGCATAGAGGAGAATGGAAACGCCTTCTATACGGGAGCCATGAAACGGGCCAATGACCCTGGTCTGAAGAAGCTGTTCGAGGATTTGGCAGCCATGGAGGAAGGCCACATCGCTGCGTTTAAGGCTTTGCGCGCAGAGGTGATCAAGTCGTCGCCCGCCATCGGAGTGTGGGACCCGGAGGGCCTTGCCGAGGCCTATCTTCAGGTCACCGCGGACTCGCATATATTTACCCTCGAGGAGGCAACATCACGTCTGGCCAAGATTCGTTCCGTGCTCGACGCGTTGGATGTGGCTCTCCAGTTCGAGAGAGATTCCGTGGCCTTCTTCGTGGGAATGCAGAAAATGCTCCCCGACGTGGAAGGCAAGAACAAGATCGACGTGTTGATTCAATCGGAGATGGATCACATTCGGATGATCTCTGCGGTCAAGAAGAGGTTCGCCTCCGGCGGGGAGCCGTCCCTGTTCTGAGCAGGGAACCTGTGCGGCATATGGCTGTCAAAACAGAGTGGAGTGTGATATCCTGTCTTCACAAGGGGGCGAAAAGGTTTCGACGGGGATAGTTGAGGTCGAGGAAGCATGCCGAGCACTCCGGTGACTCGTTAATCCACCCGGAATACACAATACTCGGCGAAAATTACGAGTACGCACTGGCCGCGTAAAGGCCAGCGTCTCACCTGATCTCTCCTGCGGTGAGGGATGAGACGCCGGTTAGCAGGATAGCCGAGTCCCCGTGCCTGTTGGGGACAACGCGAATTCACAAGCGGGCTGGCCGGATGAGAACCGTGCCCGAGGGGGTCAAATCCGGCGAGACAACAAATCTCGGGACAAGCATGTAGATGCCTTAGGCTGAAGATCTCCGGACGCGGGTTCGATTCCCGCCGCCTCCACCAGATGGAAATATGCCTCATCAAGCCCGGCAAGTCACAATGCTATTCATAGTCTGTAGACTTATAGCCGTCACTCGCCCTAGAAGATCACTGTACTCGTCACATCCAGCGAGTCGAGATCTCCGGGGTCGAGTGACCAATGGCGAAGAAACAGCTTAGAAAGCCCACCCAGTCCATTCTTTGTATCCTAGCCCGTAACATTCGCTCCCTGCGGCACGACCGGAATCTCTCACAGGAAAGCCTGGCTGATTTGTGCGGTTTTCACCGCACCTACATAGGCTCAGTCGAAAGGTGTGAGCGGAACGTAACCCTCAGCACCCTGGAAGCTCTTTCTGACGCCCTCGGGGTGACTATTCAAGACCTGCTGACCGAGAGGGAAACGAAAGATGGCGACGGGCGCGGATATTCCTGACAGGTACGTGCAGGCCATTCGGGAACGCGGTCTAACGATCTATGATTCGATTGAGATAGGCGACCCAACGCTCTGGATTCCTTCACCAACTCTTGAGAAGCTGCTGAGGCGATCCCTAGAAGGGATCTCGCTCAAAGGGCTGCCGTTGAGAACCAGATCGAAGTCTGTGAAGATACTCGTTTGCAAGGCTCTTGGTTACCGCGTTCCTACATCGTTCAGGCGGACGAGACCACGATTTCCCGGACAATTGTTCGATACCTACGTCCAGAAGTCAAACAACCTACAGGTCTGGAACGAGGACCTTGCACCGTCACGTCGGTATGTTATCATACGGGTGTCGGTGACCGACGCGATAACGGGGGTAAGAGTTGTAACCGGGACTCATTTGGCACGGCTGGATAACACGGGAACTGTGACGCAGAAATATCAAGCCCGCCTGAATCTTCGAACGGACAAAGAGGAACTCATCGTGGAGACGGATTCCGATAGGCTTAGGCCGGTGGTTGACAGTTGCGCGGACCTCCGTCTCGTGGATGGGCCCACGGCAGACCCGGAAGCAGGAAAGATCCTTCCTATCGGGATTATCTTCCAGCGGCTGAGGAAGTTGGTTGGCGTGAGTTTTCCCCATGGAGGTTACACTCAGGAGAGAAATCGTGGAACAGCTCTGCACAAGCTGGTTTGTCAATATCTGGGGTACATTGATTATCGGGATGATGGGAGATTCCCTGATATCCGGCAGCAGTTGCTGGAAGTGAAGTTGCAGACATCTCAAACAATTGACTTGGGCTTGGTGAGTCCGAGCAGTGAGGAACCGCTTGATGTACCTAAGATTCGTGGCCTCCAGATCCGTCACTGCGATGTCCGTTACGCACTTTTCTACGCGACTACTGATGGAACAACAGTAACCTTGACCCACATCTTCCTCACTACCGGCGAACATTTCTTCAGTCGATTTCATCAGTTCCAAGGCAACGTGCTCAATAGGAAGCTTCAGATTCCACTACCTTCGGACTTCTTCGAGGACTAGCCCAAAGGACTGCCACACCAACGTGTCCAATCGTTCTTCAAGGCCCGATGTAGAACCGCATTCCACAGATTCGTACACTTCCTTGGCGGTATCGATAATGGTTCTGCCAATCCGGCTCTCCGGATCAGGAAGAGGAAACTTCTCCACATATTGGGTCATGAAACGCCGTCGTCCAGCGTAGAGCTTGTTCTGGAAGCGGTTATCGTAGAACTTCTCAATGAAGGTGGAATTACCTACCGCAGCGGCAAGCCACAGCAAATCGGTATCCCTGGGTGACTCTGAAAGCAGCCAGTAGCAGTCACCGTTGACCACTGCAGAGGTCAAATCGACCCAGAACGTAGGCTTTTCGGCAATGTCTCGGAACACCAATTTTGGTAAATCCCAGGCGGATGGGTCTTGCGGAACCCAGATCTCGTACCATTCTCGTCCCGCCTCCGTGACATACCGTCGCTGTTCAAGCACTTCACGGTATCTCTCAAGATAGGCCTTGGCCCGTGGATACTTGGCCAAGTCAACAGTGCGACGCGTGGCATTGATACTCTCGTGGGGATACAGAATCTGCCTGGGCCTTTCGCTCTCGACACTTCGAAATCGTCTTGCAATATGGTGCGTTACAACCGGACGCAAGAGTTCTGGACGTTCATTTTCCGGCATGTGCTGCCAGTCTGACCTGATAAACACCTGATCTGCGCATGTCTTGACGCCGACGCGTATTTTGCCGATGTCTCTGAATGACCCCCAAGTGTTCCTCCGGACGGTTGCCAACCACGCGTCGCCTTCCCGAGTGGAGATCCTCCAAACAGCATCGGAACTGCTAGTAGGTTCCAGAATGCCGTTCAGCACCTCAAATCTGCGACCATCGTCAACCTCCACTACGCCCTGCTTGGCCAGAGCGGCAATAGGGTTGGCAGCACGGTCCAGGGGTGGAGATGTGGTCTCGTATATTGTCGTGAAGTGAGGTTTGTGAGCGTGATCGCCTGTTCGTCCCTCCAGCAATAAGACCGCCGGCAAGACGGCCGCGTCAAATAGCTTTGTGTCCCCCAAATCCCAGATATGTCTGATCGTGGAGACTTCCCGTATAGCTTTCCTCAGAGGAGCCCCTGCCTTGGTTGTCATGAAACGGTTTGATACGATAATCCCGGCGATTCCGGTCGGCTTCAATACCTGTACGATGGCCAGCACAAAAGGGAAATATAGATCAACCCGGCCGGAAAGCCCGAACTGCTTGGCAAGGTTGCGAGCCTTGCCGGCTCCGAGTATCTGGGTGCGAACATAGGGGGGATTAGCTATGACGAGGTCATATTCTATGGTTGTCTCAGGGGCAAAAAGCGTCAAATCCTGATCAAGGACAAAATCCAGAAAATTGGCGACTTTGAATCTGACCGACAGGTTGCCAAAAGCGCGCTTCAAGCGTCTCTCGGCTGTCTCGAGAGCCCGTGAGTCCATTTCAAAACCATATACCTCGATTGCCAAGTCTCCGACCTTGCACAATTGCCCCACAAGACTCATGAGCAATTGGCCATCCCCTACGGCGGGATCTAAGACACGTAGTGGGGAGGGTAGGGCTTTGCAGTCGACAGAGCCAACAATCTCCTTTGCAACAAAATTGGCTAGTACATCAGGGGTATATGTTGCTCCTTGAGATTTTTCGTGGCTAACATCCCCATACCTATTGTGAGAATGGCCTTTCCTGGCATGTTCCATGGAAGTACCCCTTGGAAAGCGTCTTGAGCAGGGCCTGCTACTCATAGTATGCAGCAGTGGCAGCTTGATGTCAAGTGATTGTCGGTGGATCCGCCTGATCAAGGAGTTGCCTCCTTTCAGGCTGCAGTCTCGGGATGAGGAACATTATGGGTCATGGTGGTGCTGTTCCGCCTCAGGTGGAATTGGACAAGGCTTCGGTTAAGATAGGCCCAGACGGTCACAGAAGGACAAAGGGCGTGCTGGTGCTTCACCCGGACGGTTCCGAGACCCTGCTCACCGACTCGGGCACCCTCGACGGACAGGACGTGCTCCCCTGCTTCGCGATACCCATCGCCGACCTGTTCGAGGGATTGGATTACTGATACCGATGCGCGTGCCTTTGAGTAGTACCAAGCTGCCTACAGTCAAGTAGCTCGACTTTCGCACTTGATGGCAACTCCGCTGGTGATCAGCTTCAGGGCCTCCTTCACAGGGACCTCGATAATTTCGGTGACAACCTCGACCATACAAGAATCGCGAAACTGTAGCCCTCGATTCTACTCCAATTAATGCTATAGTCGGCGCGGTCGGATGCCTTTCGATCGGACCGTCGGCACAGGAGAGGATTTCATGAAACCAATCGGCAGATTCGTCTTTACCTTGCTGGCCGGCTTACCCTGGATGGGCATGGCTGCGGGGCCCTCTGAGATCACTTCTACAGGAGAGGAGATCAACCGAAAGCTCCTTACCGCAGCCATACAAGGCGACTTGAATGAGATGTTGAGGCTTTTGGACCGGGGCGCTCAAGTGGACTTCAAGAACGAACTCGGATGGACAGCGCTTGATATTGCTGCGGAACGGGGACATTCGGAAGTGGTGAGAGCGCTCCTGGACAAGGGGGCTCGGGTCGATTCCATGGACGATTTTGGGGGTAGCGTCCTCAAGAAGGCTGCCGGTAGGGGGCATCAGGAAATCGTCAGCCTTCTGGTGGACAAGGGGGCCGATGTGAATGCCAAGAACCGAGGGGGCTGGACCGCTCTCATATCGGCTGCTCTGGAGGGGCACTTGGAAGTGCTGAGGCTTCTCTTGGACAACGGGGCCGACATACACGCGAACGACGAACGCGGCTGGACTGCCCTTGTGGGGGCTGTTGCGGAAGATCATCCGGGGGTGGTAAGGCTCCTGCTGGAAAGGGGCGCCGACCCAAAGCCCGTGGTGCTACAGGGCTGGACAGCCGTCTTGATCGCTGCTGAGCGGGGCCACTTGGAGATGGTCAGGCTCCTGGTGGATCACGGAGCGGATGTGAACCAGCCGGAAGCAAAGGGCAGAACCCCCTTGATGGGTGCTGCCAGGTCGGGCAACCTTGAACTGGTCGAGCTACTGCTGAACAAGGGAGCTGACGTGAATTCAAGAACCGATCACGGTTGGACAGCCTTGATGGAGGCGACCATGGAAGGACACTCGGATGCGGTGAAGCTCCTGTTGGAAGCCGGCGCGAATGTCCATGCCACAGACCATCACGGCCGGACAGCTTCGGAGATCGCACGGATCGAAGGTTGCGAAGAACTCGTCGAAATATTGAAAGGGGTGCACCGCGTCTTGGTTTCTGATAATCCACCGGAATAACTAGGCCGTCGGAGGGCTTGTATCCGTTTCACTGCGTCGGGCTCGCGGCGCTTACGCACCGGGCTACTATCTGCCACCCCTCTGGGGCTCCGGAGGCGCACGTTTAGTCCGGAGAGACGCAAGAAAGTAGCACGGGACGTCGGTCCCGGGTTGCAGATACGCACCGTGACATCATTCAGGTACCGAAGTGCACGGCACCCTGTCCCGAAGTAGCCGGTTCATTTCGTGGACCGCGGGGCTTGATCGTACGGTTCCATGAGCCGCCGGCAATCCTACACCGAGACGCGGCCGCTGATTTCGCGACCAACGTTATCCCAACGCGGCCTATAGACTCAGCCTCAGCAGGAACGAGTAATCTCATCTCGCGCTCACCCAGAAATCGGACTAGCAATTCGAACTTCTTTGTAATATCCTCGCGGGCATCCATGCCGAGAGCCTACAGAACACGCGGAGTCAGAATGCAACACGTATTTCGGGACAGACCCTCAGTGGGCCGCGTCAAAGGTGGCTTTGAAAGACCAGGATGCGAGTTGAGCCACCATGCGATCAAGTAACCTGGCTTCAAGCTGCAGCCGAAAAGACAGTCCCCGTGGGCCAAGTCCTTGTGCTCAACGTCCGGAACAAAGCTGCCAATCGGACTTCATCATACAACTAAGCCAACAAGGCCTCGTGTGGCCACGACCAAGCATGAAAGTCACCGCCCGACATCCCGAGCACTCGCGGCATGGTCGGAACCGACCGATGTTTCCAAAGTTTTCGGATGGGGGTCCGGGGGTAGGAACTTATTGCAAGAAGTTGCTTACCCCCGAAATCGCATTTTCTGATAAAGGGTTTCCCCCGGAAGACTTTCTGATAAAGAGGTTCGCATGAGTCGCGTGTTTCGTGCGCCCGCTCGTTACGTTCAGGGGTCTGGTGCCATATCGGAAATAGGGACCCACGCCGCAGAGATGGGTACAAAGGCGCTCTTCACAGCCGGAAAGACGGCGTTCAATGTGTGCGGATCCGCTGTTCAGGCCAGCCTTGAAGACAACAAGGTTGGCTGTCACAAGGAAACTTTCAGCGGCGAATGCTCAAACAGGGAGATCGCTCGGTTGATCCGCGTCGCCAAGGCCAACGGCGCTGATCTTGTCATTGCTGCGGGCGGAGGGAAAGTAATCGATACAGGCAAGGCAGTGGCTCACGAAATGAGAATCCCGGTGATCGTCGCGCCCACCATTGCCGCGACCGATGCCCCGTGTTCGGCTTTGTCGGTCATCTATTCGGAGCAGGGTGTTTTCGAGCGTTACGTCGTCTTACCAAAAAATCCGGACTGCGTCTTGGTGGACACGGCTCTGGTGGCCAATGCTCCCGTCGAGTTGCTGGTATCCGGAATGGGCGATGCGCTGGCCACTTATTGGGAAGCGGACACGTGCGCCAGGAGCTGCAAACCGAACGTTCTCACCGGCGCGTGCCCGCCCACCCTATCTTCCCTTGCGCTGGCTCGACTCTGCTATGACACGTTGCTGGAATACGGGCTCCAGGCCAAACTGGCTGTGGAACGGAAATCCGTGACACCGGCCGTGGAAGCGGTGGTCGAGGCCAACACTCTGCTCAGCGGCTTGGGGTTTGAGAGCGGCGGCTTGGCCGGAGCTCACGCAGTGCACAACGGCTTAACGGTTCTGGAAGCCTCCCACGCCAATTTTCATGGACACAAGGTGGCTTTCGGCCTCGTGACGCAAATGGTCCTGGAGGGCCGACCGTCAAAAGACGTGGACCAAGTTCTCAGTTTTTGTTTGAGCGTGGGGTTACCTGTCTGCTTGGAGGATCTGGATGTGTCCCACCCGAGCCGCGAGGACATAAGAAGAGTGGCCGAGGCAACCACGGCATCGGGCGAGACCATTCATTCCACATGGTTCCCCGTGGCTGCTGAAATGGTTGAGTCAGCCATCTGGGCCGCAGACGCCCTGGGTCAGGCCGCAAAACGTAGGCTGCGTGGCGCCTGATGCCGCTTACGAACGGATCTCGCGCCTGCAACGGCGTGCACAGAGCGACTGGGAGCCGCAACCAATAATCGCGTCGACCTTTCCCGGCCCGCGTGAAATCCGATGGCGTGCTGAGTTGGTGCTACGCACCTGCAAACAGCGCACAACCATGGGTGAAGCACAGCCATTTATTCCTGTGAAGCGGATTCCGCCAACAAATCTTCGCGGCCGCCGACAATGCAGCGAAGCAAGCAGAATGAAGGAAAACCAGTCCATGAATGATACCACCCCTGACGAGGCGATCGAGGTCTGCTCTTTTCGTCCCGAAGACGCTGAAGGAATCACGGCGCTCTTCAGAGACGTGTACGGCGAAGGTTACCCGATCAGGGTTTTCTACGATCCTCAGGCTCTGACCGAGGCCAACGACTCTGGAGCATACTATTCCATTGTGGCTCGCAATGCGGACGGCAAAGTCGTGGGCGTGCAGCACCTGTTCAGGTCCGCGCCGTGCGAGGCTTTGTACGAGGTGGGTGCGGGGCTGGTCTTGGTGGAATACCGCAAACTCGGCCTGAACCGGAGGATGCTGGAGTTCGTTTTTGGCCAATGGCTCCCCCGACAAGAAAGAATCGAGGAAGCGTGGGGTGAGCCGGTCTGTAACCACATGATCATGCAGAAAGCGGTCGTCGAATTTCGCTGCATCGAGACGGCTCTGGAAGTGGCACTGATGCCCTCGGAAACCTATGACAGAGAGAAAAGCGCTGCGGGCCGGGTAGCAGCCTTGGCAGCGTTCCGATGCTACAGGCCGAAGCCCCATACGGTCTTTCTGCCGCCTGTGTACGAAAAGGAACTCACATTTCTCTACTCAGCCTTGGACGATGAGCGAAACATGCTCATTTCGGATCAGAGCTTGCCGGACTCCCTTGAATCCAACGCGGACATGACGGTATTCGACTTCGCTCGCGTGTGCCGCGTAGCCGTGCGGCGCATGGGCTCGGATTTTGACGCGTACTTACGGGAGCTTGAGACCAACGCGCTCGATCGGAAGGTGGTAGTGCTGCAAGTCTGGCTCAACCTAGGTTGCGCCTGGGTGGGTGCCGCGGTCAATGTACTGAGACACCGGGGCTATTTTCTTGGCGGCCTGTTACCGCGCTGGTTTGGTGAAGACGGGCTTCTCATGCAGAAACTCATGATAGACCCTGATTTTGAATCCATTCAGCTATATTCGGAGCGAGCGAAGCAAATCTCTGCTATGGTCCACGCAGATTGGCTGCGAACCCGAGAAGGATGCAAGGAGTCTTAGTAAGGCCATGGCATTTTCGAGACCACCGGAAGATCGTTACTTCGAAGACTACGTGCCCGGCGCTGTTCATGAGTTCGGTTCGATCACCATCGGGGAAAGTGAGATTATCGAATTCGCTCGGCGCTTTGACCCACAGCCCTTTCACACAGACCCCGTGGCAGCTTCACAGTCCGTCTTCGGTGGCTTGATCGCAAGTGGGTGGTACACTGCCAGTGTGACGATGAGGCTCCTGGTTGACCATTACATTTCGCCCGCAGCCAGCCTAGGCTCTCCTGGCGTGGACGAGCTGCGCTGGCTCATTCCCGTGCGTCCTGGCGATTGTCTTTCGGTCCGGGTCACCCTCCTTGAGGCGCACCGCTCCAACTCAAAGCCGGATCGAGGATTCATCCGCGGGTTGACCGAGGTGCTCAACCAACACGGACACGTGGTGATGACCATGAAATCGGGCGGTTTTATCCGGTGCAGGGCTGCTGATGGAGCCGCAGAGGCCGCAAAAACCGATGTCTGAGCTTACACGGAAATTGTGGAACCGTACAGCGGTCCGATGCCTGGCCAGTTCCAGGGCTTGTGAAAGGCCCCTTTCGTTCTTGCTGGGCGAGAGGGAGATCAAGGTGCGCACTATCGTGGCATCCTGGCGAGAACCGGACCACCTTTGTTTCACGGTAGAGACTGAAGACGGGTGCGCGTATCACCTGCGGAATCATGAATATGAGGATTCGTGGGAGGTGAGAGAATCGGATTCTCGGCCGTAAACTGAAGTCTGTCCCATGAAAGTCTTCCGGGGGAAACCCTTTTGCAAAAGGGTTGTCCCCCGGACCCCCTTCCGAAAACTCTTAGACTGAAGTTTTTTTCCAGAGAACCAAGTCTCGTGCGGCTATCTCCTCGTCACAATTGAGGAAACTTTGGGTTCGGTTTAGTCTTCAGGGTCCACGTTA
>JBFMAA010000041.1:0-42097 GCA_040755955.1 Thermodesulfobacteriota bacterium
AACCACCATGCCCGCACGCGGCCACAACCAAGCATGAAAATGCTCCCCCACCGGCGTCTCGACGAGCCGGCTTTCTCTGCGGCGACCAGCGGGAGCCGCACTATCCCAAGAGTTCTTGAAGATGGGGATCCGGGGGAAGGAACTTCTTGCAAGAAGTTCCTTCCCCCGGAATCGCATTTTCTGATAAAGGGTTTCCCCCGGGAGACTTTCTGACAAAAGGGTTTCCCCTGGAGGGCGTTGCCCCGGGACGGGCCGGCGAGGCCTACTCGGCCAGGAGTGCTTTCAGTTCTTTGTTGAACTCCGGCACCACCTTGAACAGGTCGCCCACAATCCCGTAGTCTGCTTTGCTGAATATGGGGGCTTCCGTGTCCTTGTTGATGGCGACGATGACCTTGGACGACCCCATGCCGGCCAGGTGCTGAATGGAACCTGATATGCCGCATGCCACGTACAGGTTCGGAGTGACCGTCTTGCCGGTCTGTCCGACCTGGTCCGAGTGTGGACGCCATCCCGCGTCGACGGCAGCCCGCGATGCACCTACGGTTGCGGTGGGACCGAAGATCGATGCCATCTCCTCGAGCAGTGAGTAGTCCGAGCCACCCATGCCGCGTCCGCCGGATACGATGATCTCCGCCTCGGTGAGGTCCACTTTGCCGGTCGTGTCGAGGCTGAGGTCTTTGGTCGTGTACGTCCGGCGGTTCGCGTTCACCGAAAACGCGACGGTTTCGACTTTGGCATCCTTGGGGTTTTCCGCGGTTACCAGGACGTTGGGCCTTGCAGAAGCAATTTGGGGGCTCCCGAGCGCGACCCATTTCGCATAGCACTTGCCCGCGTACATGGGGCGCTTCCCCACGAGTGTGCTCCCGTCGAGTTCGAAGGAGATGCAATCAGCCACGTACGCAACCCCGAGTTTCGCGGCCGCTCTGGGGGCGATGTCCTTGCCGTGCATCGTGTGGCTGATGAGCAGAATATCCGGACTCTTCTCTTTCACGACGTGTGCTAGCGCCTGAGCATAGTATTCGCTGTTGTAGGCCTCCAGCTCGGGAGCGTTGACTGCGAACACGGTGTCAACTCCGAAGCGACCAAGCTCCGGGGCAAGGGATTCCGCCAGGGGACCCACCAACACTGCCGTCAGATCTCCGCCGAGGGAATCTGCAAGTCTTCGGCCTTCGCTCGCGAGCTCGAACGCGGTCTTCTTGAGCTTTCCGGCCCTGATTTCTCCGTATATCATTACCTTTGCCATAAGTGACTCTCCTTCACACATCTCTTTGCAGGGGCGCTCAGACGACCTTGGCCTCGTTTCGCAGAGCCTGAACCACGGCCTTTGCCGCGTCCGGGGGTTCCATGCCTTCGAATTTCTTGCCTGCGGTTCTCACCGGCGGCATGGCGTACGCGCGTGTTTGCAGTTTCGCTTCCACAGTCAGTCCCAGGGCAGAAAGATCCTTCACGTCGATGGGCTTCTTCTTGGCCTTCATGATGCCGGGCAGGGACGCGTACCGAGGTTCGTTGAGGCCCTTCTGGGAGGTCACCACACACGGGAGCGGCACCTCGACGGTTTCCTTTCCGCCCTCCACATCGCGCTCCATGGTGGCGGTCTTCTTGTCTGCCGCGACTTCTACCTTGGTGACCAGCGTCACTTGCGGCAGCTCCAGGAGCTCTGCCAGCATGGCCCCGGCTTCTCCGAAGTCGTCATCGATAGCCCGGTGCCCGCAGAAAACGATATCGAACTCTATCAGGCGGGCTGCCGCGGCAAGGGTCTGGGCCATGACGTAGGGGTCGGCACCTTCGAGGCACGGGTCTTTGACATGAACGCCCTTATCCGCGCCCATGGCGAGTGCGGTGCGAATGGCCTCGGTAGCACGGTCGGTCCCGACGCACAGGATCACGACCTCACCGGCCTTGAATTTCTCCTTCAGCCGCAGTGCCTCTTCGACGCTGAATTCGTCGTATGGGTTGATGATGTACTTGATTCCCTCGGTGACGATGCCGGTCCCTGCGGGGTTTACCTGTACAAGTGTTTCCGTATCAGGGACCTGTTTCATACATACGAGTGATTTCACTAAGAAAACTCCTTTCCTTAAACCATGCAGAACCGGGAAATAGCTCTATCGGGGAAAGTACGGGAAGCCAATCGAGTCTATTGTTCGCGCAGGTCCGAGTCAACAAAAAAAGTAAGAGTCCACGTATGTCCTCAGTTATTCGTGGAATCTGGCGCCGAGCCCGCTCATATCATTGCTGGTTTCCAATGCTTCGCAGGGGTTATTTGTGAGCCTTGGGAAACCCCACTGTTTGCGCAAACGTAATGCGCTGGTCCGCGCGGAGTTTCAGGGCTTGCGCCAGCTTCTTTTTGTCGATGGAAGCGCGAAAGACCGTGGCCAATCCTTCGGACGCACAATACAGGTACACGTTCTGTCCGATGAACCCGGTGTCAGCCCCTGCCAGGAACATCTTGGCCCCCTCGTCCGTGTCGCCCATCTTGGAGAGGTCCGCGACATAGACCAGATTGACCGCAGCGTCTTTGCAGTACGCCTGGGTGTACGTCAGAGGTCGGATGTCACCCGAGACGACAGGCGCCAGCGCGTGCGCCTTCGGATCGTAGAGATAGGCGCCTTCGGCAGTGGTGACGTACACGTCGAGCTCCTGGCGGTTGAGCGCAGACGGAGCGGTGCGCCTCCCCGATTCCGCCCGGTTGATGCCGAACGCAGCCCAGAGCAGGTTTGAGAGGGTCTGCGGCGTGAGGTTCCCCACGCTGAATTCCCTCGACGTCTTTCTCACCGTGAGAGCCTGCGCCAGTGATTTGGCTTGATCCAGCTTCGGTGCAGGAAGCGGCACCGGCTTCGCGTCCTGTCCGAAGGCATGCAGCCAAGCCCCTGGCAGGAACACCACACACACCACAGCTACTAGCAGATTCTGCCTCATCAATGTACCCCTCCTTCAAGGCAAGTCCGGTGCATCGTACGCATCTCCGGGTGCTATGTCAAACGAGAAAGGCAGGCTTCAATGCCTGCCTGAGAAGAGAGACTCTCATCTGTGTGCGAGGGGGTGATCCGCTTACCGGGCAGCACTGATGTTCTGCTTGGCCTTACGTGCAAGGTCCTGAATTTCACGGTCGATCTGCTTGAGACGGGCCGGGTCTTTCTCGAGTTTGGCCGCGACCTTGTAGCACTTCAGGGCGGTGACTGCATGACCCGCCTTCTTGAAGATGAACCCGAGATGCTTGATCGCGTGCACATTCTGGGGATCCTTGTCCACTATGGTCTGGAGGTCTTTTATTGCCCCTTCGTAGTCGCCCATCTGTGCCCGTATGTACGCTCTGTTGCCCAGGGCTTGGACTAGGTGGGGAGCCTTTTGCAGGATGCCGTCCAGATCCTCCAGACTCTTCTTTTCGAGCCCCGCGTCGAAGTATAGCCAGGCCCTGTTCATCCGCGCGTGCAGATCGCGAGGGTCCAGTCTTATGGCCTTGTTGAAATCCTGGAGGGCCTTGTTGAGGTTCCCCAATCTCCGAAACAAGATGCCCCGGGTCTGGTACGCGGGAGCAAGGTTGGGATCGATCTTGACCGTGTGCTCGATGTCCTTGAGCGCGGCCTCGATCTTACCTTGGGCGAGCAGTACTCTCCCTCGGTTCAGATAGACGGACGCACTGTGATTCCCTGCTTCAAGGCAGCGATCGAAGAGCTTCAGCGCCGCGTCCGGTTGACCGGCGTTCGCTTTCTCAATCGCCTCGATCACAAGCGACCCGGACCCTCCGGACTGCCCCGGCCCGTCCTGGTCCGACCATGCGGGGAGTGCGCCCAACAGTCCGACAACGACTATTGCCACTACAAGCTCAGCCTTTACCATGCCCGTTCTACCTTCGGTTCGCTGATTTGGGGGACTTTTTCGCGGCAGCCCCGGTTCCTGAGGGAGCCTGTGCGCTCTTGGTGAAATACCCGAAGAAATCTTTCGAGTACCCGTCCTCGTATCTCTTGATCGAGGCGTTGGGCTGCTCGGGAGAGAGCATGGCCTTACGCAACAGATTTCCGTACGCATCCTTGAGATACAGGTTTCCGACGATGTTGTGTGGGTTCGCGTCCGCGTGCATGGCCCTTTCGCAGCCGGCCAGAGCGAGAGCTTTCGCCAGATCCTTTGTACCTATGTGATGCCCCACGGCAAAGACAATGTTGCCGTCCTTGCGCACGCCGAACCCGCTGCGATGGGCCACATACCAGAAATGCTTCCCATCCTGGTCGCGACCTCCGCCACCCAGAAGAAATCCAAGGCCGATCTCCGCGTCCTTCACTTTGCCGTTTTGGACCACAGTGTTCACCACGGCGCCGTCTTTCACAATAAGATGGAGAAGCTGTCGTGCATCTTCGACCCGGTCCTTGCGCACGTCCCGTCCCCATTCTCTCACGTCCACCGTACCGTCTTTGTAGACGATCAGGCTGGCCACCCCGTCGGTCATGGGGTAAATCATCTTACCCCTAAATATCGACCCTGCATCCTTGGAATGACGCTGCATCCACATCGCGTTGGTGATCGCGAGAAGACGGGGCCTCAACACGGGTTCCACATCATTGACCGCCTGAGCAGCTCCAGGTTCCCCGGACCCCACGTAGTACTTCATGAACACCTTGCGCATGTCCACCACCATCATGAACACGATGGCATTGGGGAATTCCACACTGGGGCGGTAGAAGGTCTGGTAGGTCAGGGGCCGGCCCTGGGAATCACGGGGTGAATTGGTGCAGCTCCATACCCCTTCGTCCTGAAGGCGGGGCGAGGTGTACAGCGGCTTGATGTTGTCCAATGCCAAGAGGTCCAGCGGGTCCAGGGACAAGAAGTCAAACCCTCCGTCCTCCGGGAGCTTCACTTCATTCGGTCGGGCAGAGACAGGAGCTCGCGTTCCGGCCTTCTCCCCTGACGCATCGGGAATCTCTCCGGCAGGGGTTGCTCGCGACTGACGAGAGCCCACAACCTTTTGGTGCACGCCTGAGTCCTCGACGCTTGCTGCTTCTTCGGCATGCCGAACCGCTCGAGTGGTCCGTTCCGCGGCTGTGAGAGTGGATGAAAGAAGGAAGAATACACCGAATATGGCAAAAACCGCAGTCCTACACAAACCGGTTACCCCTCGGCCACAGGAATGAAGAGAACCAATGGTTCCCCGACGAACTGTCGACCGATGATACCAGAAAAACCGCCAAATATCAAGACAGAACAGGGCTTGCTTGCTCTGGGACGCATCTATTCCGGACATCAGACTGTTATCGCTTCCATCTCCACACAACAATTACTGGCCTTGTGGGCGTTCAGCCGGCCGGCCCGCCGCCGACCGGCACGGGGTCCTGTCGCTACGATGGGAGAGTCTGAAAAATGTGTGACCCAACTTACGAACTGGATTACTAAGTTGGACAGACGATCCCGCTGAACCATTACCTTTGTTCACCATCCCGCCAGCCCCAAGGCTGCCATGGCCTCGATCGCGGCGAGCAGGTTGAACACCGCGTGCATGGCAATGCAGGGCAGCAGCGAACGAGTACGCAGCCGAGCCATTCCCAGCACCAGCCCGAACGCGATCAGCATGCCGAGCTCGAAGTGCTCATACTGGAAGTGAGCCGCGCTCCATACGACCGCGGTCAGCACTACTGCCCCCGCGGGCCCCAGCGGGGACGCCGCTATCCCCCTGAACATGAAGCCTCGAAAAAGGACCTCCTCGTACACCGGAGCGCACGCCACCAGGCCGACCCAAAGCACCGGGTAGAAATACGCCCCTTCGTACACGGAAATGATGAACTCCGGGATCGGGCGGTCCACTGCGGCGCTCACCACTGAGGCGACCATGCCCAGTATCAGCGTCATGCCGACCCACCCGAGAATCCGGGACAAGGGAACATCCACGGCAGCCATGTAGTCAGCCGGCGACGGCCCGCCTCGGAGCTTCACGATCAAGAGCAACAGTGCCGTCGAGGCCGGCATGGTCACGCAGGTCGCCAGTGACATCAGGAGACCTTGAGTCTCCGGACGGATGAGGAAGGAGGGGTCGGTAAGGCCGGGGGTTTTGATGGCCTACACCACGGTCACGACAAACAGCACGAAGAAATCCAGGCAGAACGACGCCAACCATATCCCCACGGCAACCGCGAACGTGGCCCCAATACCCAGAGGTCCCTTTTCTGCGCTGGATTCGGCGGCAGGGCCGGCCTCGATGACCTCTTGCGGCCTCTCCAATGTACTACCCGGGTTCAAATTCTTCTCCTACCGCAAAGATTTGTTGTCTGCATCCGCTTCCGCAGCGGGGTCTGTGGCGATTCTGCCCCGGCGAAAGCAGTAGTTAAGCATCTTGAAACTCGCGGGATTGTCAAAGTGCTCAAATCACTCCCCTCCCTTCCCTCTCCCGCCAGGGGAGAAGGTTTGCTGTTCCCCTCCCTTCCCTCTCCCGCCAGGGGAGAAGGTTTGCTGTTCCCCTCCCTTCCCTCTCCCGCCAGGGGAGAAGGTTTGCTGTTCCCCTCCCTTGATGGGAGGGGCAAGGGGAGGGTGAAACCAGCCGTAACTGTCAACGCGGGACACTATTGCGGTTTCCATGTGCGCAGAACCTACCTGCCCCGCCATCGGACGGCACGCGGACCCACCAAGGTGGCCGCGATTATTGGCCGCAGCGCCCAGCCGCTCCTACACCGAAAGACTGAGAGAGAGACTCATCGACCACCCTCCCGTCCTGATGCATGTGCGGATATCCACTGCAGGAACGGCGCTTCGTCATCCATGACCACGGATACTTCCAGCGCGGCCACATCAGGGTTTCTCCTGAACCAATCCGGGAGCTTCACCCAATCCTTTTCCGTGAAGACTTTTGGGGTGTCCGGGGAATCTTCGCGAATGAGCGCCAGGTCCGACTCAGAAAAGGCGTGGTGATCCGGAAAGATCAGGTGATCTTTCACGTGCCATTGCAGCGTTTCCGCTGTCTTGCGAAACCTGTCGGGATTGGCGATTCCCGATACGAGCACCACCTCCCGGGAGGCATAGATGTCAGGGTGCTGAATCGAGGCAGCTTCTCCCCCCACCCGCAAGCCGGTGGGCACGACTCGGTAACGGAAGACCGGCTTCGCGGTGAGGCTCCGCCACCCGGGGATTTCTCCAGGTCCGCGGAAGCAGACGAGATCCGCCCTCTTCAGAGCAGAGATCGGCTCCCGAAGCCTTCCTCGGGGGAACATCCGGTCCTCCGATCCGTCCACCAACACGATGTCCAAGTCCCGGTGGAGCTCCAAGTGCTGAAAGCCGTCGTCAAGGATCACCAGATCGCACCCGAATTGCTCGGCCGCAACGGTCGAGGGATGGATGCGCTTCCGGCCCACGAGCACCGGAACGTCCGGCAGCTTCCAAGCCATAAGCCACGGTTCGTCGCCGGCAACGGCCGGGCTCACGAGAGGATGCGGTGATCTCCCGTCGCCGACCACAAGAAACGGAGCTCGGCTGGTTCCTTTGTACCCACGGCTCACGATCGCGGGGCGTGCGCCGAGACGCATGGCCGCCCGAGCAAGAAAGATCGCGAACGGAGTCTTCCCGCTCCCGCCCATGAGGATGTTGCCGACAGACAGCACCGGAACAGGTGCCCGGGAGCCCTTGAAGATTCCCCCACGGTACGCGAGTTCCCGAGATTTCTGGACTCCGTAGTACAGAGCAGAGGGAACGGAGTAAATTGCCTGAAGCAAAGCGGAACCATGCCTCATGGATCGCCACCGCCGGAGTGCTCTGCGGATCGACCGCGGACACAAGAATAGCCGTTCAGGAGGCGTGGTGCAACAGGGGTGGAAAGAGGTCTTCTCTTCAAGACGCAGGACTGCACAAGAATGGCAGGCTGAAAGAAACCGTACAAAAGTGGTTGTTGGTCGGAAATCGTGCCACAATCCTCGCCGGGGACTCACGTCCTGGGCTACTGTCTGTCGCTCTCACGGAGCTGTGGAGGTATGCGTCTCTCAGTGATGCCGGTCAATAGCCCGGTAGGTGGGTGCCGGTCAAGGTGAAAAGCGTGCCACGCTTCCGGGGTTTTGAGACGGTTCTGGAAAGGCTGCCCCACTAGCCCAACCCCTGTGCCGACTATTCGTGGTTTGCGGGAACCACTACAATTGGGCATGCCAGACGGCGACCATCGGAAGCCGCCCAATCTCAAAGGTTTAGGGGGATGGGGCGCTGGGGGAAGGGGCGTTTTTCAAAACGACAGATGAGAGCTGCAACCAAGCGGCTGGGAGCCGCAGCCAAATTCGCGTCCACCTTTCTCGATCCGCGTGAAGACCCAGGGCGGGGCGAGTTGGTTCTACGCAAGCGAAGAAAAGGCACGTTGCTTTCTCCCAGAGCTGCTGAACTGAAGATTTCTTCTCGAAAAGAGAAGGAAGCGAACGTTATTAGTAAAACGCCCCTTCCCCCAGAATTCCGATTTCCCGGAAACCGCGCACTAAGCCGGCAAGGGGTGCCGGTTATTGCCAGTGGTCGCGTCCTTGGCGAATTGCAGGTTGTAGAGCCTGGCGAATTCCCCGTCCTTCGCAAGCAGCTCGTCGTGGGGGCCTTCTTCCACTACCGTTCCTTGCCTGAGCACGTAGATCCGGTCCGCGTTGCGAATGGTGGAGAGCCGATGCGCCACCACAAGCGTGGTTCGGCCCTTCATGAGCTCTTCCAGAGCCTGCTGTACCGCCTGTTCCGAGTCGGAGTCAAGGTTGGACGTAGCCTCGTCGAGCAGCAACACAGGCGGGTCCTTGACCAGGGCCCGTGCAATGGCGATCCTTTGGCGTTCACCGCCGGACAGCTTGATGCCGTTCTCTCCGATGAGCGTATCATAGCCTTTGGGCAGCGCGGAGATGAACTCGTGCGCATGCGCGGCTCGGGCGGCATATTCCACCTGTTCGATGGGGAGATCGGGACGGCCGTAGGCTATGTTGTTGCGCACCGTGTCGTCGAAGAGGATGGTCTGCTGTGTGACCATACCGATGTTGTCCCGCAACGATCGTTGGGTGTAATCCCTGACATCGATACCGTCCACGGTAATGCTTCCGTCCGCCACATCATAGAACCTGGGGAGAATGTCCAGAAGCGTGCTCTTGCCCACGCCGCTCTCCCCGACGATGGCGACGACTTCGCCGGCCCGGGCTTCCAGGAAAATGTTCCGGAGCACCGGCTCTGTGTCGTACGAAAAGCTCACGTGGTCGAACACGATCCGGTCACGCACCCCGTCGAGGACGAGCGCGTCGGCTTTGTCCTTCACGTCGGGTTCGGTGTCGAGCATGGCAAAGATTCGCTCTCCCGCGGCAATCCCTTCCTGGACGGTGAGGTTGATGTCGTTGAGACGCTTCACCGGTTCGTACAACATCATCAGAGCAGCCATGAACGAAAAGAACGTTCCCTGGGTCGACGTGCCCTGTATCACCTGATAGCCGCCGTACGCCAAGATTGCGCAGACGCCGAAGCCTCCGAGGGTCTCCATCACCGGATTGGAGAGAGCGCGCAGCTTGAAGCGCTTCACAAATGCCCGGAACAGCCTCTCATTCGCCTCGGCGAAGCGACTCCGCTCGTAGTCCTCCATGGCAAAACCTTTGACTATGCGAATCCCCGATATGGTCTCGTTAATGCGCTCAGTGATGTCCTCCATCGAAACCAGCATGCGACGGGCGTATTTCTTGAGCTTCCTCGCAAACAGGATTAACGGATACACCGCGAGCGGAAACACCACCAGCCCGATGAAGGCCAATTGAAAGTCCCGATAGAATATCACGCACACAAGCGCCCCAATCGTGACCGCATCTCTGAGAACGCCCGTCACTGCGGTCGTGATGGCCCCCTGGACCATGTACACATCGTTGTTCATGAGCGACACGAGCTCTCCCGTGGAGTGCCGCACGAAATACCCCATCGACATGTCCGAGAGCTTGTGGTACATGTCCCGACGAAGGTCCCTGATCACGCTTTGCCCCACTAGCGACATCAGGTAGTACTGACCGTAATCGCACCAGCCCTTGACCAGATACACGCACGCCACTGCCACCGGAATCCAGAACAACATTCGCATGTTTTTGTCGAAGAAGATGTCGTCCAGCGCGGGTTTGACTAGATATGCGAGTGTTGCGGTCAATGCGCCCACGCCCACCATGCAGATCCCCGCAACAAGAAGCTTGATGAGGTACGGGCGGAGGTAGTTCAGTAGTCTACGGTAAATTTGCAAAGTCTCTCCCTTCCGGGTCGGGGTGGCGTGCAGGTACGGTCTCTAAGAGTCTGTCCTGAAATAACCGGGTCAGCCGGCTGCCTCGTCACCCCGGCGAAAGCCGGGGTCCAGGTCCTGCGAGGACGACTGGATTCCGCCTTCCGCCGGAATGACGGTCGGAGGCTCTTGCACCTCAGCTTCGAGGATTGCTTTACTTATAGTGGGACGATCCCTAAGTGCTTAATGGCGCAAATACCGTGACGTATCATTCACAACCGCTCTTCCACAACCACGAGCGTCCGAGATCCGGAACCGTATTTCTGCCACCGGCAACTAAGTGCTCCGTTTCTCAAATACGGTCGCACATTGGACAAGGCTTGTTCGGTAGCGACCGGCGGGAGCCGCAATGCTCCAAAAGTTCTTGGGGATGGGGGTCCGGGGGAAGGGACATCTTACAAGAAGTCCCATCCCCCGGAAATCCTAATCTAACCGGGAACTGTCACGGGAGGGGGCCTTCCGGCGGGATACCCACTACCGCTATCTTGTGTGCGTCGGCCATTTGGATCATCGTGCGGGAATCGGTAATCATGGTCTTTCCGGTTTCGACCGCGAGCACACAGGCTTTGGCCGCTATCATGCTCTCGATGGTGGAAGGACCCACTCCTGGAACATCGAACCTCATGTCCTGTGCGGGTTTCGCCATCTTCACCACGACCGCATCGGCCACGCCCAGATCTCCGGCGCGTCTGATAGCCCGGTCGGTGCCTTCTATCGCCTCGACTGCGATGACCGCGGAGTTCTTCACGACGATGGTCTGGCCGATGTCGAGCGCGCCTATTCCCTGAGCCATGCTTCTCCCGAATTCGATGTCCTTCCACTGCTTTTCGGTGGGTGATCTCTTTGTCATCACCCCGTGGGCCGCCATAAGGCCTTGAGCCCAGTCCGTGATCTCGTCCACCACGATGCCGTCCTTGTAGAGCTCACTCGCGATCGCAGCGAGGATCGTGTCATCGCGCCAATCCGTGAGCGATCTGATGATGCGAAGGGCGCGGCGGTCCAGTCTGAGATTCCAGGGTCGCAGCAGGTTCATCTTCTCGATCTTGCCCACCATGACGACTCTGGTGATGCCCCGGACTTTCAGGTGGGAAATGACTTTCTCGACCTGCCCGAGCTTCAGCCAGACCGTCTCGTGCGCGACACGTTCCAGCGCAGGGTCCGTGAAGCCCGCAAACGCGACGGCAAGCGTGTGATGCCCTCGTGTGCCGGCCTCGCCCGCCACCATCAGAGGAAGCGATCCTGTTCCCGCTATGATGCCCAGGCGATGCGGAGTCATGCTGTCCTGAACGCGTGTCGACTCAAAGAGACCCGGGCAATTCCTCTCTTCGAGGAGGCCAGGAACTCGGCAAAGGTGAGTGCTTGTGGCGAGCCGTCCAGTTCCGCACGTATCTTCTCCACAGACTCGGTCATCTTCAGCCCTGAACGGAATGCGATCTTGAAAGCCTTTTTCAGATCCCGGATGGTTTCGCGGGTGAAGCCGTTCCTTCTCAGTCCCACTTCGTTGAGTCCGTACAGGTAAACCCGAGGCCCCGACGCAAGGCTGTACGGCGGGACATCCTTTGCCACACCGGACTGTCCGCCAACCAGCGCAAACTCACCGACTCGCACGAACTGGTGCACCGCCACTATCCCACCGAGAATGGCTCGGGTTCCGAGCTCGATATGGCCGCCCAGGTGGGCTGAATTGGCCATGATCACGCCCTCTCCGAGCGTGCAGTCGTGGGCCACGTGGCAATACGCCATGAGAAAGCACTGATCTCCGATCGTGGTGAGTGCTCCGCCTTTCACCGTGCCGCGATGCACCGTCACGTATTCCCTGATCCTCACATCGGCACCGATGACCACTCGCGTATCCTCACCGCGGTAGCTCAGGTCCTGCGGCGGTCCGCCGATTGCCGCGAACTGGGAGATCAGGGTGCCGGGGCCGATGCGCGTGTTCCCCTCGATGGTCACATGGTGTCCAACCTCGCAGCCATCCCCGATGACTACCTTTTCTCCTACAAGGCTATACGCGCCGATTCGGACGTCTTTCCCGATTTCGGCGCCTTTGTCGACGATTGCGGTGGGATGAATCATGCACTTCCTCTACGATTTGCTGCGTTCGGACTTGAGTATGGCTTCCACTTTTCTCAGCCGCTCCACGATTTCAGGAAGCCTCTTGAACAGCCCCTGCGCCCTGAGAAACACCCGGTGCGGCATTGCCGGGACCGATCCGGCCATTACCGAGCCGTCGGGCACGTCCCTGTAGATCCCTACCCGTGTGGCCAGGATCACGCCGTCGCCGATCGACACGTGGTCCCTGATGCCCACCTGTCCTCCTACCATGCCGAACCTGCCGATGGACGAACTTCCCGCAATCCCGGATTGCCCCGCGATGACGGTGCCGTCTCCCACAGTGACCGAGTGGCCCACCTGCACAAGGTTGTCGATCTTCACCCCGTTGCCGAGCCTGGTCACGCCGCTCAGGGCCCGGTCGATCGCGCACAGGGCCCCGATTTCCACGTCGTCGCCGATCTCCACGGTTCCGTTGTGAAACTTCTTCAGATTGACGGGCCTTCCCTGTGCATCCGCGTCCCGTGCAAACCCGAATCCGTCGGCTCCGATCACCGTACCGGAATGCACCACGACCCGTGCTCCTATGGAGACTCGGGGGTAGATCGTCACATTGGGGAATATCCTGCAGTGAGGCCCTATGTGGACATCTTCGCCCACGATCACGTGCTCGGCGATGGCGGTTCCGTCACCGATCACGGCTCCGGGGCCCACCACCGAGAACGCCCCCACGGATACGCCCGCACCCAATCGAGCCTCAGGGTGTACTTCAGCTCTTGATGAAATCTCCGCCCGAGCCTCTGGGTACGGGTAGAACACCGCGGTGAGCCTTGCAAAAGCCGCCTCCGGGTTGAATACCGTGATGGACGGCAGATCCACCGTTCCTTTCATGGCTTGCGGGAGGACTACGGCAGACGCGCTGCTGCTCCCCAACGCGGCAAGATACCGTGGGTGCGTGACGTACGTGATGTCTGCCTCGCCAGCATGCTCGATGGTGCGCACCCCCCGGATTTCAGGACCCGGGGATGCCGATGCCTCGCCTCCCAGCATGTGGGCCAGTTCGGCCAACGAGTAGCTCAGCATGGCCCTCCTCTCGTTCTCTCATGCAAATGCGAATTCTGGGGGAAGGGGCGTTTTGCAAAACGACGGCTGGGAGCCGCAACCAAATTCGCGTCCACCTTTCTCGGTCCGCATGAAGACCGATGGCGGGGCGAGTTGGTTCTCCGCAAGCGAAGAAAGGCTCGTTGCTTTCTCCCAGAGCTGCCGGCCTGAAGATTTCTTCTCGAAAAGAGAAGAAATCGAACGTTATTAGTAAAACGCCCCTTCCCCTAGACCCCCATCCCCTAAAACTCTTGGGATTGGGCGGCTCCCGCTGGTCGCCGCCTCCAAGGTGTGGTGCAGGGATTCTCCGCTGGGGTTGCATTCTTACGGTTCGCTGGGCCCGTCTCGCGGGCATGGCGGATCCTATCTCTTCTTCTTGTCAGATGCGGCGGGCGCCGGCGCCGGAGTCGGTGCGGCCCTTGGCGGCTGCTTCGGCTGTGGCGCCGAGGCGGCAGGCTTGTGCGAATCATACTCCTTTGCCACCGTGTCCGTAATGTCTATGGCATCTTCAGCAGCCAGCAGCGCCCCGCTGTTGAGCACCAGCTTGTAATTGTACTTCTTCTGAATACCGGAGATCACGTCGCGGATTTCCTGCAAAAAGAGTTGCTCGGCTTCCCGTTGCTCATTCTGCATGAACGCCTTGGCCTGCTGTTCGGCTATCTGATAGTCGATCTCTTTGTACTTCATCTGCCTGAGCATTTCGACGCGTTTCTCTTCGTTGAGCATGGGGCCCTTGTCGTTGATTTCCTTGTTCAACTTGTCCATATCCGCGCGTAGCTTTTCAAGATGAGCCGTCCTCTTCTTCATTGCATCTTGAAACTTGTCTTGCTGGGCCTTGGCCTTTGTCGATTTGGTCATCAGTTTCTGGATATCCACGAAGACGATCTTGCCGTCCTGGGCTGAAGCGTATCCTCCGCACAGGAGAGAGATGGCAAAAGCCACCGCGATGAGGACGCACACACGATTTTTCATTAAGACACTCCTTGTTTTCCGAAAGAATAGGGGCCTAGAAGAGCTGGCCCATGGCAAAGGCAAAGGCCCCGGGTTCTTCTCCCTTTTGGGGGTTGATTTTCCAGCCATATTCGATTCTCAAGGGTCCCATGGGAGAGAGCCATCGAACCCCAAACCCTACTCCTGCTTTGACTGAAGGCATAAATGCGCTCTGCGAGGCGTTCCACGCATTGCCTACATCGAAAAAGACCACGCCGTTGAGTTTCAGCGCGTCCACCAGGGGCCTGAGACATTCCACACTCACAAACGCGGACCGGTCTCCTCCCATCACGTTTCCGAAGCGATCCATCGGACCGACGGCCCCGTTCTGGTATCCTCTGATGCTGTACACTCCCCCCAGCGAGAGACGCCTGTCCAGAGGGATGGGCTCATTGCCGGATTCCTGAAGCATAGCTGCGCTTCCCCTGACTTTTGCCACCGTGCGCCAATAGAGGGAGTAGTAGTAGCTCCCTTCGATGTCGAATTTGTTGTACGCCACGTCCCCGCCGAGTCCGGCGAACCGGCTCCTCAGATGTGCGGTCGTCCCCGCGGTGGGAAGCATCCCGTGGTTGCGGGTGTCGCGGTTGAGACTCAAGGCCAGGCTGTTTTCAGAGATATCGCTGAATTTGCCCGGGTTTGCATTGTATTGCCGGTAGTAATCCACCACCGACGCGCCGTAGCCCGTTTGGAAATTGGTCATCTTCGATGAGTCCCGTGCGAAGCCCCCGTGCAATCCCCATAACCCGTAGATCGGGTAGCTCAGATTGACGCCAAACCCGGTCGATGATCGCGTGTATTGCTTCTGGGCTTGCTGGGTATCGTAGGCCCTGACTTGCGCGCTGAGTAGATAGTCGAAGAAATACGGATATGTCAGGGAACCTTCGTAGCTGTTTCGCTTGCCGGACATGTTCGCCTTCGCGTTGGCGATGATGCCCAGCCCGAGGAGGTTACGCTCTTTGAGATCGATATTGCCCACCGCACCCTCTTGCGATGAGTAGCCGACGCCCGCGGTCAGGGACCCGGTCTTCTTTTCCGACACCTCGACGGTCAGGTTCATGCGATCGGGGGTCGAGCCCTCGATGGTCTTGAGCTTCACCGTGTCAAAGAAATCCATGCCTTCGAGGTCTTTCTTCGAAGCATCCAGGGCGTCCGCGCTGAAACGATCTCCTTCCCGTACCGAGAGTGCCCTCCGTATCACTTTGTCTCTTGTCCGCTCGTTCCCGCTGATATCGACTCTTTCGATCCTGACCGGACTGCCCTTGTGTATTTGAAACTCCAGATCCACATAACTGAGCTTCGTGTCGACGTTCTGTCTTGGTTCCACGTCCACTTGGGCGTAGCCGAGGTTATTGTACAGTTTTGTCAGGGTTTTTACATCATCGACCCACTCGGATTGCTTGAACCACTTTCTCGGTTTTGTCTTGAGCATGGCCAGCAATTCATCTTCGGGCTTTTCGAGATCTCCGGTGATCTTGACCTCTCTTACCTGGAATCTTTCTCCTTCGTTGATCGAGAACGTTACCGTGGCTCTGCCCTGATCGATCTCAAGGTGGGGCGGGCCCACCTGTACGCTTATGAATCCCTTTTCCCGATAAAAGGCCATGAGCCGGAGCCGGTTTTCCTCGAGGAGATCGCGGGTGAATTTGCCGGATTCGTCGATGAACCAGAACCAACTCTTTTCCTTCACGCCCAATACCCTCTTGAGCTCTGTTTCGTCGATGCTCTTTCTGCCGTCAAAGACGAGGTGGACCAGGTAGCTCTTGGCGCCTTCCCTGATCGTGAATACCAGCTTGGCTTCGTTTCTGGAGAGCTCCTTGACCGCGAATTCGATGTCCGTCTCGTAATAGCCCTCTTTTTCGTACAGCTTCTTGAGCTTTTCGATGTCAGCCTTCATCTTCTGAATGCTCACCACATTCAGAGACTTGGTGGTCAGTTCGTCGAGCAGTTTATCGGTGGTGAAGACCGTGTTGCCCTCGATCTCGATGGCCTTGATCGACGGTCTCTCTTTCACATCGACAACCAGTTCCACCTTATCCTGTTCCGCCTTCTCCGCGCGAATCTGCACATCCTCAAAATAGCCCAGGTCGTAGACACTGCGAATCTGTTCCGCAATCGCGGCTCGCCTGAATGTATCACCCGGCTTGACGGACATCTTGTTAAGGATCGCGTTCTTGTCGATCCTTCTGTTGCCTTCTATCTTGATGTTCCCAATGGTTGGGCGGCCGAACACTTCCTTACCGATCTGGGCGACCAGGTCGTCCAACTGTCCCGTCAGATCATCCATGCTTGTGGCATTGGCGAAGAAGAGCTTGGGTTTCTGGCTCTCGTCCTGCCCCACCACTGCGATCTCCAACGAGTATCCCTCCGCCTGCTTGGTGACTGTGCCGCAGACTGCAGCAAGGAATTCCTGTCGTTTGACCACCCGGGCGATTCGCTTCCAATCGGGGGTTTTCGGCTCAAAGAGCGACTTCAGTGCAGGCGCGGGAATCACCTCCGCGTCTCCCTCGGCAGAGAGCCTCGTCGCTAACGCGCCCGCAAGTTCGTTGCTGAATCTCGGTTCAGTCTGCTCTCCGATCACCTTGACCGGCAGCACGAGAGCCTTCTTGGTCTGCTGTTCTTGACCCTGAGCGAGCATCGGGATCAACATGAGGGCAGCTATGACAATGACTCGGGATCTCATGGCAGCTCCTCCAGTATGCCCCCGACCAGCCCCACCCGTCTGTCCATGGCTCGGGACAGCGATCCCTTGTGGGTCACGACAATCAGGGTGGTCTTGCGGGATCGGTTGACTCTTCTCATGAGGTCTTCGATCTCTTCGCCGGTCTTAGGGTCCAGGTTACCTGTGGGTTCGTCCGCAAGCAACAGGTCCGGCTCCATGATCAGGGCTCGGGCTATGGCAACCCGCTGCTGTTCTCCGCCGG
Organism: Thermodesulfobacteriota bacterium; assembly: GCA_040755955.1. GTDB lineage: Bacteria > Desulfobacterota > Desulfomonilia > Desulfomonilales > Desulfomonilaceae > JBFMAA01. The sequence goes on from JBFMAA010000041.1 coordinate 17,287, forward strand.
AGAGTTCGCCGGGTCGATGGGTGGACCGCTCGGCCAGGCCCACTTCGTCGAGCAGTAAGGCAGCCCTCTTCCGGAGTTGTCCGGGAGCTTCGCCCGCGATGAGCCCTGGAATCATCGTGTTTTCCAGCGCGTCAAACTCCGGAAGAAGCTGAAAAAACTGGAACACGAAGCCAATGCGACGGTTCCTGATCTGAGCCCGTTCCGTCTCCGTGAGTGACGAGACGTCGACTCCGTCGAGGAGAAGGGTGCCCTCGCTGGGCTTGTCCAGGAGTCCGAGCACGTGCAGGAGCGTGCTCTTGCCGACGCCGGAAGGGCCCAGCACAGCGATCGATTCCCCGCGTTTTACCGACAGGTCCACTCCCTTGAGCACGTCCACTCTGCGAGCGCCGTTCGTGTAGCTCTTGTGAAGGCCGTTCACTTTGTATAAGAGGTCTTCACTCATACCTGAGCGCCTCCACGGGTTCCAGTCTCGCCGCGCTGATCGATGGGTACAGTGTCGCGAGGAAGCAAATGGTCAGGGCAACCACACAGATGATCGCCACATCGGAACCATTGACCGCCACGGGGAGCTGGGTGATCGTGTAGATATCCGCGGGGAGCTCCACAATGGGGTATTTGGCCAGCAACTTGGATCCTACCAGTCCTCCGGCCGTTCCCAGCAAGGTCCCGACGATACCGACCGCCATCCCTTGCACGACGAAAATCCTCATAATTTTCGATGAGGTGGCTCCAAGGGCTTTGAGCACCGCGATGTCTCGGCTCTTCTCGATGACCAGCATAATAAGAGATATCACAATATTGAACGCGGCTACCAGCACGATGAAGGTCAATATGACGAACATCGCGACCTTTTCGAGTTTCAGAGCGCTGAAGAGATTTCTGTACTTGTCCTTCCAGGTTCTCGTCCAGAAGGGAGACCCAAGGGCCTTTTCAATGCGCTTCCCAACCTCCGATGCCATATAGATGTCCGCGAGGTTCACCTCGATGCCTGAGACACCGTCACCCATCTCGAAAAACTTTTGTGATTCCGGCAGGTTCATGTACACGATATTCGCATCGTACTCGTACATCCCGGACTTGAATATCCCGGCCACACGGAAATTCTGGACCTTGGGGATCGCTCCTACCGGGGTTCTCCGGCCCTGGGGGGATATTAACTGCACGACGTCCCCGACTCGGATGCTGTTGAGGGCACCGAGCTCGTTTCCAATGACAATGCCGCCGAGTTTGCCCGGGTTCGCGCGCAGGTCCTCGAGCTTGCCCTTTCCCGGCTCCATGTACCTGGGGAGCGCGATCACGTTTCCCGCGGTCGCCAGGTCGATTCCCCGCACCACCACGCCACGCACCTTTCCCGACGTAGACAGCATCGCCTGACCGTACACATACGGAGTGGTGGCCTTGACGCCGTCGAACCGTTCCAGGCGCGCACAAAGATCAGCCCAGCCGTGAACGACTCTGCTGCTCTGGTCCATCACGTCCAGATGCGACACCGTGCCGAGGATTTTTTCTCTCAGATCCTTCTCGAAACCATTCATGACCCCGAGCACAATTATCAGAGTCATGACGCCCAGCATTACTCCCAGGACGCTGAAGGCACTGATTACCGATACAAAGGTCTGTTTCCGTTTGGCCCGCATGTATCGCAGGCCCACACGGATTTCAAATGGAATGTTCATTCGCCGCCTTTTTCCGGCCTCATATGGGGAAACACAATTACTTCGCGAATGGACTGTGAGTTTGTCAAGAGCATTACGAGTCGGTCGATGCCGAGGCCTTCCCCTGCTGCGGGAGGCATGCCGTATTCCAGTGCCCTGAGAAAATCTTCGTCGAGAAACTGCGCTTCTTCGTCGCCGCGCTCCCGCTGTTTGACCTGCTCTTCGAATCGTTGCCGCTGGTCCGCGGGGTCTGTGAGTTCCGTGAACGCGTTGGCCATTTCCCTACCGCATATGTACAATTCGAATCTGTCGGTGACTGTCGGGTCGTCCAGATTCCGCCCTGCAAGTGGAGAGACCTCGACCGGGTATCTGTGAACGAAAACCGGCCCCCACAACTGGTGCTCGACAAGCTCGTCGAACAGTGCCATAAGCAGCTTGCCGGGAGGATCGTCTTTGGAGACCGCGAGTCCCAGTTCCGAGCCCTTCTTGTACAGGGTCGTGGAGTCATTGATGTTATCCTCCGTGAGTCCTCCGTAGCGGCACATGGCCTCATGCACGGTCAGGCGTGGCCACGGAGGGGTGAGGTCTACTTCCTTCTCCCCGTACACGCACCGGTAACTTCCGTGAATTTCCATTGCCAAGCTGGAAAGCATCTCTTCGGTCATTGTCATGAGGTCTTCGTACGTGGCATACGCCTGGTAGAATTCCAGCATGGTGAATTCCGGGTTGTGCTGGGTCGAGATCCCCTCGTTCCGGAAATTCCGGTTGATCTCAAAGACTCGTTCGAACCCGCCGACCAGGAGACGCTTCAGATACAGCTCCGGCGCAACTCGCAGATAGAGTTGCCGGCCGAGCGCGTGGTGGAACGTCTCGAAGGGTTTGGCCGTCGCTCCCCCCGGGATCGCCTGCATCATGGGGGTCTCGACCTCGAGAAACTCCCTGGACGAGAGGAACCCCCTCACGAATGAAATGATTCGGCTTCTCGTGCGCACGATGTCCCGTGATTCCGTGTTGACGATCAGATCCACGTAGCGTTGTCGGTAGCGGGTTTCCACGTCCGCGAGGCCGTGCCACTTCTCCGGCAGGGGGCGCACGGACTTGGTGAGCAATACGACGTCCTGTGCGAAGAGGCTGAGCTCACCGGTTTTGGTGCGAAAAGGGGAGCCCTGCACTCCGATGATGTCGCCGATGTCCAGTTTTTTGATATTCTTGTAGTTATCTGCTCCGAGCGCGTCTCTGGTGAGGTACGCCTGGAAGTCTCCCCATGCGTCCCTGAGTTTGACGAACGCGGCCTTCCCCATGGTCCGCATGGCCATGATCCTGCCGGCCAGCTTGAGGGCGTCATCGGGTCTGTCGCCCTCCTGCACGTGGGAAAACCGTTCCTTGAAGGCGTTCGAGCTCACGTCCGGCACAAAACCCCTCGCATACGCGGGAATCCCGAGAGCCTTCAGGTCTTCTATCTTGCTGAGTCTCACCTCGCCCAGCGATTGGGCAGGCGTCTTCGTCTCTTTGGGTGCGGGTCTCGACAAGGTCGGAGATCTCCTTCGCGGTTCCAAAAATTGAGGGCGGTTCTAGCGTGTTTGTCGTGGAAAGTCAAGTCAATCGGGGCGGGAAGCCGGCGGGGCGCTTGCCTGCGGCCGAAGGCTGCCCTATCGTATCGGGAAAGACGGTGCACTCACCCGATCGTGGAGGGAGATGCAAATGACTACACTCACAATTGTACAGGTCGTGACGCTCACGGTTCTCTTCCCCATCGTCCCAATGCTTCTCGCACAGGAGAGCGACCGAGGTACTGCACTTGACAAGAAGGTCCGGGAATTCCTCGACGCTCACGCGGATCAGTGGGAGGACTGGAATGTTCCGGAATCCGACGGTAAGCTGCTTCACGACATCATCATCAAGCACGGATATACCAAGGCGCTCGAAATCGGCACCTCGACCGGGCATTCGGCAATCTGGATAGCGTGGGCACTGAGCAAGACCGGCGGGAAATTGATCACCGTGGAAGTCGATGAGTCGAGGCATAAGAAGGCAATCGAAAATTTCGAGAAAGCAGGGCTTTCAGAGTATATCGACGCGCGACGCGCGGATGGGCACGAGCTCGTCAAGGAATTGAAGGGGCCGTTCGACTTCGTCTTCTCTGATGCGGACAAGGCGTGGTACAAGAACTACCTCGATGAAATCGCGCCAAAGCTTGTCGTGGGTGGCTGCTACGCGACGCACAATGTCTCGGAGAGCGGTGACGATCCCTTTGGATTGCGAGGCTATGTCGACTATCTCAAGAGCCTCAAGAACGGTCATGGCATGACGCCACAACGAAGTATGGAAGTCACCGCCCGACATCCCGGGAACTCGTTTGATGGCCAGAACCACCCGATGTTTCAAAAGTTTTCGGAAAGGGGTCCGGGGGACAACCCCTTTTCAAAAGGGTTTGCCCCGGAAGACGTTCAGTGGAACTTCGAGACAACATTTGACGAGAACGGCGCAGGGCTGGCAATCAGCTACAAAAAAAGCGCAAAGTAGGTGGCCGTGGAAGAACGTGCAGGCTCTGAGCTCGAACGAAAGCTTGGCCTTTTTCCCTTGACCAACATCGTGATCGCCAACATGGTCGGTTCCGGGATCTTCACCACCAGTGGTTTGCTCATGGAGGATCTCGGAGATCCCCTTGTTATGCTTGCCCTCTGGGTTGTCGGCGGCATCATCGCGCTGTGCGGTGCGCTCGCGTACGGAGAACTGGGAATTGCAATACCGCAAGCCGGCGGTGAATATGTGTTCCTCTCGAAATTGTACCATCCGCTTCTCGGATTTCTCAGCGGGTGGACTTCCTTCATCGCCGGCTTTTCAGCTCCGATTGCTGCCTCGGCCATCGGCTTCAGCGAGTATTTCTTCCGCGCCTGTCCACAGCTCACCCTTTGGGGAGATCCCGCGATTGTCAAGCAGATACTCTCCGTGGGCGTGATCCTAGTGTTCACGGGAATTCACATGCGGGGAATTGAGGTCAGTGCACGGATACAGAACGTCCTGACAGGTCTAAAAGTAAGCCTTATCGTCTGTGTGATCGTCGGCGGCCTTGTGCTCGGGTCAGGCAGTATCAGCCACTTCTCTCAAGGAAGCGCGTTCTCCTTCTCGTTCGGGGGGTGCAAGACTCTGGGCCTTTCCTTGATGTGGATCATGTTTGCGTACAGCGGATGGAATGCTTCGACTTACATCGGATCGGAAATTCGCAATCCTACAAGAGATCTCCCCCGGTCGCTGCTTCTGGGGACCGGCGTGGTGATGGTCCTTTACCTCTGCCTCAGTATCGTCTTCGTGTACGCGGTACCTCCGGAGGAGATGAAAGGAGTGATCTCTATCGGCGGATTGGCCATGGGAAAACTTTTCGGTCCCTCCGCAGAGACCGTTTTCTCTCTGTTGATCTCTGTGGCTCTTTTTTCGTCATTAAGCGCGTTCATCATTCTGGGGCCGCGGGTGTGTTACTCAATGGCGAAGGATGGGTTATTCTTCAAGGGACTTGCACGCGTGCACCCGAGATTCAAAGTTCCGACCCGCTCGATCGCTTTGCAGGGGGCCGTTTCCTCGATCATGGTGTTCTCGGGAACATTCGACCAGATTTTGACGTTCATGGGATTTGCGCTCGGCATCTTTCCTTTGTTCGCGGTGGCCGGGGTATTTCGGCTAAGATCGTCCGGGACGACGAGCACGATGTTTTCCGGGTACCCTTGGGCGATGCTGATCTACCTTGTAACCGGGGTCGCCATTCTTGTCCTCTCGTTCTTCCAACGGCCGATCGAGTCGTCCATAGCCGGCCTGAGCGTTCTTGTCGGCGTGCCGGTGTACGTTGGTTTCAAGAGAATGGTGAGCGTTCAACCCTAAGCCTCAAGATCTGGTAAGAAATTCTCTCGAAAAGCGGGCAATGGACGCACAGAAGAAGAAAACGCTTCTTGGCGTGCCTTCCGAGAGCCCATTCTTTCGAGGCCACATGCATGCCCGTCCTTTGGAACGGCACTGCCAAAGCCTCCGGCTATTGCTTCGACATGACGCCTGCCATGGAGAAGACGGGCAGATACATGGCAATAACCATTCCACCGCAGACCCCTCCCAGGAACACGATCATGAGCGGCTCCATCAACTGGGTGAGAGCCTCGACGGCCGCGTCCACCTCTTCGTCGTAGAATTCCGCGATCTTCGCCAACATTGCGTCCAGGGCTCCCGTCGCCTCACCGACCGCGATCATCCGGACCACCATGTTCGGAAAGACTCCTGTTTCCATGAGCGGTTCCGCAATGGTACGGCCTTCCGAGATCGCGATCCGGGTCTGCATGATGGCTCGTTCTATGATGACGTTTCCTGCGGTCTTGGCCGTGATCTCGAGCGCGTCCAGGATCGGCACGCCGCTGGATATCATGGTGCCGAGAGTGGCGCAGAAACGAGACACCGCGGTCTTCTTCAGCAGAGAGCCTATGGCCGGCGACTTCAACGCGATCCTGTCCACGATGACTCGCCCCTTTTCCGTCGCGTAGAACTTCCTGTACGCGAATACGAGAAGCGCGATGCACACAATGATGTGGATGATGTACTTCTGCACAAACTCGCTCAGCGCGAGGACGAACACCGTCGGACCCGGCAAGGCCGCGTCATTCCCTTCAAACATGTCCTTGAACACCGGCACGACGAAGATCAGCAGCACCCCTACGACACCCACGGCAATGGTGACAACGATTGCAGGATACACCATTGCACCTTTGACCTTGCGCTTGAGAGCCTCGGCCTTTTCCATGAACATGGCGAGCCTTCTCAAAATCGTATCGAGAATACCGCCCGTCTCTCCCGCATGCACGAGGTTCACGAACAACTCGTCAAAGATCTTCGGATGGCTTCGCAGGGCATCGGCAAATGTGCTTCCTCCCTCGACCTCCGCTTTGACCTGCATGAGCACCTTCTTGAAGGTCTTGTTCTCCTGCTGGCTGGCAAGGATCTCCAGACACTGCACCAGCGGCAAGCCCGCATCAATCATAGTGGCGAACTGCCGTACGAAGATCACCACATCCTTCGTGGTTACCTTGGGTTGAAAAAATGCAATGTTCTCGAAGAGATCTTTCGGCTTCTTCTTGACCTTGATGTCGGTGTAGTTCTGTCTCTGCAGCTTCTTCAGGACTACAGCTTCGCTTACGTCTTCCACCTCGCCGCTGATATAATTTCCGGCAGGTGACTTTGCGGTCCACACGAATTCGGGCATTTATGTACTCCTCCTGCCGAACCGCAGGGAGTCGGCTTCAGCAAGTTTGGAACCACTCCACAGGGGTACCGGGAGTCGCCGTGTCATCACTGTTTGACACCCCTTTTCGCAATCGGACCCGCGCCCGCCATCATCTGCTTCAGCTCGTCCGCGTCCGCGGATCTTGACATCGCGTCATCGAACGAAATAACCCTTCTCTGGTACAGCATGAGCAGAGACTGGTTCATGGTCTGCATCTGCGACCCGGCTTGACCCACCTGCATCTGGGAATAGATCTGGTGGATCTTGTTCTCACGAATCAGGTTGCGGATGGCCGCGTTGGGCACCATGATCTCGAGACACAGGGCTCGACCCTTCCCGTCCATGGTCGGAATGAGGGACTGGCAGAGCACCCCCTCAAGCACGAAGCTCAACTGAGCCCTTATCTGGGGCTGTTGATGCGCGGGGAACACATCTACCACGCGGTTGATGGTCTGCACGCAGGAGTTGGTATGCAGGGTTCCGAAGGTGAGATGCCCTGTTTCCGACACCGTGAGGGCTGCTTCTATCGTCTCCAGGTCCCGCATTTCTCCGATAAGCACCACGTCGGGGTCTTGACGGAGGATCGAACGCAGCGCGTGATGGAAACCTTTCGTGTCCGCGTGGACCTCACGTTGGTTGACGATGCAGGCCTTGTGCTGGTGCGTGAATTCGATGGGGTCTTCGATGGTGATGATGTGCTCATGTCGCTCGCTGTTGATCTTGTCGAGCATGGCCGCAAGGGTAGTGGATTTTCCTGATCCGGTGGGTCCGGTGACCAGGATGAGTCCCCGCGGTTTCGCACATAGGTCATTGACCACGGAGGGCAACCCGAGTTCCTGGAACGACTTGATTTGATACGGGATCAGTCGGAACGCCCCTGCCAACGCGCCCCGTTGCATGAAGACGTTGGCTCGGAACCGGCTGAGTCCGCGCACTCCAAACGAGAGGTCCAGTTCCAGACTCTCCTCGAAGCGGTGCTTCTGGGCATCCGTGAGCACACTATAGCAGAGTTGCCTCGTCTCGGAGGGTTTCAATGGGGGGTAATCGAGAGGTACCAGCTCGCCCCGAATCCGTATCATCGGAGGCACCCCCGGGGTAATATGGAGGTCCGAGGCCCCTCTTTCGACCATTTCCTTCAAAAAATCGTGAAGACTAGCCAATTCGCATTTCCTCTTTCTGTGCGAGAAGGCGGCTGGGAGCCGCAGCCAGTAATCGCGTCGACCTTCCTCGGTCCGCATGGAGACCCATGGCGGCGCGAGTTGGTTCCACGCGGCCGAAGAAAGACCCTTTGCCTTCTCCCGGAGCTGATGAGGTCATGATTTCTTCTCGGAAAAAGAAGCAATCGAACCTCATGAGTAAAAGGGGTTCCCCCGGAACACTTTCTCATACACAGCCTGTGATTCAAGACCCTCAATGGCAAGACCTCTTACCGATTCGGAGGGCCAGCGCATGACGTCCGGGGTAACCGGCATCATGCTGCTTGTCGTATTGTCGGTCGGATCCAGGGTCAGGCAACAACCCCTAGTCCGGCATGGTGCATCGACCCACCTCCTGGACCGTGGTGATACCCTCCTTGAGCTTGTTGATCGCGGACATTCTCAGGGTTTGCATTCCGAGCCTCACGGCATCCTTCTTGAGCTCGAGTGCCGAAGCCCCTGCCAGAATCAGCTCTTTGAGCTCGTCCCAGATCGGCATGACCTCGTACAACGCCACGCGGCCCTTGTAACCCGTGTTATTGCAGACCGGGCAGCCTCTTCCCTTGTACACGGTAACCCCCGAGTCGATGTCCTCCATCTTGACTCCCAGGTCCCTAAGCGCTTCAGGGGGGACTTCGTCTTCTTCCTTGCATTCGAGGCAGACCTTTCGGGCGAGTCTCTGGGCGACTATGAGGTTGACGGCGCTCGCCACGAGAAAAGGCTCCACGCCCATGTTGAGCATCCTGTTCACGGTCTGGGGGGCATCGTTGGTGTGCAAGGTGGAAAGCACCAGGTGTCCGGTAAGCGCGGCCTTGACTGCGATTTCTGCGGTCTCGAAGTCCCGGATCTCGCCCACCATGATGATATCCGGGTCTTGTCTGAGGAATGAACGCAGTGCCGATGCGAACGTAAGCCCTACCTCTTCGTGCATCTGTACCTGGTTGATGCCGGCAAGGTTGAACTCGACCGGGTCTTCTGCGGTGGAGACGTTCTCCGTCGGGGTATTGAGCTCCTGGAGTGCGCTGTACAGAGTAGTGGTCTTGCCCGAACCTGTGGGACCGGTCACAAGCACCATTCCGAACGGCTTGTGGATCGCCTCCTTGAACCATTTCAGGGGAGTTTCCTCGAACCCGAGCTTCGTCATGTCGAGCATCAGGTTGGACTTGTCCAGAAGCCGCATAACGACCTTTTCTCCAAAAAGCGTCGGGAGCACCGAGACTCGGAAGTCCATGTCCTTGCCTCTGCCCAGTTTGAGTTTGATGCGTCCGTCCTGGGGGAGTCGTCGTTCCGCGATGTCGAGTGAGGCCATGATCTTCACGCGGCTCGTGATCGGGTTACGCAGTGAAAGCGGGGGCTTGATCAATTCGTACAGTGATCCGTCTATGCGCAAACGCACCCGGTATGACTTCTCGTACGGTTCGATATGGATGTCGCTGGCTTTTCGTTGAATCGCCTGCATGAGAATGTAGTTCACCATCTTGACGACCTTCGAGTCCTTTGCCATGGCCTCGATATCGCTGATATCGCTGTCGTCTACATCCTGAGCCACGTCCATGTCGTCATCGGAGAATCCCTCCATCATTTCGCCGACTTTCAGACCCGTATCGTAGTACTTGTCGAGGGATTGTTTGATTTCCGATTCGAGGGCCACGCTTACGTCGACTTCCAGTCGAGTGCGGAACCTGATGTCGTCAATGGCGTCGAGGTCTGTGGGGTCGGCCATTGCGACCTTGAGGGTGTTATCGATCTGTGCGTACGGGATTGCTCTATATTTCTGGGCCATGTCTGTGGGAATCAGTTTCGCCACGTCCGGGTTGATATCCACGTCCTCGAGGGTGACGCTCGGGTATTCAAGGTTACGCACCAGGAATTCAAGGAGATCGTCTTCGCTAAGGATGCTGAGTTTGATCAGAGCGACCGATATGGGCGTCTTTTCCTCTTGGGTATGGACAAAATCCCGGGCTTTCTCGAGTTGCTCCGCATCGATGATTCCGTGTCTCAAGAGCAAGGCTCCAATGCGGTCTTTCATGGGTGGTTCCCCTTGTCACTGCTCTGGGGTAAGCGAATTTCGGCGCACCGATCTGTTTCCCCTTGTGTGTTATTGTAACGCGGCATCGCTCGTTTTTCAAATCTTTATGGGTGGGGCATGTCCATTTCCTCAGAGTCCGGTTTGAGCGCGCATTGACCAACCCTGATGAATCCGACTGATTCGTCTCCTCTTGGGCGCCGACGAAGTCCCGTGCTTTCTCGAGCTGCTCAGCATCAATGATTCCGTGTCTCAAGGGGTGCCGCGCACTTTGGTATCCTAATGATGTCACGGTGCATTTCTGCAACCCGGGACTGACGTCCCGGGCTACTTTCTTACGTCCCTGTGGGACTGAAGTTGCGCCTTTGGAGCCCCAGAGGGGCGGCAGATAGTAGCCCGGTGCGTAAGCGCCGGGAGCCCCAAGCAGTGAAACGGGTACAAGCCCTCCCAGGGCCTCATTATTCCGCTGGGTTATCCGAAACCAAGACGCGCTGCACCCTGCCTCAAGAGCAGAGCGCCCATGCGGCTTTCATGCACCTCCCCTCTTTCCCGCTGACGGCTGATACCAATGCTACGTCAAACAGGTGAGGTGGCCCACAGGACGACAGGCAAGATGCCTTTCCCACCCGGAGGCTGAAGTCACTCCTCAGCACGCGCATTGGTACGAGTGCCGCGGTTCCGGTGAACATCTTCGTATTCCCCGTACAGACACCTACTTCCCCAGATTGTTCTTGTCTTGCGGTCCGGCCGCGGCTATCCTGGCACCTACCCTATCCACATCGCGTAAGGAGACGAGCCCATGCCGGCAACCGTATTCATAGCCGACCTGACCGCGAATGCCAAGATCAACGTACCCCGGAAGGTATCGGACCTCTTCGACAGGCTCGAACCGGCCGGGGTGTTTTCGAGAAAAGAGCTGATTGCGGTGAAGCTCCACCTGGGCGAACCAGGCAACATGGCCCACATCAGACCCCAATATGTGCGTCGCGTGGTCGAACGACTCAGAGAGCTCAAGACCAAGCCGTTCCTCACGGATACCAATACCTTGTACGTGGGGGCACGCACCGAGGCCTGTTCTCACCTCCACGCTGCCTTTGACAACGGTTTCACTCGTGAGGTGACCACCGCACCGGTGATCATCGCGGACGGACTCCGGGGAAATAACCACGTAAGGGTACCCGTACACGGCACGCACGTCACCGAGGCCTGCATCGCGTCGGACATCCACCACGCGGACGGATTGGTCGTCCTCACCCACTTCAAGGGCCACGAGCTGTCCGGATTCGGCGGAGTGATCAAGAACGTCGGTATGGGGTGCGCGTCCCGGGAAGGGAAACTCGAACAGCATTCCAACATCTCCCCGAAGGTTTCGACCAAGAAATGCATCGGATGCGGGGAGTGCGTCCCGTGGTGCCGTGGGGGAGCGATCAGCCTCGAAGAGCAGGGTACGTCCAAGAAGGCGCGCATCAACCCCGAACAGTGCGTGGGCTGTGCGGAATGCATTCTCACGTGTGACCAGGGCGCTATCCAGATACAGTGGAACGAATCCGTTCCCACGTTCATGGAGAAGATGGTGGAATACGCGGCCGCAGTGATCCGACCCAAACAAGGCAAAGTCCTGTTCATGACCTTTGTGACCGATGTGTCACCCCTGTGCGACTGCTATCCGTTTTCCGATCGTCCGATCGTGCCGAGTATGGGTATTCTGGCTTCCACAGACCTCGTGGCCATCGACCAGGCAGCCGCGGACCTGGTGAACAGTGCCCCCGGCAACCCGACTTCGTCACTCAAAGGCGCCATGGAACCGGGGGAAGACAAGTTTCGGGCGCTTTTCCCGTCCATTGACTGGGGTCGCCAACTCCAGTATGCTGAAGAACTGGGGCTTGGGACCAGGGAATACGAGCTGGTGGACATCTACGGAGGAGGGACTCGATAAATCCATAGCGTACCTTGACATATCATAATATTGAGCTCAATACCTAATGGCTTTGTTGACATATTTGCGCGACTCTGATAAGATGACGCTCTGAAATAGTGTGTAGATCTATCCGCTCTCCGCACCTTTGTGCCTGTGGATCGGGCCGGGAGGAGGAGTACACGATGTCAAAAAGAGTTCTCTTAGTAGTGAGCCTGATTGTCTCGGTCACGGGAGTTGCCCATGGCCAGGGGATCCTGGATTCCGTGTTCGGGAGCGGAGGCCTCGGACTCTGGGGCGGGAACAACGTGGCCGCCAACACGGCTCAGCGATTCAACGGCCCGGAGTTCTACGGAGCACCCCGTCAGCCGTCCGAGCACGCTCAGTTGCTCGCCCAGGCGCAACAGGGCCAGGGGTACTATCCTCCGCAGGGAATGCCCGAGTATCAGGCGTACCCGCCTGCTCAGCCGGGATATCAGCAGTACCCCGGTGGTCAGTATGCTGCCCCTCAGACACAGCAGGGGTATGGCGCGCCGATGCCGCCGCCTCAATACCCGCAGGGTGCCCCGCCGCAGCAGTATGCCCCGACGCCTGGGTATCAGCCGCAGTATCCGCAGGGCTACCAACCTCCCCAACCGGGGGCCTATGGGCCTGCTCCCGGACAGTACCCGCCTTCGCAGGACCAATACCAGGGGCAACCGGAGGGGCCGTATACCGGTCCGCCTCCAGGGTATGCGGCTCCGCCCGGAGCGTATCCCCCACCCCCGGGCCAGTACGGACCGCCTGCACAGCAAGACGATCTGAATGATCTCCCTTCCGGAGCAGTCCGCGTGACCACCCAGACTCCCGCGGGTACCACGGTGCAGTTCTATCCTCCGGTAGGACAGCCTGCAACCGCGCCGGGACAGTCTCCAAGCGGACAGCAGGGGGATCGTCCCCGTCGTCTGAAGGCTAAAGCCAACAAGCCCAAGGCGCCCACGAAGAAGAAGCCCGAAACCAGGGCGTCGAGCGAGGAATCGCCTTCGGCTCAGGAAGGATACGTGATCGCGCCCCGGCCGGTACCGATCCCCCAGACCCGGAATCCGAACTGGACCGGCGCGGTCAGATAGGGTCCATACTTGAGCGATGTGTGCACTCGACCCACGTGATGTGTCTGCTGCCCCTTGATCACGGTCCGGGGCAGGGACAATTCCAGTGACTTGAGCTTCTTTCCGCTCCTTCCGCAGGTCGAAGCCTTGGACTAGTCGTCTTACCGCCCTTCGGGACGCCGGCCCCTGCGAAAGGCTCTCAACAACCGGACTCCAGGGTGCGGCACCGTATTTGTGAAATGCCGCACTAAGTAGTGCAGTTCCGAAGTACCCTGAAGCATTTGACCCTGAAGAGACCGACTCTCGCCAAGAACGCCGAGGAGCTCTCTCTTCCTTTGCGTGCTCTCCGTGCTTTGCGAGGGTGCCGCGCAGTTTGGTATCTCAATGATGTCGCGGTGCATTTCTGCAACCCTGTGACTGACGTCCCGGGCTACTTTCTTGCATCCCTGCGGGACTGAACGCGCGCCTTTGGAGCCCCAGAGGGGCGGCAGATAGTAGCCCGGTGCGTAAGCGCCGGGAGCCCCAAGCAGTGAAACGGGTACAAGCCCCATAGGCGTCAAAATAAGAGAGGCCTTGCCCGATGCCCCGGCCTTAAAAGGCCCGGCTATTCTCAGTCGTCCCTCCGGGACTGACCGGTTCCCAAGCCCCGCAGGGGCGACTGAAGGTAGCCGGATGCTTCAGCACCGGGGAAGAACGGTCAAACGCCTGATAAGGCGAAGGGTCCTTATCTTAACGCCTATGGGTACGAGCCTTCCCAGGGCCTCATTATTCCGCTGGGTTATCCGAAACCAAGACGCGCTGCACCCGCCTTGCGGGGAACATCTTGGCGGATTTTCAGAGTTCCCCGGTCGCACCGGTGAAAGATGCGTGACCCAACTTACGAACTGGGGCACTAAGTCACCTGCCTTGTCCTCCCTTCTCTTTGCTCCCAATACCCTGACCAGAGGCTTATTTTGAGAACGTCCGCTTCCGCGTCCTTGACGAGTCTGGTCTAGTGTGCGAGTAATGGCCGATGATGACCACGGGAGAGCCGGACGTGTCAGCGCTCGCGAAAGGATGTGGTACGCACCCCTGGGCTGTCGCGTGACCCGCAATCGCTCCCGTGAACCCGTCGTCCGGCACTATTTCCGGGACGTCGGGCGCGACCGAATCCCTCATCGGTTGGTCGTGACGAGCCCTCACCATTCGGATTCACACTCATGCTGGATACCCCTTCCAAGAAAGAAGCCTGTGGACTCTTCGCGGTCCACGGAGTCGATGACAGCGCGAAACTCATCTACCTCGGCCTGTACGCCCTTCAGCACAGAGGCCAGGAATCGGCGGGAATAGTCGTAAGCGACGGCCACGGTCTCACGTCGGCGATCGGCATGGGCCTGGTCTCAGACGTGTTCAAGGAGCGCGTGCTCAATTCCATGGGCGGCAGAATGGGGATCGGGCACGTGCGATACTCGACCACGGGCAGCTCCATGCTGCGCAACGCCCAGCCCTTCCTGGTCGAGCAGATCGAACGTACCTTCGCACTGGGACACAACGGTAACATCGTCAACGTGGCAGGTCTGAGAAGGCAACTGGAGTCGAAAGGGGCCATTTTTCAGACCACCACCGATTCCGAGCTGATCGCTCACTTGATCCTGCACAAGGACGGCCACCTGGAAGAACGTCTGCTCCAGGTCTTCGACGATATTAGGGGCGCATGGTCTCTGGTCCTCATGACCCCCGACAGAATCATCGGCGCGCGTGACCCCCTCGGATTCAGACCGTTGTGCATCGGCCGCAAGGGCGATGCCTTCATCTTTGCTTCCGAGACCTGCGCCCTGGACATCATCGAAGCCGAGTACGTCAGGGACGTGGAACCCGGTGAAGTGGTGACGGTGGACCACAACGGACTGCGTTCGCTCAAGGCTCCCCCGCGACATCGAAGGGCCATGTGCATATTCGAGTATATCTACTTCGCTCGCCCTGATTCCATGATCTTCGGCCACGGGGTGTACCCGGTCAGAAAGGCCCTTGGACGGCGCCAGGCCCTGGAGGCTCCCGTGGAAGGCGCGGAGATGGTGATCCCCATGCCGGCTTCGGGTAATTATGCCGCGCTGGGGTACGCTCAGGGGAGTGGGTTGCCTTTCGAGTTCGGGTTCATCCGGAATCACTATGTGGGCAGGACGTTCATCCAGCCCTCACCGGCGATACGCAGCCTGGGTGTGAGGCTGAAGCTCAACCCGGTCAGGGAGATCATCCAAGGCAAGCGCATCGTGGTCGTGGACGACTCGATTGTGCGAGGCACCACCAGCAAGCTCAGGACCAGAACGCTGAGAGAAGCCGGAGCGAAGGAGATTCACATGCGCATCAGTTGCCCTCCGATCCGGTATCCGTGCTTCTACGGAATAGACTTCTCCAGCAAGGGTGAGCTGATCGCGTGTGCGAGTACAGTTGAGGACATCTGCCAGTTCATAGGTGCCGACTCTTTGGCTTACTTGAGCCTCGAAGGGATGCTCAGCGCGATGCCGATGCCCAGCGAGGACTTCTGTAATGCGTGTTTCACCGGCCAATACCCCGAGGAGATCTCCGAGGACTTCCACAAGACATGCCTGGAGTGCCGGAACCATGACGCGTTGCAGTGGCCATGACACTAGGTCGCTTTCCGAAAGGCAAGATTCCGGGGGAAACCCTTTTGAAAAAGGGTTGTCCCCCGGACCCCTTTCCGAAAACTTTTAGAATATTGGGTGGTTCCCACCATCCACCGGGTTCGCGTCATGTCCGGAGCTGACTTTCATGCTTGGTTGTGACCGCGTGCTTCCATGGTGGTTTTGCAGAAGACCTCTTGCGCCTTCAGCGCCCGGACGCGGAAACGTCCGGGTTGCCGGCCGGCCCGCTGTTTTCGAGTTGCCATTTGTCATGCGACTCGCCTTAGGCGGGCCTACTTCAGTGAGCTTTTCCAACGATTGATTGACAGGGCTTGCTGTGGCTGGTAACATTTCATTGTAACGAGATCCTCTCCCCCGGGGGATTCTTTCTCACCGGTTCACGGCAAGCCCTCAGACTCGCCGAAGCCTTCACCAAATCGGTTGCAATGTCCCGTCATTGCGGCTCCGTGCCCCCGATGCCTCCGGACTTACGGTTGACGCGAGGCCCCTTCATCGTATATGCTCACGTGATACAACCCCAGGAGAGTCGCCATGCCCAAGCAGGTCATCATAGTGCAGGAGATCGTCCACGACATCATTTCCGGGATGACCGACGCTGAACTCATGGAGAAGTACCGGCTCACTGCCAAGGGCTTGGTCCGCGTCCAGGAGAAGCTCGTGGAGAACAACTACCTCAGCCGGGCCGAACTCGAATGGAAACCCCTCGACTTCAACGATACCGCAACCATAGAGATCTTGTGAGACCGCGCCTATGACCGCGGAAGTTGCGATTCTGAATACCAGTGCGGTGGCCCTGGCGGCCGACAGTGCCGTCACCATAGGGACGGACCCGAAGAAGGTATACAGCTCTGCAAATAAGCTCTTTGCGTTGTCCAAGATCCGGCCCGTCGGAGTGATGTTCTTCAACGCGGCGGACTTCTTGGGAGTCCCCTGGGAAACGATTATCAAAGTCTATCGGGATCGGCTGGGAACGCAGGGATTCGCCAGGCTTGAGGATTACTGCGCGGACTTCAAACGATTTCTTGCGATAGCTGGGGATCTCTTCCCGCCTACTGTTCAGCGCTCCTATCTTGAGGAATGCCTTCGCGGTTGCTTTCTTGGAATCCGAAGCGAGATTGACCGACGCGTCAAAGAGCATATCGAAACCGCGCGTGGTTTGTACCCCAGGGATGTAAGTCGCATTGTTGACAGGAGCATTCAAGAGAATTACGACTGGTGGTCGCGTTTCAAACCGACTGAAGGTTGGAGATCAGGCGATGAGCAACGGTTCATCCGAGACCATGCCCAGCTCATCGTTGAAATCAAAGACGAAGTTTTCCAGAATCTCCCCCTATCCCGCCAGTCCCTCGTCCGACTGAAGAAGTTGGGGGTTATGGTGTTTTCGAGGAACTACTTCGGGGAAGTTTACACGGGCATAGTCGTGGCCGGCTTTGGCGATCAGGAGACATTTCCATCCTTGCGTTCTTTCCAGATTCAGGGAATGGTCGACGGCAAGCCAAAGCTGGAGGATAAACAATCGGCAGTAATTGGTCCGGATAGTTCGGCAGCGTTGCTCCCGTTTGCACAGAGGGAGATGGTCGATACCTTCATGAGCGGTATCGATCCTAAACTGCTTGTGAGTCTTAGCCAGTACATTAGAAAGGTACTCAATGACTATCCTGAAATCATGGTATCAAAGATCGCCGGATTGAGCGCACCTGCAAAATCTATGTTGGTGAACGAATTGAGGACGGCAGGAGATGAAGTACTCAAGGTCTTTCTCAGTGACACCAACAAAGAGACCTGGAGATCATATGTCCAACCGGTTCTCGACGCGATCCAGGCTTTGCCTAAAGACGAGTTGGCAGCAATGGCCGAGGCGTTGGTCAACTTGACCTCTTTCAAGAGACGAGTTACACTGAATGCGGAGACTGTGGGTGGACCGGTGGACGTCGCGGTCATTTCCAAGGGAGACGGATTTGTATGGGTGAAACACAAGTCCTATTTCGATCCGGGCCTGAATCCGCGGCTCGCTTTCAAACAGATGACCGATGTGTGCGTTCCGGGAGGCAAGAATCATGAAAAGAAAGGCTGACACTCGGGAATTCAGGTCATTTCAGGAGTATCTGAAGGCATATTATCCGAAGGAAGAGAAGAAGCCCATAGACGATGACATATCGTCATTTGGCGAACGGTTGGCTGAGAAGTCGATGGAGCTGATGCGCGAGCTTCTTTCTGATCGAAAAGTTGCCTGCAAACCCCAGGAAGGCGATCTGGAGACTTCCGCGCAAGGATGCAAGGAACGCGCCTGAGACCAGTTCCCGCGTTCCCGGTCCACGGCTACAACCGAGCCCTGTCGGCCGACACCGAACGACCGACACGGCGTCGCAAGCACCCGAAAATCTGCTGAAGCAAACGGCACGTCTTCACAAGCATCACTTGTAGACGATCTCAACCTTCCATCGGCCCGTTGTCGCCTCGTACTCGTAGCGAACCGTGGTCGTATCTCCAGGATTCCACAATGCGGGTGCTAATCTCGGTCCGCTCCAGGTGCCCTGCTTGGAGGAATAGACCGTGATCACCGGGTGCGGCTCGAAGCAATAGAAGGACGCTACCCAGACGGAAAGCTCATAGTCCTTCTTACTGTGAGTATGCCAGCTGCGAGTATACCAGACATACATCATCCTGGATGGGTCGGTGATCTTGTCGAGCGCGGGCAGGATGTGGTTCGGCAAAGCGCCGGTCTTGGCCCTCTCGCTTTCGATAAACGCAAGCACGGGCACAGCGTCCTTCTGAGCCCTCGACGCGTGGATGCTCGCCACCATGATTCCCGACTCTACGGTGATCATGGGCGCCAGGAGCAACCCCACAGCGATCGCCACTATAAGGAAGACCCCTCGCCACGCCTTCGAGCTGATCATCCTGTACACCCGCGCGAGGTAGAAACAGATCGCCACGAAGCACAAAATCCCCCAGATCCCCCAATACATGAATATTCCCCGATAGACCGATAGGGAGGCGGCGGCCGCTCCAAACGCGATCACAAGCAACCCCGCCGTGATGCCGAATCCCCAGGTAGGTCCCTTGAGCGAGGGGGCGACCCGCTTCTTCCTTGTGTCCGATGCCTCGTGACTGGACGTATGAGCCTCCATCAGTCCCTCCTCCGATTGCAACTTGGGTCGCAGGTCCCGATACTGCCAGTTGCTGCGGTTATTCGGTCTTCCGAGCTGCCTTCCACCGGTCTTTGGATGCGTCGTAGGAGTAGCCCGTGGCGCCCTGCCTACCCCAAGAGACGAATTCGCCACAGCCCCCCGGATTCAGCGTCACAACCTCACGAACATCACTTGCTTGGGATCTTTTCCCCCATCCACCGGCCGGTTGTCACCTCGTACTTATAGCGTAGCACGGTCCTGCCCTCTGTCTGCGCGAGGGATGCGGTCGGTCTCGGGCCGCTCCAGGTGCCCTGTGTGGAAGCATAGATGGTGATGATCGGGTGCGGATCGAAGTAGTAGAAGGACGTCACCCAGACGGAAAGGTCATAATCTTTCTCGCCGGCAGAGTACCAGACCCAACTTATGCGTGAGCGGTCGGCGATCTTCTGCAGCGCGGGCAAGATGTCGTTCGGCAACTCACCGGTCTTCGCCTTCTCGCTTTCGATGAATGCAACCAGTGGCGCGGCGTCCTGCTGAGCCCTCGAAGCGTGGACGCGCCCCAGCATGATCCCCGTCCCAACGGTGAGCAAGGGCTGCAGAAGCAACCCCACCGGGATCGCGACCACAAGAAAGACCACTCGCCACACCTTCGAGGTGATCATCCTGTACACGAGAACAAGGAAGAAACAGATCGCCACAAAGCAGCCAATCCCCCAGAACAGGAACATACCACGATAGACCGACACTGATACGGCGCCGGCGCCGATCCCGATCACCAGCAATCCCACACTGATGCCGAACCCCCAGGCAGGTCCCTTGAGCGAAGGGGCCGCCCGTTTCTGCCGTGTGTCCGGCTCTGCCCGATGCGATGTGTGAGCGTCCATGCGTCCCTCCTCACAAAGTGCATAGCGGTTCCCACAAGTAACTTCCGATTGGGCGGAATTCCCCGCCTGCCGGTCTTGAGCGATTCGGCAAGAACTCTCCAGAAACGCTCTAGACGGTATCGGCGTGAACCAGCCTTGTGTCTTCGCTAATCGGCCTTCCCGGCTGCCTTCCATCGATCCTTGGAAGCGTCGTAGTAATAGGCCGTGGCGCCCTCCCATGCGGCGGTCGAACTTATGGATCTGCCTTGGCCGCCGGTCCAGGCACGTTCCCTCGACGAATAGGCCGTCACGATCGGAAAGCTGTCGGACATGTATCTGAAGCTCGCGACCCACACTCTGAGGCCGTATGCGTCTTTGTCAGGACGGTACCAGACGTTTTCCAGCCGAGACCGGTCCGCCACCAGCATCAGGCCCGGTTCGATGTCGGCAGGGGCCGCGCCCGTGTTCCGGATCTCTCCGTCAACGTACTCCAGCACGGGGGCCAGCGCTTCCTGAGCCTTCCACGCGTGCACCTTGCCCGTCAAGAGCCCGACCCACAGGGCGACAAGCGGCGCGGAGAACAGCCCCACCGGAATCGTGACCACGAGCAGCAATCCCTTCAACCACCGCCTGTCGATGAGGGACAAGGCCAACCTCAGGAAGTAGTACAAGGCCACATAGTACAGCAGTCCCCAGAACATGAGGGTGCCGCTCGTGTACAAGTCCAGGCTCACTGCCGTTGCTCCCGCCCACGCCAGGAGGATCGCCGACGTGATCAACGACCGGAGAGCGGCCTTTTTCGCGGGCGAGCGAGGCAGTGGGGCCTCGTGCGTTTCAACTGATGGATGAGCTACCTGATTGTCCATGGGTCCCTCCCGACAAGGCCCCGAGGGCATTCGCCCACAGGGGTTTCGCGTTTCCCTTACTTGCTCCTCACGATTGCCCGCCATCGGTCGGCGGCTGCGTCGTAGGAGTACTCCGTCGCTTTTTCCCATTCGCGACTGAAGCGTGCAGATCGGCCCTGTACAAGGGTCCAGGCACGTTCCCGCGACGAATAACCCGTCCCGTACGGAAAGCTCCACTCCATGTAGTGAAAGCTCACAATCCAGACCCTTAGCAGATACTCTTTGTTGTCAGGCCGGTACCACACCTTCGCCGGTCTTGACCGGCCGACGACCAGTCTCAGACCCGGTTCGATGTCTTCTGGAGCCGCTCCCGCGTTTCGGATTTCCTCGTCAACGTACCGCAACACCGGAGCCAAGGCTTCCTGAGCCTTCCACGCATGCACTCTGCCTGCCACCCATCCGGCGATCCCCAATATCGGCAGTTGGGCGAAAAAACCCACAGGAATCATTACAACCAGGAAGAGACCCTTCAACCATCTCCTCTTCATGAGCGAAGAAACCGACTTCAGCAAGTAATACAAGGCCACCAGGTAAACGACACCCAGAAATGGCCAAGTGCTGAGCTCCGAATAAAGGTCGGCACTCACAGCGGTCGCGGCGACGCACAGGACGAAAATCGAGCATGTGATCAATAACCTCCGCGCTGCCTTCATTGCCGGAGAGCGAGGCTCCCTTTTGCCGTCCGATTCGGCTGACGTGTCCGGTTCTTGGCTCTGCATACGGCCCTCCGAGAAGTTGGGGCACCGCTCCTGGTCGGAGGATTTCCCGGGAAGATGTTTCACCGGCGAACGCTCAACGCTTGAGATGAGCGATGACAGACCTACGTCTTGGTGTCAATCCGACCGAACTCGAGCGCAGACGCTACGGTTGGTCGCCTGAAGGCTTCTTCACGAGTAACCGTTTACCCGGACAGAAGAATCTTCATCCGCAGATTACGCAGATGTCACAGATAAGACACAGAAATCCCCAACAGTTCTTCATCTTCCGGTCTTCTCTCCTGCGTCCATCTGAGTCATCTGTGGAATACAATTCTTCTCTTTTCATCAATCTCCTCTGTGTTGCCGGTGCTGCGCAGATTGGTGGCCTCAACGTTGTTCTCGGCTTTCCCTGTGTCTTTGTGGTTCATCCTCTTCCGTTGGGGGGTGAACGCTTCCCTTCACGATTAACACGTAGCCACGCTGCCTTGCATATGCTCGGAATATATAGGGAATCCAGGCCACCATGGACGCCATAGACAATATCCCTACCAACCCAAGTACGGCAGCAAAGGCCTTTTCATTCTGGGTTAGACCTTGCGGCGCTATCAGAACGACAAACCTTGCCCATGCATACGCACCAATTGGCCAGACAAATACTGGCCAGAGGTACTTCACGAAACCGTATTTCGACGGTACCTTTGCCATTTGGTCTCCTCCAGTGGGATAACTTACTGGTAACCGTTCACCGAGGGATCATCCCGTTCGCTGCGCCGTGGGTTGAACCCCGCGGCTATTAACGGTGCGCGCCTTTAGGACACTCACAGGACGTTTGTCCAGAACTGACGATCTCGAATAGCCCCGGTAGCCAATTTCGGCTTGGGAAGCCCGCTCCGTAAATAGTCAGTTATTCTTGGATTTCTTTGTGTCTTTGTGACGAAGCCTGCCCCGGACTGCGATCCGGGGTGGTTCATCGTCTTTCCGCCGGGGTGAACGGTTACCCCACTTTGCTCCAACTCACCGGTTGAAGTGGACGTCTCGGGCATTCTGCGGGCCCAATGCCGGCCGACTTCGGAATCACCGGTCCCGCCAGATATCGACCCAGACTCTTCCTGGCCCCAATAACGGAAGCAGAGCGGCCGAGGCGAAGAGCAGTTTGCGCCACCATTCTGAAGAGAATACCACTCCAAGTCCGGCAGCTACGGCGAAGCCTATGCCTACCAGGGTCCAGGATCCCAGCCAGATGAGTCCGAACACACTCGACTGAGGTCGCCAAATCGCGACCGATCCAAGCCACGCAGCCAGGGAACCGATGATGGTGCCTATCAAGAGTACCGCGTCCGGGATCTGTTGCGTCCCATCAAGGACGGCACAGATGCTCGGAATCACAAGACTCAGTCCGACGACCCCTATGGCAATTGACAACTGCAGCTCGAAATTGACGAACCCTCTTTGATCGCTTTCCATCATGCCCCTTCTCCCGGGAGGTGTTCGGTGAGCCCTCGGGTAGTTGCCGAAAGACATCGAGTGACGCTGAGAGCGGCTCTCATTGAGGTCGATCGATTGGCAGGATGGAAAGCCCGACTCACAGGAGCAGGCCGACCATGCATCGGAAATTGCTTTTGAGAACCGCTATATGCTGCCGCTCTTTGGGATTGGTCCGATCCCCCTCCCCCTTCCCCCTCCCATCAAGGGAGGGGGTTCGCATTCCCCTCCCCTGGTGGGAGGGGTTAGGGGAGGGGGACCCAGTCCACGCACGTGAGGACCGTTTTCAATGAGCAGCAGAGTAACGCCCAGCTCTCCCGTTCCAGGATGCCCAAGCCTGCACGAAAAGTCAAACAATGGCTCGATCCCGCGCCACCGCGATCCCGTCGCCAATCTCCGGCGGCCCAAGCCATACCCTGTCAAAGGAGGTCCCATGACCATGTTCTTCAAGGAATACCTGCTCTTCCGAGACGGGTGGGACGATGACTCGGACAAGGAGGTGGAAGAACGACTCGTCCAGTGCGCCACAAGCCCCTCGTGGCAACACCAGTTCCTGCCGGCATTCGTGGAGCTGCTCAAACGGGAGCAGTTCATCAAGCTCATGGAATGCCTGGATAGAGACAAGAACCTCGATTTCAACCGCGGTTTCGTCGCCGGCATCGACCTGGTGCTCAACCGACTGGATCGCATCTACATCAAAGCTCGGCCCCGCACGCCGTGATGGGGCCCAAAGGAGGAAATGTGGCTCGAAAGAAATCCCTGTTGCCCGCTCTGCTCAAGGAAACCCTGCCCACGGAGGAGGAAGATCTCGACCTTGCACAAGCCGGCCTGGACCAGGAAGACTCGCAGGACATCGAGGGAACCGACGCGGAGGACGCGACAACTCAGGCAGACGAGGGCGTCTCCCAGACAATCTCCATGGAACAGCTTCTGGAGGCGCACAGGCAAACCAACGCCCAGATCGTCAAACTCAGCCGACAACTCGAGCAGTACGAGCGGCTCTTCGCTCACGCCGCCGACCCGAGACCCACCGCAGCCCGTGTCTCAAATGCCGAATCCTACCTCGCGGGGCTTCGGGCCGAATACGAGAAGGACCCGTTCCACACCGTTCACCACATGGTGAGCACGGCCTTTGAGTCCGCCATGGGAGCAGCGGAACGCAAAGTGGCCGAGATGCTCGTCGCACACCGCATGCTCGGCAAGCGCATTACGAAGATCGCGGACGATCCCTCGTATCCGAACCTCAAGCAAAACCTTGACAAGCTCGAACACCTCGTCCTCGAGAAGGGCATGGACCCTGAGGCCGCTGCCCAGTACCTCGCGGACCTGGTAACAGGCACCGACGACCGCAATCGCAAGATCTCGGAGATCTCCGAGCAGGTTCGCAACCGATCGGCCCTTGAAGAGGCCGGAGCCTCGACCCACGCGCCGGACAAAGTCAAGGAATTCGAGAAACGTCTCAACTCGGCCAAGAGTCTGGGCGAAATGTTCGACATGGTGCGGAAGTTCAAGCTTTAGGGGACCGTGGCTTGGAGCCGCAACCAAGCGGCTGGGAGCCGCAGCCAATGATCGCGTCCACCTTTCTCGGTCCGCATGAAGACCGTTGGCGGGGCCGGTTGGTTCTACGCGACCGAAGAAAGGCACATTGCGGCCTCCCGGTGCCGCTGAAGCTGAGAATTCCTCTCGCTGAAACCGAAATCGAACCTCAATCGTAGAAGGAGTACACACATGGCAGGAAACGTAAGCGATCTTATGAAACTGTGGACCCAAAGCGATCTCAACTCCGAGCGTCTCATTCAGAGATTACTGCTCAGCGGGTTGGACAAGGTGGTCCAAGGTCAGAGCGACGTGCTCTCGAAGATCAAGGTGGGCAAATCCGTGTCGACTCCGGTGGTGAGATGGCTCGAGGAATGGGCGTACCCCTCCCAGATCAGTGCGAGACTCACCGGCGAC
>JBFMAA010000042.1:0-41950 GCA_040755955.1 Thermodesulfobacteriota bacterium
GGGTCCGGGGGACAACCCTTTTGCAAAAGGGTTTCCCCCGGAGGACTTTCATGGGAACTCTTGGGATAGTGCGGCTCCCGCTGGTCGCCGCAGAGAAAGCCGGCTCGTCGAGACGCCGGTGGGGGAGTATTTTCATGCTTGGTTGTGGCCGCGTGCGGTCATGGCGGTTTTGATCTACCGACCGCATCAGCCCTCAATGAATGGCTCGACGAGCGGGAGGCGGCAAATTAGGGGGGGGCCACCTTACAGCCTCTTCCTGCCGGCCGTGACGGCAGAGGCATCAGCGGCCGGTGACCACGTTCGAGACCGCTCTGCCGATGCCCGCGCCGATCTGCTCCAGGAACGAAGGAGCCCTCGATTCGGGCTGCGCAGGTGGAGGCAATGCCCCATCCGGCTGCTTAACCGACCGGCGAGAGTCGAATGAATCAAGGACAAACTCCCCGATGGGGTTCGCGGGACCCGCAGGCCCTGAAACCGGCCCCCCTGCCGGATAACCTCGAAAGGATCTGGGAGCCGTGTCTCCCGGCACTCTGGCCATGATACTTCCGTCCTGGTCTGGAACGATCGGCGCTTGCACCCGAGCTGCTCGCCGCGAGGGCGCTTCTTGCGGTGCAGCTACTCCTCGGGGTGAAGGTGTTCCTTGCGGCGAAGGCGCCGGAGGAGTTGCCTTGGGATCTCCCCCATAGTACCGCATGGCTCTGGGAAGAGTCGCGGGCTGCCCCGAGGCCTGTCCCGCAGCGCCGTGAGGTGAGGCCGGCCGGCTGACCCCGCCTCCGGGGGGGACCGGAACCCCTTGCCGAGCCGGCTGGGAAAACGCCTGTGCTGCCCCGTCAGACCCGGCTTCCGCATACGGCCCGCTCTGTTGCGGGCGCGTGAAGCCCCCCGGCGAAGAGACAGCCTCGACTTCCGTTCCGCCGGTCGGTCCCTTGGCATTCGAGGGGACCCCCGACGCCCCCCAGGCCAGTCCGCAGACCACCGTGACTAGGAGCACCGCACCCAAACCGCAAGGCCAATATCTGTGCATAGGGAGTTCCTCTCACCACAAGCTTCATAATTTGGTGAAATTTTATCGCACAAAAATCAGTATTTCAACAGCTTTCTCGGGGGTGATGGCACTTGCTTTTTTCTCCCCTGTGGAATATAACCCATTTCGGTCTGGGGAGGCGAGGCGATCGCCGGCGCTCCACGCGCGGGAGGAAAGTCCGAACTCCGCAGGGCAGGATGCCGGGTAACTCCCGGTGGGGGTAACCCCAAGGAAAGTGCCACAGAAAGTATACCGCCATCGGTTTGCCGATGGTAAGGGTGAAATGGTGAGGTAAGAGCTCACCGGTTCTCGCGGTAACGTGGGAAGCCAGGTAAACCCCGTCCGGAGCAAGACCAAATAGGGAAGCGTTTGAGGGCTGCCCGTCCGAGGCTTCCGGGTAGGTCGCTTGAGGCGGCGGGTGACCGTCGCCCTAGAGGAATGATCGCCACCCGGTATTACCGGGGACAGAATTCGGCTTATTGCCCTCCCCAGACCCACAAAGGGGCTTGACCATGGCTGAAGATGCCGGCCGAATCCAAAACCCGGAAGACCCCCCGACCCCGCAGGCGAATACGAGCGCGACCCGGCCGTCCTTGGCCAGGAAGATATTCCGCGGGCGAACCATTGTTCCCCTCATTCTTGGTATCGCCGCGGTAGGGATATACTTGGGGTTTCTCGGGACAGTTCCCGTGAGAGACGCGTACGTCCGGGCATCGTCCCTGATAAGAAGCTCGCCCTTGGAAGACCAGAGAAGACCTGAACCCGCCGCTCCGCCTTTGTCAGCCTTCAAGGACTCGTCGGGCGGCACGCTCATCTCGCCTCAAACACTCTTGAAACTGGTAGGGCGCACTCCGGGAGAGCCATCCCGCGTGCTGTTTTCCGCTCTGGAGAGGGCTGGTCGGGCCCATCGGGAAGACGGCGCAGGAAAAGCCGGTCACCCGGACACCCAGGCCCAAGCTCCAGACACTGAAGGGGCGCGTCCCGCAGAGGCAGTATCGGGATCGGAAGCGGTCCTTGAATCAGGCCGACAAGCCGCTCCGGCAGTGGTTCCCCGGGGGCCGCGCACCGAAGGGAGCGCAGAGCCTCCAGACGACAAATCCCCCCGGGCAACGAGTCCTGAACCAGCTTCCACGCCCGAGCCCCGTTCCGCACCCGATCACACGGACGAGGAAGCCGCCGAGCCAGACGGGAGCTCGACGACCCCAAGGGCAAGCGCGACTCCGCCTCCGATACCGGGACAAAAGGAGTCCGGACAACCCAAAGCCCTCGACGAACCGGCCGCCCGACCGGACAACTTCCAGCTCCCCGGCTCTCTCGTGGTGAGCATGCCCGAGTATCAAGGAACTCAGGTCCGTTGGGGATTGCTCGTGATTCTGGACAACGGAGCGGAGATGGGCGTGAAGTCCAAGGCCTGGACTCCGCACCGCATGCCGTTTGCCTCCGACCTGGTCCTGAAGGTGGCAAAATCCCTCACTCCGGGTTCCAAGATTGCCGTGAGGGATTTTCTCTGCGCAAAGTCCTCGGGCTCGGAAGGGGCCGCGCAGAAGCCTTGCCCCAGCCACAAACTATACGAAGCGTCCCAGGCGCCGTTTGGAGGCTTGAGCGAAAGGCTCGATCGCGTAAAGATCGGTGGAATCAACAACCCCTGTGCGGCCGCTGCCTTCGCGGTGAAGGCCGATTTGCCGACAGCAGGAGGCCTGGTGCCCCGGATACTGGTCGTGACCACCGGGGCCCGCAAGTGCGTACCACGAGACGCGGTCAAGGCGATCACCGAATCAGGGAGCAAGGCTCGTCCGGCCATGGACGTCATCACCATGGGAAACCCCAAGAAGACCGCCAAAGGCTACAAGGACCTTGCAGCCAAGACTGGCGGCACGTTCATCAGAATCGAGAAGCCTGCGGACCTCCACCGGGCTGTGACCGAGTACAAGAAAATACTCAGCGCCCGAATGCGAGAGAAAATTGAGGTGCGAGGAGACAAGGCCGTCTTCCATGTGTTTCCCAACGAGGAGGTCACCCTGGCGCCCGGATCGTATACGATCGTTCTTCCGCCGGTGATGGGCCTTCAGGCGTCCCATCGGGAAATAAGGAAGGTCAAGATAGAGTCTGACCACAGCAGCGTGCTCGAAGTCAAGATCCGCAAGGGCCGTCCTAGCTTCAAGATCGGACGGAAATGACCGCCAGGAGACACGGTACTCAGCTTCGTGGCGCGGACGGCGAGCCCTTCCGGGCCAGGTGTCTGTCGCGTCACAGACCTTCTCGAAGCCGGCTCAAGTATTGGGAGAGGTCCGGAAGATCACGGGAAAGAACCCCGGAACTCGAGCCATATACCTTTTGTAGTCCTGTCCGAATTCGGCTGTGAGCCTGCGTTCTTCGATTCCGGCACCCAGGAACAGATACGGGGTGAGGACCAGATTCATGGCCAGATCCGTTTCCCGAATATCCCGGCACCAGAGCATCAGCAAGCCCGATGCGTATTGTGGATGACGGACGATCCCGTACACTCCGTGCGTGATCAGCTTCTCAGGTCGAGCACGGGAATGGAGGCCCAGCAGTCGGCTCGCTCCCATGGTTCGGAACGCGACACACATTACCGTAACTGCCAACAACCAAGCCGCGGCCGGAACCACCACGGTCCACCCGTCCCACTCGAAGAGAACCGCCTCCCCTTCTCGAGGGGTAAGGCGATACACGGCTCCCAGAGTGGCGGTCGCCACCGCGGAATACGCAAGCCCGTAGTAGCGTCCAACCCAGGTGTCTGCAACACCTGTTCGGCTGAGCGTCCTGTCTCGGGTGAGAAGCGAGTGCAGCAGACACCAAACTCCCCAGAGAAGGCCGGTCACCACGAATCGTTCCACCGACATCGCACCCCTCTATTTCCGTTTCAGCTTCCCTGTGAAAAAATCACAGGCTTCACGAATACTTGTCCTGCAGTCCCGCAAACACCTGTTCAGCAGGCTTGCCCACGGCCTTTCGTGGTGTCCTTGCGGCCTAGTGGTTCATTCCTCTGCGAGCCGGCTGAACGGTTACCTGGGTAAAAAAGAATCTCGCGGGGAAGCGCCTTCCGAGCGCGTCACCGGTCCCGCCTCTTGTGTCGGGGATCGGGTCTGCGTCGCTTCTTGGGTGCAGGTTTCTCCACCAGGTCAGGAACCAGCGACCTCCCGATGCCTGCGATCATCCTTTCCGCCTCCGCCACGCAGAGAATCACGTTGTCGATCGACTCGATCTTCTTCTGGTACTCGCTGAGCTTTGCTACTACTCTCATCGTGTTCGTTTACCCCAAGGACCTGGCTGCAGCAACGAGCTCACGCAACTGCGAGTCAGAGCGCAAGTGGATTCGGAGAGCCTTCCGCCCCTTCGCCTTGAGCGCCTGGTAATCCCCGATCGCCTGTGCGGTTTTGAGCACTCCGAACGAGTATCCTTCGCCGGGGATCTGCGCGTCCTCAGCGTCGTCCGAAGAGATGACGATGAACCGGCCGTCCTCACGCCCGCCCTTCTGAAGCTGCCCCGTCGAGTGAAGGTACCGAGGGCCAAAACCGAGCGTGGTCGGCGCACGGAACTTCACCAGAAGCGCCTCCCTGACATTCTGCAGGGCTTCAACGGTCTCCTTGGCCGGGTGAAGAAACGCATTCAACGCCACGTACGAACCCTCGTGAAATCCTGACATGAACTCCCTAAGAATCTCAGAGAGGTTCGGATCATCCGCATACACACAATCACCGTGGGGCATGGAGGCGTCCTTCCCGAAAGCCTCCAAGAGCCGCTTGGTCAGGTCCTTGGACTCCTGCACGTTCGGCTGATCAAACGGGTTTATCCGCAAGACCATGCCGGCCACCGCGGTGGCAAACTCCCAGCGAAACATCTCCCTGCCGACGTCGAACGGGGTGTGCATCCTAAGAGTCACCACGGGGTGTCCAAGCCTCTCGAGGGCCGAGACGTGGATGTCGTACCCCCCTCCGTCATCAAGCCTCAGATAGATGAACAGCCGGTCATTCCCGTAATTCGACGGATCAGCGACCGGTTCCAGGCCCACCGGGAGAATGCCTTTCCCTTCTTTGCCGGTGCTCTCGGCTACGAGCTGCTCCAACCAGCAACCAAAGGCCTCTATGCCGGGCGAAAGGATCAGGGTGAGCTTGTCCTTGCCCTGGCGCGCTGCCAGACCCATGATCGCGCCGAGCCACTGCCCGGGGTTCTCCAACGCGGGCACATCGGGTCCCGCTGCCTCGGTGGCCTGGGAAGCGCGCATCAGCAGGCGTTCCAGGTCGACACCCAAGAGCGCCGCGGGCACAAGTCCGAAATAGGATAACGCGCTGAACCGCCCGCCGATGTCAGGAGGATTGAGGAACACCCGCCTGAACTTCTTTTCCGATGCGAGCTTGCCCAAGCTTGTCCCCGGATCGGTGATCGCGATGAAGTTGGCGCCTGCCTTGGCATTCAGTCGCTCCTCGACCCGCGCCCAGAAATGCTTGAACAACGAAACCACCTCAATAGTACCGCCGGACTTGCTCGACACGAGAAACAACGTGCGCTCCGGGTCCAGTTCCCGATCCAGGGCGAGTACGGAAGCCGGCACGGTGGTGTCGAGCACTCGCAGATCCAGGTGTCCCGGAGCTCGGCCGAAGCAGCGCGCAAAGACCTCCGAAGCAAGACTGCTGCCGCCCATTCCAAGGAGCACCGCATGCGTGAAGCCTGCCTGGACGACCTCCTCTGCGAACTCCTTGAGTCTGGGAATTTCCCCGATCATTGGTTCTACGATGGTAAGCCAGCCAATTCTCTCAGAAATGCCGGGGTGTTGCTGAACATCGTCCGTCCAAAGAGTAGGGTCCCCTTCCCAGAACCGTTGGGAGGCCCTCTCCTCATCGTACTGCTGCAGAAGCCGGTCCACGCGCTCCTGCAGCGGACCGAGAGACGCAGACCGGTGACCCCAACCCCGGAGAAGACGGCTTCTCTTCTGAGCAATCACGTCCACCAGCTTATTGAACGAGTCGGCGAACGCCTTGACCCCGTTCTCGAGAAGCTCTTCCATGACCTCAGAGACCCCCACCCCAAGCTCCTCAAGTCGTGCGAACACCTCGGAAGCTTCTTCGACCCTTTCCAAGAGAAGTGGAGCGGGCTGTGATCGTTCCTTCGCCGCGGCCAACGTCTCCGGCGGCATCGTGTTGACGGTTTCAGGTCCTATCAGGTTGTCCACATAGTAGGTATCGGGATATGCGGGATTCTTGGTGCTGGTGCTGGCCCACAGCACGCGCTGAGGCCTTGCTCCCTTGGCTTTGAGGGCCGCGAAACGGTCTCCATGAAAGAGCTCCCGATAGAGCGCGTAGATCAGCTTGGCGTTGGCGATGGCGGCTTTTCCGAGAAGCTTGAAGTGTTTCGTAGTGAGATCCGGGTCTGCGATCTCGTTGAGACGTTCATCGACCGCGGTGTCCACGCGGCTCACGAACACCGATGCCACCGACGCGGGTTTGCCGGGGTCTCCCCCAGACGCGATCCATTGTTCCAGACCCTCGATATACGCGAGCGCGGTGCTCCTGTACTGATCCAATGAGAAGATAAGTGTCACGTTGATGCTCAGTCCCGCGGCAACCAACTCCCTGACGGATTCTATTCCCTGGGGGGTAGCGGGGACTTTTATCATCAGATTCGGTCGATCAACGGCCGCGGCAAGACGCGTGACCTGAGCGACGGTCTCTTGCCTCTCGTAGGCAAGGTCCGGGGGGACCTCGAGACTCACGTACCCATCGAGACCATGGGTGCGTGCGAACACTGGACGCAAAAGGTCCGCGGCAGCCCGAATATCCTTGGTCACCAGACCTTCGTAAATCTGATACACACCCTGACCTTCATCCACCATCGCGTGGATGTCATGATCGTAGGTCTTCTGGCCGGAGATGGCTTTCTGGAAGATGGTAGGGTTGGACGTCACACCGGAAATCCCCGCGTCTTCTATCATGCTCTTGAGCATTCCGGATTCGATGGCATCTCGGCTGATGTAGTCGCACCAGACGGACTGGCCGAGTTCCCTGATTCGATTCAACGTATCGGACATGTTTGCCTCCATACGGCTCGCACATTCCCATTGCACGTGCAGGGGCGAAATCTACTGCCCCAACTTTCAAAGCGGGGCGCAATATAACACCGTTCCTCAACAGCGAGCGTCCAGGAACCGGAACGCATTTGCACTACTGATTACTGAGGGCCTTCGGCGAAACAACTCTGTCATCTCTTGTGCTCCTGCTCCATGGGTTCAAACCCATGGCTATTCAAAGCGCGCCCAGTGAGCGCGCACCTCTTCTGACCTGAAACGGCAGCCTGTGAATAGCCGCAAGTTTCAACCTACGGTGAACGAGACGACCCATTATGGTTTTCTCATCATCGTGGTTGCAGGTTCTGTCTTGCTGCCGGGCCTAAGCTCCTTCCCCTCTTTTCGCAACCGGGGCAGGGGATGTGGCAGCACTCACGCCTTGGGTCACCTGCGGCTCCAGCCCACGCGCATCGTGCTTGACACAGGGGCGCGAGGAGAGTAGAGTACGCTCATGGTAAACTATTTCGTGGCTCAGCGTCCAGAGCGCTTCTACGAGGTTTCCGGTGGACGTGAAAGAGTACCTGGAAAAACAAGCACGGGAAATCGAGCGATACAAGTGGATCGAATCGGAAAGGGCAGGACGTGATCTCGGAGACGAAGCCGTCATCCGGTGGATCATGCTGTATGCTCACGAATTCAGCGCCGAAATGGCCCGTAACCGCAGATCCTGATCGTTGTCTGCTTAAAGCCCCGCAGTCTATCCCACGAGCCGAGTGAGAACGGCCGGCGTGTAGAAGTCTCACCTTACACCCCCGCCGCCTGGAGTTCACCACAGCGATACTGAGAAATCCGGAAGGATTGAGGCCTTCCTCGCTGTTCTTCACGCCGCTGTGGCAAATTGTCATCGTGTTTCCACCTTCATCATTGTTGGCGTCCTATTGTGCTTGTGGTGAATTTCTTGGGGATTTCCATTCTTCCCCCTGAAAGGTGCCTCCGCGGTGCCTCGGACCTCAACGGCAGAGCACCAGATAGATCAAGGGCGCAAGCGCGATGCGGTAATATGCATACGGCGCCAACGTCCATCGTTGCAGAGCCTTGATGAACGTCTTGACCGCGATCGCGGCGAATACGAACGACACCACAAAACCGGTCACGAATGGGATGAGATCATGTGACGACAGGAGGTGGAACTCCTTGTACAGCTCGTACGCCGTGGCAGCCACGAGCACCGGCACCGCAGCCAGAAATGAGTATTCTGCAGCGCCGTTGCGGTCCAGTCCCGTGAAAAGCCCGCCTATGATGGTGGACGCGGATCGAGACATGCCGGGCCACAACGCAAGACACTGAAAGAGCCCTATGGCAAAGGCCTGGCCATATCGCAGGTCGTTCAGGTCGCCCGCGGACGTGGTCGGCTTGAACCGTTCGGCCACCAGAATGAGAACCCCACCCACCGCCAACGCCCAAGCAACCGTAACCGGACTGAACAGGTGGGCCTTGATGGTCTTATGGAACAGGAGCCCAGCCACTACGGCAGGAAGAGTGGTAAGCGCCAACAAAGACAATCCGCGCCAACCCGTAAACCCTGTGTCGACCGCCCTGCGGTTCTCCGGCAGAGGCACCAGATCCCGGAAACGATGCCGGAACAGCAGCACCACGGCAAGTATCGCACCCGATTGAATGACGATCTCGAAACATGCGGCCTTTTCGTCCGTGTAACCGAGCAGATGTCCCGCCACAATCAGGTGTCCGGTCGACGATACCGGCAAGAATTCCGTAATACCCTCGACGACTCCCAAAATAGCGGCAATCCACGTGTGTTCCACCGTCACATCTCCCATCACATATAAGCTGCACTGCGCCGTGAGTCCGGAACTCACGGATCACGCGCACTGCGCCGAAAAAGCCGACCAATCCAGCTCGATCACCCCTCCTCTGCGCGCAATCGAGCCATGTCCGGCGTTTGATGATCCCACAGTGCGCGTCCGAGGTTTTACCAGGCCAAGTCTCGCCTGTCCAGCGCTAAAGGAGCTGCCGAATCCTCGCTCGTTGATTTTGCTGCCGGAATGTTCGCGGAGGCCTTGACTTCCTTCAAGGCGATGCTGTAGAATTACATTGTCGAAAGGCCGTCTTCCATTTGTATCATGACTCCCCCCCCTTGATACCTTAACGGAGACGGTCTTTGTTTTTCGAACGCCCCGGCGAACCGGACCCGAGTCATGCCCATGACCTCACGACGCAAACCTCAGTGGATTCGGGGTCGTCTGCCGTCAGCGAGCGCGGTGTCGCAGATGAACCGCCAGACCCTTGCCAGAAGCTTGCACACGGTGTGTCTTCACGCTCGCTGCCCCAATCGAGGTGAGTGCGCACAGAAAGGCAACGCGACCTTTCTCATCCTGGGCGACTTGTGCACGAGGAACTGCGCGTTTTGCGCGGTGGCTCACGGACATCCCGGAGCGCTCGACCCTGACGAACCCAAACGCGTGGCCGAGGCAGTGAAATCTCTCAACGTGGTCCATGCGGTGATCACGTCAGTGACGAGAGATGACTTGCCGGACGGCGGAGCTTCCGTGTTTGCCGCGACTATCGCCGCGGTGCGGGGACTGGTGCCGCATGCCACGGTGGAAGTGCTTGTCCCGGATTTCCGAGGATGCGGCCGCGCGCTCGAAACGGTGGTTCACGCAGCGCCCGAAGTGATCGGCCATAACTTGGAAACCGTCCCGCGACTCTACGGGATTCTCCGCGGGGGAGCGGACTACGCGGTATCGCTGGCGCTCCTCCGGAACGCAAAGAGGCTCGACCCTCGAATCATCACCAAGTCCGGTATCATGCTGGGAATAGGGGAGACTCGGGAAGAACTGCGTCGGGTGATCGGTGACCTCGCGAGGATCCGCTGCGACGTGCTTACCCTCGGCCAATATCTCCAACCTACCCCGGATCACCATCCGGTCGTTCGGTACCTTGGGCTGGAAGAGTTTCATGACCTGCGGGAGATTGCCACCAGGGAAGGAATCCCCCAAGTGGTTGCGGGTCCGATGGTGCGAAGCTCGTACCACGCACGGGATGTCCTGGACGAACTGCTCAGCAAGGCGGGCAGAGACGGTCTCCGCTGAAGCACTCCGAATCAAGAACCTCAGTTCACCTTTTCGCAAGTATGGTGTCGCACCCTGGTGTGGGCGGCGGTGAACACCGTCGGAATCCGCGACCGAACTTGCTCGAGGGACCACTTGGTCGCCGTCCGGAAATACGTACTGCAACTTCGGTGGACGCCGTTCACGTCATCCCTGCGAAAGCAGGAATCCAGGACTTCTGGACCCCGGCTTTCGCCGGGTGACGAGTCACAGTCACCTGAGATGTCTATTTCGTGACAGACGCTTAGTGGTGCCAGTCCGAAGTTCGGTCAGGAATTCTACCCAGAAAAGACTGAGTCTCGCAAAGCACGCAAAGCACGCCAAGGAATTCTCGCTTCCTTTGCGTGCTTTGCGAGAGAGCATCTTGTCAGACGTTTACGGTTCCCCAGGTCGGACTGCTGAAGAATGCGCGACCGTATTGGGGAAGGGGAGCACTTGGTCCGTGGTCGAGCAGGGTGGCACTGCGCATCCTCACGGGCGGAGAAGACGCGCAAGCGCAGCCAAACAGATTTCGCCGGAATCATGCCCGTGCATGCTTCACCGCGTCAAGGATTCGCAGGCCGATTTCCGTGGCGAGATCGGAATCGGACTCCTTGAGAACCGCCGCAATTTCCTGCCATTCGTCTTCATCGCCGGTAAACGAGATCTCGATGATGTCGTCGTTGTCCTCGTTGACCAGAGCGTCGATTACTTCCATGATGCAACTCCTTGAGCTTTTCTGTATTTGTTGGGGAACACGTACCGTCCCTCATTGCTTGTCTATATTTCTTTTTCGCGTGGCAGGGGCGACACTGCCAAGTGCTCGGCTGGCAAGCCGAGGGGCACCGCTGCCCGGCCGCGGAGTGGTGACCGAAGATCGCACGCGACCCCCGTTTCCTGATAACACGATTCTCCCACGAGACACACAGAAAAAAAAACGCGGGACAGAAGAAACAGGCATTTTTGAGCCCGCCCCCGTCGAGAAGTCCGCCTCATGGAAATGCGCGTTCTCGGAGACGAGGTGCTGCGAAAAACGCCTCTTCCCCCAGACTTCAATCTCCCGAACGTCTGAGATTGGTCGGCTCCTGCTGGTCGCTGCCGGGTATTCCAACGAGTGCGCGGGATTGCATTTCGATGCTTCGCAGGGACGGGTCGAGGCAAGCGAAAGCTCCGGAGCATTCTGCGGGTGGATATGCACGGCGGGAACGTGGGCAGCGCGCAGGGTGCGCGCATCAGCACGACGATCTCTTCCCGAGCGTTCCCGTCGCCCAAGTCTGTGCAATGGGGGTGCCGCTCCCTTTACTAATGACGTTCGATTTCTTCTCTTTCCGAAAAGAATTGTTCAGTTCAGCAGCTCCAGGACGGCGCAAGGTGCCTTTCTTCTTCCGTTGCGAAGAACCAACCCGCCCCGCCATGGGTTTGCATGCGGATCGAGAAAGGTGGACGCGAATTTGGTTGCGGCTCCCAGCCGCCTTTTGGTAATTCGATGATGATACGGTTCACTTCTGCAACCCGGACAAGGAAACGGGTCTAATACCAATGTGCGTTCTAAGGAGTGACTTCAATCACCGGGTGGGACAGGAATCTTGCCTGTCGTCCCGCGGTTGGCCTCACCTGCTTGATGCAGCATTGGTCCAAGCCCCGTACCGGCAGTCGAGAAACGTCGACAGCCACATTCATCAACGCGTGAGACAATGTCAGTCGGTTGCGCCCCATTTTCCGCACTCTGCAGACCGGGTATGACCGCACACTCTGCAGAATCATGTGCCTCCCGACAAGCGTCCGCGCAAACCAGCCCAACATGATTGATTTCAGTTGCGAACACTGATATAATCGCTTGTAAAGACCGAATAAGCGCGCGGGACAGGCTTTGGAGCGTGTACACTTGCTCCGACGGAGACGTGGCTCATGCCCCCGGGAAGAGGGGCGCGATGCTCGCCCATCGCCGCGACGGGATAATCGAGGGACCCCTGAGGAGAACGCACGGCACCGAGCAACAGCCGGACTTACTGAGAATGGTCGCGGGGGAGTCCCATCGCGTTCAAGAGAGTGGTAACGCAGTGAAATCCCAACAATTCGACGGGATCGTAACGAACACGAGTCTCCACGACATCATTCAGTTGCTGTGCATAGGCAGAGCAACGTGCCGGATGCGAGTGCGCAGCGGAAACCGAAGAGGCTCGCTCTACTTCAAGGACGGTGAGGTGGTCCACGCAGAGACCGATACCCTCACAGGCGAAGAAGCCTTCTACGACATTCTGTCGCTGGAAGTAGGCGTCTTCGACTGCGACACGGTGCAGGAACGCATCGAGACGATTAGGGAGAGTTGGGATTTCTTGCTCATGGAGAGTATGCGACGAATCGACGCTCCTCAGGGCCGTTAGGAACGGACCAGAGAGCAATTGAAGGATCACGCGCTCCACCGGTGACTCGGCTCCGAGAGCCAAGGCTGAACGTAAGGAAACGATCCCGGGATTGCAAAGGCTGAGAGGAACATGCCAGACATCGTCATCACAGAAAACGCCTTGAAGAATATGGACAAGGTTCTCGCTGAGATGCTTGAACGCAGCGGCGCGCATACGGTACTGTTGATCGACAAGGCCGGTCAGTTGATAAGCTTCAACGGTTCAATGGAGCAGGAAAAGGTGGCCTCTCTCGCGGCCTTGACCGCGGCCAACTATGGAGCCACCACCGCGATAGCCCGCCTGTTTGGGGAAGAAGAGTTCACCCTTCTGTTTCACAAAGGCAAGAAGGAGAATCTTCACTTCTCGAGCGTCGGCGAGGAATACCTGATGATCACCGTGTTCAACAACTCGACTCACCTTGGGCTTGTAAGGCTGGAAGTCCGCAAATGCCTTGAAGAGATAGAAACCATGTTCGCGGAGAACCTGCGGGATTGGTTCAACAGTTGACGGGAGCTTAAGAGGCCGGTCTATAGGGTGTGTTCATGGCAATAATAAGTTTTCGATCCGATGAGATTCACTGCAAAATCGTCTACTACGGCCCTGGACGGGGCGGGAAGACCACCAACCTGGTAACCATCCATAAAGCACTTGGGTCGCAGGTACGGGGGGAACTGCTCTCCATAGACACCGCGGGTGACAGAACCCTATTCTTCGATTTCCTTCCCATGGATTTGGGGAGTATAGGCAAATTCCGGATCAAGATATCCCTGTACACGGTGCCGGGTCAGGTCAGGTACAACGATACAAGGAAGCTCGTGCTGAGAGGTGTTGACGGCATTGTCTTCGTGTCCGATTCGCTGGAGGCGCGCAAGAACAACAACACGGAGAGCCTGGTCAACCTCGAAGAGAATCTGCAGGAACAAGGTAAAAGCATACATTCGATCCCCTTAGTGCTACAGTATAACAAAAGAGACCTGGCTGGGAGCAAAGTTGCACTCATGCCGGTGGCTGAGATGGAGAACGACCTCAACCCCGAAGGCAAATTCCCCTCGTTCGAGGCCAGCGCGTTGGCAGGGTTTGGCGTGAAGGAAACATTCAAGAAAGTCTGCATGATGACCGTCATGGACGTCAGCGCGCGCCTTCTTAAGGAAAAAGGGATGAGTCTGACCGGTTCCGGCGCCTGATCCACACTCGCGGAGGTGCCAAGTGGCGGAATGGAGAAACAGCAAGAGCCCCGAAGAACTGGGAGAAGCAGTCGGCGCCAAAATCGAAGAGCTGTTCGGTGGGCTTTTCGGGGATGAGGAACCACCACCCCCCCCGGAGAGTGCGGGCTCTGCGACAGTGCAGGCGCGTGGACCGGCGCCTTTTGCCGTACCCAGACCTGCGGAACCCCCAGCCAAACCTGCTGCCGCGCCGAGCAGAAGACCGATAGAACTTGCTCCACCTCCGCGATCCGGACTCCACGGGGAGGCCAAAGGACCCAGAAATCCCCTCGTAGCACTCATAGATCACATTGAAGCTGACGTGCTCAACCTGGAATGGGAGATTGAAGACCAAACCATCCGCGGGCTCCTGAAGAAGTGCAAGGACCTGCAGGCTCAGTTTCCCCGACAGGGGCAGGGTCGCCCCATATTGGACATGACCAATCGCCTTCTGGCGCTTTACCTGAATCCTGATACCACCCCGCCGGCCTCGGCCATCAAATTCCTGCAGGACAGTGTGCTTGCTCTGAAACGGCTTGTGGCCACGGGGAGGTCAACCCTCCCGGACGAAGGGATGATGGCGGCCCTCACCAGGGACTATAAGGAAATACTCGAAGCGGTAAAGGAAATTGCAGCAACGCGCTCGATGGCAGCGAGTAGACCGGACCTCCAGGCAGCCACCGACCTCTATTCATCCCTCTTGAAAAAGATGTCGACCGCGGTCCAGTCTCTCGAGGAGGTGGCTCAAAGACTTGCGAGGATACTCGCGGCATGGAAACAAGGCAAGGGGATGACCCCTGAAGACATCACCCGCCGACTGGGCACATTGAGCAGCCTCTTGGTGGAGCGTTCGAGTGAGCTGTCAGCGATCCGCAGTGATCTCGCTCACATAAACCCTGCGGCCGTTTCTGCAACCGCGGCCCCGCAGGCGGGCAAATCGGGTCCGGACGGTCTCTTCCTGATCACATGGCAGGGCACGTCGTTGGCGATACCGACCTCGCACATGGTGGCCCTCTATCCTCTGACCAAGAACAACGCGCAGCCACTTATCGGCAAGTCGGTGATCACCATCGGCAATCAGGACCTGCAACGTCTTCCGATGAAGGCGGTACAGCCGCCGGAACGGCCGGTGATCCCCACGTGGCTGATCCACCTGAAATTCGTGAAAAAGGACTTCTTTGTGCTCGCAGACAAGGCACAGGGCTATCGGAGCGCTCCGGAAGGAATGGACGTCGGCGCTCAAAACAGAATGAAAATCGGTTCCACAGTCTATGTGGTCCTCAACGAGTCGAGCTTCCGCTCGGGTTGATGATGCCTCCCGCAAATAATGAGTAATCCGGCAGTTCACGAACAACCGAGCCCAAAAGGACGCAAACCCGCCTTCGAACCGGTGATTTTCGGTAACTATATCCTTATCGATCACATCGCGAAAGGGGGAATGGCGGACGTATACCTTGCGAAAAGCGCGGGGTTGCACACGTTTCAAAAACCCGTGGTAGTCAAGAAGCTTTTTTCGCACTACAGTGCGAACCGGCGCTTCGTTGATCGTTTCCAGCACGAAGCGGCCGCGCTGTGTCTGCTCAATTGTTCCAACGTTGTCCAGATCATCGATATGGGGTCTATAGACAACGAATACTACATAACCATGGAATATATCGAGGGCCGCAGTGCAGCCCATATCCTGTCCAAAGCGAAAAAGTCATCAGAGTTGCCGCCGCTGGAGTTGGCTCTGCACGTGTTTCTCGAAGTCGCAAAAGGCCTGGGGTACGCGCATCGCAAGAGAGACCCCGAAGGCCAAGACCTTATGCTGATTCATCAGGATATCAATACCTTCAACGTGATGGTCTCATACGAGGCTGAAGTCAAGATCATCGACTTTGGTATTGCGCGTCTTCTGCGCAACGCAGCAGAGACGGAAGCGCTCCCCATGACGGGCAAGCTCCTCTATTTTGCCCCGGAACAACTCGAAGGCAAGCCCGTGGACAGACGCGTGGATATCTACGGCGCGGGGGAACTGCTTTTCGAGATGGTGACGGGAGACCGCCTCGTGGAACACCAGCAAACCGTCACGGATACTCTCCGGATGATTCTGGACCTGGACATAGAAGAGAAGGTCGCGGCGTACGCGGATATCCCCCCTGACCTGAGGCCGATCCTGATCAAGTCGATGGCACGTGACCCGCAGCACCGATACGCCCGGCTGGAAGATATGGCCAGAGACGTCCGCGGGTTCATACGAAGCTGCCGTTTGGAAATCATGCAGCACAGGCTCGCGGACTACATGAAGGAGAAGTTCGTCCGGGAACGCCTTGCCGATGATTTTCGCATGCGAAAACTGTGGAACGCCGATCTTTCCGCGGTGCACCCGCCCCAGGGGCCGCCCTCGATCGAGGCCACGCAGCAAGCCACTCCCCAGACCGTGAGACTCCCTGTCGAGGAGCTCCTCTCCACGATTACGTTGGAATCCGGCACGAAAACAGCCCAACACCTCGATCCGGGACTGGTGCCAAGGGAGGTCTGCTTTCCCGAGGGAGGCATCATCGTTCAGCAAGGAGAGCCGGCAACCTGTTTGTACGTGATTCAGAAGGGGAAGGTGAGGGTGTATCAGAAATTCGGATCTCAGGAGCAGACCCTCGGCATCCTCCGGGACGGAGACTTTTTCGG
This sequence comes from Thermodesulfobacteriota bacterium, assembly GCA_040755955.1. Lineage (GTDB taxonomy): Bacteria > Desulfobacterota > Desulfomonilia > Desulfomonilales > Desulfomonilaceae > JBFMAA01. The sequence continues at coordinate 16,425 of JBFMAA010000042.1, forward strand.
TGAGTCCGCGTTCCTCGACGAACAAACCCACTCTGCGGCTGCAGTTGCCCTCGAGAACTGCCATATAGTCCTGATCAAGAAGGAGAGCCTCACCGGACTGGCTTCCAGGGAGCTCATCAATGCCATGGTCGCGGGAATGGTGACGAAGTTGCGTGACATGCGGTCGGTCCTCATGGGCTCTCTCTTGAAGGATCCGCTCTCGCGGCTGGTCTATGCCCTGATCATCTTCGGCCGGCGTGCTGAGCTTCAGGACGGCCAGAGCATCGACCTCGACGAGGTTCTCGACCTGTTCGGCCTGGAGAGCAGGGACCAGATGAAGAAGTACGTGGAAAAACTAGAAGAACTGGAGATCGTGTACCCCCGCGGTCCCACGCTGGAAGTCAAGGACACGCAGAGACTGGAAAACATCCTCAGCGTGCTCTCCAAGAGCGGAAAACTGATCCTGCGAGTCTGAGAGAAGCGAGTGACAATGAGAATCGTTGTGATTCACGGCGCGCCTCGCATGGAAAAGGGGAATACGCACCTTGTGCTGACCCCCTTTCTGGAGGGCTGTTCCCGAGCGGGCGCTCAGGTTGAGACCGTGCTGTTGGCAAAGCAAAAGATCAAACAGTGTGTCGGATGCTTCACCTGCTACGCGAAAACCCCCGGAGTGTGCGTGCACAAGGACGACATGCCTTCTCTCAGCGAAAAGATTCGCGAGTCGGATCTCATGGTATTCGCGACCCCCGTGTACCTGGACGGGATGACAAGTCTGGCCAAGACCTTTCTCGACCGGCTTGTGGTCTTCCTTGACCCACACTTCGAGGTCAAAGGGGACGGTCTTGTGCATCCCCTGCGCACCAAGTTCCCCGAGAAGCTGTTCCTGGTGTCGGTCTGCGGGTATCCGGGACTCCACAACTTCGACCCTTTGGTCCTGCACATCAAGCGGGTGGCTCACAATCTCCACAGCTCCTTCAGTGGAGCCCTGCTGCGCCCGGGGGTGTTCTCACTGTTGCTGAGCAAGAAGTACCCCGAAAAGATCGACGGCATCATGGCAGCAATCTCGAAAGCCGGAGAGGAACTCGTACAAACCGGCAAGGTGCGCGCGGAACTCATCGAGCGGGCCGCGGCTGAGGTCTGTCCTGCTGTCGAGCTTATGGGGATCGCCAACAAGTCCTGGGACAGAGAATTGGCCAAACGCGATGCCGCACCGGAAAAGACCCAGTAGGGTAGTTGTGAAGGGGACGGAGGCCGTTGCCCGACAGGCGTCAGGTAGCCGTTCACTGGGAAAACAGAAGATTCGACAGGCCGCAGCGGGACCAAAGGCCGGGAAGGGGGCGGCGGTCCAAGGACACAATCATAATACTTTGTCAGGGGATGGAACCTTTTCAGGTGTGTAAATGACCTATCTTGTGGTAACCTGTTCGTGGAGAAAGGAATAACCTCATGTCGGCCGAACCCAAGCCTACCATAGAAGAGCCTGAAGAGGGGATCGCCCTTGATCCGGAGGAGCCTTGGGAGGACTATCTGGATTACTGTGCTGCGGCGGAGGCTATCGACGATGCCCTGAAGAGTCCCGGGAAGATCAAGAAGACCGGGGAGTTCGCCAAAGAGCTTGGTTTCGAGTTTTGAGAGTTGGCCTACGAGTCCCATATCCTGGATCATGCTCAGCGGGACATCAAGAAGCTTCCTGCGAAGGCTCTGCAACAGAACGTCCTTGAAATATGTACGGTAAAGCTGGAAGCAAATCCTTTTCCAGACAAGAGTAGAGCTGTAGTTGGACACAGGAATCTTTTTCGGGTGTACTCCGATGACAGAAAGGACCGCATCATCTAGGGTGTCTTTGCACGCCTGGAAGCCGTGATCGTAGTCTCTGTACGAAAGAGGACAGAACACACGTACAAGCACCTACCTTTGAAGAGCCTTGCCGCAAAACTGAAGAAACTTGAGGCTCAATATGAGTTGGAGACTCGAGAAGAGCAGTCTGTGGAATAGACATTTTCTCTTCCGTTCCATTACTTCACCAAGACTATTCTATCTCCTTCTTCTTCAAGAAGGATTGGATTTTGTTGTGAAGATACTCAATGAATCTACCACAACGTCTGCTCAAACTGCTTTGATCTGTGTCCAGGACGTCTGAAATCGTCCAGGGATGCGAAGAATTGTTGTCGGAATTGGCTTCAGCAAGGGAGTTTGTGGCTGTTCGTCACCTGTGGCAGTTCGCCGTTTGCACCTACGTAGAACCAACTCACCCCGCCATCGGTCTTCATGCGGACCGAGGAAGGTGGACGCGAGTATTGGTTGCGGCTCCCAGTAGCTCCGTGTCTCGGTGTCTTCGTGGTGAACTGTTGCGGCGTCAGAATAGGAGCGACCGCTTCTGATGCAACCTGTGATGAGGACTGTTCCGGCAATTGTGCTGGGGATCGTCACATGGCTGCCTGCGATCTGTTGCGCAGGAGGGATACTCCACGTATTTTCCCCGATTCGTGATGGCGAAACCGTGGCGGTCGCCCGACCCGAGATCGTCTACTCGCGGACCGCGGTCACCGTTTCCGATTCCTCGATCGAATACTCCGTTGACCAAAGGTTCTACAACGATAACGACCTCCCGCTGGACGGATTATACCTCGTGCCTTTCCCGCCCGGCCAGGTGATCGAGGGCCCGGAACTGCGGATCGACGGGAACCGGGTCCCTGTCAAGGTCGCTGCCTCAGAAGAATGTTTTCCGCTTCTCAGGAGCCTGGTGCTCAAGGCTCAGGACCCCTCCCTTCTGACTCTCGCCGGTAAGCGGCTTGTCGTCGTCCGACCCCTGCGAGTGGGCGCGAGACGGGAGAAGAAGGTCACATTCACCTATAGAACACCCAGAACCGCGGGAAAAGATCACCTGGAGCTGGTGGTCCCTCTCGACGGTGAACGCTATTCCCGGGGGCCGGTCGGTGAGCTCGAGATCGACGTCAGATTCAAGGTGTCGGACAGGGTGAGGGGTCAGTTTTCCCCGTCCCACAGGATTTCTGTGTTCAGAGAATCCCCCGGCAGGCGCATGGTGTCGGTCCGGGAGCACCAGAAGCACGCACGGGAGGATTTCACGCTTCTGACGATCTGCCAGGGGGACGAGCTAGACGTGAGGATGTTCACACACAAGGGACGCGGTCAGGACGGTACCTTCATGGCTGTGGTGCTTCCCCCCGTGGCCGAGCCGGGAAACCGACCGCAGCCAAAGGACGCGGTCTTCCTTCTTGACATATCCGGAAGCATGGGCCGATCCCGAATCGCGTCGGCAAAGCGGGCTGTGGTATCTGCCATGGAAATACTTCGCAGGGGAGATCGATTCAACGTGCTGGCCATTGACACTCAGGTCCGAGCCATGAGCAGGAAACTCATCGACGCGTCGCCGGAGAATTTCACCGAAGCGGTCAAGTTCATCGCGTCCGCCAAGCCCGGAGGAGCAACGGACCTGTACAACGGGCTTGTGGAGGGGCTCGAGCAGTTCGGCTCACGACGACGACAGGCGGTGTTCATGCTGGTGGGCGACGGCCGCCCGACAGTGGGTCTCAGTGACTCGAAAACCGTGCTGGACGGAGTCAGGAAATACAACAGGGCTCACGCAAGGATATACGTGCTTGCCATGGGCGACAATCCCGACCTGTCACTGCTGGATCAGTTGGCCGCAACCACCAAAGGGACCTGCGTTCCGGTTCTTTCAGAGCAGGAGCTGGATCGCACCCTGAAGAGCCTGCTCGGCACGGTATCTCCACCCCTGGTTTCAGAGCTCTCCCTGAGCTTTGACGGGATGTCGGCCAAGCATGTGCTCCCCTCGGCAATACCCGATCTGCACGGACAGGATCTTGCTGTGGTCTTCGGACAATACGGGACGGACAAGGACATCTCCTCGGGTGTCTCACTGAGAGCCAGGATGGGTTCCCGTCAGAAACTCGTGCACAGGCAAGTGACGTTCCCCGCTCACGATCCGGCTTATCCATTCATTGCTCCCCTTTGGGCCATGCGCAGGATGGGTGAACTGATCGGCAGCGAGAGCGCCGGCGGTTCCGACTCGCATACAGGGAAGGAGATAGTAAGGATTGCGAATCTACATGGGTTTCAAGCCCCCAAGGGCATGGGCGAAAGGCAACCTGACGGGGCAAAGTACGCGGCCGGCGCAGGTCTGGACCATCTGCTCTGGAGCTTGAAACGGTCGTTTCATCCCTCCGACGTCGAAGCGGAGCGCGTGAGAAGGATCGACGGCAAGGTCTTCTCGTTTCGTGAGGGTAGGTGGGTCGACAACGGCTATTCGGCTTCCATGCCGTCGCGGGTTCTGGACCTCCTTGGGGACGATTACTTCGACAGCGTCAGAAAACACCCGCAGCTCGGCAAGTTCTTCGCGGTCGCGCCCTTCGTGACCGTGGTTCACCTGGGAACCGCGTATCAGGTCCGGTAACATGGGAAATGAAACGGGAAGGCGCTGACGACTCGGGAACTGCTGGAAATCGAATCCATTTCGCGCGAGGATAGGTTCGTACCGATACTCATGCAGGAGTTACACGATGAGCAAACCCCACGGGCGAGTATTTCGATTGGGGCTGGTGTTGCTTGCGGTGTGCGCGTGCGCCTGGTTGTCGGGCGAGTCGATTGGGGCTGAGCCTCTTTCGGACGCACGGTCGGCAGACGAGGAGCGGGACCCGACCGTGCCTCTTGAGGACCCCTCACCGATTCCTTCCACCGCGGCCCGGGAGATCCGTACGCCCGCGGAGATCCTGGCGTATTTCATCGGTGCCACAGGGTTCTTGGCGGGGGTTCTCGCATTGGTGGGAGCGGCCGTGCGTCAGCCAGGTTCGGTCACGATATACCCCCTGGACGAATATCCGGAGGAAAGCGACTACCTCAACACCGTCACAGATCAACTCATGGCGCTCGGGTTTACCAAGGAACTGGATTTCACCATTCCCGAACTTCCCCACCAGGGGTTTTACCGGCTCATGTCCACGCGTGGGGGAGAACACACCGTGATGGTGCTGCAAATTGTTTCCGGATCCGGCTTCTCGGTGAACAGGCAGTACGTGAATTACATGGAGTACCAGACGATACTCGACAACGGGGGCAAGATCAATACGAACAACAGCCCCCTGAAAGGGCCGTTTATTCCGCCTCCGGACCTGCTCACAAGATCCCATCCCCGAGTGCTGGACCCCAAGGCGCTGTTCGACCTGCACAGGGCCGACGTGGCCGAACTGCGAACCAAGAGGGGCGGACGCATCAAACGTCAAAAGCCCGAGGAGTTCGCGTCCGAATTCGTGAAAGAGTGGCGGAACATTCACGAGTACCAGGTCGAAAAGGGCCTGCTGAAGCGCGCCAAGGAGAGCGATACCTTCCGAGGCACCCTTTGGCTGGTGCTGAGGCATCTTTCTCCGAACGTCGAGACTCGTGACGACGCGCTCAATGCTTTTGCCATAGCCATGACGGGAGCGTGTGCGATGGTCGCGGCCACTTGGGCTATGCCGTTTCTCGTGGAAGAGTTCGGGGTCCGGGGCTATCCCGCCGCGGTGCGAGAATTAGAGGCGTGCGTGATACTGCTGATCTGCCTTGTGACCGGGTACGCCGCGGGGACTGGTGGCTATCTGCTGGGATTGGCCTGTTATGTACCCGCGGCAGTTGTGTTCCTGTCAGGGCCGTTGGGCTATTTCATCCCGGTCGTGCTGTCGGCCAACACGGGGCAACTCGGAGAGAAACTCCGAAACATGTCACAGGGCCGAAGTCTGGCATGGTACCGACAGCTCTCACCCGAGGTGTACATCTCGGCCGGATTGCTCATCCTGGCAGCCCTCCCCATCTGATCGACCAAGGAAGCAATGGAGCACTTCGTGTACCCCATGCGCAAATACGGTTGCGCATTCCTCGCCGGCCCGACGGGGGCAGTCCGGAAGATCCGATCAGAGCTCTCTCGCGAGGAACGCAAAGCGCGCGAACGAAGAGGCCGTTCCTTGGCGTTCTCGACGTGCTTTACGAGAGTCGGTCTTTTTGCGGCAGTGCTCGTCACCGTGCCTCGGAATGCCACTACTTGGGCCCACGGCAAAACAAGCCTTGCAACCACGGTGAATCAGAGAACAGTATTCACTCGCTTCACCACCGATGGAAGGGGAGCACGCGAGATGACAGGGTTATGTCGCGGCAAGCCCTTGGCCGGCTGGGTGACGCTCCTATGCGAAGTCCTCCGCGTCGGGGTTCTGGAAGGAGGCCATCATCTTGCGCATGAGGCGCTCGTTGAGCAGCATGCCTCGGATAAACCCCTTGGACCTGGCAAAGCGGTTCTCGATGAACGCCTCGAGGGTGAGCCTGCGCTTCTCCGGCATGCGGATGATCCCCATGATCGTCAGCTTCTCGCCCGGGGGAGCCATGGTGTTCAGGTCCGGAAACTCCGTGCCGGTGAGTATCGGTACCAGCTTCTTCCCCTGCAACAACTTCAGGATCATGAAGGTCCCGAACTGTGCGACTGCCTCCATCTGCAAGTGGCCCCCAAAAAGCGGCAGGTTCACGAAATGGTCCCTGAGGATCGGGCTTTGGTCCGGTCCGGGCACCACAAACGTGCCGAACCCCCGAAACCCGTCGTGAAACGGACCTGCCTCCATGGTAACCGTGTCCAGAAACAGGAAGCCCTCGCCGTACATGTCCAGCGTCTTGCGCACCTCGTCTTTCCCGTAGCTGATCCAGCGACTCCCCACCGGTGACACCGTCGGGGTGTGCTCCCTCGGAGCTGCCAGGCCGATCTCGGTGTCCCCGACCAGATCGCGAAAACGCACCTGCCGCACATCCCCAGGTTGATGCTTGTTTCCGGCCAGAAAGTCCCTCACCAGGATGATTCCGGAGGCCTCACGCACAAAGTCGGAGATGATCTCGACGCTTCGCCTCAGTGCGGGAAACGTGCCCTCGCTCCTCAGGTGCTTGTACAGACTCTCCACAAGACCCGAGAACTCACCGGGGTCCGACGACGAACCGAGTTCGGCCCATTTCCCCTCAAGAAAAGGTTTGAGAGCGATCACCAGGTTGTCCAGCCCCTGGAGCTCCCCAAGAGCGCGCTCCATGCGGGAAAAAGCGGGGGCCAGCTCGTTCGCAACCGTATGGTGTCCTTGGAGCTCCTTAACGTAATTATGCAACACCGCGATCTCGATGCCCGCAAAGAACTGCGAGGACTGTGTCCACGCTTCAGGAAGCGCTGCGATGAGGGTGTTCTTCCCTGATCGAGCCAGACGTGCAGCCAGTCTCTCCAGGTGACTCTTGGTGGGAGAGATGAAATAGGGGAGCTCTCCCCGGTACGTCAGCGCGACAAAACGGGTTCCTTCATGACTGATGCCGGCCAGGCCATTGACCATATCCTCGAACGAGGTCGCGTTGACATAATAGACATTCCTCTTCACCGCGGTGGCCATATCCGAAAACGTCGCGACCCCTTTCAGAATGTCGCTCACCGCCTTCATCACCGACGGCTGTCTGGGGAACCCTCCCGCGACGGTGTGAATCACCGCATCCAGCCTTTCGACTCCATGGTCTCGGAGACGCTGCTCGATCGCGTTGAGCGCGTCCAGTGCAGCGGCTCGTCTCTCCACGTCGAATTTCAGGGGCACATCGAGAAGCTTCACCCCGATGCCTTCGAAGAACTCCTGTTCCCGGACATCCTCCGGATTGAGCGTGGTTCCGTACACTTCGGCCCCGCCTGCGACTGCCGCTTCCGCGATGGACGCGCCGTACCCGCCGGCCCTTGCACCGATCACCAGTATTTTATTGCCCTCAAGCATAGACTTGCTACCTGTCCCGATTTTTCAATGAGGGATAATAATTACAGGAGGCCGACCCCTCCAGTCAAGCGTACGGTGGTAGCTTCCGGTCCACACGAAAGGGCGTGACACGTCTGGTCACGAGTCCCTGACAATTCAGGCAGTCGGTTCTTTCTCACAGGGCGGCTGGGAGCCGCAACCAATATTCGCGTCAACCTTTCTCGGCCCGCGTGCAGTCCGATGGCGGGGCGGGTTGGTTCTACGCGCGTTCAAACCGCGCACTGCCACGGAAAAAGCAGAGCCACTTACCCCGTTGCGGAAGCGCATTCCGACGACAAATCTTCGCGGCCCGCGAAGAACTTGAACGATAACAGTACAGGGCGTCACGGGGACGATCGCCCGACGAGGGCAGCGCGTATCGTGTCCCTCAGCGCGGAGAGTCGCTCCATAAGCTTCGTGTACCCGTGCCCGGCTGCGAGCTCAACGGCCTCTTCTATGAGTGGAAGCGCCTCTGCGGGCTTGTGAAGGTGGTTGGACAGCACGTGGGACTGATTCGATAGATTTACCGCGAGGTCCACGTGACGTTCGAGGGTTCTGCATATGCGTTCTTCCTCCTCGAACCGGACGAGCGCCGAGTCGAGGTCACCTTGGGCCTTCAGGATCAGCGCCTGTCTGCGAAGGCATTCCTGGAGGCTGTCCTGGAGCCCTTCTTCTCTGCACAGGGCCTCTTGCTCGGTCAGCAATGCCATGGCCCGTTCGGGTGCCTTGAGCGCCTTGTGGATAAGGGCCTGTTCCGCGAGACATTGCTGCAGGTCTACTCTGAGGTCCATCTCCCGGCAGATCTTCTCTTGTTCCTCGAGCAGCTCCATGGCCCGTTGTGTGCGACCTTTCCGCCTCAGGATCACCGCCTGCGCGGCGAGACATTTCTGCAAGTCGTCTTTGTGATCGATCTCCCGGCAGATGCGCTCCTGCTCCCTGAGAACCTTCAGGGCTTTCTTGAGGTCATCGAGCTGTTTCAGGATCGCGGCTTGCTTGCCGAGGCATCTCTCCAGGCTCTCTTTGGCCGCAAACAGGCCGCAGATGAGGCCTTGCTCCTTGAGCAGCACGAGCGCTCCGTTCAGGTCACCAGAGGCCTCGATGATCTCTGCTTGCCTGCCAAGGCATTCTTGCAAGCTCTCGTGGATTTCCAGTTCCCGGCAGATCTCCTCCTGTTCCTTGAGCAGCTCGAGGGCTTCCTCATACTCTCCCCATTCCATGAGCATTCGAGCCTGGCTCCCGAGGCTGTTCTGCCGGGCTTCCTTTTCCTGCGTCGCCTCGGAATGGAGCTGCACTACCTTCGGAGAGTCTCGTTCCGGCGGTCCTTCCTTATCCATGATCACTCCTGCACGCCCGGCGCGGTCGCGCGCTCTTCCTGCGCCAGGCTAATGTTGGCACGCAGTGCGGTGATGCGTTCCAGGAGTTTGCCGTGTCCTTCTGCAGACGCAAGCGCGAAGGCCTCTTCCAGAAGCGGCAGGGCCTCAATCGGTCGGTGGAGGTCGTTCGAAACCACGTAGGCTTGATTCACGAGGGATTCTGCCAGCTCACGGGTGAGATCGAGCGTCTTGCAGAGGTGTTCCTCCTGTTCGAAGAGGGTGAGCGCTGCCACTGGATCACCCTGGGCCTTCCGGATGACGGCCTGTCTCCGCAGGCATACCTGAAGGCTCTCGCGAGCGCCTATCTCCCTGCAAATGACCTCCTGCTCCAGGAGAAGCACCAAGGCTCGCTCTGGTCGGCCGTACCGTTTGTACATGAGTGCCTGTTCCGAGAGGCACTGTTGTAGATCTTCCTTGAGGCCCTCCTCCCGGCAGATCTCCTCCTGCTCTTGGAGCAATGCCAGGGCGCGGTTTGGGCGGCGGGCCCTGAATATCCGAGCCTGCCCCCCGAGGGCTCTTTGCAGGTCCTTCCTGTCTCCGATCTCCCGGCAGATTATCTCTTGCTCCTTCAGGGCCTTGACCGCCCCTTTCAGGTCGCCGAGCTTCTCGAGCACCTCGGCCCTCCGAGCGAGTGACTTCTGCCGGCATTCTTTGTCCGTGAGCTGTCCGCACAGTGTGCCTTGTTCCTTGAGAAGCTCCAACGCGCCGGTGAGGTTCCCCGTTGCCGCGAGGATGTCCGCTTGCATGGAAAGGGACTGAGCGAGGCCGGCATGGAGTTCCTCTTCCCGGCAGATCTCCTCCTGCTGCTGAAGCAACGTGAGCGCCTCATCCTTGTCACCCCATTCCTCGAAAGCGATCTGGGCCTGACGGGCAAGCTCTACTTGCAGCTCTTCTTTGCTCGGCATATCCGCGGAATCGTCGTCTTGAGTTTCCACGAGGGTCAGGGAGTCGGCCGGGCCGCGAGTCGGTCGGTCACACTCGGCCTGAGCGCGCAGGCATTCCCGCAGCTCGTCCTGAAGGCCCAACTCTCGGCATATGGCCTCTTCCTCTTTGAGCAGAATCCGTGCCTCTTCCCGATCCCCCCACGCGATCAGGATGCGTGCCTGACTCGCGAGTGCCTTCTGCAGACTTTCCCTGTCCAGGGTCTCCGGCAATTCGGGTGCAGGCCGTCTTGGTGCCTCCGGCCCATGAGGTTTGTCGATGTCCATCGTTACTCCTACCTGCAATTTCTGGTGTGCGTGCCCACCACAGGTGCGGCAACGGGGCCTCCCCCTTACTACGTTACAGACACTCGACAAAGCGGATGGTTCTCGCGTGCGTGAAAGTCGGGACTAATACCAACGCACGTGCTGAGGAGTGACTTCAGCCTCCTTGTGGGACAGGCATCTTGCCTGTCATCCTGTGGGCCACCTCACCTGTTTGAAGTAGCATTGGTATAAGTGTCCGTCTCAGAATAAGTGTCGCGCCCTCCGAGCCTGGGACCCAGGAGGCTGCGTTCGTCGTTCCGGCGGAAGCCGGAATCCAGTCTTTCCTGCGGGACCTGGACCCCGGCTTTCGCCGGGGTGACGAGCGGGTCGGATTGACACAGTTATTTCGGGACAGACCCTAAGTGAGTTTTGCCAAGCCGTCGGCGAGGTCCTGGAGGGCGTCACGGTCGACTATGCGGATACGCGGCCCGTCGGTCTCGATGAAACCCTGCTTGGCCATGCGGCCCAGTATGCGGGAGAGAGTCTCCGGGATGGTCCCGATCATCCCCGCGAGCAAACCCTTGGGCACGTCGAGTTCCACGTGGTCCGCTCCGTGGTTTCGCTCGCTCAGGTAAAGTATGTGCGCGGCCACGCGGCCCGGCACTTCACGGAGGGAAAGATTGTCCACCAACGCGGCGAACTTGCGCAGTCGCATGGAGAGTATCCCCAGCATGTTCAGCGCGAGAGAGGGGGTTTGGCTTATAAGCCTTACAAAGGCAGCCCTCGGGAAAAAGACGATGCGGCTCCTTTCGAGGGCCACCGCGTTCGCAGGAAAGCTCTTACCTTCGAACAATGCGACCTCGCCAAACGGCTCACCAGGGCCAAATATGTGGAATACCTGCTCCTTTCCATCAGGAGACAACCGGTAGATCTTGATTCGTCCGTCGGTCACCGCATACAGACCGTTCCCCGCGTCTCCCTCCGAGAAGATCGCCTCCCCGCGTAGCAGGTTCCTGAACACCCCGATCGAAGCCACAGCCTCCAGTTGTTCTGTAGGAAGTCCGTCGAATAAAGGTATGCACCGTATTTCCTGTGCAGGTTGCATCTTGTCGGTCACCGTCTCGTGGAAATGGGAATTTAGCCGGAGTGCTTCAGCTCGTCTGGAGTGCACGCCCTTACGCGGTTGAGGGTGCGCTGCACGGCTTGGCATCGAATTCGTCGGCCAGTCTGTCATCGAGATCGTCCGCGACACTGGACAGGTAATCCAGAGTCCCTTCTATTTCCACCTGATCGAGGCCTTCTATGGGGCGCTCGTGTACAAGGTAGATCTTGTCCTCAGCCGCGGCGAGCGCGCAGTTCACCAGCTCCATGTTGATTTCGAGGCACCTGCGGTAGAACGGCAGAAGGTTCTGTTCCGGCAGGTACACCACGGGCGACATGATCACAACGACGCCCCGCTCATTGAGCTCCCGCAGGCCCACGAAGAGTTCCGCACTCCCTCTGGAGAACATCCAGCCGGTACCGGACTGCTCCGGAACCCGGAGATTCTCGGGGCTGAGGCCCACCTTGCGAAGAAAGGACTCGACCATATCCGCACAGTCCTTGAAGCTCCTCTGTGTGGCCCCTTTCGAGTCGAGCAGGCCAAGTTTCTCGAGAATTCCCATGTCGTCCTCCTCTCACAACCCCGGTCATAATGGCCCCGCGGGATCATCTACCCAGGACAAGACCGAACCACAAAGGCGCCAAGACACAAAGACATCAGACGACGGTATGCTTGATGCCTTATTTTGTATCATGGATTCCTTCATGTATTTGTGTTTTCGTGGTGACCTGTGGCCTTGCAATCAGGTTTTCTTGGTGTCTTTGTGTCTCAGTGGTTCGTTCGCATCCCGGCCGGCTGAACGCCTACAACCTGGTTCCGCATCTCGGACAGTATCGGTCGTTGGGCGTCACCGCAACCTTGCAACTGGGGCAACTCGTAGGTTGGGTTGCCGCTGCTGCTTTCTCTTCTGAAGGCCCGGTATCCGCGGGTTTCTCCTCGAGGCTCGCGCCGCAGAGCACGCAGTACGTGTGATCAGGACTCGAGCTTCCGCATATTCCGCAGTAGGAGTTGCGTAGAAGATCCGCAAGGTCGTCCCTGATATCCCGGTACTTTTCCGCAATGATCTCCGAAGGGATCGCGAGCCCGATGCCTTGTGATTGGGTCAGGACCATGGTGTTCATTCCGACCACGTCACCGAACTCATTGAACAAGGGGCCTCCACTGTTGCCCGGGTTAATGGGAGCGCTCGTCTGGATGTACCGGTCTCGGCCGATGAGCCTGCCGACCGCGCTCACGATCCCTTGCGTGAGCGTGTTCTGGAGCCGCATGGGGTGCCCGATGGCGAATACCGTCTGCCCGACCTTCAGCTCACCTTTCCCGGCAAGCGTCGCGAAGCCGATCTTTTCGACCTCCGCGTATGCAAACGCGAGATCCAGCGAGCGGAAGGATCGGATCACCCTCACCTCATAGTCTATCCCGCTGGTGAGTCGTGCAGTGACTCTTGTCTTGATGCCGACCACGTGCCGATTGGTGGTGAACAGGCCCGCAGGGTCGATGAAGAACCCGCTTCCCACCAGGACTCCGTCTTCGACGATTCCCACCACGCTGTCGATGACTCGCTGATACAGATCTTCCGGGGTGTATGCGGGCCGGTCTTCCCGAACGGGCGTGAGAGTGGGGACATCCTCGTTTGCCTTGGGGATGTCGATGATCGTGCCGCATTCGGGGCAGCGCCCCCGGCTCCCTGCAAGCTCGTCCTTGACCCTGAACTTCTTGCCGCAAGGGCACTTGAGTGTGATCGGCATGGTGGTTTCTCCGTTTCCCTGCCAAGGGGCATAGTGGTCGGGTAACCGTTCACGGGCCAAGAAAGACTCACCGCAGAGACGCGGAGGTCACGGAGAAGAAATGAGCTGGACTCGTTTCCTTCGCTGGAGGCGGGGTCGATGTCCCATGTCGTCTCGGGTCACGGGTGAGCATAGCGGCGGGATTGTTCGCGTGTCAAGGTATTTGCCGAGGGCTTGCCGCCAGCGTTTCAGGCGCGGTTCACCGGCACGAACGCCCTCTGGTACGTCTTTGCAACAGGTCGGTCATAAAGACCCAGATTCCGGCAATCATTATGAAAGGCGTGCCAAGGAAGACAAGTATTTGCCACTCCGAGGGGTCCCTTTCTCCAAAGCTGAACACATCGACCACCGTTCGGACGGCGAGAAAGCAGAACACGCCGCGCTGAACAGATGGATGGTAATGGAAAAGAACCAGCGCAGCAACCGGCCATCCCAAGAAGAAGAGGTGGAACCAATGGGGAAAGCCTCGTCGCAGGAGGAAAACGAGGAAACTTGGCGGCTGGAGGCTGAACGTCGTGCGCGCATCCACCTCGAACCGATAAGGGTACGAGAGCGCGCACACATAGGGCGTCGCTGCGAGGAGACAGCCAAGCCCACCAATATCCACGTGCGCATCTTTCCCTCACCTCTTGAGGCTCTGAACTGGTCAGGGCAAACCACTCCTCAGAGCGTGCGGCTGACGCGTTGTGCCGTTCCTTCCGTAGGTTGAAACCTTCGGCTATTCACGGTGCGTCCCGCTGGGACGCAAGGCCGGCAGCCACGATGGGAGTGCGCACCGCGGGAGGGGCCCTTACAGCGGCTGTCGTTCGTCTCCACCGGCCGGCAAGAAAGCTTCCCCACATGATCAGGCTGCTCAGGGCCCCGAACCTGCTTCCGAGAACCGCCATATAGTCAAGCGCCTTGAAATTCGCGGGACCGTGAAAGTAGACCCAAACCCACTCTCCCTTCCCTCAACCCCCAGACGAGAGGGCTTGCTATTCCCCTCCCTTGATGGGAGGAGTTAGGGGAGGGTGAAGGCTCCCGCAATTCTCAACGCGTGGCACTATAGCACCCGGCGCAGTCTCGATAGATCAGGAAGTTCCACCCCGGCGGCGACCGGCGGGAGCCGCCCAGTACCAAAAGCTTAGGGGGATGGGGGTCCGGGGGGGGGGGGGGGGTTTTATACACCCCCGACCCCCCCCCACCCCCCCCCCCCCCCCCCCCCCCCCCCAAATCCCAATTCACCAACTACACCTCTTTGCCGATGGCCAATTCCATTTGGGTGGGGCTGCGCCATCTCTCCTTGGGTTCTTTTTCGAGGCATTTCATGATCATCTGGTCGAGCCATTTTGGGACGTCGTATCTGTGGACTCTGGGGGGCACCGCGAACTTGTGTATGTGCTCGAAGCGGTAGCCCTCGACGTTTTCGGCTGCAAAGGGCACCTTTCCCGTGGTCAGGCGGTAAAGCACTACCCCAAGCGCGTAGATGTCCGCGGCAAAGGCGTTGATCAGCCTCACCCTCGAAACAAAGCACTCCGGAGCCACATACGCAGGGTTAATACCCGGTTCCTGCCAGAGGTATCTGCGTCTGTCGCCTCTGACATCCATCACGGCCATGGAGACTCCGCAGTCGTCAATCTTGAGCACCGTCTCGCCCTCGTCAATGAGCACCTTCGACGTGCGGAGCGACAGGTGCGGGATCTTCCTGATGACGTTGTCGTGTCCCCGGTGGGTGTGGCAGTACGCGAGCCCGTTGAATATCTGGGGGAGAAACCGCACGATCAGGTCCATGGGCAACCCTTCGGGGTGACGGGACGCCAGGGCATCCACGCTCAGCGGAAGGTACTCGTACACGAGCGCTTTGTGGGACTCCAGGTAGGCTGTGCCGAGAATCCTCACCACGTTGGGGTTCACCATGGTGGACTGATACTCGACGATCTTGTCGAGGATCTTATCGTATTCGGATTCTTCACCGAGTTCAGGGTTGAAGACCTTCACGGCCATCGGCAATCCGTTGTCCGACTGATCCTCAGCCTTGAAGACCGCTGCTCTGTCGCCGGCCGAGACCACTGAGGAGATCACATATTCAGCACCGTAGCGGTCTTTGGGAACCCCGCGCAGAAACTTGACATCCTCGATCATGATCCCCAATACGGCCTCATGGGGATTCGGCTCTGCAGGAGCCTGCGGTTCCCGGGCAGGGGGAGTCGGCGGCCGGACGGTTTGGTCCCGCGGGGAAGGAACGGGCGGGGCCGGAGTCGACCTCGCAGCGGGAGACACGGGCCGTGGTGCCGGTTTCGGAGCCGCAGGGGTTGGCGCTTGCGGACGTGGCGGTTCGATGAGGCGAGGGCCTGTTTCCCGTCGTGCCGAGTTATCCTGGGCGTTTCTCAGCTCGTACCATTTCCGGGTTTCTTCGCGGTTGGAGATGTCCGTTTCACAGGCGGGACATTCCCTGAAGGGCACCGGGTGGATGTGCCCACAGACAGGACACTGGTATAAGGATTTGAGGAAGTCTCGCTCTTGTCTGGCTTCGTATTCCTCGATCTTCTTCTTTCTGTTGAAGTAGTCTTGCCTCGTGATCTTCCCTTCGCTGATGAGCTTCTTGACAACAGCGATCATCTCCTGGGACGTGATGCCGTACCTGGACACGAGTTGCCGATCATTCACCCCTTCCCGGTAGTCGTGCGCAAACCTGTCAAAGTCGATCTGTCCCTTCATGCCGGCCTCTCGTGCCTATTCTCGGTTTGTTCAGTGTCCTCGAAGCTGGTGTTCCCACCACTGCATGTCCGCGTGAACCAGACCGTAGGAATCGTTGGAACCCAGGATTCCCCTTACCCAAGACAGGGAAACCTCCGGCGGATGCATGAATATCTCATCCCATGCGTCTCTACCCGCCATGCCGAGAAGGAGAATCGTTGCCACGGCCTGGGCAAAGTCCTCGGGAACACTTTGCGGGACATGCAGTCGTCGATCGGAGGTCAACGGGTCACCCCGGCCTTATCTGGGGGCCGCCCCATGAGCGGCAGATCATCGAGTCCGGATCTGACCATGCTTAACGGGGAGGCTGCATGAAAAAAGCCACCCCCGACCCTATCACGCCGACTACGAACGCAATCCAATATCCCCATTGCCATACAAGGCACACCGTGTCCATGACGTTACTCCTTTACGTGTGTGGTTTCGTGAACTATCGTCGCGGTATACGTGTAGATCTTTGCGCCGGGGGTTTTCCAGCCTTCCCAACCGAGGCCGGCCTTGTCCCTCGCACAGTGGCCCAGGAATTCGGTCAGTGTCCAGCCCGTTTCCGTCGCGACCTGCGGGAGAAACGTCCCCCGTCCACCTCGACCTTCGATGACTACCCCGTGCGTTCCCAGTTCGATCTCGTTCAATGGGTCGTTCACCCGCTTGAGCGGCGAAAGCACCGAGATTTCCACTTCCAATTCGGGAAACTCGGCGCACGTGATGGGGCAATCCTGAAAACGAGGATCGCCGGTGGCCGCAGCAGCAGCCATTTCTCTCACTGTCTTCCAGAGCGGATCTGCGGACGAGAATGTCCCAATGCAGCCTCTGAGTCGGCCCTTATTCTTCAGGGTGACGAAGCAGCCGGCCTTCACCTGGAGCTCCGGATTGTCGCTGGCCTCGCTCCGCATCGATCTTCCTTCCACCGCGTCCTTTGCCGTGGCACGGACAATCTCGATGAGCTCCGTCTTGCTCTTTTCGCTCAGGACTATTTCGATGGTCGTCTTCTCCTTTGTCGAGGGCCCGGAAGCGCCTGTAAAGACCATGGCTCCGTACCCGACCACTCGGTCGTCGTCGCCCGAGACCATGCCCGAGTGAGTGTAGTTCAACTGGGCGGCGTGGGTAATCCCAATGTCCTTGGCCGCTCGAAGAAGCACGCACGTGGGTTCCAGACCGCACATGGTGACTGAGAGCCCGGGGAGTCTCTCTTTGAGTATCCGGGCGTTTTCGTGGTTCACGGTTTCCACGTTGAGTGATTTAACCGCGGCCAGTATTGCCGTGTCAACCTTTTCCGCCTCGCGCGCCGAGGGATAGTGGCTCAAGTCGGTAGAGAGCACAATCAATGTCCGAGGGCTCTTCGAGATCCGTGCCACGGCTTTGGCGAGGATGTCCTGATCCTTGACGTCTCGGCTGTTGGTCAGGATTGGGACGATCTTGAAAGACCGGCCCCGGGAAACCCGAATGAGATACGGAAGCTGGACCTCGAGGCAATGCTCTTTCAAGTGGGCTTTGTCGTCGAACTCGATACGTTCCTGCCCCGCGACCAGTTCCTTGGTCAAGGCAGTGTCCACCGGCACGCGGCCCAGGGGCGTCTCCCAGACATCGGCCGAGCTGACGGCCGCTGCTTTGGTGGCGAAGCTGTGGCAAGGACCGAGCAGGACCACTGTGTCGAACAGGAAGCGCTCCCCTTCAATCTGCTTGTATGCAGTGGCCATGGTCTTTCCGCAATAGAGATACCCCGCGTGAGGCTCCATGATCGCCTTTATTGCACCGGGAATGGGCTCCCGTGCCGCGTGTTTCAGGGTCTCATCGACAGCAGGGCCGAGAATGCCGGCATGACCCGGGTAGAACATACCGGACACCGCGGGTGTGCGCACCTTCTCTCCCGTCTTGGTGGTCAACTCCTCCGCACGGGCCATGCCCGGGCCAAGCACGAGCAGCGCACACACCAGGGCGACGGTTGCCACCGAACGCACCTTCCGGCAAAACATGGCCGGTCTCTGAGCGTCTTCTTTGAGGCTTTGCTCGGTCCTGGAGCCAAGCAGCCAAGCAGCCGGCACGGTCGCTGCGAGCGAGAGGATCCCACGCCGGCTCAGGACAAATCCGTGCGATCCGAAACAGGCAGGCGCGAAATCAGCCGGTTCAGGGCGGTCCGGGCCCCGCTCTGAGCTGTGGCTGCTCAAAGGGCCGTGAGGTTGCTCGAAGTCCCTGCGGACATTCGCGCCACAACCGGAATCCGGGCAGGCATTTGACTTGAGGCCGCCGGCTTCCGCAGAAGCTACGCCCAACAGCGACCCGACACGGTGGCCTCGCGACCGGACTATCGAGTCATGCGCCATGGGGATTGCTCCAGATTCCCGGGATGCTCCGCCCGCACGTGGGGCATTTCCCGTCTCTGACATGGTTTTCGAGCACAGTGAAGCCTCTTCTGCTCACGAGCAGCGTGCCGTCGCTCGGACAGCAGGTGTCTGAGGTTCCTTGGGCGGCCCAGTTGCCCACATACACGTAATGCAGGCCGATGTCCAGTGCTTCTTTGCGTGCGTTCACCAAGAATTCTCCCGGCGTAGAGGGCAAGTTCCTGATCCGGTACATCGGGAAGAACCGGCTCAAGTGTAGCGGCGTGTCAGGACCCAGGTTGGCGAGCATCCATCGGCACATGCGGCGAATCATGTCCATGTCGTCGTTGAGGGTGGGAACCACAAGGTTCGTGACCTCGAGCCAGACCCCGCGTTCTTTCATCGTTACCATGCCGTCGAGCACGGGCTTGAGCGTGCCGAAGCAGACGTCCCGGTAAAAGGCTTCGCTGAAGGCCTTGAGGTCCGTGTTGGACGCGTCTATGACCTCGCAGAGGAGCTCCATCGGCTGCCGGTTTATGTAGCCCGCGGTCACGGTGACGTTCAGGACGCGTTTCTCGCGGGCAAGGCGGGCGGTATCCAGGACGTATTCGTAGAAGATTACCGGTTCCGTGTACGTGTAGGAGATCGATGGGCATCGGCGAGCCCGGGCAACTTCCACGACTCGATCCGGCGGGAAGTCCGCGTGCCGAATGTCTTGGGGAGCCGTCTGTGATATGGTCCAGTTCTGGCAGAATTTGCAGTGGAGATTGCACCCCGCGGAGGCCAACGACAAGATGTTCGTGCCCGGCAGGAAATGGAACAGCGGCTTCTTCTCGACCGGGTCGATATGTACCGCGCAGGCTTTTCCGTAGGTTACGGCTCGGAGTTCGCCGTCCACCACAATCCGGGATCGGCAGTCCCCGCTGTGACCTTCGGTGATGCGGCAGTTCTTGGGGCAGAGCTCGCAGATCAATATGTCCGACCTGGGCATGCGAAGACCTCGGTGAAGGGCTTAGTGCTTTATGGCTCACTTTCGGTGACGTATTGGGGTTGGCCTACCTCAATCCCGACATGGGCAATCGGTACCGTCATTCCGACGAAAGTCGGAATCCAGGTCTTCCGGACCCGACGCCTGCAGCGGACCGCGAGTCGGGGTTCGTCGGGGTGACGGTTCATGCATACGCCGGCGCGTTTATGCCATGGGCCACGTAGCTTGAAGCCTGTCTCAAAAGCCAAGGTTGTCAGCGGAGGAGGCCTTGCAGGAAGTTCCTCCCGAAACGCCTCTTCAAGAATTGTGAGAGTATTCGTGAGTTGTCGGAATACTGACGGTGAACTCAGTCCTCGCCAAGCTATCAATAACCCGAAAGTTGCCGGTAGAGAGATTCCCCGTCATCCTTATTTCCTGGCTCGCAACGCGTATCAGAAGTAGTATAGAGGGGTAAAGAGCGGAAATCAAGGCAAGCCCCGCGAAGCCGCTCGGTCGTCGTTGAGCAAAGGTGCAAGAGATCTCGCTTGAATCTCGGAGCACCTGGGAGGTCATCCATGCAGACACCCGCAAGGAGTACCGGACCCAACGGGACTCGCATTCCTCCGGAAGGATGGTTCGTGTTTTCCCTGATAGTCGCCTTGGCAGGAACGTGGATTGCCCTCGGGCTTTTCGTCGAATATGGGGAAGCGATTTCCACCGGCAAAATCGTTTTCGGTTCGATCTATTCGCTTGCGGGATGGTTCATGTTTTTCGCCTTCATAATGATGGTCCCCGTGAGGGGAACCGTATTGGGGTGGAATAGCTTCTTCGGCGAACGCCCTGTGACCAGGGGTCCGGTCTGGTTCGAGCATGTTTCGGCCGGCGGACCGACCGAAGTCTTGTGGGCGGCTGTTGCGGTCTCTTCGATCGCTCTCTTGACCCAGTGGGTGTGGGCGGACATCGTGGACGGCATATTTGCCGCCGCGTTTGTTTTGATTGCGCATTGGTATCGGAGGCGGGTAGTTCCCGCAGATCACTTTCGTGGATGGGTGCTGTTCTATTTGGCCGGCGGTTTCGTCTTCATGACTCACGCGGACAAGGTATACGGCCATCCGCCCCGAGACCTTTACTATTTGCTCGCGTACTCTTGCTGGGCCGCGCTTCACTCCTATGCGATCGTTCTGCTGCTGAGCAAGCCTCGGAAGATGTGGGTCTGGGTTATGGTATCGATGCTTGTGGTCTATGTTCCCATGCTCGAACTCCCGGGCGAGTTCGCACGGCAGTGCGTTGGGCACGTGCTGGTCGGTGAACCGTCGTACCGAATGAACGTGTACTACACGAAACTGCGCACAAACGAACTCTACGCAGTGAGCCCGGTGCATCACGACCAAGCGGTGTTTCTGTATCGAAGAAACTACGGCTTGACCTACAACTATGAGCGACGACCTACGACTATGGTCTGGGAAGGAAAGGGAGACCAACTCCTCCGCACTCCTGGTCCCGCTGTGGTACTGGGTCGCATGTTCGGACCCGCGGCGGGCAACACATACCATTGACGCGTAAGGCTCGCGTCGCACACGGCCCGAAAGCGCCGTGCTATCGTGCCCCGCATGGAGAGTTGCGGCAAATCTCACCCTCCCCTAGCCCCTCCCATCAATGGAGGGGAAGCGCAAACCCGTTCCCCCGGCGGGAGGGAGAGGCGCGAGGGGGATCCTGTTTGCCTGAAGAGACCCGCGAACTTCAAGGCGGACCATAATAGTCGTAGAAGAGCCCAAGAGACTACTTCAGGCGTTCGCAGCCCCGCCGGGGGATTTGCTACAATTGGCACGGCCGTTTGGGGCCGTGAGGCAATGTCGGCATGAAGGTTCCCGAAGTTTTCAGGGAGCGCGTCCATAACAGGCCGGACGTGGTCACCCGCCACGATGCGTGCGAGGACTCTGTTCCATGACCCACCTGATGTTCTTTCTGTTCGGGCTTGCGTCGCTGATCGGGCAGGTGCTTCTGCTTCGGGAAGTGATGGTGCTGTTCTACGGGACCGAGATCGCGATCGGGGTGTTCTTCGGCGGCTGGCTCTGCGGCATCGGGATGGGGGCTTCCGCGGGAGCCGCCCAATTTCAGAAGTTTAGGGGGATGGGGGCCTGGGGGGAGGGGCTTTTTTCAAGACGCCCCTTCCCCCAGAATTCGCATTGTCCCAGGAACTTGGTGGGGTTGTTTGCGCACTCCCTGTCGTTGTTGGGTCTGTCGGTCATCCTCGAGATACTGCTCGTTCGGCATATTCCGCACGTGTTCGGCACCGGCCCTGCGGAAATCGCTCCGTTGCACGGCATATTGGTGGTGGTGCCGCTCACGACCTTTGTACCGGCGTTCCTGACGGGATTTCTGTTTCCCGTGGGGTGCCGGTGTCTTCATGCGGCACACGATCGTGGGATTGCACAGGTGTATGCTTTCGAAGCCCTGGGGAGCCTCGTCGCAGGTCTCGCGTTCACATTTGTGCTCGTGAGGGTGTTCCCTGCGCTGTCGATTGCGGCACTGTCCGCGTTGGCTCTTGCGGTTGGGGCAACTGCTTACGGTCTCCTCCGTGGGAATCGGAGCTGCCTCGTGACCGGCGCTTTGGTGGTTTTCTCATCGATCGCGATGCTCCTGCCGACCGGCGAGGGGCTCGATGACTGGTCCAACAAGGCCAGATGGAAGGCCTTGCATCCGGGCATCGAACTGCTCACGTCGCGGCCGACTCCGTACCAACAGGCGGAAATCGGTCGATTGGGCAAGCAGTTGTCGTTCTTCGGCAACGGCAAGATCGCCGCGTCATTCCCGGACCCGCACGTTGCGGATCGCATGGCCGCGCTCATCATGGCCCAGAACCCCGACGCCAAGAGGGTCCTCCTCATCGGTGGCGGGATAGGGAGTCTGGTCCGTTCGCTCCTGCGGCATCCGATTGAGCGGCTCGACGTGGTGGAGCCCGACCCCTGGGCCTTTCGAGTCGCGGCGCAGTACCTGCCACCCGACGAGGCATTGGGCCTCAAAGACCCTCGGGTGAGCCTGGAGTTCGTGGATG
Source organism: Thermodesulfobacteriota bacterium (assembly GCA_040755955.1). Classification (GTDB taxonomy): domain Bacteria; phylum Desulfobacterota; class Desulfomonilia; order Desulfomonilales; family Desulfomonilaceae; genus JBFMAA01. The sequence goes on from JBFMAA010000042.1 coordinate 38,728, forward strand.
GCAGGCTGTTCGTGAACCGCCTCGGAGAGCACCGGTACGACGTCATCGCCACGATGATCCCCGATCCGATTGCCGCTGTGTGGAACCGGTATTACACGCGGGAGTTCTTCACTGCCGCGGCGAAGGCACTGACACGGGGAGGCTTCTTCCTCACCCGTGTCACCTCTGCGGAGAACTACTGGGGGGCTGAGGTGGCCTCGTACGCGGGATCGATCTACCACACGCTGAAGAAGGTGTTTCCCGTGGTCATGGGGACCCCGGGAGATGAAACGATCTTCTTCGCGGCCGCCGCCGCCGACCTGCTGAGCCTCGATCCGGTGGTGTTGCGCGCTCGGTACCGGAAACCTGACAAGAGCGTGTTCGACCCCGTCATGTTCGCGACGATCCTACCGCCCACGCGCGTTGCATTCGCGGAGAAGCAGCTTGCCGACTCTCCGGCAGTCATCAACACCGACTTTGAGCCGGTTTCCACCGCCCTTGCCATGATACTCTGGGGGCGATTCGCAGGCACACAGCGTCTCGATACCCTCAACACGATCCGTGGGGGCGGGGTCGCCGTGTACCTTATTCCCCTGGGTCTCTTCGTCCTGGGAAGACTGGCCTTTCGCGCGCGATGGGGTCCGCGGGAAGGCCGCGAACCGAGGTTCCAGGCACTTGTCGCGATGGCGGCGATCGGTGCGTGCGCCATGGGAACCCAGATCGTGCTCATATACGGGTACCAGAGCCTCTTCGGATATGTGTTCGAGCGCATCGGGCTCGTGACCGCCGCCTTCATGACCGGTCTCGCCTTGGGCGGACTCGCTATGGGTGCTCTCCTACCCCGGGTGGCCCGGAAGGACGTGGGACTGGTCATCGTTTTGGGCCTCTTTGCCGGATTCTCGCTCTTGCTGCCGGTTGCTCTGGAACGGATCGGAACGGCCCATATGCCACAGAAATCGATTCCTACGAATCATGCGGACGCCACGGACAGGCCGAGCTCCGCACACGGTTCATCGGTAATCATTCACCTACACGGAGGAAGGGCCGAGCTCAAACTACCGGTGCGGTTCATTTCTTGTTGCGAAATCCCCCCTAACCCCCCTTTACTAAGGGGGGAATTGCGCTGTGCCTTGCCACCGGCTTTACCAGGAGGGGAACTGTGCGTTTCCTTCTCACCCCTTTTTTCTAAAGGAGGGCAGGGGGGATTTTGGCCGAGCGCAAGTGAGCGGTTATGTTCATCCCTCTGCTCCGGATGGTCGGAAGTGACCGGTATGGTGAGAGGTTTCGGTAGCGGGTCCGGCGGGCAACTATTCGGCAATGTTGGTTCACCCGAAAAGCCCTCGTGCGAAGTCCTGGGGGAAGGGGCGTCTTTCAAAACACCTCTTCCCCCAGCGCTTTTCCACGTGGAAGCGGTGATGCTGTGTCTGGTGTTGTTTTCGGGGTGTGTGACCGGAGCGGGCTTTCCGTTGGTTGCCTCGAGGCATCTGGAGCTCAGCCGGAACCCGGGCGAAAGCTCGGGGAAGACCGACGCGGCGGATCACTACGGAGCCGCGGTGGGTGCTCTGATGACCGGAGCTTTGCTCATGCCGCTGCTCGGAATGGGCCGGAGCTGCACTGTTTTGGCGATGATCGCCATGACCCCCGCGGTGCTTATCGCGGCAGAATGGGTTTTCCCGAGAGAGGAACCTCTGTGCTGGCGTCTGTTCCGACCGCGGCGCCCTTCTTTCCCGTATGTCCGTCTGACCTGGACGCTGGCCTTCCTGGTACTTGGGGCCATGATGTGGCGACTCGCGGCCGGCAGCCCGGGGTTCGTGCCGACCCTGCATTTCGATGCCGCGACCATCGAGAAGATCTCCGGCTCCACTGAGTTCGTGCACAAGGAGACCCCGTATCCCCATTACCTCGGCCGTTCCGCGGGGAGTGGCGTCACGGTCAATTTGGCAAGTTATCCCGTAGCCGGTGAGGTGAAGGGCTTTGGCGGCCCCATGAACCTGCTGGTATCAGTATCGGACAAGGGCGTGATCAAGGGGGTGAGACTCCTGGAATCCCGGGAAACGCCTCAGTACCTGGCCGGCATGGACGAGTGGTTAGCCAAGCTCCACGACAGATCGATCTTGGACCCGGACCTTGGTCGGGTGGACACGCTCAGCGGCGCGACGATCACCTGCAAGGCCGTGAGCGAGATACTGAGCCGCACCGGCCAACGGATTGCAGGACCGATACTCGGACTCGCCGTGGCCGTGCCGGCAGAGGATTCGAGCCCGGCATGGCGCGAGGTCATGCTGGACGGACGGCTCGCGGGAGTGGTGTCGCTGCTGAGTCTGTTCGTGGTCGCGTTTTACTCGCGTTCGAGGCGTCTGAGGCTCGTGTGTTTGGGGGTTTCGCTGATTCTGCTCGGTTGGTATCTCAATGCGCCGTTTACTTGCGTCGATGCGGCTTCTCTGTTGGACGGAAGGCTGCCTGGATCAGGGGCTTTGTGGCGAGTGGTCCTCGTGGTCGGGGTCCTCGCGATCTCATGCCTTTGGGGACAGGCATGGTGTGGCTTTCTGTGCCCTTTCGGCGCGTTGCAGGAGTTCCTGTGTGTGAATCGTCTTCGGCGACATCCATCTCCACCGGTCGAGGCCGCGGGACGGTACACGAAGTTTGCCCTACTCGCGGTCTTGCTTGCGCTCTTCTTCTTGAGCGACGATACGGTGTGGTTTTCCTTCAGTCCGTTGCAGCATTTCTTCGGATGGCGCATGGAGCCGTGGGTGCTGGTTCTTTCCGTGACCGTGCTTGCCGCGTCGGTCTGGTATTTCCGGTTCTGGTGCCGGTATCTCTGTCCTGCGGGTGCGTTTCTGGCCCTGTTCAACAGGGTGCGGCTCTTGAGGCGCATGAGCCCGAGAACGGTTCCCGCCCGCTGCGACCTGGGCGTCGACTCCCCGGACCACGTGGATTGCATTCGATGTCATCGCTGCATCGAGTCGTGAGCACGGGGGTAACTGCGAGCAATCATTCACCTACGAGGGTGAAGACTCGCCGCCAACAATGGGCACGGTTCATCTCTTGTGTCGAAATCCCCCCTAACCCTTCTTTATTAAGGGGGGAATTGCGCGGTGCTTCTTCACCCCCCTTTTCTAAACGGAAGTTCTTCTCGAAACTGGTTGCGGCAACCTTTACAACCCACCATATTTCCGTGATTATACCAACACAAGACTGCCGAAAACGGGCTCAGGGGTAGCCATGTAATGTCAAGAAATGTGAA
>JBFMAA010000043.1:0-41034 GCA_040755955.1 Thermodesulfobacteriota bacterium
ATTCTATAGACTGGTCCAGGGAGTTTGTGAAGCCCCACCGCAACCGTATTGGAAGCTGGTAGGCCGATCAGCCCCAGACAAACCACTAGATGTTGTGGTCACCTGACCGAAGTGGATACCCCCATTCTCTGATTATCCTCGTAGTGGTGATTCCGTCCATCCCGGGCATTTGCACGTCCATGAGTATCAGGTCGAAGCTCCCCTCACCGAGAACGGTCAAGGCCTCTGCTCCGTTTGATGCCACGCTGACGCTGTGTCCGCGTTTCTCCAGCATGCGCACCGCGACCTTCTGATTGACCAGGTTATCTTCAGCCAGGAGAATGTGCAGAGGCTTTTCGGCAGGCGCGATGCCGACTACACGACGCGTCACGCGGCCTGCCACATCGCCCGAAGAAGACGGATACAGGGTCCTGAGGATCGCGGCGATCAACTCCGACTCTTGGACGGGTTTGATGAAAAACTCTCGGATTTCCAGCTCCGAGCAGGCTGCGGCGTGAGCGGTTGCGTTGGTCCTGGTGAGCATCATGATGATAGGCACGCGGACACGGTCGTTCCTCTTGATTTGCCGAGCCAACCCGAAGCCGTCGATGCCGGGCATGTGTGCGTCGATGATCGCCAGGTGGTAGGGAGTTTCTTGTTCCGCTTCCTTCACAAGCTGCGAGAGCGCGTCCGCGGCATTGGGGGATGTGGTCGGTTTGATCCCATACCTGGAGAGGATCTCCGCGACAATGCTGCGGTTGGTCCCGTTGTCATCGACCACCAGCATCCGTGCGCCTTGCAGCTTAGAGACTTCCGGGGGAACCCCATCGTGCAGACCCCCTCCCTGGAGTCCGAAGGTGGCACTGAAATGGAAGGTGCTTCCGCAACCGACTTCACTCTCGACGGTGAGCGCCCCGTGCATCTTTTCCGCAAGTTGTACCGCGATGGCAAGTCCCAAACCTGAACCGCCGTACTTCCTGGACATGGACACATCGACTTGCTTGAATGCTTCGAAGATTTCCCCTTTCTTCTCGCATGGAATGCCGATACCCGTGTCCCTGACGGCAAAATGGAGCTGAATCGTCTTTTCTGTCACCGGACCCGTCTTGGCAAGGAGCACAATCTCACCCTGTTCCGTGAACTTCACGGAGTTGCCCAACAGATTGATCAGCACCTGCTTGAGGCGCTGAGCATCACCTATAAGGCTGTCCGGGACTTCCGGCGGAATTCGATAGGCAATCTCCAGACCCTTCGCGTGGGCTTGAGCGGCCATGATGCGCATGACACTGCCTACCGCCTCCCTGAGGCCAAATCTCCTTGCATGAAGGTGGAGTTTTCCCGCTTCCATAGTCGAGTAGTCAAGAATGTCGCTGATCAGGGTGAGCAGCGAGTCGGCCGAGTCCTGCACCGAGGTCAAATATTCCCGTTGCTCAGGGGTGAGTTCGGTGCTCAAGGCCAGCTCCATGTTGGCGATGATGCCGTTGAGGGGCGTGCGAATCTCGTGGCTCATCGTTGCCAGGAAGTTGCTCTTGGCTTGATTTGCGGCTTCCGCGGCCATTTGTGCCTCGATGAGTTCCGTGACATCCACGAAGGATTCGATCGCGCCTGTGATGTGCCCTTCCTCATCCCTGAGCAGATTGGCGTTCTTGAGGACCGTGAGGATTCGGCCATCCTTTGCCCTTACGGTACCGCGTTTCCTGAAAATGGGGTCGCTTCCGGGCCGGTCGAAGAGGCTGCACACGCTTGCGCAAGGGTCAGTGGCGAACGACTCGCAGGGGGCGCCTACCACCTCCTCCCTTGCGAAGCCGGTGATCAACGAAAACGCGTCGTTCACTGCAGTGATCACTCGGTCTTTGTTCACGGTGAAAATCCCAGTGGCTGCAGTGGCAAGCAGTTTTCGCTGGAGCTCGTTCGATCTCAGAAGTTCCTTTTCGGACTTTCTCCTATCGGTCACATCCCTTCTCAGCACCCACAAGCCGACCAATGCCCCATTTTTCACCGTGCCGATGAGGGTATTTTCCAGGTACCTGGTCTCACCCGGACGGTAAGGCTCTTCCGATTCTCCCGACTGAATCTGGAATCCTTCGTCGAACCATTCGCGGAACAGCTTCCTGTTGTCGTGCGTGAGGGGGAGCAGGTCTCCCAGACGCAGTCCTTCCACCTCCTCGATCGAACCATATCCGTGGAGTTGAGCGAATTCATTGTTTCCGTCGATCACTGTCGCGTTGGCTATTTCGTTCGTCTTCCGGGCTTCCGGTGCATGGTACGAAAGGGGATTTGCCAAGGAAACTTCTGCTATCCCGATGGGGAAAATGTCTACCAGCCTGCGGTATTTTTCATTGAGGCTAAGCTGTTTCTTCTCTGCAGTGAGGTCTTCCACCAGCACCAGCAGGGCCTGCTCATCACCAATTCGTACCGACCGAAGGTTTGTCCTGGCCCAGATCTTCTGTCGGCCGATTTGGAGCACTCCGTCCATGACTCTCCGTTTTCGCCGGGCCAGCACTTCTTGGACCAGAGTCTGTGCTCTCGTGGCATCCGCGACCGAGGGGAACAGAAGCATGTAGGGCTTGTGGAGTATGTTCTGGTATGCGGGACTTATCTTCTCGCAGGCCTCGTTGGCCAGAACCACATTCCGCGCGGCGTCAACCAGCATCGCGGGCAGGGGGAGCGCCTGGAGGAGTTTCCCGAAGGCGGTTCTGTGAATCTCCCCGAGTCTGAATGAACCCGTGATCTTTGCGCCCGGATCTACAAGGGTTTCCAGGTCAATGGTTTCGGTGGCGGGCCTGTCCTGCGTTATGAATTTGGGAACAGTCTCGCGATCTGTGTCGTCATCGAACATGTCCGATTCCGGTTGGCGGTGGCATGTTGCCCTGCACGGGAAATGCGTGTGTCCGTCTCTCAAGATGAGCGCACATCACCATCAATTGCACAGGATTCTCTGCCGACCGGTACTACTGCGTTTCCCACATGCGACGGCTCCGGTCGATCCTCTTTTTCACGGCCTTCCACGCGGAGGCAGTGAGAAACGACTCTTCCCACCGCATCAGCATCTGTTCGCACATTTCCGCGGGGAGGGTGAACGTGATTTCCTCCGGCTTGAGGAATTTACGACAGGAAGGATCCCATCCTCCCAAACACGCTTTCATGCTCCCGTTCTGCTTGTATTTTCGGGGCCATGAGACGAGATTCGTGCAGCCCGCTCCCCACGGTGACATCACCGCTTCAGGGTCATTGGTGACGAAAAGGGTCAACTGATGCAGTCCGGAGATCACTTCGGGCCTCGCGAAAAAAGTCACGAATTCGGCGACTTCCCCTTGTGCGAGCAGGGATATGGGCTTGAAGACACAGAAACGACCGGGCGCAGGTGCCGGATCGATCTGCTGATAATACTGCCGAGCGGTCTCCGGAGACGGAAAATAGTGTTCCCCCTCCAAGACGTTGGGGATGCCGGTCGAGACGTAATGCACGATGGTCTCCAATTGCGGCTTGTTGTATCCGAGGAAGAACGCACCACCGAGGCATCCGAAGCGTTCTTTGCCGAAGTACGCGGTGGTATGCCCATGGCGGGCCAGCCGCAATTTCCCCAACACGCACGACCAGTTCTCGTTGAGGAGCTTCCAATCGACCGTTCGGTTGCGGTCCTCCTCGATCGAGGGGAGAGGCAACACCGCGGGCGCAAATCCCTCATCCGGTTCCTTGTCCGAATAGAAGATTGCCATGGGATCTTCGTCATATCCCAGTGCCTCGAGGAATGGAGCGAGCCGTTCTTTTGGGAATTGCGTCATGGACGTTCCTTATGCGTTGTCAAGGTGACCCGAGGTCTTCTCCACGCTTCATGGTATCCAACCGGCCGGGTTAAGTCAACGGTCTGCAAGGGTCGAGTGCAGGTCTTGGGACACCGAATCCCCCGGGTTCTTTGCGTGAAGAGTGCGGTTATGCATTCGTCCCGAAGCAGCCCATACCATGAAGTGGCTGGGAATGAAATCCTGATACTCCGAAGAAACAATTATTTTTTTCACATACAAGTCATTTTTTACTTGTCATGTCGCATCGTCATGGCTATAAGCTCGTCACAGTTGTAGATCGCTGACCCAAATCCCCACCGGCAGGGGCGGTTATTCATGAAATCTGTGATGGTATCGGCTGTTGCTCTCCTCATGATGGTTCCTTTCGCGACCTCATGCACGACGCTGCGTTCTGCGACCGCTACCAAAGGAGCGTTCGCCTCAGAAGCCAAGGATGGGCCGACCGAAAAGCGAGAAAAAGCGCCAGAAAAGGCGGAAGCTCCTCCCGCGGACCAGACTCTGCTCGCCGAACAGATCGCTCCGGCCACGCAGGCGAGCTGGGCGTCCCGTCATATTCCTGGTTGGCGAGCCCTCACGGCCTACCTTCCCCCACCGACCGACGCGCGCATGAAATGGGACGAGTACTACAAATCCCAAGGGAGCATCAAGGGTTCCCAGGACCGGCAAAGGTTCGGCTTCTGAAATTCGCCTGGCAATCATCTTTCCTGACCGGGATCTCAAGAGGCCGAGGGGGCCGCGGTCAATGATCGCGTCGACCATCCTCAACTCGCACGTGCTTCGATCGCGGGTCGGGTCGGTTCCACGCAGGTTCAAACTGCAGACGGCAGGGGAAGAGGAGCCGGAAACCCTGGTGCTGAAGCGGATTCCGACAAAAACATCTTCGCTGCTGGAGAAGAATTTGAACCACCGTGGTATGGGACTTGTGTAAAGGTCTGGCTGCGCGTACCATATCTGCATGGGCTCCCGCGAACGCCCAGTATCCGGAGGAGGCAGCCATGGTGATCATACGGCCGGTGGCGGAGTCGGATCTGGATGACCTCGCTCAACTCGCGGAAGGTGCAAGCTTCGGTCTCACATCGCTCCCCAAGGATCGCGAACTGCTCGCGGAGAGAATCGCACAATCCTGCAGAGATTTCGTGCGGTCTCCCAGGAAACCCCGGGGGGAGCTGTATCTCTTTGTCATGGAAGACCTGGAGACACGTCGCGTGGTCGGGACAAGCTGCATCGTCTCCAAGGTCGGGGGATTCGAGCCCTTCTACGCGTACCGCGTGCAGACGTGCGTCCACGAATCCACGCACCTGGGGATTCGGAAAGAGATCCCGATTCTCCATCTTGTCACGGAACACAGTGGACCGTGCGAGATAGGCGGTCTGTACCTTTCCACTTCCTACCGCAAGCACGGAAACGGACGGCTTCTCTCTCTGTTTCGATTTCTTTTCATGGCAGAGTATCCGGAACGCTTTGAGCCCACCGTCATCGCGGAAATGCGAGGTGTGGTGGACGAACGAGGCCATTCTGCGTTCTGGGAGGCCCTTGGTCGTCATTTCTTCGAGATGGATTTCCCGAGGGCGGATTATCTGAGCTTGTCCGACAAGCGCTTCATAGCGGATCTGATGCCTACGTGTCCGATCTACATTCCGCTCTTGCCGAAGGAAGCCCAGGAAGTCGTGGGGAAGGTCCATCGAAATACCGAACCAGCGCTGAAGATGCTGCTCGATGAAGGGTTCCGTTTCAGCGGCATGGTCGACATATTTGAGGCAGGCCCCATCATCATGGCCGACCTTCATGACATTCGCACCGTGCGGGATAATCGACAGACCGCCGTGGCCCGCATCGCCACCGAGCTCAGCGAAGCCCCCCTGGGTCTGGTGGCGGTGTTTGGCGAGTCTTTCCGAACCTGCACAGGGAGAGCGGCCGTGGATTCCGACGGACGCGCGATCGTGGAGAAAGCGACTGCTGATGCCCTGGGCGTTCACGAGGGCGACCGGATCAGGTTCGGAGCGCTTCGGGCCTGATCCGGCGCGTGCAAACGTTCCCGGTAAGCGTTCAACCCGGGGGACAAGGGAATGAACCACCACAGAGACACGGACAAAGCGAATCCTTGTCGGCCTGATGATGCGGATTGCCCGTTGACAACTCTGGGTCTTGGTTCCTCGATGATTCATGTCCCCGGCTGAACACGGATGCCCCCTAAGCGGTTACAATTCGCGGTATGGTTCAAGACGAACAGTTCCCCGCACCGTTCCCTACCCCGCCAGGGGAGACGACTTTCGATTCCCCTCCCTTGATGGGAGGGGTAAGGGGAGGGTGAGCCTTTCCGCAATCGTTGACACGGACACCGTTCTCATGCGGGACGGCCGACTCGGCTGATTGAACAGGAGGACCGCGGTGGCAAGCAAAGGAAGTCACTTTATCGATGGGCGTTGGGTGCAGGGAGAAGGTGAACCCCTGGTGTCGAACAATCCGGGGTCGGGCGAGGCTGTCTGGGTCGGGCGCCGGGCATCGGATACACAGGTCGTGCAGGCGCTGGATGCCGCGTCAGGGGCCTGGGCCGAGTGGGCCGGGCGAGATCTGCCGGAACGCATCGACTTTCTCGAATCGTTGAGGGTGCATCTTGAGGCCGAGAAAGTCCGGATCGCGGAGGCCATCAGCCGCGAAACAGGGAAGCCGCGCTGGGAGGCACTTACCGAGGCCGATGCGATGATCGCCAAGGTGGGCATATCCATCGATGCGTACCACGAAAGGTGTCCCGAGGTTGCAGGAGAGTTCTCCGGAGCTTCCACGGAAGTGCGGTACAGGTCTCATGGGGTGGTTGCCGTGCTGGGGCCGTTCAATTTTCCCGGGCATTTGCCGCACGGTCAGATGGTACCGGCAGTGCTGGCGGGGAACACGGTCGTCTTCAAGCCGAGCACCCAGGCTCCTCTGGTTGGGGAAGTCATGACCGAGATCTGGGAGGCGACCGAAATACCCCGCGGAGTGGTGAACCTGGTCCAAGGGGGCCGTCAGATGGGAGCTGCCCTGTCGCGCTACCACAAGCTCGCCGGCCTGTTCTTCACAGGAAGTGCGGAGACGGGTCGGGCGATTCATCGGGTGTTCGCGGGGAAACCTGAGGTCATGCTCGCGCTGGAAATGGGCGGCAACAACCCGCTGGTGGTCCATGAAGTCTCGGATCTGAGGGCTGCGGCCTATATGACGGTGCTGTCCGCGTTCCTGACTTCAGGCCAAAGGTGCTCCTGCGCGCGCAGGCTGATCGTCACCGACGGACCCGCGTGTGATCGCTTCCTTGATGAGCTCGTCTCGATGATCGGAAGTATCCGGGTCGGCCTGTACACCGACGACCCCGAACCGTTCATGGGTCCGGTCATCTCCGTGCACGCGGCGACCGAGCTCATGGAAGCCCAAGCCAGACTGGAACGGCAGGGAGCCCGGATACTGTGCTCTATGGCATCTCAACGGGGCATCCCCACATTACTCTCTCCCGGCCTGATCGACGTGAGTGCGGTGCGTCACCGACCTGACCAGGAGCTGTTCGGACCACTACTTCAGCTTATTCGGGTTCCTGACTTCTATGCCGCTCTTGACGAGGCGAACCGGACCGCGTACGGACTGACCGCGGGTCTTCTCAGCGATGACCGGGCCTCCTGGGACAGGTTCCGCCGGGTGATCCGTGCCGGCGTGGTCAACTGGAATCGCCCCACCATCGGCGCAAGTTCCAGGCTACCCTTCGGGGGCGTCGGCGCGAGCGGGAATCACCGTCCTGGTGCCTATTTTGCCGCGGATTTCTGTTCCTACCCCGTAGCAACAGTGGAGGCCGAAAGAGTGACGTTCCGGGAAACCACGCTCCCCGGCATCGAACTGTAGACCCGGCTCACGGTAACATTCACTGAATGAAAGGCATTGGGCAAGATAAAAGAATTGTGGTTAAGATACCCACAGGGAGAATCCGATGAAACCAAAAACTCTGACTCGGTTGCTGGCCGCGGGAGGACTGGGGAGCCTGGCCGCTCTTCACTGGCTACCAAAGAAGTTCTTGCCGTTCGGGAGCCACACGGCCACTGCCGTTCTGCTCGTAGGTGTATTGGTAGCGGTCCACCGCAACCCGTTGCGGATGCTGTACCGAGATGCAAGGAAGGCCTTGGACGAGACCATGAAAGAGACCGAACAGAACACATTGAGATTGGTAACGGAACGGACGGTCTCTCCCAGAACGTGATTTGTCCTTCTTGGGTCTCCGGGACCGAAACATACCGGTCGTTTTTTTGTTGACTTGCGAGTCGTGCCTGAGTAAGTTAGTTTAGTCTAAGCAAGGGAGCCGCGTATGTCGGAAAACAGCTCGACCGGTGCAGGCGAGGACGCGAAGAGCCGTTCCAAGAGTCAGAAGGGAATGCAAGAGCCTAGGGAGAGCCAATCGCGAGGCGAGAAAGGCTCGGACACGACAGCCGCTCATGGTGTCAAATCAGGACTGGCCGCTTTGCCTGGATTGTCGATTCTCAACTTTTCGGGCCCTGTGGAGACCGCCTCAAATCTGCCCGGGCGGACGCGTTTTCGCACCAATGCCGTCGTCGGGCGCGAGGCGGCAAGAGATCTGCTTATTGAGAACATGCAAAGAATCAGGGGTGTGACCTCCATCGAGGTCAACCTGATCAGCGGCAGCGTGCTGATCCACTATCAGCCCGAAGTAATCACCCCGGAGATACTGTTTGCCGCAATTATCAAATTGCTCGATCTGGAATCCGAGTTCCTGAGCACTCCCGAGCCGGTTTTGGCGAGGGAATTCAGAGAGATAGGGAACAGCCTCAACAGAGCGGTGTACGAGCTGACCCGCGGAATGACGGATTTCCACACGCTCCTCCTCATCTCCCTGGCTGTTTTCGGCATTTACATGGTTCGAAAAGACCCTCTTCGGGCTTTTCCCGGCGGTTTCACGCTTCTGTGGTGGGCGTACAGGTCTTTTGGGAGCGATTCAGAGGGATCGAATTGATGGATTTGCACGCGCTTCTTCTCAAATGGGGTTTGAGGATCAGGGTGCTGCACAGATTGCCGGGAAGGTTGCGACTCGAAATTTCTGCTTTGCGTAAGGTGCCGCCTGGCACACAGGAATTCGCCCGGGAATTGATAGGAAAAATGGTTCTTCCTGCCGGAATCACCTCGGTTGAGCCCTCGTTTATTACAGGCAGCGTTCTTCTCAAGTACGATTCCGGTGCGGCCACTGAACAGGAAGTATTGGCTAATATTCATGAACTCTTGAGCGCTCTTGTTGATTACCGTGACGAGCTGTGGAGCATAGGTCAAGAGAACGGACATGCTGCAATAGAGAAATTGAACGGGGTTCTCAACAAGGCCAACCGGAAAGACGTGAAGCGGGAAGAGGACGATGTGAGGTCTTGACGATGTTCGGGCACAAGCTTACTCCATTGCTGACGTGCGAATTGGCTCACAGACTGCCGGGCCGCGTGAGGATCGCTTGTCGCGCCTTGAGTTTTCTGGGTGAGCAGGCTGCGGAGATTCGGGAACGCATCGAGAATAGTGATTATGTCTCTTCAGCCGCGATCAGTGTCATCACGGCCAACGTGCTCATCTATTATGATCCGGCGCGTGCCGGCGAAGGAGACATCCTCGATTTGACGGAGTCGGTCATTTCGTCATATTCTCTGGTGGCCCACAAGGCGGAAAGACAGGCATCCAACCGTCCCACGGTTCACGAACGTCGCCTTCAGGAGGAGCCGATTTCGGAGCTCGCCGGGCGTGTGGTGGCAACCAGCGTAACTCTCGTCTGGGCCTGGTTGAAAGGGGGGCCTCTGAATCCTCCGGCAGTGTGGTTTCGGCGTTTCCTCACGGTTCCGGCCCTCACCAGCCTTTCTCTCGCTATCCCCATTTTTCGAAGTGGGTTTGATTCTCTCAGGGTGAATCGCCGTCCTAATGCCGATACGCTCACCGCAACGGCAATATTGGCGAGCCTGGCAGCAGGTCGAGACGTCTCGGCATTGACAATCATCTGGCTTGCGGACATTGCAGAGCTTTTGACCGCCTACACGATGGATAAGACCCGTCGAGCAATTCGCGAGTTGCTTTCGGTGGGCGAAGAATCTGTATGGTGTATAAATGACAAGGGAAATGAAGAACAGGTCGCGCTTGAGGTCGTGAAGACCGGTGATCGAATCATGGTCCACACTGGCGAGAAGATCAGTGTAGACGGCGTGGTCGAGTCCGGCGAAGCAGCCGTGGATCAGGCTTCGATCACGGGGGAATTCATGCCCATGCTGAAGACAACCGGTACCGAAGTCTTCGCGGGAACCGTAGTCAAGAGTGGTCGGCTCATCATCCGGGCACAGAAGGTGGGTGACGATACTGCGGTTGCCCGTATTGTCCATAGCGTTGAGGAAGCCACGCACCATAAGGCTCAAATTCAAGCATATGCCGACCGATTCTCAGCTCAGTTTATACCTCTGAACTTCGCTCTGGCAGTGCTCGTGTACGGCGTGACTCGAAGCCTCGCCCGATCTCTGAACATGCTTATCATCGACTATTCCTGCGGGATTCGTCTCTCCACGGTCACGGCCCTGTCCGCCGCGATATATACTGCGGCACGCAAGGGAGTCCTCGTGAAGGGCAGCAACTACCTTGAGCTGCTCTCAGAGGCCGACACGCTCATCCTCGATAAGACGGGGACTCTCACCCAAGGCCGACCGCAGGTTACCAGCATCATCCCTTTGGGAGCGGCCGGCAGCCCCCAAGAACTGCTTCAATATGCTGCTGCCGCGGAAGAGACTTCTCCCCATCCTATGGCGGTAGCGATCCTGGAAAAGGTCAGACGCTCCGGCTGGAGAATCCCTGAACACAGCGACACGCGAGTGAGCGTCGCCCGTGGGGTGGAAACCCGAGTGAACGGAAACTTGGTCAGTGTGGGAAGCAGAAGGTTCCTCCAGGAAAAAGGGATAGATCTTCACGGAGTGGACGACATAGTGGGCAAGCTCGTCCGCAGAGGCGAAAATGTCGTGTATGTGGCGCTTGGAGGAACTCTTATCGGAATCCTCGGGATAGAAGACGCTCTTCGGGAAAACATGAAGAAATCCCTCAATCGCCTTCGTCATTCGGGAGTGGACGATATTATCCTCCTTACGGGAGATGTGGAACAACACGCGGAGATAATCGCAACTCGCATGTCAATGGACCGATATCAGGCGGAGGTCTTACCCGAAGACAAGGCGGAGACGGTGTTGCAGTTGCAGTCAAAGGGCGTTCGGGTGGTGATGGTGGGGGACGGCATTAATGATGCCCCTGCCCTGGCTTATGCGGACGTTGGGATAGCGATGGGCGGAACCCGAACAGATATTGCCATGGAATCTGCCGATATCACTATTGCAGGAGATGACCCTCTCATGATTCCGGGCACGATTCGCCTTGCTCGCAAAACGATGCGTGTCGTACGGGAGAATTTTGCAGTCTCCATAGGAGTGAACAGCTTGGGGCTTGTCTTGGCGTCAATGGGTGTATTGCCCGTATTCTGGAGCGCCGTCCTACACAACGCATGTACGGTGGCCGTGGTACTCAACTCATCCAGACTGTTGTTTCACGACATGGAAAAGAATAGGTAATGATGCAGAAACCAACTATAACGATCAGTCATGAACTTCCCGGCCGCCTTCGGTTGCGCCTCTCACACAAGATCAAGAACCCGGAGCAGACTGTTGCGAAGGTGAAGACGCTCCCCGGCGTGCTCTCTGCCGACTACACGACCATTTCTCGGTCCTTCCTGGTCCGATTCGATTCGTCACTTCTTTCCAGAGAGAAAGTTATCATTCGGGTGGCGCTTTGCTTGTCACTCGATTACGGGAAAGCTCCGGTAAGGATTGTGGTGGAGCCTGAGGTTCGCGAATGGTCAGACTCGCCATTCTATTCCGCCTTGGCTTTGATGGCCGCGTTGGCAGCCAGAATTGTGCGATTGGACGACAAGACTACGCCGGTTCTCGACTGGGTTGCCGGTTTCAGCACCGCGGGCGCTGTGCTCCATCACGGCTGGTTGGAGCTACGCCGTCATGGCTATTACGACCCGGAAGTGCTGTCGGTGGTCTATTTGGCGACCGCGTTCCTTCGGGGGCAATTCCTGAGGGCTTCTTTGGTCACGTGGTTTACGACGTTTGGACGACATATTCTGAAGCCTCCTCCACGAGGAGTTGAATTGCGAATAACGCACGCGGGAGATGATTCTCACGGATTAAGTCGCTACGGCATCATTGTTGCCGCGGACCGTAATGACGGCAAAGCAACGAAATTCTCAAGGTTTGTTCCTGCGGTCATTCAGTATGCGCTCATGGGAGGAACGGGCTCTGAAGACGGCATATGGTTGAGCGACATCCGGGATCTGGTCACCATTCAGGACGACGTTCTGCAAGAACTTGGACAGGTGCGAGACACAATGCCCGTGCCTTTGCGAATTGCCGGGGCAAGTTGACCACGAATGGTTGCATGTAGCAGGGAAAGGAGGACTTCTCAATGTGGAATCTGACAAGGGATCATTTCATTGGGTTTGTCGCCGGGTTGGGCGTAAGCGCTCTGGGATTCTATTTGTACAAGAAGAATCAGTCACAAGTGGACGAGTTTCTTCGGAGCCAGGGGATCCAAATTCCGGGAAGCCGGATCACGCCGGCCTCGATGACACTTGAAGAATTGGTTCGAGAAAAGGAGCGCTTTGAAGACCTGATCGCCGAACGTGAAGCGGTGAAGGATTGAGCGACAGGGACAGAAGGTGTCGCGAACGGTGACATCATGGCAGACGTGGCATTCGAGGTGAACTTTGACGGACTAGTGGGACCCAGCCACAACTACGGGGGCCTTTCATACGGGAACATCGCGGCGATGCGCAGCCGGTTTTCGGTGTCCCATCCCCGGGCCGCTCTGATCGAGGGCTTGCACAAAATGCGCGTGCTTGTCTCCTTGGGATTGAAACAAGCGGTGCTTCCGCCTCAGGCACGTCCGGACTTCCGCCTCCTGAGAAGGTTGGGCTACTCCGGGAATGAGGCCGCTGTGCTCGAAAAGGTAGCCCATGATGATCCGGTGCTGCTCCACGCCTGTTGGAGCGCATCAAGCATGTGGGCTGCCAACGCCGCGACCGTTTCCCCGAGCGCTGACACCGCGGACGGCCGAATTCACGTCACGCCTGCAAACCTTGTAACCCAATTCCACAGGGCCATCGAACCTCCGTTCACCGCAAAGGTGCTTCGGAAAATCCTGCCTGCAGCGGTGCATCACGAGCCGTTGCCCGGGACGCTCCAATTGGGCGACGAGGGAGCGGCCAATCACACTCGGCTCGCGACGTCCTACCACGACCCCGGAATCGAGCTCTTCGTGTACGGCCGAAGTGCTTTCGACCCTGACAAGCCGAGGCCCACAATATTTCCCGGCCGCCAAACCTTCGAGGCCTCCGCGGCCGTGGCGAGGCTTCACCAACTGGATCCGCGTCGGATTGTGTTCGCTCAGCAGAATCCGAGGGCCATAGACGAAGGCGTTTTCCACAACGACGTGATTTCAGTCGGTGATAGGAACGTGTTTCTCTATCACACCGAGGCCTTTTGCGACACGAAATCGGTTGTGCGGGAACTCCGAGAGAAGTTTGCCGACCTTGGCACGGGCGAACTCGTGCTGGTACCCGTGACCGCGGAGCAGGTCTCCGTGACCGATGCGGTGGAGTCTTACCTGTTCAACAGCCAACTCGTGGCACTCCCGGACGGGAATTCGTGTCTGGTGGCTCCCCGTGAGTGCGAGACACATGCCGGCATCCGCGCGGTGCTCGACGACATCCTCGAGGGGAAAAACCCCATCCGGCAGGTTCTTTTCGTGGACGTCCGCCAGAGCATGAAGAACGGAGGCGGTCCCGCGTGCCTTCGGCTGCGGGTAGTGCTCACGGAGCGGCTGGGAGCCGCAACCAGGAACCGCGTTGACCTTCCTCGGTCCGCATGCAGTCCGAGAGCGGGGCAGGTTGATTCTACGCACATGCACACACCACACTTCGGCGAGGAAAGAACTGCCATGGACCCCGCTACTGAAGCGGATTTCGACGATAAATCTTCACGGCCCGTGAACGATTCCAACTCTCGAAGTGCAGAAAGCGAGCTGGCGACCGCGCATCAGGGGGTATTCCTGACGGACGAGCTTTATGCACGGCTCTTGGCCTGGGGCGAGCGCCACTATCGGGAGTCCCTTTGGCTCGACGACCTCGTTGACCCTCTCCTGGTTGAAGAATGCCGCAGCGCACTCGACAGCCTCACGGAAATCCTCGGGCTCGGCTCTATGTACGACTTCCAGCTTCTCGGCGAAGACAAACCACAAAGACACCAAGACACAAAGAAGTCAGTGGGCCGGCCGCGTCATCAGGGTGACAGAGATTAGTCCTTTTCGGTGTGTTGGTGGGTAACCGTTCACCGGCGGGAAGCGGATTCACCGCAGAGGGCGCAGAGCAAAAGAAAAGAAGTCCGCCGACCTCTGATGCCACAGGATGAGCTCATCAGATGTGCACGGGCGGAAAAGCAGAACCGGTTCAAGTGGGTCTCCTCTTCTTCTCCGCGTCCTCTGCGATCTCTGCGGTGAGCTCTTACAAAGATTGAGTTTCGCTTTCATCGAATTCCGAGGCTCGTCACACGTATGGAAACGACGTCCGTCACAGCCGGCCGAGGAAGTCGTCGATCTCTTTGGCGAGGTCTTTGGCGGTGTGTCCGAAGGGTACGGTGTTGACCCCCTGGAGCTTCTTCTTGCCGATGAACGCGATGTGCCGGTTGAACAACGTGTGCAAATCCTCGGTTCCGCCGCACTGGAAGACGCTGTCCCGGGATGCGGAAAACTGAACCGAAGGAAGGCTTGTGGTGGTGACCGAGGTGCCGTCGTCAAAACGGGTGAAGAAGTCGAAAGAATCACCGATAAGCCCCAGGAATAGCACTCCGTAGATCGCTTCCGCGGGATGGACGTACCCGTGGATCAGGACGTCCTTGAGCTGCGTGGCTCCGCAGAAGTCTCCCAAGACGTTGAATCCCATCCCGGCCAGTTGCTTGTCTGTTGCCGCGATCTTCTCGGGAGACCGCAAGACCGATGTGTCCGCTTGGTAGTATACCTCGCTGGTTCCGTGGTACACGATCTCATTGGTGGAAGGGACCCCAGGGAACAAGGAAACCAGCGATTCAGCCATGCGCGTGATCTCTTCGTGCTCTTCCCGCTCGACGGCTGCTGCGGGCTCGACAGTCCACGTCCCTGCAAACCTCCGCCGAAAGAGGTGTTTGGCCAGGTGGAAGCGTTGCCAAGGTTCGATCACGAACTGCAACCCGTCCTGGTCCAACCTGCTGCCGATGTCAAACGCCGGGTCCGCTCGAGAGGCCTCAATCACCGCGCTCACCTCTGCTTCGTCGCGGCCGAACATGGGGGCCTCCAAGTCGATGGCCCGCACAAGATCAACTGCTTCCAGGAGCGTAGCACTGCTCAGCTTCGGATGCACGGATGCGATCCGGTACACCCGATTGGTCACGGTCCCCACGTACCGGTGGCATCCTGCCGCGGTCGATTCCCCCCGGGTGGCGAGCTCGAGGTTCGACCCGGAAGGGAGTCCTTCCAGAGCCGCAAGCAACCCTTTCCCCTCGTCGGTGGCCGGCAGAATTCCCTCCTCCATGCTGAGCTTCCACTCGTTGTCCTGCTGTTGGGGAAAGGCCCAGGCAGGGAAATCCGGCACGAAACCGTCTTCCTGCCCCGAAACCAGCCTGATTCGCATGCCGCACGCGATCTCAGGGTCGCAGAAGCACGCTATCTGAAGCAGACAACCAAGATCCTGCACAGGGATCTCGCAAGGGCCTTCGGTGATAGGGACCACCGGGCCGTCTTCCATTCGAGTGAAGTCAAACTCGTACGGTTCTTCGTCATACTCCGGTTCGTCCTCTTCGGGGGAAAGGACGCCCTGCAACATCTCCTCGAAGTACGGCCCGAACCCGAGGCTCACCAGTAAGCGAGGCAGATTGCCAATATCGGTTTCCAGTTCATTCTCCGTGACCGTCTCACCGGTGAGGATCGAGATCACCTCCTCGCGGGAGTGCGGAATTCCGAAACGTGCCAAGGCATCGACTACGTGCCGGGCCTGTCGCCCGTAGTAGGCAGAAAGAGCGGTGCGCCCGTCCGAGCTCTCAAGCCCCTGGGACAGCTCTGCCGGGAGGTCATAGCCAAAAAACTCCCATGCCTGGGCTTCGTCGTCGAAAAAGGAGTCACCTTCCAGCTCGTCCAGATCCTCGGGATGCTCGAACGCGTACAACCAGGAGAAATCGTGATGACAGAAAAAAGGCTCCTGACCCTGCGCCTGGATGAAGAGGTTCCAGAAGGCCCCGTCATGGGTTTCCATGAAGATGTTCGGGCCCGGCAGTTCAGCCATTCCCCGGCGTATCGCGTCTCTGTCCGAGCCCCAGAAGCTCGCCAGGTACCACAAGTAGCCGCAGTTTTCGTGGACCTCGAACTCCGGGTCAAGTGCAAACGCCCGAGTGAAGGCTTCACGCGAGCAGTTGCGCGCGGCCACCAAGACCAGACGAATCGACATACGTTCCTCCTCGTCAACCGTTCAGCGGGATCGTCTCTTCGACCCGGAACACCAACCACAAGGCACACGGAAATCAGTGGGCTCTCGGCCTCATCGGGTTGCTAGGGGCTTAGCACGAGACAACTCTGCCGTATCCCGCGCTCAATCTCCATTGGTTCACACCCATGGCTACTCACACGTGCGCCCACGGGCGGGGCTTGCCTGTCGTGAAAGGGCAGTCTGCGAATAGCCGTAGGTTTCAACTGGGTGCAGCGCGTCTTGGTTTCGGATAACCCAGCAGAGTAATTAAGCCCTCGGAGGGCTTGTGTCCCTTTCACTGCTTCGGGCTCCCGGCGCTTACGCACCGGGCTACTGTATCTGCCGCCCCTCCGGGGTTCGGGAGGCCGACGTTAAGTCCCGTAGGGACGTAAGAAACTAGCCCGGGACGTCAGTCCCGGAGTGCAGAAATGCGTGGTGACATCATTAAGGTACCGATGTGCGCGGCACCCGTTTCAACCTACGGGAAGCGAACCGAGTCGGTACCAGTGCCTGCAAGATCTTGGTTGCCACGTTCTTTCACCGCGGGGCTCCAGGACCGGTCCTCTCCGTGTCCTGATGTCTTCGTGGTGCATTACGCTTGCCTGCCCGGGACACGCGTACCGTTCAGGGTTCCTCGACCAGTCCCGAGAGCATCTCCAGATCGAACCCTTCTTTTCGGCAACGGATGTCGTAATAGAAAACCACCAGACACACGTAACCGAATAACTGCCCGATCAGACCGCCCCCTTGCTGCAGGAAGAAGTTGAAGACCTCCGCGACTGTGAGCGAGGGGCCGGACAGGAAATGCGTCACAATCCCCACAGGCAATCCCACAACCATGTGGATGGCGATGATGATCAAAATGACCACGTGCCAGATCACTACAAGCTTCAGCCAATATCCTCTGGGCCATTCGCCCTCGCCTTTGCCGGTCATGAGGTTCCAGCTTCGGTTGATGGAGTCCATATAGGCCCTGTCTTCCAGTATGATCGCCTTATCGTACAACGTAGTCTTGGGGATGCAGTACAAGGGCACGATCGCCAAGGGTATCCAGGTGATGGCAGTCCACCACCCGGAAATGCCCGTGGCCGCCACCAGGACAAACAACAATGCCCCCACCATTACGGGCCCTACCCACAGGGCCGTCCATATCACGAGAACGAGCAACGACGTCAGCACAAGCGCCGCGAGCTTCTTGTGCACGAAACTGAACGTGTCCTTCATCTCCAGGGGCCGGCCGAGGTAGATGCGCGAAACCGCATACGTCAGTGCGCCCTCCAAGAGGCATGTGCATACGAAAAGCACCGACCCACCAATCAGCAACGCCCCCAAGAACACCCCCACCTTGGAAGCGATCGTTGACGGGTCGAATGCGCCAGGATTCGCGCCAGCCAAGGCAAGCGGCTTTGCCGCTGCTCCGATGAGCAACCCAGTCAGCGCCATCACCGCCCAGGGAATCGCGGCGATGGCCAGCAGCTTCCACCAGTGGGCTTTGCAGATGTTGAAAGACCGATCCAGTATCCCGCCCAGGGAGAGTGGTTCGATGCTCCAGGCGGATTCCGGCATGGGTTCCGGGGTTCTCGGCGGGAGTGTGCCGGAGCGCACGGTCGGCCCCGGAAACGGGTAAGCGACGTCCCGTCTAGGCTGGACTTGCGGCATCGATCCGCCCCGTGCCGGCACAATGGGCTCGGGCATCACCGGGGTGGTCTCTGCTGAAGGCAAAGGGGGGTCGACTCGCAAGAGGGCTCCGAGGGGTTCCAGGAGCTTCACCAGTCTGGATGCGATCTTTGCGCTAGCCTTTCGGGTGATGGTCCAAGGAGGCCGTCCGAGTCGTTCCAGGATCTGTTCTCTGGTGTAGTTTCGGATGATCTTCGCAAGGGCATCCGCGACCGCGGCTTCTTTGCCGGCTTCCACACGGAGGATATTCACCGAATGTACGGGCTCTACCGGTTCCAGCGCCATCTGATCTCCTGCCTATGAAGAACCGCGATCGTCCGGCAATCGGGTTCGGCGACTGAATGTTCTGTACTACTATCCTTGTTCTTCTTCGCACCCTGAGGGGTGCAGCGTGTCTTGGTTTCGGATAACCCGGCGGAATAATTAAGCCCTCGGAGGGCTTGTTCGCGCTTCACTGCGTCGGGCTCCCGGCGCTTACGCACCCGGCTACTATCTGCCGCCCCTATGGGGCTCCGGAGGCGCACGTTTAGTCCCGCAGGGACGTAAGAATGTAGCCCGGGACGTGAGTCTCGGGTTGCAGAAATGCGCCCTGACATCATTTAAGTACCAGAGTGCGCGGCACCCCCCGCTGAGAAGCTTCTTGTTGTGCCAAGCTGCTTCAGTCGCGAGGTCTGCGGTTGGTTCTTTCCTGGGAAAAGCCTGCAATTTCCATGTGCGTAGAACCAACCAACCCCGCCATGGGACTGCACGCGGACCGACCCAGGTCGACGCGATTATTGGTTGCGGCTCCCAGCCGCTCTGTGGCGCAAATACGGTGGCGCTTGGGCTGCTTCCTTGCAGGAAGAAGCTTTCCCACGAAGACTTGCGTGCCGAGTCGTCGCCACGTCACCGTTCCTTGACCAATCCAGCGAGCATCTCCAGATCAAAGCCTTCCTTGCGGCAGCGCACATCGTAGTAGAACACAACCCCCCACACGGACCCGAACAGCTCCAGCACGAGACTGCCCCCCTCTTGCAGGGCAAACCGAACGGACTCTCCAACCACCTGTGAGGGGCCGGAGAGGACGGACGACAAGAGTCGAGCCGGAAGATCCGCCATCAAGTGAATCGCGATGACGATCAAGAAGTACAAGGTCGACAGCACCGCCATCCTGACCCAGTATGCTCTGGGCCACTGACCTTCGGCCTTGCCTGTAAGCAGGTTCCAGCTTCGGTTGATGGAGTCCGTGTAGGCTTTGTTTTCGAGTACGATCGACTTATCGTACAAAAGGGTCTTGGAGAAGCAGTAGCAATACAGAATCGCACAGGGAATCCAGGTAACCGCGGTCCACCATCCGGAAACGCCGCCGGCCTGCACCAGCAAGAACAAGAATGCCGCGGGGATAATCACTGCCAGGGCAAAAAGAAACCATATCACCAAGACCTCAACTGATGTGAGAATAAGCGCGCCGGCCTTCGTGTACACGAATCTGAGTGCATCCTTTATTTCCACAGTGCGTCCGAGGTAGATACGGGAAACCGCGTAGGTCAGTGCTCCCTGGAAGAACGTGTATACCGGAATGTAGATGAGGAGCATCACCAAAACGGCTCCACCGGTACCGGCCGCAGAAGGGTCTGCTGCCTGAGCGGCCCCCCCGGTCCAAGCGTCAACCAACTTCATGGGCACATTGATCAGCGCCCAGGGAATGGCGGCAATAGCCAGCAGTTGCCACCAATGGACCTTGCAGATCTGAAACGAACGGTCCAGAATCCCTCCCAAAGAAAGCGGTTGTATGCTCCAGGCAGCTTCCGGCATGGGTTCCGGGGTTCTCGACGGGAGTGTGACAGAGAGCGCGGTCGGCCTCGGCAGAGGGTAAGCGACGTCCCGTCCAGACTGGACTTGGGGCATCAATCCGCCCCGTGCCGGCACGATGGGCTCGGGCATCACCGGGGTGGTGTCTGTTGAGGGCAAAGGGGGGTCTACTCGCAAGAAGGCTCCGAGGGGTTCCAGCAGCTTCACGAGTCTGGATGCGATCTTTGCGTTAGCTCTTCGAGTAATGGTCCAGGGAGGCCGTCCGAGTCGTTCCAGGATCTGCTCTCTGGCGTAGTTTCGGATGATCTTCGCAAGCGCATCCGCGACCGCAGCTTCCCTGCCCGCTTCCACACCGAGGATATTCACCGAATGCGCAGACTCTACAGGGTCCAACGCCATCTGATCTCCTGCCTAACGAGAATCGAGCGCCACAAGTGCCGGTGTAAGCGTGTTCCGGGAATCCGTGAACCGTCGCACGGCAGCCTCGGGATGCAGAATGTCTCTCACAAAGCACGCAAAGGGACCGCAGAGGTTCACCGGCATCTTCTGTCGAAACCTGGAACAAACCACAAAGGCACCAAAACACAAAGAAATCAAAGAACAATTCTCAGGCCGCCTTTCTTGGGAAGAGGTCTTCTTTGTGTCTTGGTGATTCATTCCCCTATTTCCCCCGCCTGAACGCTTACCGATTACTGTCGCCCGCTCAAAGTATCCTGGTCTTCTCCCGGTAGGCTGTGGCCAGTTGTTCCAGGAGCGCGACCACATCGGGCCTTCCTGAGTTCACATACACCGAGTCTCTGAACACTCGACCAAAGATCTCCCGGGCGATCCGCACCCCGGCATCGGGTTCCAGGCTATGCCGCCGCGAGAGGAATCTCACGACCAACTGATACTCGTCCGGTGACAGCCCGCTCGCGACTCGGCGAATTTCGGGGTCCGCGGGCTCCTGCGGAGACCTTCGAGTGCCCAACACGGGCTGCTCCTGAGGAGTGTCCAAGACGACCAGAGTCCCCGCGGCAAGATCACCGAGTCGTCTGCTCCACGGGTCAAGGAACATCACCAGCAGGCCGATGGGATAGATGTCCGCCAGGATGTCCACGAACCGCAGTATGTTCCGAATTGCCGAGTCGAAGAACGAAAGCGGTCTCCCGTCCTTTCTGATGACCCTGATGCCCTGCCATCGTTTTCCGGGGGTGGAGCCGCTCCAGAAGTACTCGAACAGCATGAAATAGCCCACAAAGATGATCGCATACACGAGAATCAGTCCTGCAATCACCCATCTGGCGGCATGGGCCCCCAGTGGCCGAGCCCATGCCTGAAAGAATGAGTCCTGCAACAAAGCCGACCACACGACAAACACCAGAAAGAGCACGGAAACGAATATGCCGATCTGCACCAGCCGATCGACAAGGTATGCGAGAAATCTTGTTCCAATGCCTGCAAGCTGGAACTGAAGCTCGAAATGCTCAGGGGTTTCAATGGAGATGGTCTGCTGGTTTTTGTTCACCGCTGCGTCCTCGGCATGCTATCATGGACCCCTTGACCCGATGTATCCCCCGCGACTTCGGAACTCACGCGGCCATCCCCCGCGAACATCGAGGCACAACATGAATATAGACGAGTTTGTCAGGGAACGCAAAGGTGAATGGGCAAAACTGGAGCAGATCTCGGCAAAGTTCCGATCTTCGGGGCGGCCGGATCTGACCCGGGAGGAGCTGTGGGAATTGGGGAGCCTTTACACCGGGGCAATATCCGACCTGAGCGTGCTGAAATCGTCCGAGCTTGCCGTCGATCCCGGAGATCGGATTATAGGGTATCTCAACGGGCTGGTGATTCGGGTGCACGGGAAAATCTACCGCAAAACCCCGTTCCGATGGGCATCGTTGCCGGAGTTCTTTCTCGTGGAGTTTCCGTCCGCGTTCAGGGAGTCACTCGTGTATGTAGGTTTGTCCACCGGGATATTTCTGCTGATAGGTCTGCTGGGGTTTGTGCTTGGGCTCGCGGAACCGGAATTCCTGGAGCTGGTCGTGCCGGACCACATCATCGCGACCGTCGAGCGGGGTGAGGTCTGGTTCAAGGACCTCTATACGATGGCACCTCAGGCATCGAGTGCACTCATGACCCACAACATTTCGGTCACTTTCCTGGTCTTTGCCGCGGGAATCACGTTCGGGTTCGGAACCGTCTATCTCTTGGCCATGAACGGGCTACTCATCGGGTGTGTGGGGGCGTTGTGTTACAAGCACGAATTGTCGATCGATCTGTGGTCTTTTGTGCTTCCCCACGGAAGCGTCGAGATCTCAGCGGTCTTCATTGCCGGAGCCGCGGGGTTGATTATCGGGCATGCGCTCCTGGACCCCGGACCCCACAAGAGGTTGGAACACCTTGCCTTGAGGAGTCGTACGGCAATTCGGCTGGCGCTTGGGTGTGTGCCGCTGTTGATGGTTGCCGGGATCATAGAAGCCTTCTTTTCGCCCGCGCCTATTCCTGAGTTGGTGAAGTTCATCTTTGCACTCGCACTTTTCGCCGGGCTCCTGGGGTTCCTGTTCCTGTCCGGGAATCGGCCGCAGGAGTAGTTCATCCAGTGGTGTAGGTGCTCTGCGAAACGATGCCATCACGGGTGCAGCGCGTCTTGGTTTCGGATAACCCAGTAGAATAATTAAGCCCTCGGAGAGCTTGTATCCGTTTCCCTGCTTCGGGCTCCCGGCGCTTACGCACCGGGCTACTGTCTGCCGCCCCTCCGGGGCTCCGGAGGCCCACGTTAAGTCCCGCAGGGACGCGAGAGAGTAGCCCTGGACGTTAATCCCGGGTTGCAGAAATGCACCGTTACATCATTAAGGTACCGAAGTGCGCGGCACCCTGCCGTCACAAGGGACGAATTTCCATGACTACCAAGTGTGAGTACTCAAAGCTGAGCATTCCCAATGATACCTCGTACCTGACCGTGGCAGCCAGGTACGTGGGTGAAATTGCAACCCGATTCGGGTTCGATGCGCCGGCGCGGGGCCGCATCGAGGATGGGATCAGGGAGATCCTTGGGAGAATCATCCACTATTCGTTTGAGCCTACCGAAACCGGGCAGGTGGAAATCGCATGCGAGCGAGTGCCTGAAGGGCTCAAGATCGTGATCGCGGACCAGGGATTGCCGTTCGATCCGCTGAAGCCTCCCACGGAACCGGCCGGCGAAGCTGATTCGTCGTCGATATCCTGGAAGGACCTTTTTGCCGAGTACATGGACGAGGTGCATTTCCTGAGTCTGGGCCGACAAGGAAAGCAGACGGTGCTTATCAAATACGCCCCCAGCCGCACCATTGAAGACTATTTCCGGATGTGCGAGTTCGGGGATGATGCGGAGCCCTCCACAGAGGAGTCTGTCGAGCGGCGATGTCTCCTGGTCCGCCCGATGGAACCTTCCGAAGCGGTCGAGGTCGCGAAGGCGATCTACAAGGCGTACGGGTACTCGTATGTTGTGGAGTTTCTCTACTACCCGGAACGTATCGAGGAGTTCAACCGGATGGGGTTCATGCGTTCGATGGTCGCGGTCACGGAAGACAACCGAATCGCAGCTCACGGGGCGCTGCTCACGGGAGAACGGTGGTCCAGGATTGCCGAAATGGCGCTGGGAGTCGTCAAACCGGAATACCGGGGGCAGGGTTGTTTCAACTTGCTTTCAGGCGCGCTCATAGAAACCGCTCGCTCGGTGGGGTACACGGGCGTCTTTTCGCATACGGTGACCGTGCATCCGTTTTCTCAGCACGCGGTGCACAAGTTCGGCTTGAGGCCCTGCGCGATAAACCTCGGCTATATCCCCATGTTCCACTCGTACAAGGGGATACGGGAAACACTTCAGCAGCGGGTTTCAGTGACGATCGACTTCCTCTACCTTCAGAAGCCGTCGAACCTCGTCATCTACCCGCCTCCCCATCACAAAGACATGATACTGAGACTCTACCAACACTTGGGATCTGAACCGGAGCTGCATGCCGGCGAGTCGAACGCGGTGCCCGAGACTGCGGGTGAGCTCCATTCGAGGGGCTATTCAGGCGGAGGGTTCGGTGCGATCGAGGTCGACCGGATCGGCAACGACACGGTCCGGGATGTGCGATGCAGCCTCAAGGAACTGTGTCTTGCAAAGATCGACACCATACATCTGTACCTGAACCTGTGTGATCCGGCCGTCTTTTCCCTGACCGAAGAGCTTGAGGCCCTGGGATTCTTCTTTTCGGGGATTCTTCCCGCCGCGGGGAATGGAGACGCGCTCATACTCCAGTACCTCAACAACGTGCCCCTGGACTACCATGAGATCAGGTTGGAATCGGAAATGGCCAAGGAACTGCTCCTCTACATCAGGGACCGCGATCCGAACGTCATGCGATGAAACGGCGTGCCCGTATACCTTGTCGTCCCACTTGAAACGGGCGGGGATAAACCCAGGCCCTACACGTATGATATCCAAATGTCGGGGAGGGGTTTGTTCGCCCCCGCTCTTCGCTTTTGACTTAAGCGGCCTCGTGACGGCCGCTGCTTGAAATCCCCCCTAACCCCCATAGGCGTTAAAATATGTGAGATAAAGCGTGGTTTCAAGTTATTGCCCCAACAGCACCGACGTTACCCCGGCGGAAGCCGGGGTCCAGAACATCTTGAAAGGACTGGATTCCGGCTTTCGCCGGAATGACGGACTCTCGAACGCCCCATCTTATCTTAACGCCTATGCCCCTAACCCCCCTTTTCAAGAGGGGGCAGAGGGGATTTGAGGCGGCAACCGTCACATGTTCGCTTAAGTCACTATAGTCGCGCTCCTTGAAATTCGCGGGACCGTGAAAGTAGACACGAACCCACTCTGCCGTCCCTCAACCACCAGGCGAGAGGGCTTGCTATTCCCCTCCCTTGATGGGAGGGGTTAGGGGAGGGTGAAAGTTCCCGCAATTCTCAACGCGTGGCACTATAGCATTGGGGGTCCGGGGAAAGGGACTTCTTTCAAAAAGGCCCTTCCCCCGGGAACTACATTTCCACAGGAACGCGTCGGGAACCGTGTCGGTGGGTCAGTATCGTGTGTTATCGTCTTCTTCGGAGTGAACGGTGGTCTCTTCGAGTTCGTCGGGGTAGAATTCGGTCTTACCGGGCGGAATGCTTCTCAGCGGCGGGAAGAGACCTTTGAATCGTGGAGAATGCTTTTCCATTTGATCGGGTGCATGATGGGACCAGTAGGGGGTTGAGTCTTCCTCTTCAATCAGTACCGTCAACAGGAGCGCGGGATATCTGTACCGAGGATTGTTACCCAAGAAGGTGAGCATCTCACGTCCGCGAAGGAATGCGCCTCTTCTTCGGCTCAGCTCCCCCAGCAGGTACATCACCATTCCTGGGTCGCCCTTGGTGAGACCCCGACGCAGCGCGTCATCCAAGTATCGATCGGCTTTGCAGAGCAGCTCTTGCTCTGCTTCAAGGTGGCCGAGCTCCCGTGCGACCCAAGAACCTTTCAGACTCATGATCCCCAGGTCCCTCGGGTTCACGCCTCTGACGTTGAGCAGCGTCACGAGAGCGAGCCAGCTTCGGGAAAGTCGTTCCTCCTCGGGGAAGCGACCAAACAGCTTGATATACTTGTCAGAACGGATAGTTTCCGCCACTTGGCCTGGGACTCGTCTGTGGAAGTCCTCAGTGAGGGCACTGTACAGGCAGTTCGGGCAGACGGCCACATCTGACGACCGATTGCAGTCTCTCGGAATGAAGCGAAAATCCAAACCATAACCGAAGACCTCACAGTTTCGCCCGTCAGCTTTCCCGGGATGAGAAAAATGGTTGTAGCAAACTGGGCAAGCAAGAACCGGGGACGAAGTGTTCACGCCATCCTCCTCAGAATCTTTACTAACTTCACTGCGCCTCCCCAAATAACCGCGACGGTCATAATTTATCACAAATGAGTCGCTTTTTCCAGGGTTTTCTTGGCGGCTACGGACAAGCCCGTAAAACAGCCTCAAGGTTGGGGCTGAAGCTTCGGTTATCCTGCGGCACTCACTCGGCCCGCGCAGGGCACGAGAACCAGCGCACCGCAGCTTGCAAGTGTTCACTGGGAGCCGAAACGATCGAACCACTGTACCGGTTCTCGAAAGTAACTTCCGATTCGTGTCAGATCAGGGCTTGTGGGGCGGGCTTTCCAGCCCGCCAATCGGTGGAAACTAACGAGAACCGCTATAAGACGCAAAGGAAGCCAATCGGACAAAAAAACCATCACCAGAATCTCCTTATGATTTCTGAGGGTCTCTGTGACTTTGTCGTTTGTCTTCTCCGGGAAAGTTGGATACCCCTTTGAGCGTGTACGGCGGTTTCTTGCATTTCCGGAAAAAGCCCACTAATCTGTTTTGCATCATGGATACCGCTACGATCAGTTGCATAGATTACCTCGGGGATCTCAATCCCGCGCAATGGGAAGTCGTGTCAGCAGGCGAAGGTCCCACTCTCGTGGTCGCGGGCGCGGGTTCCGGGAAAACCAGAGCCATCGTGTACCGCGTGGCTTGGCTGGTCGAACAAGGCATAGACCCCTCGCAGATACTACTGCTCACCTTCACCCGCAAGGCCTCGCAGGAAATGCTCCGAAGAGCCGCGGAACTCCTCGATCAGCGGGTGGCACGGGTGTCAGGGGGAACCTTCCATTCCACCGGGTACATGCTGTTGCGCCGGTACGGGCGGCTCCTCGGATACGAAGCCTCGTTTTCCATCATGGACCAGTCCGACTCGCTCGATGCCTTCGAGCACATCAAATCCCACCTCGATCCCGCTCCGGCTGTCACCAAGGCATTCCCCAAAGCCAGGACCGTCGCGGAAATCATTGGCAAGGCAGTCAACACGGGCAAGTCGGTGGAGACGATCGTGGCAAGGCAGTTCCCCCACATGGAGGAATTCGCGGAGGACATCGAGCGCATACGCACCCAGTACGAGTCATTCAAACTGGCCAACAACCTCATGGACTATGATGATCTACTGGTCAATACCGTGAAACTCCTCGAAGAACACGAGCATGCCCGGACCGAGATTATCAGCCAATGGACGTACGTCCTCGTGGACGAATACCAGGACACCAACGAACTCCAGGCGAAAATGCTCCGGCTTCTCGCTTCCGCGCATTCGAACGTCATGGCTGTCGGGGACGATTGCCAGAGCATCTACTCCTTTCGAGGCGCGACCATTCAGAACATCCTCGATTTTCCGCACATTTTTTCCGGGACCCGCACGGTGAAGCTCGAAGAGAACTACCGAAGCACCGCACCGATACTGGCGCTGACGAACGCGGTCATCCGCAGGGCCACTCTGGGTTACGAAAAGACGCTCTTCACACGCCGCGCAAACGGCACCAAGCCTCTCTGGGTGAGGCCGCCAACGGAAAGAGAACAGAGCCGATTCGTCCTGGAATGCGTGAACGAGCTCAGGCTCGGAGGCATACCCCTGCGAGAGGTGGCGGTACTGTTCCGCGCGGGGTTTCATTCATTCGACCTGGAAGGAGAGCTCACTCGCAACGACGTGCCATACGTCAAGCACGGGGGGTTCAAGTTCCTCGAGAGTCGCCATATCAAGGATGTGCTCGCGCATCTGCGAGTCCTCGGCAATCCCGGGGACCGGCTGGCCTGGATGAGGGTTCTGAAGCTTCTCCCGGGCATCGGACCCAAGACCGCTACGAAGCTGGGAGACCTCCTGGCAGTAACGGGCATTCCTGACAAGCCTGCATCGCTGGTGACCAAAGGAAGCAAGTGGTCGATTCCGTTTCAGGATCTCGCGGGTATGCTCAACGCGCTGAAGAACCACACCGGCCCGATCTCCGAGAAGGTGGAACAGGTGAATCGTTACTACTTCCCGTACCTGAAGGAGCAGTTCGACAACTACCCAAAAAGAATGCGGGATCTGGAACAGCTTGCGGACCTGACTCTCCAGTACAAAAGTCTGAACCGTTTCATCAACGACATGGCCCTGGAACCCCCGGACGAGGACGGCAACGACCGAGACGCGCAAGAAAACAGCCTGGTGCTTTCCACAATACATTCGGCCAAGGGTCTCGAATGGCATACGGTGATACTGATCTGGGTCGCGGAGGGAAGATTGCCTTCCCCTGCTGCAGCGGTATTTCCGGACCAGCTCGAGGAAGAGCGACGGCTCACCTACGTGGCCATGACCAGAGCCAAGCAGAACCTTGTGATTTTGACTCCCCAGACCTACCTGGATCGAGCCAAAGGCGTGGTGCCGGTCGCACCCTCGAGATTTCTTGCGGAGGTCTCCATCGACTACTTTCGGACCGTATGATGCACCGAAAGGACACCAACAGCCACAACCACGCGACTGGGAGCCGGAACCAAAATTCGCGGCGACCTATCTCGTAACCGTTCAAGGGTATCCGTTTTGAGCCTGAAGACAAACCACAAGGCGCCAAGACACAAAGAAATCAAAGAACATTGCACAGGCCGGCTTTCTTCGTGTCTTGTTGGCTTGGTGGTTCATTCTTCTGCGAGCCGGCTGAACGTCTACCCTATCTCGGTGCGCAGGAAGACCGCCGGCTGAGCGATTTGGTTCTGCGCACGCGTAGACAGGCACGTCGCTTGCTCCCAGCGCCACTGAGCTGAAGATGTCTTCTCGAAATGGGAACACATCGAACCCTATTCGTACACGATGCCTTTTCCCGGAAACCCCAATTCACATGGGTATCACACGTCCGTTGGAGCGCACTACATGGAGATCTTACCTTTCACAGAAGAACACAGGATATTCAGGAGCGCAGTAAGAAAGTTCTACGAAAGAGAGGTCACCCCACACGTTGACCAGTGGGAAGAAGACGGGATAGTCCCTCGGAGCATCTGGAAGAAGATGGGTGACCAGGGCTTTCTCTGCATGGAGGTCCCTGAAGCATACGGCGGAGTCGGTGCCGATTTCCTCTACTCGGTCATACTCATGGAGGAGCTCGCCCGAACCAACCACTTCGGCCTGGCCGCGTTTCTCCACAGCGACATCGTGGTGCCGTACATC
Organism: Thermodesulfobacteriota bacterium; assembly: GCA_040755955.1. Lineage (GTDB taxonomy): Bacteria > Desulfobacterota > Desulfomonilia > Desulfomonilales > Desulfomonilaceae > JBFMAA01. The sequence continues at coordinate 28,834 of JBFMAA010000043.1, forward strand.
CTGTCCTACGGAAGCGAAGAACAGAAGCAGCGATACTTGCCCGGGTGCGTGTCCGGGGACGTCATCACCGCAATCGCCATGACCGAGCCGAATACGGGGAGCGATCTGGCCGCGATCCGCACCTCAGCCCGGGAGGACGGGGACCACCTGGTGCTCAACGGCCAGAAGACGTTCATCAGCAACGGGATCATCTGCGATCTCGTCATCGTCGCAGCGAGAGACCCCTCGGTTGAGGACCCCCATCGCGCCATAGACCTGTACCTCGTGGAAGCCGACACTCCAGGCTTTGAAAAGGGACGTAAACTCAAGAAGATCGGATGGCACAGTCAGGATACTGCGGAGCTGTTCTTCAACGACTGCCGCATCCCCAAGACCAACCGACTGGGCTCCAAAGGTACGGGATTCCGGATGCTCATGGAGAAGCTCCAACAGGAAAGGCTCGTCTGTGCAGTGGGTGCGGTCTCCCTCGCCGAGGTGGTCCTTGAACGGACAATCCGTTACTGCCAGGAACGCACCGCATTCGGCAGACCCATTTCCAAGTTCCAGCACTCCCAGTTCAAGATCGTGGAGATGGCCACTGAGGTAAAGCTGGGCCGCACTTTCCTGGACAAGCTCATTGTCGAACATATCGAGGGGAAGGACGTGGTGGTGGAAGTCTCCATGGCCAAGTACTGGACCACCGATATGGCTAAGCGTGTGGCGGACGGCTGCTTGCAACTGCACGGCGGGTACGGGTACTGCGAGGAATACCCCGTTGCCCGGGCCTGGCGAGACGTACGAGTCATGTCCATATTCGCAGGCACGAACGAGATCATGAAGACCGTCATTGCCAGACGCATGGGCCTGTGAAGTATCCCCCGCTCCCGCAATTCACGCGAACGACGCCACGGAATTGTGCAGGCACCCGCCGACAACGGGTGAACACGTGCGCAAGTTCTTGGTTGAGAGCCCCAGACCACGCCAATCGGGCGCCTCAACGGCAGAAGGCAACAACTGGGGGTTTGAGATGGGACGAAACATCAAGATTGTAATAGAGAAGCATTCCGATGGTTATGTGGGATACCCCATCGGGATGAAGGGAGTCGTGGTCGGAGAAGGGAACAGCTACGAAGAAGCGCTCGCGGACGTAAGATCCGCAATTGCGTTCCACGTGGAGACGTTTGGGCCGGAAGTTCTTGATGAGGCAGCGGCCCCGTTGGAGGTCTTCGTTGCCGAGACCGGACTCGTGGGATGACCGGCAAGTTCCCCAGGGACGCGCCTCTCGCAAAGGAGACCAAAAACGCTCAGCACTCGCAGCGAAACAACCCTTTCATCTTTCGTGATCCTCTTCCATGGGTTGCAACCAATGGCTATTCCCAGTGCGGCCATGTGGGCACCAGCCTCTTCTGCCCTAAGAGTGCAACCGGCTCACGCTATCCCCCGGCAATCGGCGGGAAGACAGCGACTCGGTCCCCCTCCTTGAGCGCTTCCTTCAAAGTCGAGTGCACCCCGTTCAAGAACGTGATTTTCGGTGCATCTTGCGGAATCCGCAGTCGATGGAGAAGCTGTTCCACTGTTGTTCCGGGTTCCACGTCGATCGCGCAGGAGTTCCCCTGACGATCCTCCGGGAGATGATCCGCCAAAGAAGCGTACAGATTTACGAGCACATGTATCATGGGTTCCTCTTGTGGCTGTCTTCCGAGCTGCTTTGGGCACCGCGACCAGGTTGTCAGGTGCCGGACCTCGCCCTGTCGAAGCCCTCGATTTCGACCCCGTATCCCATAATAGCGCCAACCGGTTGCAAAGGGTAGTCCTTCTGTTAAAATCAATGTACCAGCAGCCGGAGGGGATCGTGGACGCGAGACGTTTCATCCGACAGATCACCGCAAGGGAGCCGCTCAACCCCTATCAAATCGCAGGGATGACCGCGGTACTCAACAACTCCGCGCAAGCCGTGGCACAGGCCGATACGTTACACGTGGAACTTATGGCCGATGTGCTCACCATTCTCGACAGGACAGGCGAAGAGGCTTCCCTGTACCTCGTCGGGCTGAGGCAGCTCGATTCACAGGTCGTGCTGTTCCCGAAGTTTCCGCTACCCGCACTGGAAGATCTCGTCCACCTCACCTCCTATGAGGGGAGACGCCTCGCGATACGGGAACACCTCGTGCCGGTACTTCACGAGATTCCCAACTGGCTCGACCTCGTGGAAATCCTCAGCAGGTACACGCTCGACAGGGACGAGAACTCCATGGGTGACCGATTCCCCTCGCTCATGGAAGTCATTCTCGGCTACCTCTTTGCCGCGGCCAGGCAACCATTCGACCCTGGCGCTCGGGAACAGGCCGAATACTCCCTGTCACGGCTGTTGGAGAGTATTTTCAAGTCCGCGCAACAGGAACGTCTGCCGGCTTACCTGCCATTCATGGACCGAGTGCTCGACTTTCTCACCCGGGACCTCTTTGCCGCGCCGATCACCTCCTTCGAACGCCGACTCGTGGAAATCATGTCTGTTCGGCTGGCGCTGAAGAGCCAAGCCCAGGAGGCCCGTGATCTCTTCACCCCAAAGATCAACCGACTCGCTGCCCAGGCGGTTTTGACCGCACTCAACGAGATCAGGACGGTTCCCGCGGACCTCGTGGAAACACTGAACAGTCGATTCGCCGAGGAAGACTTCCCGAAAAGAGAGGAGTTTTGCCGGGAAGTGCTCGACCGGATCAACCGGCGTTCCGACGTGGAGATCGCTCGCCTGAAAGAAACGTGTTCCGCTGCCGCTCAAGGGGATTCAACATGCTCCGAGGCCGAAATCCGGCAGGGAACGGAATTCATCAGGCAATTCGGCGACGAATGGAAGGTGATACTCACCTCGTTTCAGGGAATGATCGATGTGGTTCCCATGAGCGTTCAGGAGGCTTTTTCCAAGCTCTTGGTATCCCAGATACTGGCCGTCGACAAGGCGGACATCCGCGGGATTCTCGTGCAAGGACTCTGCGACATAGTCGTTCGTCTGGAGAGACTCCGTCGCCAATCCTCGAAGGATCTGGTCAATTACTTCTTGCGGCATTTTCTCGAAACAGCCGGCTCTTCCACCGACGACGGACGGGTCATCTCTTCCTTGACCGCAATAGAGGCCCTTGGCGTCGTGCTCGGGAGAAACGCTTACTTCCTGATGGCTCAGGAGCTCATCGAACTCCTCAAGACACAGCCCTTGATAAGCCCGCGGCAGTCGAAATTCACCTTGGAAGACGACGATACGGGGGAACCGTTGGTCCTCGCGGAAGAGACGGGCGCGAACAAACCCCACGTGCAGCACATAAGAAGCCTCCTGCGCATCATCGCGTCGAATCCGCGTATCATGCGGGGGCTCATAGCCCACCTGACGATACAGCTCGAACTCGGCAGAATCCGTCTCTGTGACGAGGATCTGATTCAGTACGAGATCTCGGCCGTGCTCAGGGCCAATTCGCCGGTGGCGCATTTCCACCTCCGCACTATGATCAAGGCGATTCCGTATTCATTCAAGGCCATCGGCCCCCTTGACGATCTTCGGCTCACCGCAGCGGGACTGGCAAAGGAACTGGCAAACAGAGGCGTCAAACCGGTCGGCAACTTCCTGGGCAAACTCAGAGGAGACATTCACTGGCGAGGCAGTGTCGAGAACTTCTACTTCTGTTTGGGAATCATCAAGTATTTGACATGGGGCGACCCCAGATACATGTCAGAATGGATGCCCGAAGAGTCGATGCCGTACCTGCAGATGGACAACTGGTGCTCCACGGCTGAGGCCAACGGCATTGCCGACCTGTGCAACCGGATCTTCCGTGACAACGGGATCGACCCGTCCTCCGGAGACGGCTTGATGCACCTCATCCAAGCAGACACAGCCCCATACCGCAACGATCAGACATGGCCCGACTTTTCCCGAAGGGTCGTCTTGGCGATGGTGGAACTGGTCAAGGGCCTGCATCGCAAATACTTCGTGGTGCACGAGTCCACATCCGGAGCCGGCGTGGAAGAAGACCTCACCCACCTCGAACGTATTGTCACGGAGCGCAGAGAGCTCAGGGACACCATCCTCACACCCGACATTGCGGAGCCAATCCCTGACCCCGTATACCTCACCGAAGGGCGGGACGAGTACCTCACCGAGCTCGCTCGCACAAAAGAAGAACGACCCGGAACTCCGATCATACTGAAGGCCAGAAAAACCGGCCACGCGTACGCGCAGACCGCCACGTACATCGAAGACCGCTTCGAGGCATTCAACAGGGACCTCACGCTGGAAGCACTCCAGGAGACTCTTGCCACCACCATACTCAATATGCACTTTGAGAGAATCACTTTGGATAATCTCCCGGAGGCGCTCCGATTTCTTGACACGCTAGTGAACGGACTCGCAGTGAACGGTCACTCGAGCTACTACCTCGTACAGGCGGGGCGAGACCTCCGCCGAGCCGGGTTTCTCGGGCTGACGTTCGACAAGGTGAGGGATCTGGTAAAAGTGGTCAAGAGCGAGCTGGACGACATACACAACCTGTACCGTGCTTGGTTCGAGGAACCCTTTGATCTGCGGCTTGCCCAGTGTCCCATGGAAGAGCTCCCAAGAAAGCTCAGGGATCTTACCACCCTGCGTGAGATCCCCGACACGGATTTTTACAAAAACTACCTCAAAACCCTGTACATCTCCGACCTCCAGGCCAGGGACGGCAACCTGCGAGTCATGGAAACCTTCCTCGACAAGGTCCAGCTTTTCCTCAACGAACGACTCGCGGAATCGAAGCGCAAGGTTCCTCATCGAGGCAATCCGTTTGCCAAGCACAGGCCGTTCTATTTTCCCGATCACGGTCAGATATCCCCATGCAGAATCGGGGTCAAGGCGTCGTTGCTGCGGTTTGCCAGAAACACGCCGCCCTACTTCGTGATCACCACCGACCAACGCCTGAAGGATACGGACGCGATGCTTCGCGATCGGCATTTCCTGGAAGGTCTGAAGGAGTCCGTGACAAAGCTCGAGAGAGTCTGCGGCAAGAGATTTGGCGATCCGGCGAACCCAGCGCTGTTCTCGGTGAGGTCAGGGTCTCGAATCAGCATGCCCGGCATGATGATCACGCTCACCAACGTGGGGATCAACGATGCCATTGCCGCGAGTCTCGCGGCAGAGGCCGGCAAGTGGTTCGCGTATGACTCGTACCGCCGCTTCCTCGAAGAGTTCGCTACCAACGTGTTCCGGGTGGCCAGGGACGAGTTCCAGGACATCATAGACGATCGGAAAAAGCGGTGGGGGGTCGTGCGCAAGGCATTGCTCTCGGGCGATCAAATGGAGGAGCTCGCGTTCAGTTACAAGAACCGCTTGGCCGCGCTGGCGCCGCGAGCCGTCAGTCTTCTGGACAACGGAGAATTCATGGAGGTCCTCGTACGATGTGCCATGGCCGTGCTTCAGTCCTATGAGGGGCCCGCGGCGAGGAAGTACCGCGAAGCGGCCGGTATCGACGGGGATTGGAAGACGCCGGCAATAGTCCAAGCCATGGCCTACGGGAACATGCAGTTCGAGTCCTCAGGTACCGGAGTGGTCTCATACGACCCGTTGACCATGGAGCTGGTGGGAGAATTCTCGTCCGGGGACCAGGGGACCGACGTGGTGGACGGAAAAGTGTCTACGATCCCGGTGTACGATCTGTACAAACAGGAGGAAAGCCTGGCATCGCTCATGCCGGGTGTGTGGAAGAGCCTTGATTCCACGCTCCGCCGGATTGCCGAGCAGTTGCACATGCAGGTCAACGTGGAGTACACCATAGAAAGAGGCGAGCTTTACATCTTGCAGATCCGCAAGCGAAGAGGCCGCAAAGAAAGGATTGCGTCCCTGGCTGCCGAGCGTTACGAGGTGATCGCGAAGGGCACGGGCGTGTGCGGCAAGATCTTCAGGGGGATCATGGTGACCGACCGCAACCAGATAGCTCCCTTCAGGCACATCAACAAGGCCCAGTCGATCATCGACTCAATGAATGAAAGCCTTCCCGAAGGGGAAAAGTTGGACGGCTTCATCTTTGTGGTGAACGACCCGATCCCGGAGGACATCATGGACGAGGTCTTCTCGCTTCCGGTGAACACTGCCCTGGTGAGTCGCCTCGGGGGCGGCGGAGCCCACGCCGCGGACATCGCCAGATCGCTCAACAAGGTCTACATCGCTCAGGTGAGGGACATCGTGAAGTTCGCCGGCAAACCGGAAATAGTGAAATTCGTGGATCGTAATCTTGTGGTCGGCAGCAAACTGGTCATCCACGGACAGACGGGAGAAATCGCCGTCTACAAGAAGGCTGCTGGGAGCCGCTGCCAATGATCGCGTCAACCTTCCTCGGCTCGCTCGAAGACCGATGGCGGGGTAGGTTGGTTCTACGCACATTCAAAACGTAGACTGCTGCAGGGGAAGAATAGCCGTACACGCTGTTCCTGAAGCGGATTCAGACAACCAATCTTGGCGGTCGGAGAAGAAATCGAACGATATACTAAAGAAATCCGGTAGATGTCTTTTCTTCGGCTGTTTCTCTGCGCTCTCTGCGCCTGCGGTGAACGATATTGCGTGCCATGAGTCAATCGAAAGAAACTCCTTTGCATGAAGAACACTCGGGCGACAATCCACTCGACCTGATAGTAGGCACAAGTCCTGCCATGTGCGAGGTCAAAGCACTCGTGACACAGGTCTCGGAGAGGAACACGACTGTCTTGATACAGGGTGAGTCCGGAACAGGCAAGGAACTTGTGGCTTGGGCACTGCACAGGTTGAGCCCGCGCGGGAGTGGTCCGTTCCTCACTCTGAATTGCGCGGCTGTTCCCGCGGACCTCATCGAGAGCGAATTGTTCGGCCACAAGCGGGGGGCTTTTACGGGCGCGGTGAGTGACCATAAGGGGTTGTTTCGTGCGGCCGACACGGGGACGCTCTTCCTCGACGAAATCGAGGCCACCCAACCTGCCATGCAGGTGAAATTGCTCCGCTCGCTCCAGACGGGAGAGGTCAGACCGGTGGGTGAAATATTGACTCAGCAAGTGGACGTGCGGCTCGTCGCTGCATCCAATCGAGACCTGTACCAGTATGTGAACCAGGGTCTGTTCCGAGAGGATCTGTTTTACAGAATCAACGTCTTTCCCATTCATCTGGCTCCGTTACGGGAACGGAAGGAAGACATTCCCGTGTTGACCGCTCATATCCTTGGAAAGCTTTTTCAGCAGACCGGGAAGTCTCTCAAGGGGCTTGACGCTGCGGCGATGGAGCTGTTGCAGCGATACTCGTGGCCGGGGAACGTCAGAGAGCTCGAAAACGAGCTGGAAAGAGCTCACGTGCTTGTGGAAGAAGGGGGCACCGTATCGGTGAGGTGTCTCTCCCCGCGGCTCACCGATTCCGTGGAGCAGCTCCTCAAGGAGAGCGCAACTCCGGAGCCACAGACGCTCAAAGAAGCCGTGGAGGAGCTCGAAAGGCGCATGGTCATTGACGCGCTGACCAAGTCCGACGGGAATCGGAGCAAGGCGGCGGAATACCTGGGTTTATCCAGGCAGGGCCTGCTCAACAAGATCCACAAATACGGGCTTGACACCACGTGATCCCAACCTGCGTCCCGTCAAGTAAGAAATCTTACCGCAAAGAGCAAGAACTGCAAAGACCCCGAATCGGTTTTGGGGTAAATCCTTCCTCACGGAGAACAGGGATGCCTCGAAACGTATCGGCAAACGGGGACTACCGGCAGAGGATGCTGCGCGTCCTGGTCCACATAGAAGATCACCTGGACGACGAGCCTGCGCTCAGCCTTGACGATCTGGCAGGCGTGGCATGCTTTTCGCGTTACCACTTCCACCGGATCTTCACGGGCATGGTAGGAGAGTCGGTGCGCAGCTACATTCGGAGGATTCTTCTCGAACGAGCCGCACACCAACTCACCTACACGGATCATTCGGTGCTCGATGTTGCGGTGCACGCGGGGTATGATTCGCATGCCGCGTTCACGCGAGCGTTCCGGGCTTCTTTCTCCGTTCCTCCCGAGGAATTCAGGAAGCGGGCAAGGTCCCGAGGACTCAGCCCTGATCCTGAAAGACGGTTTCGGGCGAAAAGAAATCTTGCTGAGAGAGGAGAGTGTTCCATGAAAGTAGAAATCCGAGATCTTCCCCCCATGCGCGTGGCCTTTGTCCGCCACGTGGGACCCTACGACACATGCGAAGTCGCGTGGCAGAGACTCTGCGGTTGGGCGATGAGTAAGGGTCTGCTCGGCCCCGACACCCTTTTGCTGGGAGTGTGTCACGATGATCCGGAGATCACTCCGCCTGAGAAGATCCGCTATGATGCGAGTATGGTGGTTCACGGCGACGTGCGCCCCGAGGGCGAAATAGGCGTCAAAGAGGTGGGCAACGGAAAGTACGCGGTGACTCTTCACAAGGGGCCCTATTCGGGGCTTAGCCGTACGTATGCCGAGCTCTGCGGCCGATGGGCCTCGGAAAAGGGGGTAGAGATCGCGGCAGGTCCCTCCCTCGAGTTCTACAAGAACACGCCCGAGAACACCCCACCCGAAGGGCTGATTACCGAAATTTGTGTGCCCCTTGCGTGATGCGCGCAGGATGCACATCCTACACGGAGCGTTTCTTCATGACATTACACATGGGATGGTTTTCCACGGGTCGGGACGAGGCGGCCCGCAACCTGCTCAGGACCGTGTATGACGATATTGCCCGCTCGGGAACGGACGCGAGCATAGACTGGATATTCTGTCACCGTGCACCGGGGGACGGTCCGGAAAACGAGGAGGCTCGCCAACGAGGGCTGTTTTTCGACCTGGCCCGCGAGCTCGCAATCCCCGTGAAGACGGTGTCTCACGTGAAGTTCCTCCCCGAGCTGAGAAAGCAGGGACTCGCGGAAAGCCCGTCCGCGGCTGAAGCGTCGCCCGCGCTGGAAGAGTGGCGCAATCGGTTCGGCGAACAGGTAGTCAGGGCAGCCTGCGAGGAACCCGCGGACATCGTGGTCATGGCCGGGTACATGCTCATCATAGGCGATCCCGAGCTCCGGGATCTCGATATCGTCAACATACACCCGGCGCTGCCTTGGGGGCCTCGAGGGACCTGGCAGGAGGTCATTCATCAGCTCATTGCCGAAAAGGCACAGGATCAGGGAATCATGGTGCACCTCGTGACCAAGACACTCGACCGGGGCCCGGTGATCTCCTATTGCCGGTTTCCGATCCGGGGCGGAGGCTGGGACGGCTTGTGGAACCGATGGCATCAAGAAATCGGATTTCAATCGCCCCGACAGATGCGGGAAAGCCACCCGCTGTTCCGAAAAATTCGGCTCGAAGGCGAGGTCCGAGAGCTTCCGCTTCTCAAAGGGGCTATTCGGGAACTCGCGGCAGGAGCCGTGCAGATCAAAGACAAGCAGATCCGCACCAAAGACGGTCCACTGTCCGGCGGGGTGGATCTGACCGCGCATATCGAGCAGATCATTGCGCAGAGCAGCGAGTAAGAGTTCACCGCGGAGATCGCAGAGGACGCGGAGAAGAAAGAGAGAAGAATATTCACCACAGAGACACAGAGGTCACAGAGAAAACCAAGAATTTTCAATTGTTCTCTTCTTTTTATCTGCAACCGGCTGAGTCATCTGAGGATAACAGCTCTTTTCTTCTTGTTTTCTTCTCTGTGTTCTCTGTGTCTCCGCGGTGAACTCTTACTGGAAACTTTTTCTTTTGCCGCGCATCCGTAAGAACAGGCGTACCTTGGCTTTGCCCGAATGTTCAGATTGCTGAGGGAGCAACACATGAAGAGCGTCAGGGAACTACTTCGAAACAGAAGACTTCAGCAGATAATGGACTGGGATCTGCACCCCTTCGAAGCGGTCACTCGGTATCTGGAATGGGGAACCAACTGGTCCAGAGGCATTGACCACGCGAAGTCTTGCAACGAGGAGAGCGCGTATTTCAAGATAGACGCGCGTGACAAGCCTGCTCGATTGCTTCTGGTGCGCCAAAGCCACAAGGAATACGAGGTGATATCCCAGGTGGAAGCTCCACAGGAGCTCGTAGACCGGAGCGTAGAACACTTCGCGTGCAAGAACGCCGCGTGCGGCATTACCGACGAACTCCGGGCTTGGCTCAGAGCAGAAGCTGACAAGGCCGCGTGAAGCAATTTTGCCGGCGGTCTCAGAATAGCTGCCGCAAATCTCCAAATTCCTTGCTTTGCCGGAAGCATCGTGGTAGGGAACATATGAGGAACTCACATGCCGGCGAGCAGCCACGGCGAAGCATCAATATGCGTTCGGCTCTCACGGCATACGGTGCTGCGGCGACCCGCAGACGCAGAATCTCAAAGAATTCTCGGTAAACTCATGACGACACTGATGTCACTCTTACTCCTACTCCTCCTTAGCTTGTGGGCCGTGGTCCGGGGACCCCATGCCTTTCGTGTGCGAGTGACATAAAGAGTCGTAATCTCGTGAAAGATCAAAGGCCATGGGCTCCCACCCATGGCCTTTTTGTTTGTGTGTACCCGCGGAAATCCATAGTCCCGAAAGGAGGTGGTGACACATGGGGCTTGCAGGCTCTCCGGATTCATATGAGCTCCCCGAAAGCGCGCGGCAACCAGACGTGACCGGCTATCAACCGACTGAAAGAACAATGAAAGGACGAGGAAATGAGTCGCAAGATCCATGTGTTTGACACCACCTTGAGAGATGGGGAACAAGTCCCCGGGGCGAAACTCAACAAGCGACAGAAGATCGAGATCGCTCATCAATTGGCAAAACTCGGCGTTGACGTCATTGAAGCGGGTTTCCCCTGTTCATCGCCTGAAGATCTGCAAGCGGTCAAGGCGGTGGCCGAGCAGGTGAAGGGCCCGATCATCACCGGCCTCGCACGGGCCGTACAACAGGACATAGACGCGGTATGGGAAGCGGTGAAACACGCAGAGCGCCCCAGAATTCACATTGTGCTGGGTTCGTCAGACGTGCATCTGAGCAAGAAGCTGCGACTGGACCGTGAACATGTCCTCCAAATGGCTGTGGAATCGGTACGTTACGCCAAGCGGTTCTGCGAGCACGTCGAATACTCCACTGAGGATGCATCGAGAACGGATTTTGAGTATCTCTGCCGTGTGGTGGAAGCGGTAATCGGGGCAGGCGCCACCGTGGTCAATGTCCCGGACACGGTAGGCTATGCCATGCCGGACGAGTTCGGCGCGCTCATTCGGAGGCTCAAGGAGCGCGTGCAGGCTCTGGACAAGGTCATCCTGAGTGTCCACTGCCACAACGACCTCGGGATGGCGGTCTCGAACACCATGGCTGCCGTACGAAACGGGGCCGAGCAGGTGGAGTGCACGATCAACGGGATGGGAGAGCGCGCGGGAAATGCTTCGCTGGAAGAGATCGCCATGATTCTCAAGACTCGGCAAGCATTCTACGACGCACATACAGACATTCGCACCCAGGAGATCTATCGCACGAGCCGGATGGTCAGCCGACTCATGAGCATTCCCGTCCAGCCGAACAAGGCCATCGTGGGAGCCAACGCGTTTGCCCACTCGTCCGGCATCCACCAGGACGGGGTGCTCAAAGACAGAACCACCTATGAAATCATGAGACCCGAAGATGTCGGCATCCACCGGAACAAAATAGTGCTCACTGCGCGTTCCGGTCGGGCCGCGCTGCGGCATCGCTTGCAGGAACTGGGACATGACCTCGAAGAAGCGCAGTTTGCTCGGGTCTACGATCGTTTCCTGAGTGTGGCGGACCGGAAGAAGGAGATCGGCAGCGAAGACCTTGCCTCCATCGTCGAAATCGAGCTCAGCAAGGTCCCCGAGACGTTCACATTCCACAGTCTTCAGGTTATGAGCGGCAATGCCATGGTACCGTTGGCTTCCGTCACCCTGAAAAAGGAGGGCGAAGAACTCACCGATGCGGCTGCCGGCAACGGTCCGGTCGATGCGGCGTTCGCGTGTATCGAACGCATCGTCGGACAACCCGGAATACTGAGGGATTACGATCTGAAAGCCGTCACTACGGGAAAAGACGCGCTGGGCGAAGCCATGGTCAGAATCGAAATCAAGGACGCGGTCTATTCGGGAATCGGTACCAGCCCTGACGTCATCGAGGCAAGCGCCCGCGCGTACGTGAATGCGTACAACCGATTCTTTGCAAATTCGCAGTAGCCGCCGCGCGGCTGCAAGGAGGTACGATCCCCGGGGGAAGGGACTTTTTGAAAA
>JBFMAA010000044.1:0-39781 GCA_040755955.1 Thermodesulfobacteriota bacterium
AAGGAACTTCTTGCAAGAAGTTCCTTCCCCCGGACCCCCATCTTCAAGAACTCTTGGGATAGTGCGGCTCCCGCTGGTCGCCGCAGAGAAAGCCGGCTCGTCGAGACGCCGGTGGGGGAGCATTTTCGGCTCATCCGGCATTTGCGTACGTGACCAATCAAAATCAGCAAAGCCCTGTTGCTTATAATGAGTTCCAAGCACCCGAGCTCTCAGCCAAGAAGTCTCTCTGAGGCCGCATTGTCGGTGGTGGACCGCTGTTTGGAAACGGTGGGGATCGGCAGAGCACGGCAACCCGCGGCCAAGTGCATGGCATGTGTCGATAGGGCATCAAGCCCCAATGTCCGTAGCGCTGGCGAGGGCCGCTTTCGTGAGTTATAACCAGGTCTTCCGGATGCCCCAAACTGTCACGTAAGGACTTACCGGATGAGCCGGAAAGACTCCTCGGTGTGCTGAAACGATACGAAGGCGGAAAACATGACCCGACCCAGCCGACCACGGGAGAGGGTCCGTAAGGTTTTTTCGGAAACAGACACGGGCCGATCTTGTGTTCGGCAGGAGACAGGCGGGAGATTGACCATGTGGAGACGAAACAACCGTGTCGGAGGAATCATCGGAACCGCGTTGTGCATCTTTCCGCTCCTGGTCCTTCTTGTTGGGGGGACAGGCTTGTCGGAATCGCAGGGAGAGCAGCTCACAAAAGACCTGCCGGAAGCCGCGAAAGCAGGTGACAAGGCCGGGGTCGAGCGCGTCCTGAGGCAAGGGACAGACCCCAAAGGTTCGAGAGGACAGCGTGCCCTGATCGAAGCTTCGGGACGCGGCAACCTGGAGATCGTGAAGCTCCTCTTGGACCACGGCGGAGACGTGAATGCCCTGGTAAAGATGAAAGATTGCCCGATTCCTCGCAGAGAGCCGTTCCTGGAATGGGAGTACACCAGGGCCCTGATAGAAGCGGCGCGACACGGACGGATCGAAATGGTCAAACTGCTGCTTGAGCGAGGGGCGAACGTCAATGCCTTTGCAGAGTTCAGTGCCTTGTCGGCTGCTTCCGGGGCGGGCCACACGAAAACCGTGAAGTTGCTTCTGGAGAAAGGCGCAAATGTGAACGCGGGATGGCGTCCAGGCGGAGGAAACTTTGGTGTGCAACCCAGAAGAGCCGCCTTGGTGGAGGCTGCATTTCACGGAAGGCTCGAAATCGTGGACCTGTTGCTGAGGAGGGGTGCTGAGATTAATGCCGATTATTATAACACCCCCCTATCGGCCGCCGCTTGCATGGGACATACCCAGGTCCTAAAGCTTCTCCTGGAAACAGGACCTGCAATAGATGCCAGAGCAAACTCGCAAAAGGATGCGGCGTTGATGAAGGCCGCTTGGTGTAGCCGCCCGGAAGCAATGGGGATCCTTCTGAAGCACGGTGCCGACCCGAATGCATGTGACGGCCAAGGCAGGACCCCGCTCATGTCGGCATCAGATTCGGAGACGGTGAAAGTCCTCCTAGCCCACGGTGCACGTTTCGACGCAACTCAGGGAGATGCTGAGACACCACTTATGCATGCTGCTCAGGTAGGATGCCCGGGACCGGTGAAGCTGCTGCTGGAGAAGGGGGCTGGGGTGAACAGGAAAGGGAAGTATGGACTCACGGCCCTTATGTATGCATGCGGGGCCAGCAGGGATGGACTATCGGAGGAAAGAATTAGTCGACCCGGAACGGAGGGGAAATCGGGAGAAAGAAATTATGTCGAAACCCTGAAACTGATCCTGAAAGCCGGAGCGGAGGTGGACGCCAAGAACGAATGGGGCTGGACAGCCTTGTTCTTTGCGGCTATCAAGAGAGATGCCGAAGTGGTGAAACTGCTTCTCTCCGCCGGGGCCGACCCCCACAGGAGAGACCTGTATGGTACGACTGCCGAGGAACACGCAACCGCAATGGGAAGCAGGGAAATATCACCCTTACTCAGCCGGGCACAGGGCAAAATGGAACCGCCGGAGAAGGGCCGGACCGACACGAGTCGTACCAGGACATATCAAGGAATACCATGCGACAAAATCGCGGAAATGGATGCCCTGGCGTTGAAGGAGATCCTGCAGTTGTTTGAAGACGAGCTGGTCGACTTGGGCTGCCCCGGCCCTGAGCTTATTTTTTCTCCCCCTACGCCGCTGAAGTATCTGGCCGGGCCCTATTATGGCTGGAATGGGACTCACCGCGGGTGCGATGTGAGAGCACGAGTGGTCGGCCGGGAAGTATGGGTGTGTTCCTTCGCTGCCCAACCGCCGGAAGGATACGCCGGCACTTACCGGCACATCTACCGAATCAGGCCGGGTGGAAATAGACTTCTCTCTCCCTTTGTGGATCGCTGTACCGGAGTGGCCTTTCCTTTGGATGGAACGTGCTACAAGGAAAGCATGATAGGCCTTCTCTGCGATTTGAGCCCAAAAACTAGCGAATTCCCCTGTCCGGAAATCGAAGACGAAATGCATACGCATGCACTCGTGGAGAAAGCCCTGAAGGGAGCAGCCGGGGAAGGAAACCTGGAACTGGTGACAACTATCATAGAAAAGGGAGCAGACATCGAGACACCGGATCGCAACGGCCGGACTCCGCTCATGGAGGCTGCAGAGGCGGGATATCCGGAGATGGTCAAGTTGTTCATCGGTCGAGGTGCGAATGTCCGAGCAGCGGACAAGGGCGAAATGACCGTTCTAATGCACGCAGCTCGCGGAAACTCCAATCACAAACCGGACGTGGTCAAACTGCTTCTGAAACATGGAGCGGACGTGAATGCACGAGACTCCTCAGGTCGGACTGCGTTGCATTACGCAGTTGCTGATGGAAACCCCGAAGTGCCGCTGCTGCTCCTGAATCAAGGCGCCGACCTGAGTGCAGCAGATGACAAGGGGAGCACAGTACTTCACGAAGCGGCGTGGGGAAACCACGTAAAGGTTTCCGGAGGGAACAGGGAATTGGTGATGCTGCTTATCGAAAGAGGCGCGGAAGTCAACCGCAAGGACCGATATGGAGAGACTCCGCTCATGACCGCTGCTAAAGGGTGCAGCGGCAGCCCCGACGTCGCACATGTGCTCATAAGCAACGGTGCAGACGTGAACGCGAGAAGTGCCAAGGGTTTCACAGCCCTGATGAGCTCAATTATTGGTTGCGACGATCCGAAGATGGTGAGCCTGCTTCTCGATCACGGAGCAGACGTCCGTGCCGAGGACAACAATGGGCAAACCGCTCTGAGCTTTGCCGAACGTTTCCTCCGACTCGAGGCAATGGCTACTCTTCTCACGCATAGGGGGAAGAGCTCTCAAGGGGGTGCCGGTCGGCCCTAGGAGCCTGTCGCGATACCCGTGTGGTCCCTTGGCATATCGTAGCACAGGCCAGCATGAGGCGGCACGCTATGCCACGTTTCCAATATGGTGCATACGATGGTGCTCGAACCGGGTGATCGGGGACAATCCTACACGAAATTTCCCCAAATTCGCGCCCGATTAACCGAAAACGCGCGCAGCTCTCCTGTCGTCCCCCCAAATGTATCTCCAGAGCTTGAGGACGTTATGGGTCATACAAATCAAGTTCCACTCGGCCTTTACCGTCTCAAGCCCTCGAAAGAGAAAGGAGCGGATACCCCTGGCGTCCTTGACTTGGCCGAAGACTGGTTCGACGCTCTCCTTGCGCTTCGAGTACATCTTCTTGCCTTGCTTTGTCTTAAACTTCCGACGCATCCTGTCCATGACGCTGATGTCCTTTGGAATGCGCCCCCTTGGCGCTGGGTCGGCTTTGTCGCCGTGCTTGGTTCGCTCAGGAGCTATCAGAGGCTCCATCTGATTGCCGGCCACGTGTTCCACATTGGCTTGGCTGAAGAAGCCGTTGTCTGCAAGCACCCTTTGGGGACGTTTTCCGGTGTTCTCCTCGATCTTGTCACGCATCGGAACCAACTGCTCTTTATCATTGGGCGCCTGCACCACATCCGCAGCCACGATAACCTGTGTGTCACAGTCCACCGCAATCTCGGCATTGAACCCCTGAATAAACGCCTTGGTGGCCCCGTCGACCATGATGCGGCTCTCGGGATCAGTGAAATTCCGCTGGGCTTTGGGATCGGGAGTGCCCGGAGGTTTATCGGAGGATTTCGCCGGACTGCCTGGGGGGGGGTTCCGTCCTGATCCAATTTCCCTTCTTCGATGGCCTTTTGGCGAGCCTGCTCTTCAAGAGCCGCCTTCGCCTGCCGAATGTTCTCAAGGCGACCTTGCACGTATGTCCGTCTCTCCCACCTCAAATTTCATCATGTCTATTGCCGCCAGGAGATCCTCTACAGTGGTCAGCACTTCCGGGTCCGATATGCAATACTCAATGGCGCGGAGCAGGTTCAGTGCTTCGGCAGAGCCATTATTCCCGACTCCGATGCCAAGCTTGTCCATGAACCGACCCATGGGAATCAGACCGGCGCGGATCGTCAATCGTGCCTCCGAGAATCGCGGTCGCCAATTGATTCCGTTTTTCGATTTGGTCTTGCCTGATTTGGACTTTTTCTTCATACTTACCAAGCCCCTCCCGATTCTGGTAGGTTATGGCTTTATCTATCAACACCAACCTGCCAGAATCAAAGGGTAATGAACGCACAAATTGGCACATTTCGTCGCCCTTTTGCGTGCCTCGTTCGCAAGACCTGGGGGAATATGAACGTTCAGTCGGATGGCGGAAAAAATGAAGCACCAAGACACGAAGACACCGAGAAAGCCCGTCCACAAGAATGGCGGCCGGAGAATAGTTCTTTGATTTCTTTGTATCTTGGCGCCCTTGTGGTTTGTTTTGGCGTGGGAAGACGGATGCTTGCTGGACCTTTTCCCGTCCTTCCCGCCAGCCGTGGGAGGAGCACCTGATGCACCACAGATCCGGTCTCCGGATATCCGTGAGCCTTTGTCTGGTGGCTCTTTCCCTGTCGGCGGGCGACGGCTTGTGTCAGGTGGAGATGCTCGAGGTGTTCTGCCAATCGTGCGGTTTTCGAGGCCGGTTCCTCCAAGGAGCCGATCAGGAGGACGCGGCAAAGAACATTCAGCACATCATCGTGGTCTGCGAGAGGACTCGGGAAATCCGTAACATCCGCATTCCGCTCAATCCTGACGCGCCAGTTCACGACGTGCCGCTCCTTGCCAGGCAGTACGGCACGGGGAAATCCGAGTTGCTCGGGGTAAGGCTCCCGAAATTCCTTGTGCCCGGGACCACTTGCCCGCTCTTTCCGCTGACTTCTTATCTCGAGTGGAACATCTGTCCTGTGGACGGTCGGCCCGGGATCTCGGTAGCCTCTCCGAGGTGAATTCTTGCGATTCGAGATGATCCGCAAGCCGGAGCTCGGTCAACATGCTACGAATAGATGTGCATAAGAAGACTCGCGGATTTCTGCCGCCGCCGTCATATTCGATGGATGGCGTGCTTTGGTTCCGCGGTAAGGGAGGATTTCGGTCCGAGTAGTGACGTGGATGTGCTGATGGAGTTCGCTCCGGGCCACACTCCAGGATGGGAGATCGTAGACATCGAAGAGGAGCTCTCCGCGCTGTTCGGCGGGAGGGATGTGGACATCCTCAACCCGAAATATCTCAACCGCCGCCTGAAGGATCACGTGTTGGCCGAGGCGGAGGTGATTTATGCAGAAGGATGACATCGTATATCTCGGTCACATGCTCGACATGGCACGGAAAGTGTCTGTTCGCGTGGCCGACCGATCAAAGACGGATTTTGACGAAGATGAAGATCTCCGCTTCGTAATCGCTCACCTTATTCAGACCATCGGTGAGGCTGCAGCCCAAGTCTCAGCACCCATGCGGGAGGTTCACCCGGAGATTCCGTGGAAGCAGATCACCGGCATCCGTGACCGGATTGTCCACGACTATTTGGGCGTAGACTGCGACATTCTCTGGGAGGTGGCGACCCGTCACAGCCGGCCCTTGCTCAGAAGCCTCGAAGCGATCGTGCCTCCGGAGCCACGATGATCACGAATCCGCCCCAATCGAAAGGGACCCTCTATGAGGATTATGCTATGTGGCGAGTATTTTCTTAGTGCCGGGGAGCTTATGCAGGCCCTGTTGCCCGCAGACGAGGTCCGGCACTGGCCCTATGACCGGATCGACGGCATGCTTGCGAGTGTGGATGTCATCATTCCGTTGATGTTCCGGTTGGACGAGCGCCTGCTCGCTCGCACATCCGCGGGACTGGTGCAGCAGTTCGGTGTGGGCCTCGAAGGAGTGGATATTGCGGCAGCCACCGCGCGGGGGATCATGGTCTGCAACATCCCAGCGGACGTCACTCCTAATGCGGACTCAACCGCGGAGCACGCGGTGTTCCTCATGTTCGCGCTTGCCCGCCGAGCTCATGAGCTCCAGTCCGCATTCCGAAAGGGCATATGGGGAGGCCCCATAGTGCAAGGGCTTTCGGGGAGCACGGCACTGGTGGTAGGTCTCGGCAATGTGGGGAAGGCTCTGGCCAGCAAGCTCAACGGCCTGGGTGTGAAGGTGATGGCCGTGCGGAGAACCCCGAACCCCCTCATCGAGCATGAGCTGAACCTTATCGAAGCCGGAGACACGAGCCGGCTTCAAGACATGGCTTCCAGGGCGGATTTCGTGATTTCCACGGTGTCTCTCAACGACCGAACGCGAGGGC
The DNA here is from genome assembly GCA_040755955.1 of Thermodesulfobacteriota bacterium. GTDB lineage: Bacteria > Desulfobacterota > Desulfomonilia > Desulfomonilales > Desulfomonilaceae > JBFMAA01. Next base: position 6,653 of record JBFMAA010000044.1, read on the forward strand.
TGCTCGACAGCTCCGTGTTCGTAGCCATGAAGCCGAGCGGGTATCTGATCAACGTGTCCCGAGGGCCCGTGGTCGAGGAGGCGGACCTCGTGGAAGCCTTGCAGCGAGGAACCATCGCGGGCGCGGGGCTGGATGTCTTCAGCACCGAACCCGTAGACCCGTCGAATCCTTTGTTGGCCATGGAAAACGTCTTTGCCACGCCCCACGTGGCCGGGGTGACGCGGCAGAACTACGACGTGATGAGCCGAGTGGCCGCAGAAAACATCAACCGCTTCAGGAGAGGCGAAACGCCCCTGTACTGCGTCAACCGGGAAACGTCTCCCTGACCTTGGTGGGGCCACCAGACGCTTTGTGAGAGAACGCATTCTCGGGCCCGAGTCCGCGATGGCGCAAGTGAAACGGTGAACGAAGTGTCTTCGTGTCTTTGCCGCGAAATAACCCTGTCATCTCGCTTGCTCCCCTTCCATGGGTTAAAACCCATGGCTATTCACAGTGCGCCCGGTAGCGCGCGGGCCTCTTCTGCCCTGAAAGGGCAGCCCGTGAATAGCCGTAGGTTTCAACCTACGGTACGCTCGAGACGACTGATTATGGTTCTCTCAGCATCGTGGTTGCAGGGTTTCTTTTGCCGCGGGCTGTTGGTTACCTGGCGGGTCAGGCCCTGCTCTCCAACACCACGACACTGTGCGCTCTCACCGGGTAGGTCGTCTCCTTAATCAGGGTCTGGCCCCGGGGTTCGTGAATATCGTGCGGCGCGGGTTCCCAGGTGTCGATCGCGCGGTGCCATTGGCGCCCCGGAAGTCGTGGGAGTTCCATGCTCTTGGGTTGGTCGGACATGTTCAGCATCACGTGCAGGTCTTCTTCCATGGGGGTCGAGCCGCCCAGCGTGAACGCAAGCTCCTGAGCGTCCGCGGAGTCCCACGGAGGATTGTTGAGCTTCGCCCCGTGCCAGGTCACATCCGGAAGCCTCGATCCCTCTTCTTTGACCCCGGTCAACCATAAGGAGCGTCTCAAGCACGCATGTCTCTTGCGAAACGCGATCATCTCCCTTACGAATCGCAGCATATCCCTGTGGGATTCGGTGAGCGTCCAGTCGAACCAGCCGATTCGGCTATCCTGGCAGTACGCGTTGTTGTTCCCCCACTGGGTTCTGAGCACCTCGTCTCCGGACAGGAGCATGGGTACTCCCTGGCTCAGCAGAAGGATCGCCACGAAGTTCTTTGCCTGCCGCTCCCGCAGCCTGAGGACCGACATATCAGTGGTTTCGCCCTCGACGCCGCAATTCCAACTCAGGTTGTCATCGGTGCCGTCGTGGTTGTCTTCCCCGTTGGCCTCGTTGCGCTTGCGGTGGTAGCTCACCAAGTCGTGCAATGTGAACCCGTCGTGGCATGTCACGAAATTGACGCTGTTCGTGGGCAAGCGACCGTCGTCCTGGTACAGGTCGCTGCTCCCGGCAATTCTGGACGCAAGCTCTCCCACGATCCCGCGATCACCACGCATGAAACGCCGCATCACATCTCGATACCGGCCGTTCCACTCAGCCCACCTGAAGCCCGGAAAAGCCCCCACCTGATACAGGCCCGTCGCGTCCCACGCTTCGGCAATGACTTTTGTGCGGGCCAGGACCTCCGAAAACTCGATGTGCCACAACACCGGCGCATGATACATGGGGTTGCCGTCTTCGCCCCGAGCCAACACACTTGCCAAATCGAATCGAAATCCGTCAACGTGCATTTCCCGGACCCAGAATTCCAGGCAGTCGACAATAAACGCGGCCACCAAGGGATGGTTACAGTTGACGGTATTCCCGCAGCCGGTGTAATCCCTGTAGATCCCTCGATCATGGGGTTCGAGATGGTAGAAGGTGGCGTTGCCCATGCCCTTGAAGTTGATCACCGGACCGGTCGCGCCTCCTTCCCCTGTATGGTTGAAGACCACGTCCAGGATCACCCCGATATCGGCCTTGTGCAATTCTTTGACCATGTCGCGGAACTCCGTGAGGTGGGTGCCGAGCTCCGGTGACACGCAATACCCCGGGTGGGGCGCAAAATAGCTGTGCGTGCTGTATCCCCAGAAGTTCTTCAGCCCTCGATTCCGGACATCTTCCGGGACGTCCTGTTCGTCGAAGGCCATGATGGGAAGCAACTCGACATCGGTGACGCCGAGGCTCTTGAGGTAGGGTATCTTCTCGATCACTCCACGAAACGCGCCCGGATGTGCGACCCCCGACGAGGAATGCCTCGTGAAGCCTCCCACATGAAGCTCGTAGATGACGGAGTCCTCCGCTGCCCGATGGAGCGGCCGATCGCCCTGCCAATCGTACGAGGTGTCGACCACCATTGCACGGATACCCGGCACTCCCTTCGCTCCCGGGGCACATGCCCTGACCCTGTTCCACAGTCTGTCCGTCACCGCCCGACCCCAGGGGTCAAGGAGTTCCCTATCGCGATCGAACCGGTGACCGGACAGCCGGATGTCATTAGGCCCGTCCATACGCCACGTGTAGTGTGTTCCGGGCCCCAAGCCTTCCAGGTACACGTGCCAGAAGAAGAACGTCCGGTTGGTCCTTGGGTCCAACTTGATCACCTGGAATGGAGCGAGACTCTCTGCTCGCTCGTACAGGAGCAGCTCCACTGCGGTGGCGTAGCGGCTGAATACCGAGAAGTTGGTTCCTTTGCCGTCCCAGTATACCCCGGTGGGGTACCGGGAACCCGGTGAAGGTGAGGACTTGGTCATGTGTGAGGCTCCCCAGTAGGCCTTGGAGTACACGCGGTGGCGAATCCAGAAGTCCCTCTGTCGTGGCGACCGGCCTCCATGCCGGACGTTGGTGGGCTTGGACGGGCGCCGGCCCCTTACCACTTGTCTTCACCAACCGCGTGGACCTGCGGTTATTCACAGTCTGCCCTGTCATGGCGGGCTAGCCCCGCTCCCGGTGCGCCAACTTTGCACAACCACGGGTCTTATCCCTTGGAACCGGAGCACGAGAGATGACAGAGCTATTTCGCGGCAAACCCCAGGTGGGCAATGCGCAAATTCGGTTCCGAAGCATGGACCCCTTGCGGCAGGCTGTTTTCGCGGCCTGTGTTCATGCCGGCCGACGGCACGGCCCGGGGCAGCCCGGTCGGTACGGTGGAACTCGTGGAAGAATACCTCACCGACCTTACGCACTGGCGCGGTAAGTCACCGGCAGGGACCGCTCTCGGCCACGCTGCCCACACACGCGTCCCATCATGGCCGGGTTCCATCTTCCAAGTGGCGATCCGCTATGGCAAACGTGAACGAGGATCCATTCCCGGGCTCAGACTCGCACCAAATCCTGCCGCCGTGTCTTCGCACCAGGGTTCGCACGTACGCGAGTCCCATTCCTTCACCGGGCACATCGGTGGGGCCTGCGCGCTGAAAGATCTCGAACACTCGTTCAAGGTCTGCCGGGTCTATCCCTCGCCCGTCGTCCGTAACGAGGAATACGGTCTCATGCGGATGTCGCTGTCCCGAGATGGTCAGTTCCGCCGGCCGGTTGGGATCTCTGAACTTGATGGCGTTTCCGATGAGGTTGCTCATGATCTGCTCCATGGAAACCCGGTCCGCGATCACGGACGGCAACGGACCGACGGACACGCGCACGCGTGCCGAATCGATTTCATGGGCAAATGAGTTGAGCACCTCAACCGTGAGCCGGTTCATGTCCACGAGTTCAAGCAGGAGTTCCCGCCGCCCCACCCGCGACAGTTTCAGGATCGAATCGACAAGGCGGTCCATGCGAGACACCGCAGAGTCCAGGAAGTGGAGCGCTTCAGGGATATCCTGTTGCAGAGTCTCCTCCACGAGGGATCGCTCATGTTCCGGACAACCCGGCAATGCGTGTTCCACAACCGGACGGAGGACGTCCATACCGTAGCCCAGTTCGATACAGAACCCCCTGAGGTTGGTCAATGGAGCCCGCAAGTCGTGCGACACGATGTAGGCGAAGCGCTTGATTTCCTCCAGGAGTTCCCTCTGCCTGGCTACTGCCCTCTCCTGTTCTGTGATATCAAGAATTACCCCTATGATACCACCGATCTTTCCCTCGTTTCCCCTGAAGGTCGCCTTGTGGAAGATCACGTTCATGAGCGTGCCGTCGGATCGTTCGACAGTCGACTCGTATATCTGGATTCCCGGATTGCGCAACAGTTCGCGGTCCTTTTCCTCGTACAGCCGTGCCAGGTGCGGTGGTGCTACCTGGTGGACGGTCCTGAGTATGATCTCGTTCTTCGGCCTTCCGATGAACTCGGCGAACGAGGTGTTGCACCCGAGATAGACCCCGGAGGCATCTTCGTAAAATACGGGGCTTGGGATAGCCTCGAGCATCGTCTCGAGGAAATGTACCTGGTTTTCGATGATCTGTCGGGCCTGTTTGGCGGCTGTGACGTCCACGACCGCGAAGACCGTCTCGGAATCGGGATCAGCCGGCGCGATCAACGATGAGCTGAGGAGGATGTCGATAATGCGTCCGTTCTTGCAGATCCATTTGGTTTCGATTCGGGTCCTGCCATGGTCGTCAAGTTGCGCGGTGCGTTCCTGTCCTACCCGTGCGAATTCCTCATCCGACTCGTAAAGCATCCTGGTGCTCGCGCCTGCGACTTCGTCAGTGGAATAGCCGGTGATTTCGCAAAAGGGCTCGTTGACCCATCGCAGCACCCTGTTCTTGACAAGCCCGATGCCGATCGGCGCGGTACGCAACACGGTGTGAAGAGTCGATTCGCTTTCCCTGAGAGCGTCTTCTGCCACCTTCTTCTCTCTCATGGACGCGAGCATCGAGTTGAAGGCCCTGGAGAAATCCCCCAGGAAGTCCACCTGTTGACCCAGGAACCCGTTGGATATCTGTTCGGTCTGCCACGTGAGGTGCCGAAGCGTCGAATGCAAGTCCTTGAACGGAGATATGAGCACGTTGCCGACCGGAACGTCCGTTTCCAGTTCCCCGCTGGCGAGGCTGTGCAGGAATTGGCCGGCTTCGGCCAGAGAGAGCAGGAGCTTGTTCACGGATTCGCAAAGGGATCGAAGCTCTTCGTCCATGTCGAAGGGGAGGCGCACAGGCGAGGGTCGTTCCCCACGGAGGAGGGCCAGTATGCGATTTCTGATCTCTTCCAGTACCCTCCTTTCGTCCGCGTCCATTGCTATTCCCCTTCAGCCACGTGGGCCTGGAATCTGCAGACTCTTCCTCCGGCGGCCCAGCAATCGATCTCTTTCACCCGGAATTCCCTCTGATAGAAGAAGTTGAGCAACCCCGCGATGAAACCTTCGTCGTACTCGCACACGGTCTGCCCCAGAACGGGAAGGCCCGAGCAATCCAGATCTTCGTGGACCGTGAACACAAACTGCAATGCGTCCGGATCAGCTTTTTCGACTCGAAAGATGCCGATATGCATGGCCTTGAGTCTCTCCTGGATTCGGACCACAAACTCAGGGAAATCGAGACGTGCCTCGAACGAATGCTTACAGAACTCGGCCCCGGCAAGTCTGCCTGCCTCGACGAACATCTCCCTGGCTTTCTCGTCACCAAGTCGCTGGGTCAGCACGTGTCGCATGGTGTACCGCATGAGTCGATAGGTTCCCACTCCGATATTGGGTCCCAGATTGGGTCTGCCCAAGTCGATGTCTCCGAGATGTGTCCAGTCGAACACGTATCCATTCGAGCCGTCTGAAGGCATATCGGCCTCTCCTTGATGCACCGCTCCGCATTAGGACAGAGTAACCGTTCAGGGGGCATCCGTCTTTCTCAGTGAGCACACACCACAAAGCACCAAGACACCAAGAAGTCAATGGACGACTCGTCTCATCAGGGTGATAGCGATTCGCGTGCTCGTGTCCTTGTTCCCAGGTGGTTCGTCGCCATACCTCCCCGGCTGAACGCGTACCGGACAGTGCGGCCACGGTTACGTTCACTCCAGACTACTTCACCCCTTGACTACGAGTCAACGACAACTCACGCGGACGAAGTGATCTTGCCAAAAGGCAGCCGGGAGCCGCAGCCAATATTCGCGTCAACCTCTCTCGGTCCGCATGGAGACCCAGGGCGGGGCGAGTCGGTTCTACGCCAACGAAGAAGGGCACGTTGCTTTCTCCCAGAGCTGTTCAAGTGAAGATTTCTTCTCGAAAAGATAAGAAGTCGAACGTTATACCCCTTCTCGAAAGTAACTTCCGATTCGTGTCAGATCAGGGCTTGTGGGGCGGGCTTTCCAGCCCGCCAATCGGTGGAAACTAACGAGAACCGCTATATGAGTAATAGGCTTGTCTCACTCGATCTTGCGATCTCGGCGCCTCCATTCGTCCATGCGGTCGCGTATGCTTGATACCAATGGGACTCCAAACAGGTGAGGTTACCGACAGGACGACAGACAAGATGCCAGTCTCACCCGGAGGCTAAAGTCACACCTGAGCACGCGCACTGGCATGTTCAGTCCAACCGGAGGAACCCTGAAGACCTGATACGATGTTCTCTTGAAATTCTTCTTGACATGACGCGCCATCTGTTTTAGGATTTCACCATATAGCGAAATGGAGCGACGCTCATGGGACCCACAGAAAAGGAAAGACTCAGACTCAAGGCGGAAGTCTTCAAGGCCATGGGACACCCGCTTCGCCTGGGAGTCATCGAGTTCCTTCGAGGCGGAGAAAGATGCGTATGTGAAATCGTGGAGCATCTCGGAACAGGCATCTCGAACATGTCCAAGCATCTTTCAGTCCTGAAGAAAGCAGGCGTGGTGGTCGACCGCCGCGAAGGCCTGAAGATCATGTACAGCCTCACCATGCCGTGCGCCTTGGAATTCTCCCGGTGCGTGGAAGATGTCGTGATCAAGAGATTGGAGCAACAGCGGTCTGTGATGGTGGCCTGATCAAGGGGCATGGCTGTTGCGACGCACGGGAGAGGGCCCTGGTTGCGGCATTGGTTCTTATTTCTGAGGTTTTGGTAAAACCCTCACATAAGGCGGGGGCAGCCGGCCAGGCGGCCCCAAAGGACTTCACCATGAGGAGTACACTGCTATGCGAGTGATAGAGTATCCATTTCTCGTCGACATCCTGATCCTGATGACCGGCTTAACCGCTACGGTCCTTCTCGCCTGCTATGCAGGCTGGTGCTGAAAGCGACGGATCAGTGACCCATCAATCGTATTTTCACAAATGAGGAAGCAATGTCGAAGCGAGATGAACTGATGATCGCCGAAGCGCGGAGCAGGGAAGACGTGATACCGACGCCTCCGCGCACGTTGGTCGAAATGGTGGGAGAAAGCAGGCTCGTGGGATACTGGCTCGATCAGTGGAAGCCGTTGTCACTGATCATCGGGGTATTCCTGGTCTGCTGCTATATTCCCGTGGGGAATGTCCGTTTTGACAATGCGGTCACGGAAGCACTGCAACTGGTGAAATGGTATGCCCGGGAACACGTGTTGCTCTGCCTGGTACCGGCCTTCTTCATAGCCGGAGCGATAGGGGTCTTTGTGAGCCAGGAGAGCGTCATGAAGTACCTGGGACCCACAGCCTCGAAGTGGATCGCGTATCCGGTGGCGTCGGTATCGGGAACGGTATTGGCGGTCTGTTCGTGCACCATTCTGCCCCTGTTTGCGGGCATACGGCAGCGCGGAGCGGGTTTGGGTCCCGCGTCGGCCTTTCTCTACTCAGGACCCGCGATCAATGTACTGGCCATCATCTTGACGGCCCGCATCCTCGGCCCGGACATGGGAGTTGCACGCGCGGTCGGAGCGGTGGGATTCAGCGTGGTTATCGGGCTGCTGATGCATCTCATCTTTCGCAAAGAAGAAGAGGCCCGCAGCGAAGCCACTGTTGCGGCGATGGGCAAGATGTCGCTCGACGGGAGACCTCTATGGCAGACCACCGTGTACTTCGCTCTCATGGTGGGTGTGCTGGTGTTTGCCAACTGGGGCAAACCGGATGTCGAGGGCGGTCTCTGGAGCGCGATTAACTCATCAAAGTGGCTTATCACCGCCATCCTCGCGCTCGGATTTGGCGCGGTGTTGGTCCTGTGGTTCGAGATACCGCTGTGGAAGATGGCCGTGTCGGGGGCTTGTGTGGGAATACTCGGATGGGCTTTTCCCCACGAGCCGCTGGTCCCGTTCACCGCGGGGACCATCGCGCTTACCCTCATGACGACCACCTCAGAAGGCGAAGCACAGGACTGGTTCACCGAGTCGTGGACCTTTGCGAAGCAGATCCTGCCGCTGTTGCTCTTGGGAGTGCTGGTTGCCGGATTCCTGTTGGGTCGGCCCGACAAGGAAGGGTTGATTCCCAATGAGTGGGTTGCATGGGCTCTGGGAGGCAACTCGGTCTGGTCCAACGCGATCGCTTCGGTAGCGGGCGCGTTCATGTACTTTGCCACGCTGACCGAAGTGCCGATTGTGCAGGGTCTCATCGGCAGCGGCATGGGAAAAGGTCCTGCATTGGCGCTCCTGTTGGCCGGCCCGGCACTTTCGCTACCCAGCATGCTGGTGATCAACGGCGTGATGGGATTCAAGAAGACCGTGGTGTTCGTCGTGCTCGTGTGCGTGCTCTCCACGATCGCAGGGATGATATTCGGGGCGTTCGTCGCCTAATGCCGGAAGACCTCAAGAACACAAGGAGTATACGATGAAGGTAGAAATCTTAGGCGTGGGATGCGTCAAATGCAACAAACTCTATGATCTCGTGACCGGCATGGTCGAGCGAGAAGCAATAGATGCCGAGGTGGTCAAGGTTGAAGACATAAAGGTCTTCGCGAGCTATGGCGTCTTCATGACGCCCGGCTTGGTAATTGACGGAGAGGTCAAGATCGCCGGAAAGGTTCCCAAGGAAGCTGAACTGCGCAAGTGGCTCACCGCATGAGCGTCGGTATTTGGTAACCGTCCACCGGGAAGAAAAAGACTCACCACAGAGGCGCAGAGAGCACAGAGAGTACGAAGAAAAATCCGCGAATCTCTCATGCTTCGCAATCGGGCTGTGAGGTGAGGGTTCGAGAGAAAAGGCATAGCTTTTTGCAAGTTCTTATCCTTTTCTTCTCTGCGTCCTCTGTGTCTCTGCGGTGAACTCTTACGGTATTTGACTGTTGCGGGAGCATCCGCGTTCCTCCGTGAAGACATTCCTTTGTCTCCCGGGGTGAAGTTGACAATTTGAGGAGATCGCGTATGGAATCACTATTTGTAATAGTTCACTCATGGGTGTCTTCCGGTCCGATCTGGTTGGCTGCCGCCGGATCGTTGGTGGGCGGCGGGTTGACCGCCATGAACCCGTGCGTGCTTGTCATGGTCCCGTTACTGATCGGATTCATCGGCGGGATGGATGAAGAAATGACCACGTGGAAGTCTTTTCTGTTGACGCTGGTCTTTATTATCGGATTCAGTGTGGAACTGGCCGTTCTCTTCACGGTGGGACTTGCGGCCGCGCCGTTTCTTCAATCACCGCATATGATCTATGTGGTGGCCGCGATCTGCGTGCTCCTTGGGCTACACTTCATGGATCTCGTGCATATTCCTCTGCCCATTTCTCAGGACAAGCTCCCCAAGGCCACGGGCTACGTGGGAGCAGCCCTGTTCGGGTTCATGTTCGGGTTGGTGTCGCTCCCCTGCACAGGACCCGCGTTGTTGTTGATAGTCAGCGTCATACCGCTCAAGGGGGCGTTCTTTGGCGGAGTCATGATGCTCTTCTACGGCATTGGGCACTGTCTGCTGATACTCGCGGTGGGGACATCCGCGGGAGCGGCCAAGCACCTGATCGGCTCAAGCAGAATGCACTCCGCGAACCGCGTGGTGAAAAGAGCTGCAGGAGCACTCCTGGCCGCGGTCGGACTCTACATAGCCGCGGGAGCCATGCTTCCCGGTCTGGGCCTCGGTTTGTGAGCAAAGGACAAGCTGCGGCCGCTCTGTGTCCACATGAAGTCATCCGGGGGAAACCCCTTATCAGAATATGCGATTCCGGGGGAAGGAACTTCTTGCAAGAAGTCCCTTCCCCCAGAATTCGCATTTCGATCAGAACATGTGCAGCCACGCGACAGGAGGTCCGGGAGAGACCATGATACAGCGGATTCGGCAAACGGCGGTCGAACAGTTTGACAGGGGACTGGATTTTGCAATGATCACGATCATGTCGGTATGCGGGGCTTTTCCCGGATCTGCGGGGACGCGTCTGCTCGTGCTGAACGAAGGAACCGTGGTGGGACACATCGGCAGCGAGGCGTGCAACGCTCGAGTCCGGGACCTCGCGCTCCGAGCCATTACGACGAGAAGCTCGCACCGAGCCCGCGTCCTCTTCCGAGGAGGCGACACTGAGGCTGCGGAGCCGAGCTGCTCCGGTGAAGCGGACGTGCTCATCGAGTTCATGGACCACAGTGATCCGATGCTGCAACGATTTGTTCGCGGCGTGCACACGATCGGGACAGAAAACCGCGCCGCGTATGTGATTACCGAAGTCTCCCTTGCAGAAGGGGAGTGGAGTCAGCATAGCATGCGTCACGCATTGATGGACAAAGGGGATTTACGGGTCGGAGGATTCCCCGGATGTCTGCAATTGATCGAGGCGCTACATGTCCGGGACGGCCTGAAAGCCGCGCAGTTGGTTGAACTTGGCGGCTGGGAGTTCCCTGTGTTCCTCGAATGGATCAGCCCTCCGGGAACGGCTTGTGGTACCGTCCAGGGGTAGTTTCCGATTCCTTGCCGGCATGCTCTCGTGGGGCAAGAGTTCCGGCGTGTCGATCCGGTCGGAAGGGTCGGAAACGAAGGTGAACGTTTCGCGCGTGAAGATACACATACAAGGCACCAAGACACGACGAAATCAGAGGGCAATCCGCCTCGTCTGGCTGACGAAGAACGGCTTCCTTTGAACTCCCAAGTAGTGCCGTTCCGAAGTACGGCCACGGATCTGTCCCCGAAAAAAAGTTCTCTCGAAGAGCACGCTAAGAGCGCGAAGGAATTCTCTTTCTTTGCGTCCTCTGCGTGCCTTGCGAGAGAACATATCTTGAAGTCGTCCTGGTGCCGGGTATGGACCGTTGAAGAATGTGCGACCGTACTTACGAATGGGGTGCAGCGCGTCTTGGTTTCGGATAACCCAGCGGAATAATGAGGCCCTGGGAGGGCTTGTACCCGTTCCACTGCTTGGGGCTCCCGGCGCTTACGCACCGGGCTACTATCTGCCGCCCCTCTGGGGCTCCAAAGGCGCACGTTCAGTCCCGCAGGGACGTAAGAAAGTAGCCCGGGACGTCAGTCCCGGGTTGCAGAAATGCACCGTGACATCATTGAGATACCAAAGTGCGCGGCACCCTTACGAATGGGAGCACCAAGGTCGGCATTCTTGTCCGGCCGGGAACATTTGTTGCCGGAACCCGCTTCCTCACCGGGCTGTACCGGGTGCGCAAGGGAGAAGATAACGGACGTTTCGGAGCTGCGCAGGTCCAACTCACCCCGCCCTCAGTCTTCATGTGGACCGACCAAAGCGGGCGAGAATACTGGTTGCGGCTCGCAGCCGTTCCGTGTCTTTGTGTCGTGGTAGTCGATTCGCTTGTTTCCGAGGTTCAACGCGTACGCGCCTAAAAGAACCCGTCAGGGTCCACATACCACGCCAGCACGAGCGTGGCGACAAGTCCGACCGCGTGTGCGAACAGAATCATTACCTGATCCACCGGCGTGGAACCAGCCCTGTTGCCGAGAACCTGTAATACGTGGAAAGTCTTCTTGATCATCACCCACCTCGTTCATGCAAGCCGATCCTTTTACCCCACAGGCATGAAGCGCGTCAAGCCACCCGAGTTTCGGAGAAATGTTCTTCAATGGCGACTCTGAAGGCGTGCAGCCCGGCAGTTCTCGGAAAGCAGCACGCAATGCCGTAGCTCTTGCAAAGTTTCTTCACCGACTTCGCTGCATTGTGACTGTTGACTTCAACCGGGCAGACAACCAGGTCGGCCTTGCGCACACAATCTTCGATGAGACACTCCCCACCTCGGCAGTCCCCATCGTGTCGCTGGAACGTGCCGCCCATGGCCTCGACCAGGTCACGGTAGTGACATTCGAGGCTGCTGAGCCCGCCCACCATGGCCACGTGCTTTGCGCTCAGGAAACTCCGGAAAGGGCATTCGCCGGCAGCGGTTTCCACGCGCACAGGCTGATCCGTGGGAATCGTCAGCGCCACCTCGCGTGCCAACACTGCGAAGTCCTTACGTATTTTGGCGCATTCTTCTTCAACGGCTCGTCTCTGCGCGCGGGCGTCGAGCAGAAGTGTGCGGAGTCGCGTGACCTTTCCAGCCTGATCGGATGTTCCGGAAATCGCCGGAACCAAAGGTCGCGCCGTGTCGCTGCGTTCCGGAAGGGAGCTCTTGAGCTCAGCCAGCCGGCAGCGAAGATGTTCGTTGACCTTGTGAGTCTTCTCAAGCTCACTCCGGAGCTCAAGGACCTGGCGTTTCAGCTCCATCGATTCCTCTGCCGCCACATCTCTTTGCGACCGGGCTTGATCCCTGTCGGAGGCTGACTCCCAGTAATCCCGCATCAATTTGTGTTCGAGCATGTGGATGAAGCCGAAGAGCGCGGTTTCTACTGCTGCTCCATTCTCCAGGCCCCTTGTCGCAAGGTCCCACAAGATCGCCCACAGGGGAATGTCCGGATCTCCCTTACACTCAGTCACATACTCGATCTTGTCGGCGACCTCCAAGTCCGACAGCCGCCTCGCATATCGAGCAAATCTCGTCTCAAGCATCTTGTGAATGTGCCTGGCCACCTTGTTGTCGCTGTGGCACAAGTGGACCGCGGTCGAGTGCAGCGCGAAGTCGTGATCCATAAGGGGGTCAGTGGCGGAGATACCGAACTTCTTTCCGATCTTTTTCAAGTCAGCGGAATCAAAAGCCATTCCCACTACTTTGCACACCGTCTGGTGTCGAAGCTCCCATACCTTCCTCTGCGATTTCATGCACACCTCCGAGAATCTGGAACGGTGAATGAATCCCCCGCAGCAACCAACTAGGCAAGGCGACGCGAGGTAGGCTCTTCTAACAAAAGCAGGGAAAGCTGTCAAGTGGTTTCTTTCACCTGTTCCCGCTGTTGACAAATCCGCGTCGTCATGGCACATATCGACCCATGTCGATATATAAACGAGACGAGCTCACAGAGTACGCAGAGGCCTTCAAAGCGCTTTCCAATCCCAACCGACTCGCTATCTTTCTGCACCTCGTCTCGTGCTGCCCGCCAGGGACAGCCTGCAGTTTCGAGGAAGAGATGAAGACGTGCGTCGGAGACCTCGGGAGGGATCTCTGCATCGTGCAATCGACGATCTCCCATCACATCAAGGAGCTTCGGAGGGCCGGCTTGATCCACGTGGAAAGGAAAGGGAAGTACACCGAGTGCCGCGTTGACGGAGATACGGTCCGGATGCTGTCGAACCTTCTGCTCGGCCGTGTGGGAGAGGAAGCCCCCAAAGACGCCCGCTGCGCGGGTGCGGTGGGGCATGGGCGCTAACTTGTGGTTCCTTGCTCTCTCGCCCGGTCTTGAAAGGCACGGCTATTATCAAACGTCCCTCCGGGACGTCAGCCTTCCTCGGCTCGCACGTGTTCCCATGGCGGGGTCAGTTGGTTCCCCGGCACCCAAGAACGGCACGTTGCGTGCTTCCAGAGCTGCTGAACTGAAGATTTCGGCGCGAAAAGAGAAGAAATCGAACGTTATTCCTTGAATCGGTGCGCGGATGCGACAAAACCGTCCCTCAAGAGTGGTGGTCCACGTGCTTGTCATGGTGACCGGGCTTGGGCTTTTCGGCCTCAGCGGGTGCCGGGACGAGAAACCTCCTCGTGTGGTGGACTTCTCGGATACGGTGAGGGCAGTTCGGCCCGAGACGTCGTACCCGAGCCAAGACACGCTGAGAGTCGCAGTCGCCGCCATGGTCTCTCCCAAACAGAGTTTTGCGAACTACCGGGAGTTCCTGGACTACCTTGGCCACACACTGGGGAAGAGAGTCGATCTTATCCAGCGCAAGACGTATGTTGAAGTGAGCGAGCTTATGGGAAAAGGACTCATTGACGTCGCGTTCATCTGTTCAGGACCCTACGCTGCTGCCAGGGAAAGGTACGGGTTCGAGTTGCTCGCGGCCCCTCAGATCAACGGCTCCCATTTCTATCGGTCCTATCTGGTGGTGAACCGTGCGAGCCCGTGCCACAGCCTGGAAGACCTGAGGGGGAAAACGTTCGCCTTCACCGACCCGGATTCCAATACGGGCAGATTGGTGCCGTGTTACTGGCTGAAGCTCATGGGGGAATCGCCGGAATCCTTCTTCGAGAGGTACCTTTTCACGTACAGTCATGACAATTCGATCATGGCAGTGGCAAAGGGCCTGGTCGATGGAGCCGCGGTAGACAGCCTGATCTGGGACTACGTGAGCCGCACGAACCCGGAACTTGCCTCGAAAACCCGAGTCATAAAGAAATCCGAAGAATACGGCATGCCTCCGGTGGTGGCTTCCCAATCGGTGTCACCGGCACTGAAGGCTACGATCCGCCGAGCGCTGCTCAGCGCGCACGAGGATCCCTCAGGCCGCCAGATACTGGAGAGCTTACACATTGAGCGCTTCGTCGAGGCGCGCGAAGAATGGTACGACCCGATTCGGGACATGCTCAGGAGCATGGGCACTCACGTGGGGAAGCCGGATGCGGTTCACGAGTCTGAAAGGTAAGTTGGTCGCGGGAGTGTGCGCTCTTGTGCTGGGGAGCGGAGCGTTGCTCTCATTTCTTGTCACCCAGCGGTATACGAGGAGTCTCCATGCAGCCCTGACCGCGCAGGCAGAGGGCCTTGCCCACGCAGCGGCCCTGGAAGCTACCGACCGGGTGCTCATCAATGATGTCGTGTCGCTTCAGAAACTCCTCGAAAACCAGATGAGTAGCAACCCTTCGATCTCATACATCTTTGTCCTGCGTGACGGCAAGATTCCCGCGCACACGTTTGCCGCCGGCGTTCCCGCGGGCCTGATTGATGCGAACGCGCCGATTGGTCCCACACAGGGGAACGCGGAAGACCTGCGTGGCACTGGCGGTGAGAGTTTCATCGATATCGCGTGGCCGATCTTCGAGGGAAATGCGGGAGTCCTGCGGTTGGGTATCTCCAAGAAACCTTTCGAGAAACAACTGTGGGACCTCTGGTGCGAAATCGGCGCGCTCACCATCGGGTCACTGGTGCTGGCCCTTGCGGCAAGCCTGCTCTATGTGGGCCGCATCACCCGTCCCCTGAGAGACCTCACGGATGCTGCTCAGAAACTCGATGAGGGCCGACTGGATCTTGCCGTGCACGCGGGGGGCGCAGACGAGGTGGCTGCGTTGTCATCATCCTTCAACGGCATGGTGTCGAGAATAAAGGATTACACCATGCGTCTCGAAGAGAAGACCCGCGAACTGGAACGGAGTCACCGACAGACGCGTTCCTTCTGTGAGATCGTCAGGGAAATAGGCTCTTTGCCCACCTTCGGCGAAGTCACCTCGGCCCTGATTCGTCGCATCGTGGGGATTCTTAAGTGCCGTGAAATGGCTCTGTGTGTGCTGAACGACCGGCAGGACAGACTCTATGTCGCCTGGCACAAGAACGTGAGGATCGTCCGAGACGAGCGCCTCCTGGAAGCGTTCTGCGGTGCGCTTGAAGGAGTAGGTGGGGAGGTCTCTTTCATTCAGCGATTTGCCGCCCCTGACCTTCTTCCAGATCGCATGACCTTGGCAGCGAGACACGCGATCATCCCGCTTGAGAACACCCTCGAGATGAGAGGAGCTCTGGTGGTCGCTTGCCCCGGTCAGTGCGACTGCGATGTGGGAGAGCTCGAATGGGTCAGTCTGATCCTCTCGGAGACTGCCGGCGTGGTACGACGGGCCATGCTTCAGGCGGAAGCCTCGGAAGACGTGCAGGCACGAATGGGGCAACCCACGGGGTTCCGAGGGTTGATCGGAAAAGACCCCAAAATGCAACTCATCTACAGACTGATCGAGGACATTGCCCCTTCGACGGCAACCGTGCTTATTCAGGGGGAAAGCGGCACAGGAAAGGAACTGGTCGCCCGGGCCATACACCTGGAAAGTGACCGCAGGGAGAAGAGCTTCGTGGTCATAAATTGTTCAGCCTACCCCGAGACGCTCCTGGAAAGCGAGTTATTCGGCCACGAGAAAGGGGCGTTCACGGGCGCGGTCCGCAGACGGTCCGGGCGGTTCGAGCAGGCGCACAGCGGCACCGTGTTCCTCGACGAGATCGGCGAGATATCGCCGCAAGCGCAAATAAAGCTGCTCCGAGTGCTGCAAACCCAGAGTTTCGAGCGGGTCGGCGGGGAGGAGACGCTGCGCGTCAACGTGCGAGTGATCGCGGCCACCAACAGGAACCTGGCGGCAGAGGTGGAACGGGGGAGATTTCGGGAAGATCTCTTCTTCAGGCTCAACGTGATCCCGATCTCGCTGCCGCCGCTCCGGGAACGCCGAAACGATGTCCCTGCCCTTGCCAACCATTTCCTTGAGCGATGGGCCAGGGATTTAGGGAAGGACGTCCGAGGATTCAGTTCCGGGGCAATGCGCGTCGTCCTCGATTACGGATGGCCGGGAAACGTTCGGGAGTTGGAAAACAGCATCGAACATGCGGTGGTCCTGGCAAAGGGCCCTCAAATAGAGGCATCGGACTTCCCCGAGGCTATCTCGATGCTGAGATCCGGGCCTTTCGAAGAAGAGGGAATGTCGGTGATCGAGGCGAGCGAGAGAAGGGAGCTCGGACGCATTCTGGAACAATGCGGGTGGAACAAGAAAGAAGCGGCCAAACGCCTGGGAATGGGCCGAACCACCCTGTACGCGAAGATGAAGAAATACGGGATTTCCAAGCCTGTCATGCACTAAACGCGTATTCCAAGCTGTTTATCAGAAAGTCTTCGGGGGGAAACCCTTTTGCTAATAAGGTTCGATTTCTCCTTTTTTCGAGAAGAAATCTTCGGGCCGGCAGCTCTGGGAGCAAGCAAGGTGCCTTCTCTTCGCTTGCGTAGAACCGACCGGCCCCGCCCTGGGTCTTCATGCGGACCGAGAAAGGTGGACGCGAATTTTGGTTGCGGCTCCCAGCCGTCGTTTTGAAAAGGGGTTTCCCCCGGACCCCCATAGGCGCTAACTTCAGAGCACGCGTTGCCTTACAATACTCCCCTCACCACCCCTCTCCCGCGAGGGGAGAAGGTTTCCGGATTCCCCTCCCCTCGTGGGAGGGGGAAGGGGGAGGGGGATAGCTGCCTGAAATGTCGAATTCGGCTGTCGCTCAGTAAGCGCTTATGCCCCGGACCCCCGAAAACGTCTGAGCGATTGATTGGTTCCGGCCATCCACCGTTCTCTTGTGATGTGAGGCCGGGAAGTCTCGTGCGCATCGGTCGTCCGACAGGTCATGACCCCTTACGTGGTGTGCGGGATCGCGGATTTCGCTACAGGGGGTGTTCCGAACCGGAACACGATAACGTGCTTTAATCAGAGCTTAACATCTGATCGCCAATATCAGTGTTCCAAGACCGAACATCGTTCGGAGCGGTTGCCCCCGCTTCAATTCGCACAAAACCATTCCCATTCCCCAGCATCGGAAAACTTCCACAGATGTCCCGGGACAACACCCAGGTATTCCAATAAGTTGCTACACCACGCCAGAATAGTCTCCTCGAAACCCGCCCATCTACCATCCTTATCTCCGCCCGCGGCACTGATCTTGAATGCACGTTTCCCCATGCCACCTGCCACAGTACCCGAGGCAGTCTGCAATGAGGACATTGGTGACACTCATGGACGCCCACGATCCGCACTCGCGTGAAGTGCACGGGATGCTGGAGCAACAGGGCTACGTGGTGGTCCGAGCCGGCTCGCCGGAGGAGCTTGAACTGCGAGTCTCAGAAGCAGACTGCCTGGCGGTGCTCGTCGATCTCGACTCGACCACTCTGGGGAGTTCCTTCTTCAAGCGGGTGAGACACCTCCAGCCGCACCTGAGCGTGCTCACTATGTCCGACCAAGCCTTTCATCCGGAGCTCAAGGAAGCCATGACTCACCACATCTGCGCATGTCTGCGGAAACCACTGGATCGGGAGGAGCTCCTGTTTTGGCTCAAGGCCGTGGCCGACTACGCGACCAGGGCGAGGGATCCTACTTCTGATCCCCCGCGCTGACCGTGCTCGGCAGGGCTGCTGCTCTGTAGGAAATGACCACACCAGGGAGATTCCATCATGAATGAGGAGAAGACACCGCTGGACCGAAGAGAGTTCATTCTCGCCGGGGGCCTCGTGGGCGCGGGGATAGCCGTTGCCGCCGCGGTCGTAGTGAAGGACCGGTCTCCTTCACCGCCGGTTGATCCCACTGGCGAGGCGACTACACGCCAACTGGACGTCCTGAAGCAGGTGAAGCAGACCGAGCATGAGGACGAGCACCTGCGCATGCAAAGGGAGCTCGTTCGAGCCATGGCCAAACCTGTTGAACAGAGGCGATGGATCATGGTCATAGACCTCCGTAAGTGCATTGGCTGTCACTCCTGCACCATCGGATGCGTAGCCGAGAACAAGCTGCCACCCGGGATCGTGTACCGACCGGTCGTGACAAAGGAGGTCGGCGTATACCCGAATGTGCGCGTCCAATTCCTCCCGCGACCATGCATGCACTGTGAAAACCCGTCCTGCGTGCCCGTGTGTCCGGTCCGTGCCACCTGGAAGCGCCCGGACGGGATAGTAGCCATTGACTACGACAAGTGCATCGGCTGCCGGTCCTGTCTCAATGCGTGCCCGTACGGCTCCAGGACCATCGATTTCGGGAGGTACTACGCGGAAGGAGCGGCAGTGGGCGCTCCGTCAGGCGATGTCCGGCCGCTGGACGGACCTCGGGCCCCCTATGAGCACGTCTCGAGCAACGAATATGCCAAGAACTGGAAACGGGAGGGGAAAGGATCTCCGATTGGGAACGCAAGGAAGTGCCATTTATGCGCGCACAGACTCGAAGTAGGCCAGTTGCCGATGTGCGTGTCCACATGCATAGGGCGGGCAACCTATTTCGGGGACTCGAAGGACCCTAAAAGCCTGGTAGTTGAGCTCACCACAAAGCACAACGTCCAGGTCCTCCTAGAACACTGGGGAAACAAGCCCCAGTGCTACTACATCGTTTGAGAGGAGGGACAAGGATCATGATACAAGCTTCTACTCTCTCCGGAGCGGCTGGAGCGGAAATGGGATCGAGCGAGTATTCCGGATGCACGAAGGTTCTTTGGGTAGTCTGGATAGTGCTTCTGGTCGCGGGTCTCGTGGGCCTTTGGAAGCTGCTCACCGTGGGTCACCTTGCCGGTGGTTACGGGTCATATGTGTCCTGGGGGCTGTGGATCGCCCTCTATTTCATGGGGGTGGGAATCGCCGGAGGCGCGTTCGTCTTCGCAGCGGCCGGGTATATTCTCGGTTGGCGCGGGTTCGCCACCAGAGCGGATCTCCGTACAGCGATCGTGCTTAGTCTTGCCGCGATTCTTCCCGCGTTCCTGGTGATTTGGCTGGATCTCGGACGCATGGAGCGCCTTTTCACGGTGTTCACTTCCGCCACATTCACCAGTATGATCGCGTTCAATGCCTGGATGTACAACACTTTCCTTGTTGTGGCCGTTGTCTGCTGGCTGCTGAGCTTCAAGAGCGAATCGGTCTGGCTCAAACCGCTCTTGTGCCTCGGGGCCTTCCTGTCCATCCTTTTCCCCAGTCAGAGCGGGGTCTTCTTCGAGGCGGTCGGTACCAAGGACTACTGGAACAGTCCGCTTCTGTCTATGCTGTTCCTGTCGTCCGCGCTGGCCGCGGGCTCCGGAGCGCTCCTGTTCGTGAGGACCTTGGTCGGGCCAACAGACGGCAAGTCATCCGACGCATCCGTCAATGATCAAGCAATTCAGACCTTGCGCAAGTTTACGGTGGCTGCGCTGATTACCTATCTCGCGTTTGAGTTCGCTGAGATTTCCATCGAGGTGTGGAGACCCTACACCGAGACGCGGTCCGTCGACTTTCTTATCCGCGGTGAATACGCGTGGGTATTCTGGGGCATTCAGCTCTTTGTCGGCACACTGATCCCCTTGTTCCTGTATCTGTTCAGCCCGAACAGGGGGGCATGGGCAGTCGCGTCAGTGCTGCTGGTGCTGGGGTTTGTCGCTGCACGCATGGGGATTCTGGTCCCCGGCCAGGTCGTTGGCCAGATACCCGGTCTGCAGGAGGCGTTTCAGGACGCGAGACTCGTCTATTCCTACCATCCTACCTCGATGGAGTACCTGATAGGCGCGCTCATGATAGCGGTGGGCATGGCGGTATTCTTCATCGGCCGACGGTTGACCGCGGCCCTGGCCTCAGAATCTGAGCAGAAGGCGTGAGGTAAGCAATGAGCGACACAAAGGACACCCAAACGACCTCCAGGCGCGGCTTCCTCGCGGGCGGGGCCCTGCTCGGTGCGGGCCTGATCGTCGCGGAGAAGGATGCCCTCGCGGCGGGAACCGGCAAGCAGGGTAATGCGCTCCTCAACAGCAGCAGACCGGACGCGCCCTACGAGCTGGTGAAGCCCGAAAACATGATACATACCGTATGCTTGCAATGCAATACCGGATGCGGGATCCGCTGCAAGCTTCAGAATGGGGTCATCACCAAGGTGGACGGTAATCCGTACAACCCCTGGACGCTGGTGCCGCACCTTGACTATGAAATCCCCCTCGATGCGGCTGCCGCGGTTGACGGCGCGATATGTCCCAAGGGGCAAGCTGGTCTGCAAACCGCTTATGACCCGTATCGCATCCGCAAGGTGCTCAAGAGGGCCGGCAAGCGCGGAGAGAACAAGTGGCAGACGATTCCGTTCGAGCAGGCAGTCAAAGAGATCTGCGACGGAGGCAAACTCTTCGCCCATATCTCGGGAGAAGAGAATCGCGAAGTGGAAGGACTCAAGCGCATCGTGGCTCTGACGGATGCTAAGGTAGCCAAAGCCATGGCCGAGGATGTCAAGCACATCTGGAAGGAGAAAGACAAGGAGAAGAAGAAGCAGTTGGTCGAGGAGTTCAAGAAGAAGCACGCGGACAATCTTGGCAAGCTCATCGACCCGAACCATCCGGATTTTGGCCCGAAGAACAACCAGATCGTGTGCGCATTTGGTCGTCTGAAGGGGGGCCGCTCCGACCTGTACAAGAGATTCGCGGCCGCGCTCGGGACGACCAATCTGCACGGACACACCACAGTCTGCCAGGGGTCGCTCTATTTCACCTGCAAGGCCATCAGCGAACAATACCAGGAGGGCAAATTCGGCGGCGGGAACAAGTTCTATTGGCAGACAGACCTCGAGAACAGCCGCTTCGTGCTCTTTGTGGGGGCCAATCTCTTTGACGCCAATTACGGACCGCCGAACAGATCGGTCCGGCTCACGGGGAATCTGGTAAGTGGACGGACGAAGATTGCGGTGGTTGATCCCAGGTTCAGCAAGCTCGCGTCCAAGGCATGGAAATGGTTGCCGCTCAAACCGGGAACCGACTCGGCTCTTGCCCTCGCGATCATCCGCTGGATGATAGACCACAAACGCTATGACGAGAAGTTCCTGCGATGCGCAAACAAGGCGGCAGCTAAGAAGGCCGGAGAATCCACATGGTGCAACGCAACCTGGCTGGTCGAGATCAAGGACGGCAAGCCCGGCAAGCTCATCCGTGCGGCTGATCACGGTATTGCCCAGGCCGAGACAAGGAAGACCAAAGACGGAAAGGAATACCAGGAGAAGTTCATCGTAGCCATGGTGGACGGCAAAGCCGTGGCCCTTGACCCCAACGATGCGGAAAAACCGGTCACCGGCGACCTACTGGTCGACGCCCAGCTCTCTGATGGAACCAAGGTCAAAAGCGGGCTCCAGGTGGTCTACGAGTCCGCCAAAGAGCACACGGTCAAGGAATGGGCTGAAATAGCCGGAGTGGATGAGGCAACGGTGATCGAAGTGGCTCGGGAGCTGACCAGCCACGGCAAGCAGGGGTCAGTCGACTGTCACCGAGGCCCTGCGCAGCACACGAACGGCTTCTACAACGTGTTGTCGTGGATGACGATAAACATGCTGCTGGGAAACATCGACGCGAAAGGCGGCATGATCAAGGCCACCGCCTTCGATACCAGCGGGAAGAAGGGCAAGCTGTTCGAACTGGGAAAACATTCCGGCAAGATCAGCCCCTTCGGAATCAGCTCGATTCGCCACGGTGTCAAGTACGAAGACACCACCGTGTTCTCCGGATATCCTGCCAAGCGGAACTGGTGGCCCCTAAGCAGTGACGTGTATGAGGAGATCATCCCTTCGATAGGCGATCAATACCCCTATCCCGTGAAGGCGCTCTTCATGTACAAGGGTGCGCCGACATATTCCCTTCCCGCGGGCCACACGAACATCAAGATCCTCTGCGACATGGAGAAGGTGCCTCTCTTCGTCGCAAACGACATTCTGATAGGCACGACGTCCATGTATGCGGACTACATCTTCCCTGATCTTTCACATCTCGAGCGCTGGGAATTCCAAGGGAGCCATCCGAACATTCCCACCAAGGTGCAGCCCGTGCGTCAGCCGGCAATGGCCCCTATCACTGAAGAAGTCAAGGTGTTCGGACAGACCGTTCCGATCTGTTTCGAGTCCATGATGATGGCCATAGGCGAGTACATGAAGCTGACGGGGTTCGGCAAGGATGCCTTCGGTCAGGGTCTGGACTTCACCCATCCTGATGACTTCTATCTCAGGGGGGTGGCAAACCTCGCTTTCGGAGAGAGTCCTGACGGCTCGAAGCAGGTTCCGGACGCGAGCGAGCGGGAGCTCAAAATCTTTCGCGAAGCCAGGAAACACTTGCCCAAATCCATGTACGACGAAGAGAGATGGAAGCGGATCGTGGGGGAAAAGATCTGGTCCAAGGTCGTGTACGTGCTCAACCGGGGCGGCCGTTTCGAGAACCACTCGAAGGCCTACAAGGGCAATTGGCTGGCGTACCCGTATGGTGCGTATCTGAATCTCTATCAGGAGAAGACCGCGTCCACCAAGCACGCGGGCACCGGCAAACCAAACCCGGGATACGCCACGTACCTGCCGATCCGGGACTTCCACGGGAAGGAGCCCGTCGACCTGCGCAAAGGCTACGACCTGCACATGATCACCAACAGGAGCATTGTGCATACCAAGAGCCGGACGATAGCGGACCCGTGGCTCAGCCCCCTGATGCCCGAGAACGGACTGATCATGAATCCACGAGACATCTCACGCCTTGGATTCAAGCCCGGTCAGAAAGTGAAGGTGGTGAGCGCAACGAACCCGGAAGGGGAGTGGGACCTTGGCGCGGGGAACAAGAAACTCATGGTAGGCAAGATCATTGCCACCGAGACCATACGCCCGGGGATCGTCAGTTTCGTGCTCGGTTTTGGACACTGGGCCACCGGCGCCGCGGACGTCATCATCGACGGCATCAAGATCAAGGGCGAGGCAAGACGAGCCACAGGGATTCACGCGAACGCGGCCATGTGGGTGGATCCGGCCTTGAAGAACACCTGCATGATCGATCCCGTGGGAGGGAGCGTGAGCTTTTACGACACGTTTGTGCGCCTGGTCCCGGTATCGTGACACGGTCGCGGGCATGACCGCCCTTGCGGACCCGCTGCCAAAGAGGTCGGATTTCGGGGAGAAGCATCGGGAAGACGCCTCCTCCCCGGAAGACGCATGTCAAGACGCCGCCTGCCATACTCTTTGTCTGGACCGTTGCAATCGGCGGCACGGTTGACGTAGACGTGGACCCTCTCACCCCGCCATCTCCCGACAGGGGAGGGGGTCTTCCCTTGATGGACTGAGCAAGGGGATGTGAAAGCTGCGGAAGTTTTCAACGCGGGGCACTATTGGAGCGATTCCCGTCACTGTGCCCGGACTGGCAAGCCGTCGGTTTTCGGCGGGCCAGGCGCGTGTCCCCTGGTGTAGGCGCACGGGGAGGTGCGCTACCAAGATCGCTCGCACCCTTTTGCACGCGCGGTGGTACCGATCGGTGTTCGGAACAACGGATTTCCCAAATCGCCATGTTCCAAACCGGAACACGATAACCCACCGCAATCAAGTCTTATATGGCCAGAAGCGGTCCAAACGTTCCAAATCCGAACACCAGCCGGTGCGACTACTCCCCCTGTAATCCCTCTGAATTCCTCCCCACTCCCTCGCACAAGAAGATCGCCACGGATCTTGCGGGGGAATGGACTGGCATTCCAATAGGTTCTTGGCTCCGCACGGATGGGCTCCGCGGAACCCTTGCCTCAGTCCCAGCTCTCATCACTTACGGCACCGATTTTGAATGCATCTCACTCAATGCCACCTGCCACAGTACCCGAGGCAGTCTGCAATGAGCACATTGGTGACACTCATGGACGCAAGCGATCCGCACTCGCCTGAAGTGCACGGGCTCCTGGAACAACAGGGCTACGTGGTGGTCCGAGCCGGCTCGCCGGAGGAGCTTGAACTGCGAGTCTCAGAAGCAGACTGCCTGGCGGTGCTCGTCGATCTCGACTTGACCACTTTGGGGAGTTCCTTCTTCAAGCGGGTGAGACACCTCCAGCCGCACCTGAGCGTGCTCACTATGTCCGGCCAAGCCTTTCATCCGGAGCTCAAGGAAGCCATGACTCACCACATCTGCGCATGTCTGCGGAAACCACTGGATCGTGAGGAACTCCTGTTTTGGCTCAAGGCAGTGGCCGATTACGCGATCAGGACGCGAGATCCTACCTGAGAGCCCGGACACTTGCCCGCGCGGTCTATGTACCGCATGGACAGAGTCGCCTGCAAGGCCGTCGAAGCGCAGGCATCGATCGATCCCAATTGCTTGGGAAACGACGCATACCCCGCTCTGCGCGCCAAGTGACCCGGAAGGGAACGACTCGACTGCTCAAGACGGGAACGGACGGAACGCCCGTCCCGGGCATCTTCGAGGCTTGGCACAACATGAGGAGAAGCATCAATGAGCAAATCTGAAAAAACCCTGGACAGACGCCAATTCCTCCTTCTCGGAGGATTGGGCGGCGCGGGAGCCCTAGCGACCGCGGGAATCGCCGACGCGGCCGCCTCGAATGAGCAAAACCAGGGCTCCATCCGCTACGGAATGGTGGTGGACATCAGGAAATGCGTCGGCTGCAAGTCCTGTGCCGTGGCCTGCAAAGCGGAGAACCACACTCCGCCCGGCGTGGCCTACAGTGTCGTGATGGAGCAGGAGATCGGCACCTATCCCGATGTCCGTCGTCGCTTCGTCTTCAGGCCATGCATGCAATGCGCGACCCCCTCCTGCACGAAAGTGTGCCCAACCAAGGCCACCCATATCAGAGACGACGGGATAGTGGCAATCGACTATGACCGGTGCATAGGGTGTCGCTACTGCATCGCCGCTTGCCCGTACGGCGTGAGAGCGTTCGACTACGGACATGATTATCATTCCGCCCCGACACCGTACGAGAACCAGCCATCGCCGGAGTACGGTCAGCACAAAAGACGGGCCCGAAACACTTCCCCGATCGGCAACGTGCGGAAGTGCCACTTCTGTCTCCATAGAATCAAGAAGGGGCTAGCTCCTGCGTGCGCATCCACGTGCCTGGGCAACGCAATCCATTTCGGCAATCTTCACGATCCCGAAGCGCGCTGCTGGGTTCACGGCGAGAGACTTCGCTCCCTCCTGGCATCCCACAATAACATCAGACTGAAGGAAGAGCTCGGAAACAATCCTTCGGTCTATTACCTGATTTAGGGGGTGGAACCATGCAAAACAACAACGCTTCGACGAGTCCGGCCCTGCGAGTGATCGGGTACCTTGTGCTCGCCGCGCTCACACTTGCGGGCCTCTGGTTCGCGGCAGACAAGTTCGTGTCCGGCCCCATCCACGAAGGCACCACTCAGTTCGTTACCTGGGGAATCTGGGTATCCGGTTATATCTTTTTCCTCGGTCTTTCAGCCGGATCATTCCTGATTTCGACTCTGATCTATGTGTTTGGAGTCAAACAGTTGGAGGAGGCAGGGCCGGCTGCTCTTGTCCAGGCTTTCGGGTGCCTGGTCCTCGGCGGCATCCTCATAGTGCTTGACGCCGGTCACCCCGAACGCATGTACATGGTGTTGCTGCACTTCAACCCCACTTCCGTGATGGCGTACATGGGGCTCTTCTACAACCTCTATATCGCCATTCTGCTGGTAGAGATCTACTTTGCGATTCGACCCCAGTTAGTCCGCAAGGTGAACGACGGCGATCGGCCCGGGTGGCTGTACCGCCTTCTCTCCCTCGGGAGCCGGAGACTGGACGCGGAAAGCTTCCGTCGCGACAAGAAGTGGCTCATGATCCTAGGGATTCTCGGCATTCCGGCCGCAATCATCGTGCACGGCGGAGTGGGCACCATATTCGCCGTCGCCAAGGCCCGTCCCAACTGGCTGGGAGGCCTCTTCCCGCTTCTGTTCATAGTCTCGGCCCTCACTTCCGGGGGCGCGCTCTTGACGTTTCTGACTGCAGCCTTTTCCAGACTTCCGAAGCCCCGCAAGCTTGCATTGGTGCGT
Organism: Thermodesulfobacteriota bacterium; assembly: GCA_040755955.1. Classification (GTDB taxonomy): domain Bacteria; phylum Desulfobacterota; class Desulfomonilia; order Desulfomonilales; family Desulfomonilaceae; genus JBFMAA01. The sequence goes on from JBFMAA010000044.1 coordinate 33,171, forward strand.
TCACTGGCGCAACTGACGTTGACGGTGCTACTGATCGATGCGTTGATCGTGTTCGCAGACACGTTGACTACCACCTACGGCGGGATTCCCGCACAAGCGTCGACCGAGCATTTAGTGCTCACTGGTCCCTATCGATGGATCTTCTGGATAGGCGAGGTCGCGGTGGGCTTGGCACTCCCCGTTCTTATCATCTTGCTTCCCGCCACAAACAATCGGGTTGGGTGGTTGGGCTTCGCCGGCTTGTGTGTGGCGATCGGGATGCTGGGCGCGCGCCTTACCATAGTACTGCCGCCTCAAATCACTCCTGCATTCCCTGATTCTCTGGGGGCCTACAACCATCTTCGGTACACGTACGGCTATTTTCCCAGCACTGCGGACGTCATGGTGCTGGTCGGGGTCTTTGCCCTCGGAGTCTGGATGGTCGTTTTAGCGGGCAAGTACCTGCCCCTCGAAGAAGCGTCGCTCACGTCGGCACAAGAAGGAGGTGCCTTGTCATGACAGATCGTTCGCAAAAAGAGAATCCGGCTGAACAGCAGCCCATGGAGCGTCGAGACTTCCTTCGTTCAGCGGCGTTTCTCGGCGGCACCGGCCTCCTGTCGGGGGTGGTCGCTCCAGTCTTCTCGCAGATGGCGCATGCACAGCGCATGGCCGAACTGGATGAGGGGAAGCACACATACGTGCAAAACGATCCCGAGCACATAATCTATTCCGTGTGTCTGCAGTGCCACACCAGTTGCTCCATCAAATGCAAGGTGGTGAACGGCGTAATGGTCAAGGTGGACGGGAATGCAATGTGCCCCCAGAACCGCGTTCCCAACGTGCCGTATGCGACGTCCCCGGAGAAGGCAGCCGTCGCCGAAGGCAAGATCTGTCCCAAGGGGCAGGCGGGAATAGAGACCCTGTACGATCCACATCGTGTGCGCAAGGTCCTCAAACGCAAGCCCGGCACCAAGCGAGGCGGCGGACAGTGGGTGACTATCGACTTCCACACGGCCGTCAAGGAGATCGTGGGAGGAGGAGACCTGTTCGGAGAAGGACGTGTCGAAGGACTCAAGGATGTCTATGTCCTTCGAGACCGTGCCATAGCCAAGGCGATGGCCGCGGACGTGGCGAAGATCAAGAAGAAAGCCATGACCGTCGAGGAATTCAAATCCACCCACGCTGCCAACCTGGGCGTGCTCATCGACCCGAACCACCCGGACTTGGGACCAAAGAACAACCAGTTCGTTTTCCTGGCCGGACGCATTCAGCACGGCCGAAACGAACTCATGAAGCGCTTCACCAACGCATCGTTCGGTTCGGTGAACACGATTGAGCACACCACAATCTGCGAGCAGAGCCACCACATCGCGTACAAGGCCATGACGGACAAATGGGACGAGGGAAAGTGGACCGGCGGAAAAACCCACATGAAACCCGATGTGGGAGCTGTGCGCTTTGTGCTTTTCTTCGGAACCGGCTTTTCTGAAGCCAACTTCGGGCCGCCCATACTCAGCCAGCTCATGGCGGAAAATTTGGCGACCAATGGAGTGAAATTCGCGGTCCTGGATCCCCGCCTCTCCCGTTCCGCGGGCAAAGCCGACTGGTGGATCCCCCTCAAGCCGGGTTCAGATGGGGCCTTTGCCATGGGGATGGTGCGCTGGATCATCGACAACGACCGCATGGATCGCCGGTACTTGGAAAACGCTAACGCGGCCGCGGCCAAGGACGACAAAGAGACATCCTGGTCGACCGCGGCATATCTGGTGAAGATTCAGGATGGCAGGCCAGCGCGGTACCTCCGGGCCGATGAGGCCGGTGTGGGGACAAAAGTGGAGTTTGTCGTGTCGCGGGGAGGAAGACTTCTGCCCGTTGACCCGAACAACAAAGAAAAGGCAGTCGAAGGGGATTTGGACGCTACTCTGCATAAGGACGGGATTGAAGCCCGTACCGCATTTGCGCTGCTTCGGGACAGGGCGCGTGAAATGACTCTTGCCCAATACGCGCAGACATGCGGTGTGTCGGAAGACCACATTGTCGAGATGGCGAAACGGTTCACCTCCTACGGCAAACAAGCAGCCGCGGAGTTCTACCGCGGAGCTGTTCAGCACACCAACGGGTACTATAACGGTCAGGCGATAATAACCCTCAACGTCCTGATCGGCAATTCCGGTTGGAAGGGCGGCCTTTGTGCGGGCGGGGGACACTGGCACGAGTTCGGCGGCTCTCCCGGCAACCCGTACGATTTCAAGAAGATGCACCCGAGCAAGTTTCCCGCGTTCGGGGTGATGAGCAACCGGGAAAAGAATCGTTTTGAGGACAGCACGCTGTTCGCCGGCTACCCCGCCAAACGGCCGTGGTATCCGTTCACGAGTAACGTCTACCAGGAGGCGATCCCTTCTGCGGGAGACGGATATCCCTACCCCGTGAAAGTCATGTTCCTCCACATGGGGACGCCTGTCTTTTCCACTCCTGCCGGGGACAAGCAGATCTCAATCCTTCAGGACACCAAGAAAATCCCGCTCTTGGTCGCATGCGACGTGGTAATAGGCGAGACCAGTATGTACGCTGATTACCTCTTTCCTGACGGGTCGTTCTACGAGCAGTTCGGAACCCCCCATTCACCGCCGGTGGTGCTGACCAAGGTAAGTCCGTTCCGGCAGCCTGTCGTCGGGCCACTGACCGAGACCATAACGCTCGATGGCCTCGAAATGCCGATCAATCTGGAGGCGTTTCTCATCGCGGTCGCAAAACAGCTCGGTCTTCCGGGGTTCGGCAAAGACGGGTTCGGTCCAGGAAAATCGTTCAACCATCAGGATGACTGGTACCTCAAAGCTGCCGCCAATATTGCTATGGGAGACAAACAAGGAGAGGCGGTTCCCGCTGCCGGCGCCTCCGAAATGCAGCTCTTCGCGAAAGCCCGGACACACCTTCCAAAGAGCATTTTCGACATCGAACGTTGGAAGAATGCTGCCGGCGCGGACTATTGGCCCCACGTCGTATACGTGCTCAACCGGGGTGGCCGTTCCGAAGATACGGACAAAATGTACAAGGGTTCCACCCAAAGCCACCCATATTCGGGAATGTTCCAACTGTTCGTCGAAACGGTCGCGCAGGGAAAGAATTCCATCTCGGGCAAGAGCTTCGATGGACTGCCTCGAGTGGAACCTGCGATGTTCGCCAACGAAACGCCGGTGGGTTCCGACAAGGAATATCCATTCCGCCTCATAACCTTTAAGGAGATCTTCGGGACCCAGTCGCGGACCACTCCGAGCAATCTGTGGCTCGACGAACTGCTGCCCGAGAACGCTGTAGTCATGAACCGACTTGATGCCGAGAAGCTTGGACTAAACCCCGGGGACAGAGTCCGGCTGGCCTCGCAGGCCAACACGGAAGGGAAGTACAACCTGGGAAATGGTGAAGTCCGCAGGGTCGAAGGGAAGGTACGGGTGGTGGAAGGCATGAGACCGGGAGTCGTTGCGGTTTCCTGGCACTTCGGCCATTGGGCATCGGGTTCCCGGGATGCAACGGTTGATGGTCAGTTGGTCAAAGGCGACCCGACTCGGTCCCGAGGCTTCACCCCCAATCCGGTCTTCCTTGAGGATACCGGTATCGGCAGGGTTTGTCTCACGGACCCAATCGGAGGGAGCGCCTCCTTCTATGACACGGACGTAAAGATCATACGCGTCTAGCCTCCTTGGCGTACGTCCGAACCGGTGGAAACCCCGCTGAGGGCAGTGACTACGCTCCTCGGGGTTTCCACCGGCTTCTTTCCAGGATGCCATCAACCCTGATGGGGAAATGAGGCGGCCCCCCGATTCTCGCGACTGTCCGGTGGTCACTCCAACGCGTACCTCTTGATCTTGCGCCACAACGAGACACGGTCGATGCCGAGCGTCTCTGCCGCAAGCGTTCTGTTGCCACCGGTTTCCGCCAAGACTTGCTTGATATACCGGATTTCCTGCTCTTCCAGCGTGGGAAGCCCTCCGTTCTTGCGTCTGTACGTGGTGATCCTGAAGTCTCTCAGATCGTCAGGCAGATGATGCTCTTCTATCACCGCGTCGGTTGCCAGGGCGATGCCGCGCTCGATAATGTTCTCCAGTTCTCTCACGTTTCCGGGGAAATCGTAGTTCTTGAGGATGTCAAGCACATCTTTGGATAGCGCAGGGGTGTCCCGCTTCATCAGTTTCGAGTGCTTCTCCAGAAAGAACTGGGCGAGAAGAGGAATGTCCCCTTTGCGAGCCGCGAGGGGAGGGAGATCGAGCGCGACCACGTTGAGTCGGTAATACAAGTCCTTGCGAAATTCATTCGTGTGCACGGATTCCTGGACATTCCTGTTGGTTGCCGCGATGAACCGCACATCGACGCGAATGATTGAGGTTGCACCGACCCGCATGAGCTGCCTCTCCTGGATGACCCTGAGAAGCTTTGCCTGCATGTTGGTGGACATCTCGGTAATCTCGTCCAGGAACAGCGTGCCGCCGTGGGCAAGCTCTATGATCCCCGGCTTGCTCACATGAGCCCCGGTATATGCCCCCTTCTCGTGCCCGAAGAGCTCGTTGGTGAGAAGCTCCTCGTTGAAGGTCCCGCAGTTGACGGCCATCATGGGGCCTTCGCCCCGGAGGCTGTGTTCGTGGACATATGTGGCCAACAGCTCTTTCCCTGTGCCCGATTCTCCGGTGATCAACACATTGCAGTCCGTTGGCGCGATCCGCCGCGCGGTCTGCAGTACCCTCAATGTGGCCAGATCTTTGGTGATAATCTTGACCTGCGTGCCGTCTTGAAGTCTTCTCAGCTCCTGCTTCAACTGTATGTTCTCTTCACGCAGGCGTATCTTCTCCAGCGCCTCCGCGACGGTCTTGCGCACCGCGTCGATTCGGTAGGGTTTCGATACGTAGTGATATGCGCCCTTCTTCATGGCTTCTATCGCGGAATCGACGGTCGCGTACCCCGTGATCATGACCACTTCGGTCCCAGGGTGACGCTGGCGGCATTCTTCCAGAATCTGCATGCCATCGACCTTCGGCATCTTCAGGTCTGTCAGCACCACGTCGAAGGAATTCGTCTTGATGAGGTTCAGTCCTTTTGGTCCGTTGTCCGCGGTGGTAATGTCGTAGCCCTGCTTCTTGAGCACATGCTCGAGGTTGGTCAGGGCCATTTCCTCGTCATCGACTATCAGGATCTTTGGGGGATTGTTCATTGCGAGGTCTCCGCAGCGGGAAGCCTGATGCAGAAGACCGTTCCCTTGTCTGGGGCGCTCTTCACCTGAATGGTGCCCTGGTGCCTCAATATGATGTCGTGCGTGATGAAGAGCCCCAGGCCTGTTCCCTTTCCCACGTCCTTGGTCGTGAAGAACGGGTCGAACACCTTTGGCAGGTCTTCGTCGGAGATCCCTTTTCCCGAGTCCGATATCCTTATCTTCACAGTCCCGTCTCTCTTGGCCAGCGCTCTTATCTTCACCTCACCTTCTCCTTCGATGGCTTGAAACGCGTTGGAGATCAGATTGGTGAAGACCTGTTCGATTTTGGGCCTGTCGGCGCGGATGAACAGTCGATCTTCCAATTCAACCTTCACGCGCACCCCCGGCGGCTTTTCCGCTTCCAGCAGAGCGAGGGTCTTTTCGATGGTCTCCTTGAGGTTCACGCGCTCCTCGTCGAGCTCTTTCGTGCGGGAAAACTCGAGCAGGTTCAGTATCAGCCTACGGGCCTTTTCCACTTGCTCGATTACCTTGACGAGGATCGTTCGCTGGAACTCGGTGTCGCTTTCATCGAGTTCTTCGAGGAGAATCTCGCATGACGACGAGATGTTGGAGAGCGGATTGTTCACCTCGTGAGCCACTCCCGCCAGCATGGTGCCCAGAGACGCGAGTTTTCTGGATTGCACCAGTTGTTCTTCTCTTTCCCGTAGCTCCCCCGCCATAGTATTGAACGCGGTCAGTATGTTCCTGATGTCCCTTTCAACCGGCAGCGCCTGGATAGGCTCGAACGCACCCCGCGCTATCCTCCCGGTTCCTATCTCCAGGAGCCGCAGCGAACGGGTGACTTTCGTGAACAGGAAGCTTCCTATTGCGACCAAGCCGACTCCCGCGACGAGCAGTCCGACCCAAGGGAGCGTCACTGCATCATCCATAGTTTCTTTGATGGAACCTCTCTTCTTCCTGGCCACAGTCTCGGCGAATTCCGCCATCGCAGTCCCCAACTTGCGAATGGCGCCCTCGCAGTCAGGTCTCGCATCTGACGCCTTCACCTGCGGAGCATCGGCGAAAGAACCGATCTCACGGCCGGACCTTCCCGTCGCGCTCCCCTTTGGGGTACCGACGTTCGGGGTCTGGGCAGTGCCATTTCTGCCGGCATTCGGAACATTTGCGGACCGCCCAAGACTGACGCGATTAGTGGTGCCGGCTGCCGGCCTCGCTGCGGGCGTCGATTGAGAACACTGGACCAGCAGTCTTTTATACTGGGTAAGCGCGGCCTTGAATTGCTCAGTGCGCTCAGGTGTGGAAAGGTCGCCTATCTTCTCGGTGTTCTTATCGAGGAGGAACTTGACTCGGTTGAGGTGGTAGAATGCGGTGGTCAGGGAGTCCTTATCTCCGTAGAGGAAGAAGTTCTTCTCGAAACGGCGAATCTCCAGGA
>JBFMAA010000045.1:0-39150 GCA_040755955.1 Thermodesulfobacteriota bacterium
TGCGGCCAGAAGGAGCCATTTCTCTACAAGAATATCCTCGCAGGCCTGCGTTCCATACAGCTTGCAAAAAATCAACCGGACGCGCCATACGCGCGGACTCGACAATACAAGAAGCGCGAAACTATAGTGATGAAAGACTTATCGAATATCCCGGATGACACTGCAATTCACTCCTTGTCGGGAATGATTTTCCCGTCTCGGAAAACGGCGACCTCACAAGGGACATCAGCGTCTCCGTCTGCCCTGAATTTTATCGGGCCCGTGACTCCCCCAATATTGGTCTCCTTGAGCGCCGACAACCATTGTGCGGGGGATGCAGGGAGCTTCAGCCGTTTGCCTGCGTCGTATATGACCATGGTCATGTCATATGCGTATGCCGAGAGATAATGCGGCACTTCTCCAAATCTTTTCTCGTAGCGTTTTGTCCAGTCCGCAAACTCTTTCGTAACGTCCGGCCGTGAGACTATTATGGGTGCAATTGCTCGAATACCTTCAAGCTCGGCCGGTTGCAAATACTTATTCATCTCTACCATGTCAAGTGAGCCTATCGTATTCCCTGGCGAGATAGCCCCTAGTGGCCTGAGTGACCTGATTAGTCCGGAAAGATGATTATACAGACCGCTCAGAATTATCAAGTCAGGCTTGAACTCGTGGATCTTGACTGCGATTGACTTGAAGTCCTTCGTGCTGACATCGTAGGCTTCGAAGAGAATGTCCTCGCTCTGTATGCCCATTCGAACCAATCCCGGAATTACGGCAGTCCTATATTCTTCCTCCGCGTGTGCAAGGTTCCAGGAGGCTATTGCAACTCTATGGGGCCTGCGTCTCTTGGCATATTCAATCAGCAGACCCGCCTCAATACGATAGTTTGGCAATATCCGTAAATTATTTGACGAATTCTTGTTAATAAACATATCAAAGATCCAGACGAAATGGGGCGTGCCATACGCGCTCACTTGCTTCTCTATCGCCATTGTCTGGGGTTGGGCGCCCGAGGCATACACGTCAGGCCTGGAGACAAACTGTTTCTGCATTATGGTTACAGCCGTCTGGGTGCTGCCGCCATTATCTTGGATGTCAAAGGACATCTTTGGCACGGCATTGCGATCCTTGAGTTCATCCAAGGCCGTTTCAAGCCCATTGCGCAGTGGCTGCGTGTAGGGAGCGTATGGCCCTGTCAGCGGCATGTTTACCGCTACCTTGACCACATCCGCTCCTGATGGGGTTTGTAGGTGCCTCAAAGCAAGAGATCCTATCACTAGAGCGGTTAGAGCCACAGCGACAAATAGGTAAATGCGACGTTTCTTGTTCATGTCTGTTTCCTCAGTCCTAAGAGAAGTATCTTATCTCAGCTCAGGTCGAGCCACCGGGCATGGCTACCAGTGCCGGCACCCGAGAGATCCTCTGCTCTATCAACCCAATAACTTCTCTGATACTTTTGTCGTCAAGCGCTGCAAAAGGCTCGTCCATCAAATGGATCGCAGATTGCGGCGGATCCAGAGCGCACGCAATGGCAACTTTCTGCTTCTCACCACCGCTCAGGCTGGACACCTCACGGTACAGCAGAGGTTTGATCGCAGCCGGAATCCTTTGCACTCGAGCCAAACTCAAGTTCTCTTTCACTGTAAGTCTGGGTAGCGTGTGATTGCGGGCCTGAAGAAGTGAAATACCCAGGCCGGCTCTCTTCCACGATGGCATACAGGTCACTTCGGTCTCCCCCAGCGTAATGGTCCCTCGTTGGATCGGAATCACCCCGGCGATTGCCTCCAGAAGCGTCGTCTTTCCCCATCCATTAGGGGCCTGAAGAACTGCCATCTGGCCTTCTTTCAAGGTAAATGATAGTCCCCTGACACCGGATGCGTCTTCCGCCCCGATCACCAGTCTCCCCCCCCTATACACCACTAGATCTTTGACTTCAAAGACGGTAGCAGGTGAAGACCCGACCTTGGGGACAGCAATTGTAAGCGTTGCCCCTCCAGGAAGCGTCTCTTGGTTTGCCTTGCCACCTGGTCCGGCCACCTTGAGCGTCCAAAGGACGGGGCCCAGTCCTTCCTCTGGTACGTACTCCTCTCGCACTTCGCGAGGGCTTTCAACACGGAGCTGGCCGTTGTCCAGACTCCACACTGTATCGACAAAGCCCAGTATTCGTTCAATGTTGAAAACATGCTCCACGATGACCAGGGTGACTTTGTCATCGTCGGCGAGTTTCCCCAGAAGCTCAAGGACTTGCTCGACTCCGCTTGCGTCGAGGCCGGCCAATGGTTCGTCCAGAAGAAGGATTTTGGCTCCCGCTCGGACCGCACGCGCTATGGCCACACGCTTGGACTGCCCCAGTGAGATGCGATCAGCGGAGGATGCCTCCCGACCTATGAGTCCCAAGCTGGCAAGCATGAGCTTTGCCACCGTCACGTTCTTCACCTCCCGGCGAAACACGGCCCGGCGTCTGAATAATGACCACAACGGATTTTCGCCCAATTGATTCGGTTCGGCAACTGCAATGTTGTTGCACAGGTCTTGGGTTGAAAACAGGCGGATGTCCTGCCAAGTCCTCGCGACCCCGAGCTGTGCCATTCGCTCGGGACCGAAGCCGGTAAACGGATTCAACCGCTTCCATAAGCTCAATGGGAAGGAAAGGACTTTGTCTGTTCCGTTAAGATGAATTTGAATCTGCCCCGAGTCGGGCTCAAGATTTCCGGTGAGGATGTTGAGGAGGGTTGTCTTCCCGGAGCCGTTATCCCCGCGTAGGAGAACGACTTCACCCTTACGGAGGTCGACCGAAACTCCGTCCAAAACCGTGTGGCCACCGAAGGACTTTGTTAAGCCCTCGGCGCGCAACACTACAGACCCCAAAGTAGGGGGTCGGTCGATCGGAGCCTGATTCTCAAAATGCGCTTCAGGCAAACTCAATTCTCATTCCAGTTCACGTCATTCCATCCGATACGAACCCGCCAACCCTTGAGGGCGGAGGTGCATCATCACGATCAGTAGCAAACCGTATGCCATGAGCCGAATTTCTGCGGCCATTGTGTCAGGAATTTGCAGAAGGCGCATGATTTCGGGGATCGCAATCAGAACGGCAGCCCCAACAACCGGCCCTCGAAAATTGCCGACTCCGCCAACGATGACCATGCTGAGCATTAGGATTGAGTGATCCAGTGAAGACAGGCTCGCGTCAACGTAATTAACATAGGACGCATACAAGGCTCCGGCAACCGCAACCATCCCGCAGGCGACCGCGAAAGCCTGGACTTTGAGCCTCCTGACGTTCTTTCCAAGCCCCCGAGCGGCCAGTTCGTCGTCTCGCATGGCTTGAAGGACACGTCCCCACGGGGATTTGAGCAACGCCCAGCCCACCAGCAGATTGAGAAATGCCAGTACCAAGGAGATCGTTGCCACGCTACCGATGGTATCAAAAACGCTACCCATGATATCGGGTCTTGGAACTCCGGGGACCCCGTATGGTCCATTGGTAAGATTGGCAAGTGTCCCGACAGGCTCCCCCGGTTTAGACCAGTTATTGATAGCGCTGAAGATCAGGGCTTGAACGGACAGAGAGGCCATTACGAAGAAATCTTCCCTTAATCGCCACGCCGGAAGAGAGACAGCAAGACTGAGCGTTCCGGATAGAATGGCCGCCGCCGCTACGGATGGAAGAAAACCCCAGCCGAGTTTCAGTGTCAGCAAAGCGTACGCGTAGCTGCCAACGGCAAAATAGCCTGCATGAGCCAAGGTGAGCAGGCCGCAATACCCCACTACGATGTTCAGGCTGAGGGCCACGATGATGTAGATGTCGAGATAAATCAGTAGATGGAGCAGGTAATTCACGAATCAGCCTCCACTCTGCCCTTTCGTCCCAGAATACCATGAGGCTTAAAGAGAAGAAATAAAGCCAGTAAGAGAAAAGTAACAGCCTCTTGCCAACGCGCTGAAAGAAACCAGACCACCTCAGATCGAATCACTCCCAACAGGGCTCCAGCGATTACCGGTCCCAAGAACGACGATCTACCGCCTATGATCATTGCGACAACTGCGAGTAGCAGTGCTTGCAAGCCTCCATGCGGATCGAAGCCGAGGTCGAAAGATACGGTCAAAGAAGACACAGCCCCTAAAGCTCCAGCCAGTGCGAACGCCATCAGCCGAAGCCGTCGCACGTTGTAACCCCTTAGAGCCATCTCCACAGGATTGTCCGCCATACCCCGAAGCTGTAATCCGATATTGCTGAAGCCCAGCCACGCGTAGAAGCAGGCCAACACTATGATCGAACCAGCGGCCTGAGTCACCTGGGCTCCGGTCAATACCATGCCCCAAAAGCTGCAGACCGAATCCAGTCCGATTCGGAGGACTTTGGGGTCGTTGCCCCACTTCAATGCTGTCGCCTGAACAACAAGGATGTAGATACCGAGCGAGGAAACGAGATGCGCACTAGGAGAGGCGTTCTTCTGTTCCAAAGGCCAATGATTGACCCATTCGCAAGCCAGAGAAAGAAGCACAGATGTCAATGTGGCCAGGGTCACAGCCAACGGCCAGGACCATCCAGCCCCTAGACAAGTCCAAGCTATAAACGGGGCAATGGTATAAGTCGCGCCGAGTGCAACATGAAAAACCCTAGTGGGCAAGTAGACTAAGGTAAAGGCTAGCGCCATCACGGACATCGTCATACCGGCTATAAGTCCGTTAAGAAGGACCTGCATTCCGCTCCCTTGCTTTTGATATCCGTCCATATCAGGTCGACTGGGGGTCGCCACCACTTCGTTGGACATGCAAGAATCGTTCCCATGATGAAAAAACGATTACTCAACCCGTGCGGAATACCTGCCAGATCAGGGGACACAAGTCAAATCGTTTTCGTAGCGGACAACCAGATCCCTTCCCGTGAACTCCTGTCTTTTCGCTGCCGAAAAGACAGACTCTGATGGGTGCCGCGCATTTTGATTTTGGATAGGTATATGTAAGTATGGCTTGTTCTCCGAGGCCTCCGGTGCTTGAACGATGTGGTGAAGACAACATCAAGAGTGGAGGTCTGGGATGCAGGAAAAGATAGAGCAAGCGCGGCGGGAATTGTATGCGATTCTGGAGTACATGCTTCAGGAGGCCATGGGCCTGTAGATTCATGAGGGGGGGGATTTACCGGAGGCTGTTCAGGCTCGGGCGAGTCCTTTTTGAGCTGTTCGTGCTCGCCATTGGTACGGCGAAGGTCGGTGAGTCCCTCACTGACGAAGAGGGAGTGGTATTCGGGTACCTTCTGGAATCCGGATGCAAGTATTTGTCTGTCTTCGGAGCGATCACGATAGGCCTGGCTCACTATAGGAAAGCGGGACGACAAGGTTCTTCCCGTTGGACGCCCGGTTGAATCTTCCGCAACGGGAGTATTCATGCGTACTTCAGGACTGGATGTCGTCCAAGGTTGTCGAGACTTCGTATGAACGGGCCGCTGCCTCGACCAACAGGCAGCTTCATTTGAGGGTTGCTCATCGCCCGATTGAACGAATGACTCGTGACTGCACGGAGATGGTGGAAGATTTCATGGACTCTTTGCCGCCTCCGCCGTAAGAAACTGAAGGTCCCATCGTGGTGCACACCGTGGACTGTAAAGGGATCAAGATGCGGCCGGGGGAGCGAAACGCAAAACAGGTGAAAACCGAGGAGAAGCCGGGCGAGAAACTGAGGGCCTGCGGTGGCCCAAACAAGCAGCACTTGTCCTCACTTTCGGCCGAAGGAAGTGATTGCGGACACCTTCTTCGGCCCGGCCGGGTCCAATACGGCGAAGGAAGAAGATCCTCGTCATCCGAAGCCCGTCTCTGGACGGACCTTTGCCTCGCCTAAAGATGACAAATCCGAACTCTTCCGAAGGTCCACTCGATCCGCCAAATCTCGGATTCATGCGGGCACTGAAGAGAAATTGGGGGTCATGGACGGGGAAATTGCTTTGAAGAATCGGTCCCGTGAATTTCTGCCGGATTGGTCGGAAGATGTCGGCAAACAGCTCACACGAATTACCTCGCCGCAGCCTCAAGTCTGTGACGTCCTTCATTGTACGGTCTTCGCTTGGACGTTGCAACGATCTTAGAGTGGGCCAATCTCAACGAAGTCTTGAAAACAGACTTGCCAAGCTTCACTAATCTTGCTCGACAGTAATTTTTCAGCTACATTGCAACCCAAGAGGAGTCGCCTCACTCCGCTCGACGAGTTCGTATTCTCCCAATGATACTCGACCTCCTCGTCTTCTGTTTCATGGCTGACAATGACCTCGTTTTCCCCTGAGCCTTGCCCATACTTCAGCTTCGGTCTCCCCCAACATTGGATCTCATCGGCAAGGATCAGAATGATCGCCAATGGGGTTTTCTTGAAATTGATGAACGCAGAGTCTTGGGCGGACTCTGCTGTAGTTGTCCGAGCTGGAGAAGAGAAATTGTTCTCCTTGGTCAAGTCGTGGAGGAGAATGGCCTCTGCCGCCAGTTCGAAGGCAAGCACCAGTTTGGAGTCCAGGTCAGGCCAGTACTCGATGATCTCCTGAAGCAGAGACAGCAGGTTCAAGGCGCCGGCCATGCTGTGGTTCGACGTGAAATGCGTGTAGAGCCTGGATTTCCACTGCTCGCTCGGCTCGTGCGCCTTACGATGCTCGAGCCTTCCGGTCTTCCAGAAATCTTTAAGCTTGTCATCGTCGACAAGATGATACGGAAGAAGGCTCTGTTCCAGCAAGGCACGATTCACACCCGAGACACTGCCTCCTGCCACGTCGCCTCCGTAGAATCGATACGAATCTGCAATGCGTTTCTCCAATCCACAGAAGAACGCATGGCCGTACCCCAGGTCATGGAAGAGCCCTGCGATCCACAAAGCTAGCCGAATGACATTCTCCGCATCCTTGTCTTTCTTGAAAAAATCATTCGATAGCCCCAAACTGCCAAGACAGTGATTGACGTGCTGAGCAGCGGACAGATTCTCCTTAACCTGGCACATCCGGTTCGATTTCTCCAACAACCACTGCGCAACGGCAGCCACCTTCACCGGATGTACGATGTGCTCACGGTATTCTTCATGGTCGAGGTTGTGGTACAAGAGCCATTCCATGTACGCGTGATTCGCGAGGATAGAGTCCAGGTTAGGGACAATCTTGACAACATTGACCAGGAGGAAGGTGTTCATGAACTCCAGTTCTCTGCGGAACTTTCGCGGGAGCCGGTCCAGCAGCCTTGTCCATTCTTCCCGGTGAGGCGCTTTCGTCCAATATTCTTCGGGCCGAGACTGCCAACGAAGTCCGATTCGCTCTTTATTTTTCCAACTCTCCATACTCTGGAGCCATTTCTCGATCGACAGGGCAGCCAGGTAGGTGTAGACCCACCCGTCGTCCAGTATTCCCTGGTCAGGGTTCAGGGTGTTCATTGGAAAGACTCCTGTAGAGTGCTCCGAGTCCCTCGATTCCCTCATCAATCTCACCGCTGTACAGAAAGCGCTCCATCTGCAGCCTTCCGACATACATTGCGCCAAGGACTTCATCAACAGTGATCGTGAACGTTCTGTCCTCTTTCGCTGCCAATGGCGATGGCGTGAGAGCATTCTTGCCCCGGCTAGCCCTCTTCAAAGAACCGTATTGCGGGGAGTGATATTGGAGATATTGTTCCGTATAGTAGTTTACGATTGTGTAACGCTCTTTTAATAGTTGCAGGCCATTCCCAGTTTCGACCCCTACTGCCGGTATCCTGTTCAGCAGCAGTCGCACGCGATCTTCTGAAATCACTTTGGAGGCTGACCTCCCTTTGCGGCTACTCTCGGCATTCTTGCTCCAACGTAGGAGCGACTCGTCAAGGGTCCGGGTCAAGGCGACGAAATCCTGTACATCCGCGCTGCTCACGAATATCGCTGTGGACCGCAATTCGTGAGGCCTCACAGCTTCCGAGAGACCGCCGGTCTTGTCGTCGACGTCCGACAGGCACTTGTCCTCTGTTCGAGGCTTGTCATCGGCCAGTTCCAGCACTGCCCTGGAAATGCCCTTTATTACCGGGGGCGTATCTATGACGATCACGTCAAATGGTTTCCCCATACCCCAGTCCTCCGTCCACAATGATATGACGATTTGCGCGAGGCGATTCTCCAGGAAACCCGTTGCGGCTTCCTTGTACACGTATGGGATACACCGATCAATGTGTCTCGGCATCGCCGAGCTGGGGATGACACGAAGGAGACCAAGCTCATTCCCGCCTTGGTCATCTTCCCGAGGATCAGCAATCTTCCAGAGCAATTGACGCTTGTTGAATCCCGATGGTTTATTGAAATCCGAGTTGTCCATGAGGTTGCCATAGCGTATCGGATCACAGAACAGCAGATCATTCAGAAACTGGACCCTGTTCCCTTCCGGGTTCGACCAGGGGAGTTGAGACCCCGGCTCCTGTGAAATCTCTCTGAGCAAGTCTCGGGTCTCGTGGAACTCATGAAAGCCCGTTTCAGTGATTTTCGGAGCTCTCAGCGGCAGCGCTTCCGCAAGACTGGTTCCAGTGAGGTCCGCGTCAAGAAGCACCGTCCGCACACCCTGTCCGCCGTCCACCTGCTGAGCGAACTTCCGGGCCAGATAGAGAGCGATCATCGTCTTGCCCACTCCCCCCTTCTGGGAATGGATTGTGATGAGCCGCTTCGCCGTTTTTGTCTTGGCCTTTCTTCTTCCACGACTCATCGAGACCTCCTCCTAAACTGCGCCAGCACGGGCGAGAGCTTCCATTCCGGTTGTGCGGCAATATCCTCGAAGAGCGGCTGGAGGCGGACGCTCACCTGCTCGGGCATCTCATCCCATTCCCGCATCAGGATTGCTAGCGCTCTCTCACGCTCAGGAAACGGAATGGACTGCTCTCCTCCCACTGTCTGGAGCCAAATATCGAGTCGGTTATCGAACCACCCTTCCATGAGCAACCGAATGAGTACCTTGACATGTGTCGTGAGTCGCCCTGAAGTAGCAAGGTCATTCACCCTTGCAAGAAGGAAATCTCGCATCTTATGGCATGTTTCTTGTGGCACATCGTCCGCTAACAGGAGTTGGCTCAATGTACCCACCATACCATAGTAGGTATCCTCATGTTGGACCAGCCGCGACGCGACGCGATCCTCGAGGCAGGTGTCGAGTAGGGCTTCCCATCTGGGCCGTTTCGCCACGAACCCGAGCCAGACAAACAGGGTGAGCGCGCTGCCTGCTCCTTCCACCTCCCGATCTCCGCCTTGTAGAATCCGCTCGACGAAATCCTCGATAGCTTCATGAAGGTCAACACTGGATCGGAGTTGCTCCAGCTTCCTGCGATCCCGCTTTGACCAATACCTGAACGTACTTCCCGCGACCTTTTCGAGAAGATCGGGCACTCCGGCATTGCTTGAGGCTTCAAAGCTCTCGTCGAGCCAGGTCACATACCCATCGTCTCCGGAAAAACATGTGGCTTGAAATATGCGATGGGTCTCGCACGCATCCAAGAGGCGAACCCGCAGCGCATCGCTCATCACGTACGCTCTCAATCCGTCGGTGTATGCCTCCAGACCTTTGCTTGCATAGGACAAGGGGTAGTTCAATGCTCCCAAGAAAGTTGGTCTGAAGAACCCCTTGGCCCTGTCAGGGCGCGTCCAGGCCTTTGCCATGCTCAAGACGTAGAGGTATTCGCGGAGGTCCTTCCAAGCACTTGCCGAAAAATCCTGGTTTCTGTGCGCCAGCTCGCCTGCCAGATATCCGCCCACTATCGTGGCCAGGTATCGCCTCCGTTCAACGGCCGCCTTGCCGGCCTCGTCGGTCTCGGTGTTCACGGTGTGGCCTTCTGTTTCGGCTTCATTCTGCCAAAGGGTCGACAGTGCCTGCATCAGCGTGTAGGTCAACCCTGCGAGTTCCTCTTCCTGCTTGGTGTCATGGGGGGAAGGGCCCGGGAGCGGCGCCAACGACTCGTACAGCAGCCTTTCCACTCTGCTGTGCACAGCAGGAGCGGTTCCCGGAGTCTTCATCCAGAGGTCTCCAGCTTTCGCATTCGGTGAAGCCTTGATGCGTCGGCGGTCCAGTTCCAGCACTGCCAGCGCAGTGTTGATCCTGAAGAATGGCGAGGGGTTTCGTTCCGCCTCAGCGAGGAAATCGAATACCTCGTTGACCATATTCCTCATGTCTCCCTTGCCCCGCAACACCAGATCGTCGATCATCCGGTTTCGGAAGACCTCACCATCGGGGAACGGCGAATGAAAGGCCCACTTGCGAACAGACTTCCCCGCCTTCGCGTCTCCCTTTTGTATCCTCTGCGATACGCCGGTGGCCCATTCTTTGAGATCCTTGCCGCTCCTCCACTGGCTTGAGTGGAATGGAAACCATTCGAGAACGTGCTGCAATTGCAATTGGGCGAGGGTACGGACAAAGGGGAGTCGCCCGCCCCGGATGACCTCCCCCAGTATTTCGACCGCAACGGATCTGTTCGACAGCAGGAGACCGATACATTCTTTCCCTGCTGCATACCAGACCTCAGGATCTCCTTCCACCAGCCCCTTGCCGAGACGTTCCCAAGCAACCGCATCTGCACCAAACTTCGTTAACTTGGCCCGACCACGATCCCAGGCTGCTGACCTCAGAGCCGGATCCGGATGCAGGAAGATAGGAAGAACATCTGCGGCCCGTTCATGGACCTGCCATTGCCCTTCCACCGCTTCCGGATGATCAGGCAGCACGCCGAACCGTAACAGGAAACTGTCGTCAGAAGTCGGCCTGGGGAGCAATCGAACATCGTCCTTCGTGAATTCGCCACTCGTTCCCGCCAGAAGGTTGAGAAGAATCTCATCGGACAGACCGTCAATCTGGTCCTCCGCAAGCGCTTCGTTGGGCTCTCCGGCATCCTCCTCCCCGGCGGCACCCCAGACGTATTTGCGCCGAATCCCAGTCTTGAGATTCAGCTCTTCATTCAGAAGCTTTTGTATGTCGGGAGTCAGAACCAGTTTACCCGTTTCTTCGGGAAGAATGCTAATCGTGTATGCGACTATTCTTCGCTTTTCACGTAGAGCAACGAGCTTCTGTTCTTCCGGTGCCTCCACCGCTGCAATGCGCCATATCCACGACTGCCATGCTCTGGCGAGTTCATCCTGGGGCACTCCCGCTTCCTTGATGACGGACTCCAACCATGCAAGGAATTTCCGGGCAGCGCTCAATTCCGGCAGAATGTTGGATTGGGGATCGCCGGACAGAAGGTGCGACAGGACCGCGGGAAACGACATGGAGAAATGACCGTTGAACCGCTCGGTAGTGAAACTGACCTCCAGCAGCTTTAGGACTCCCGCTACTTCCCGTAGAGGTTTATCCGACTCGAAAGCTCTCCACAGAATCGTTGACAGCCGGCTCCCGTATACGTTGACAACTTCCCGCATGATTCCTGCCGCCAGCCGTTTCTCCTCTCCGGCCATTGCGACGTATTCAGCCATGGAAGACGAGAAGTATCGTATGGGAGAGTCGTGGGGGATCGGCTCCTCGCCGTGGAGGGATGGCCATGAGGCCATGACCACGTCGGCATCGAGGGGCAGGTGACGATAGTTCCAGGAAATGAGGGTCCGGTACACGTCCACATAGTCATCGAGGGGTAGAGGCGGCTCGTCCCCGCGACGAAAGTGGCGGAGTAGGGTGTCGGAACCGACGCGGACGATTCCTGCCGTCGGGTCTGCGCCGTCTTCTTCGGCAAAACCCAACATCCTGACGGCCCGGTCGTCGGTGATCAAGACACATCCCTTGCTGAGGGCAATGGCAAAAAGATCTGCGACATACTTCATGGCGTGCCTCAGCCCTCCCGGTAGCCGGTCCGGGTCCCGGCTCACCAAAGACCTTCTCTCAGCATCGGAGACTGCGACCCACTCAATCCAGTCAGACTCGCGTGTCACATGCCGCTCGAATAGCTCGAACCGGTCTGCTATGTGTCGGGCGAATTCGAGTGACATGACCTCCTCGGTCAGGCGCAGCTTACCGATCTCGGAGACGTGGACAAGCCTGAAGTAGCCCAACACATCGTCCAGCAAGTCCGTTTCCGCAAGCGTCTCCAGTGTGGCAACGTCCGCGACGATCTCATTGAGCGGCGCAGAGGACATCGGTAAGGGCTTGAATTCCCGGTTCGTTCGAGCCAGGCGTTCCAGCCTGTTGATCTGGCGGGGTGTTAGCGCCTTCTTTCCTGACAAATGGACGGCAAGCTCCTGCAAACCGAACTCTCTGGGGATCCGGTCTGCGTCATCTGCATATTCGTTGAGGTAGTAGAGCCCGTGTTCGGTTGCATACCGTCGTTCAGCCATATGTCCGAAGCTATCCTCAACATCGGGGATGGGCTGAATCAACGGTGTGACGAATCGACCGGAGTCTCTATCTATCCGGTTTCTCAGGGCTTGCAGGGAGGCCTCTCGTACTCCCTGTATACGACCGAAGAGTGACGACCGTTCAATAGCGAGCAGTTCGCGAAAACCGGCAGGGAGGTAGATCTTGGAAAAGGACCGTCTCAGGCGGTCTTCCCATTCACCTGAAACCTGGCTCAGTTCAAAGGCCGTTACCAGAGCCGGATAGTCCACAACTGCCCCATTCTGTCGCACCTTTGGATCAGAGAGACGACGCCACTCCTCCGCCTGTTCGCCGCACGCGATGTACAGTCCCAAACGGTACTGGCGTCGCACCTGGTGGAATCGGAAATATGAAGGCCAGGACCCACCCATGTACGCGCACTGCACGGCGGGAATGCGGCCCCGCTCATACTGATCCTCAGCAAAATGAAGGACCTCCAGCGAACGCTTGAGCTTCGCAAGACCCTCTTCCTCCGGCACTACGCGTACAAGGTTGCTGCCCGGAAATCGTTCCTGAAACTCGCGCATCCTTTCGAAGAGCTGTTCCGTCTTTCCTGCCATGAGTGCTGTGTTGATGAAGGCCGATTGCACAAGTTCATTGTCAGGGAATGCCTTGGAAGCTTGTTCCGCGGCTTCGAGCGCTCCGGTCACATCATTTCGGTCGCCCAGGAGTTGGATAAGCATCAAGTGCCCACCCGGAAACGTCGGGTCACCGCGGACAAGCTCCCGAATTCTGCGGAGCGCCTCATCTCGGTTCCCGGTGAGGGCGTACGCGCGGGCGATGTTCAGTTGGTCGTCCGTCTTCAGGAGTTTCTGATCGTCTTGTGGTTGTGGCTGTCTCTCAGCAACAAGGTACAGCTCCAGTGCTTCCTCCCACCGGTCCAGGCCGACTAATGCGCGAGCACGGTTGATTAAGGTCCATTTCGGGCTCAGTTTGACCCCCTCCACGCGTGCTCGCTCAAGGCCCTCGAGAATCTGCTCGAACTTCTGCTGGTTTCCCAATGCAGTCATGTAGTAGTCGTATGTCTGGGAAATCGCAATCAATTCGATGAGTCTCTCGGCAAAGGCCTGCATTGCCGGCCAATCGCCCTTCATTTCGTGCCATTCGCAGAGCTGCGCGAGTACCAGGGGATTCTCTCCGTACGCCCTCTCAAGCACGGCTATCACCTCTGCAGCCGCGTTGTCTTGGCGTTGATGGAGGAAATGCTGGACTCGAAGAATCAAAGGGAAGTAGGCATATTCGACCGGCGGCACGAATGAGTCGATGGTGGCCAGGGCCTCCTGGGGCTTACCCGCATTCCCCAAGAAGGCAACTAAGTGAGTAACGACCGTCGCCTGGTCTTCCGGAGTAGCAATCCTGGACTGGAAACCGGGTTGCTCGAGGAGACCGGCCGCTGCAGCCCAGTTGCCCGAGGCACTTGCCCACGACATCAGTCGTTCCAGGACGCGAGGCACGAATTGCTCGAATCTCAAGGCACGTTTGAAGTCCTGGAGATTGAGAGTCGTCACTTCGCTATCCCCAAGGAGGCTGTTGAGGGCTCCTTCCCTAGCCTGTGGAAAGAATTCGGACAGTCGATCGGCAAGTGGTCTGAGTTTGGAATCATCGGTCCTGCATGCGTAGAGCAATGCATAGGCATTTGCGTAACAACGACGGGCCCGTGACGACTCGCCCAGTTCTTTCAGCAGACTACCGGCTCGCTCGAAAAGCTCAGCAGAGCGTTCGCCGGTGCTCCCTTCCCCGCAGTCCAGGAGCTCTTCGTGGAATAAGACGATGCTGAAAGTGGAAAAGAGCTTGTGTTTCTTACAGAATTCCTCCCTCCGGTGTTGTGACAACAGAGCGTACACGTAGCCTGCCATCTCGACGACGAGCGGGTTGTCCGAAGATCTTTCCAGCCATGGATCAACGATTCCTCTTGCCTGTTCGAGCTCAGTGGCATAGACATAGTACCTCGCTACCAGCGCAGCGAATTCGGCTTCGGTGTCAACTCTCGTCGACAGGTCCGGTAAGAGCATTCTCGCATCCTCCAGCCTGTCCGCGTCGAGCAGCATGGCAAGACGGAGTGCAATCGCAGATGGTCCCGGGAGAACTTCCAATTGCTTCAGAGCGGCATCCGTTTCGCCTTTTGCATGTGCACACAGGGCCCGAACCTCTTGCACATAGTCCCGATTTGAATCATCAGCGAGCGAGGCGGCTTCCTCCATGCATTTCTCCGCTTCGGCAGAATCCCTGTCATTCTTGACAGCGACTTGTTCGTCGACCGGACCTCCTTCCAAGGCAGCATCATCCGGACGTTCCTCTTTGGCCACGTACACATGAGCAAGAAGCGTAAGAACTCTCACCTTGAGTCGTCGGACCGCGTCTTCACCCGTCTTGGCCACGTTGCCAAGGTTGTCGAGTCTCTCCCTCAACTCCTCCAAGTCCATTACAAGGCTGCCTCTCGCCCCCTTCCGGTATCGCTCGGAGATACGGTGGTATTCGTCCGTAAGGGCCTTGTATGCTTCATTTTGCCACTTCCCCAAGGCGTCCTCTTGCACCATGACGTACCCCTCGGGAATCGAGACGGAAAAAGGGCGCGTCTCAGGGCGTGGCTTGGTTCCCTGTTTGTTCAGTTCGTGGAGAAACTGGAGGGCTTCATCCCAGCTTTCCACGCGAATTGGTTCAAGGCGGTGCATGCTGTAGTAATCCCTGAGATTCTCGTCCCAACCCTCAACGAGTATGTAGTGTCTGAGTGCGTGCTCCCCTAACGCTCTCACCGACAGCTCGAACATCCCCTCCAGATTGGGGTCGAGCATGCTCGTGCCGATGAAGAGTGCGGTGTATCTTTTCAAGCTGCTCCTGAATTCCCCGAGAAGATTCGGCCGTGTTGCAGCATAATCCAGCATGTCGCTCTTGGTCAGAACCAGATCAGAAGGACTGTTCACGTCTCCGTGAAGTTTGATGACCAGCGTCTCGCCGGACGACGGAACGTAGGCATAGTCCTGGTCTCGGTAGACCACGTGGACCCTTTTCCCCTGGTTTTCCAGCGCACGCTCAAGAAGACCGTCGTAGTTCGTGGTGAAGAACTTGGGGATGGGAAGGCGGGCGAGTGTCTCGTGGATTTCTGACGGGCGGTGCACCTTCTTGATGGCTTGGCTCACCTTTCGACGCAGGGAGGGTTTGTCGAACCGGCTCTCGTACATCTCTGCCACGTAAAGGGGGTCCAGGAGGCGGGGATCTTGGGTTTTCGACGGAGGGGGAAGCCCCAGATCTTTCCGCAAGGGGGCGACGAGGTCTTTCCACGAAGGTAATCCCGCGGCAATACTTGGGCCGGCCCCGACAACCACGATGAGTCGTTCGCGACGAAGGGCGTCAGAAAGTGCCACAAGGGGGGCGTGGAATCTTTCGGGAATCTTGGTCTGTTTGCGGTTCATGGCGTGATCGCTCCCTCACCGTTATGCGCAATCCACTGGATTCGTTTTCTGACCCTCGCAAGAGTGATGTGGACCACGTTTCTTTCGTCTTGACAAAGGGATCCACCTCAGCGCCTTGGCTTCTTTCATCCGGACAATCACTCTACGGACAACTGCTCGTAAGGCATGAGTACCTCGACCAGACCTTTTAAGTAGGCTTCGGTCCAAGACCAGTCAAGTCTCAAGATGGCCATGACGGAATCAGGATGACAATGTGCGTCTACTTCAAGACTGGGAAGGCCGGTAACGGTGATGCGGTCCCTTTCTATCTTGCCGACGCCCGTGAGGACATCATCCGAGTAATGCAGACCGAGGCCGATCATGGCCTTATCGTGCGGGATCGAAGCAGGAAAACAATAGAGTCTCCTGGACCCGTGGACGAGAATGAATCTTACCATCGAGTCTTCAAGCGACCCCCCGAGGGACAGTAGCTCCTCGCTCGTTGGATTCAAGTAGACCTCAATGCCGGGAATGAACGTCAGTGTCATGTTCTTTTCCCTCGAATCTTCACCGTGTCGGGCATCCGATTCTGATGATTCGGTCTCGTTTCTCCGTGACGGGACAGCCGAAGCGCGTAGCGTACGAAATCGCGTGCTAGCCTTGATGCCGAGTATTCGAGCCATTTGCAACGGGAGTGTTCATTCTTGCCTCACAAGAAACGTCCCGATCCCACCCCAACCTGAACCTGACTTCACTCACCCGAACAGGTTGCCGTCTCTTCCTACCCATGTCCAGGGTCTTAACTCCAGCGCAGATAGAATAGGTTCTGGTGCAGCAGTATCTCTTGACGGGACCGCTTCCGTCAAGCCATAGCTGTTCAGAGCCATGTCGCCGAGGCCCTGGAAACCGTTCTGTCAGTCCACCATTTCCTTCCTTGTGGCTCGGAGTCCAAGGCGGCCCCGCAGAGCGGAGTTGCTTCGCCGTACGCCGACGATGCGTCGGAAAGACTGGTCTTGGGGAGTCTGTAGGCCCATGCGATCATGCCAGGGCCCTTCGCAGCCGAAGTGCAGAGCTCGTGAGCCATCGGCTTGATGTGGACCTTCCCGAGGTCGAGTTTGTCCGAGTCCCAACAAGCTGGCACGGTCACGTCCCATCGAGCAGCCCATCGGTGTGGAACTCGCAGGCAAAGGTCAGCAGATCAGGCTCTTCTTCGGAGAACACGGAAAGGATCCCCTGGGGGGACCTCGCAAACTGGGAGGCTCGCCGGCCATGGCCCGGTCGTTACCGTCATTGCGGCGCATCGAATCATGCAGCAAGGCGAACAGCTCCAACAATTTGGGCTTGACGCCCGTCACGTCGGCGAGACGAAGACCAATTTCCCTCCCCCGGAGAAAACGGAGGAAGCCGTAGAATGAAAAGCTGTTGACATTTCTCAATCGCTGGGTAAAACAAGGACGATGATCAAATTGCCATGGGAAACCTATTTAGGCACCACGCTGGAAACGGTGTGGACGGCTAAGGGATTACCTAAAGCAGAGCGGTAATCCGGTTTTCGGCGCATAGTGTAAAGCCGGCTCGCAAGAAGAGACCCTTATGCGCGGAGACTTTTTCCGCAGCCTGTTGGCTGAAAGGAGGAGGTTTGCGCGGATGAGGGTCTTTTCCTTTTTGCAGCATTCCCCTGCGGCACTCCTCCTTGGGCCGAGGCGCTAAGAGGAGGACGGCATGTCCTATGAGTTGACTCCGAATTCGGAAGTTCTCCGGCGGCAGGACGAGGTCAGCAGCGGCAAACTCAGCGCAGGATCGGTCCTGAATGGGGCAACGTCCACTGAGCTGACGGACCTCTCCGAGAAGATACTGCGATCTTCCGAGCGAGAGGCTACGATTGAGCAACCGGCGACGTTCAAGGAATTCGGGCTGCCCTGCCGTCCACGTCAGCAGGGTGTGGAGAGTTCAAATGCCCTATGTTCAACCATTCCCTCTTCGGACCTGGCAGGGCTTCATGTTGAAGACCACCGGAGACAGACTCCGGTTGCTCAAGGTCAGGTGGTCTTCCTGGATCCTGCGACAATCAGTTTTCACCCTGAATTGGAGCGCTTCTTGCCTCACTACCGTAACCTCTCTGACGGCATCGCTGAGGACATGAAGGAACGCGGGTTCGATCAGGCCCATCCCATCTGTTTGGCG
Source organism: Thermodesulfobacteriota bacterium (assembly GCA_040755955.1). Lineage (GTDB taxonomy): Bacteria > Desulfobacterota > Desulfomonilia > Desulfomonilales > Desulfomonilaceae > JBFMAA01. The sequence continues at coordinate 17,881 of JBFMAA010000045.1, forward strand.
ATCGGACCATGGAGCGAAGGTTCTGTTGTCTGGGACGGGCATACTAGGCTTCGGCTTGCCAGTGAGCAGGGAATAGGCTCAGTGCCTTGCGTCATCACCGAGTTCGATTCCATTGACGAGGTGATCGACCGCATGATCTATGCCCAAGCACATCGAAGACCACTCGATGATTCAGTCCTGCTCGAGATCGTTGACAAGCATGATAAGCGAAAAACCCCGGGCAAGAAGAAATCAGGTTCAAATGAACCCAATTTCAGGTCAGCGGAAGCATTAGGGAAACTGTGTTGCAAGAGTGAGTCCACCATCAAGCGGGTCCGCAAGGTTATTCAGCACGATGATTCCGGAATGCTTCGAAAACAGGTCAAAGAAGGAACAATAAGCCTCCACCAAGCACTCAAAGCCGTTGAGGTCATACTCCAGGTCGAAAAAGGTCACCGGAGCAACGGTGGCGGTGTCAACAAGGATAGGCAGAAACGGGAGTCTCGGGTCGCCTCCGTCGGGGATGACCGTGATTCCGGTGTGGTCGGTGATCACTGCGGCGTACCGTCCGCTGAACATCACGAGGAAGGCACGCCTCGTTTCGACGAACGCAGGTTATCGGTTCACGTGGACAAAGAAGGTTGGGCGCTCACCATAGTTGGTTATGACATGTTGCCTGATCCCAATAAGAAGGATCTTGTCGAGAGAGTGCAGGCAGTCGTCGACGAAATTGAGCACGAGGCCTTCGGTCGATAGTTTGCAGAAATGGAGCAGAGACGCTATCGTCTCCGCTCCCCATAATCCGGTCGAGATCATCAGCCTCCGAGCTGACCCATCCAGAACGGAATCACCCTGAGCACATGCCAGCTCGCGTTCGCACAGGTCTCGCAAGTCGATAGGCCCACTTGCGGTGACGGGACGCATTTACCGAGTGCTACTATCCGCGCTACTGTCCCGAGGAGACTTCGATCCGGCCTGCGACCTTTGGAAATACAGGTCGAATCCGGGTTCTCGGCAAATAGGAGTCCATCGCGCCCATCAGCACTTCATTTCCGGCCGTCCCATCCACAAGAACAACCGATCTCTCCCGGCTTATACCGGCAGATTCCACTTCAGGCGACGTGTGCTTTCGGGGGCTTGAGGAGCGGAAAAAGCCGTGTTCAGCCGCTCAGATTAAACACGAGAAGTATCCATCGCGAAGAATTGACGCCGTACCGCTCTGGAAAAGGCTTTTCGACCGCTCGGCACGGGACTTTAATGCCTCCTCCAAGGGGAATCGACCTACAGAATTGCGGATGAGCGTCATCACCCGGCGGGGACTCCCTCGGCCATCTCGACTCGATCACCTGCGCGAATCCGGTTCGCCGCCCTTTCCCTGGTCCCTTGGGTCTTCCACCTCGAGAGCTCTGTCTACGAGTTTTCTGATTAATGCGCTGATCGATCTATCGTCTTCCCGTGCCATTCTTCTCAAAGTCTCAGCTGTGGTCCTGTCGAATCGTACGTACAGCGAGGTCTCCAGGCTTCTTGATTCGGATCCTGACATAAGATTCTCCCGTCTTTGATCGGCGCTATCCTGCCTTTGTTGGGTCTTATTCATGACCGTCATCGTCCCTCCTTGAGCGGCGAGGATTCCCAAGAATCGTGCCGATGTAATCCTTGGGTCGCTCGACGATCAACCCATCGTGAGTCAACCTGTCCCGAGGAGGTTCAGGTCCGATCCACAAGCGGATCAAGACCTCGCCCGACACCCGTTCCAGGGTCATTAGCAGCCCCTTGAACTCGGTCCGAGAATTCCATCGGGAATTCGCCTCAGGACGAGAGAAGACACGGTCTATCGTTGACCGATTGTTCCCGAGATCCCCTTTCACAAAATCCGACTTCATAAAACCGTTTTGCGGGATCACCAGCAGGATTCCTTGTTCGTATGAACGGTTCACGCTTTCATCGAAATCCGTGCAGATCCTCGCGAAGAGACCTTGAAGCCGCTTGTCCGGAAGAGCGCTTTTCACAGGCGCCCGTCTCCTTGATGCAAACAGATTCGGATTCGAGCCGGCAAACTCCTTGTCGATGGGGTTCGGCTTGTCACCCGAACGTGCAGGAAGTTGGAGGAAGGAACGCTCCCGCTTGGCAATCTTGTACTTCTCGAGGAATGCACTAAGCCACGGTGTGACGAAGAAATCCTCAAGTGAATGCACACCAAGGTTTCGGAGCCGTTCGCTCTTGATTACGAATCGAACATGAAGAGAGGTCGGCTCATTTCGGATGACCACGTGATAGTTGTTGTCGTTCTCCTTTCCTATGCGCAGCATCTCGTTCACCGGCAGATTTCGGACTTCCCTCTTGGGCGGGTCCGTCCAACGCTCCTCGTCAACTGATTTCCGTGCCAGCGATCTCTTTCTCTTCAGCATGGGTTCCATAAGAGACAGAACTTCGCCGGAACCGAATCCGCAGATCTCAAAATCCAGTGTGACCGATGAGATGTTCAGCGACGCAACCTGCGGTCTCACCGAAATGCCGGTCAAAAGGAGATCGTTGAGGGAAGTCTCCAAAGGCACATCGGGCTGCCAGTTGAGGTGGAGCATCATGTCCGGCAAACCATCGAGTTTCTTGCCGTATCGGACATCCAACGACAGTCCGCCGTCCTTGAAGGAGGAACGAGAGTCGTAATGGAGTTCGTCCGGAGGAACGTTTGGGGGATTCGGTGCCAAGGAGAATCCCTCTTCAAGAAGAAGGGATACGATGTCTTCGACATACTTGGTGATCGACGGTTTGAAGTTTTTGACCAAGGAAAGCTCTTTTACGCTGAAGCTCCCCGTTCTCCCTGCAAGCAGGTCGGAAGTGGTCCTCAACCTGTCGGAACAAATAGCGAGATGACGGTCATCCTGAACAAAACAGTCTCCGTCCTTCAGACACAGCCGTTTTCGTATTGAGGCAAAGAGGTCTTGAGAGGTCTCGGGAGCTTGAAGGATAATCACCGGATCGGTCTTCCTGTACGGTTCTTCGTACAGTTGGACCGAGTGGTCGCCCTTTCGGTAGACCGTGGTTCGGGAATAGGATGGAGCGGCATCTCCGAAGACTCGCTCCCGGTGGACCGTTCCCCGATGTCCAACAGAGCGGAGCACCTCCTGAACTTTGTTTCGCGAGGATCCGGCTTGCGTCATCAGTACCGCAAGCTTGAGCTCCGACAGGTGTACGGATAAGCGCTTCTCTGAGGAGGAGCCGGAATGCAGCTCTCGCAGTGAGCGAGAAAGACAACCGCCCTCATCAAAGGGAAGGTCCTCGGAAAGGGACCCATAAGTGTTGGATGATAGGTCGTTTTTCATGAAGAGTGTCCTTTCGCTTTAAGGTAGTAACGGACGGCACCCCTCGGCTCGGATGGTTGGGGGTGCCGTTCACGTTTTCATGAAAGACGACCACCGTGCGTCAAGATCTGTGATGAAAGAACTCGCCTCGTTCAGAGTTCGCAATAGGAAGATCCGCGACGACCTCCATAGTCGGTCCGGTAAACGAAAAATCCATTGAGGGGCCGGCAAGCGAAGGTCGGGATTAAGAACAAACCCACCCTGATGGTTTTCCCTGTCCGGAGCGGTAATTGAGGCATTTCGACCCTGAATGTGAGGGGGTAGTTTAAACCCCTGATCGGGATTAAGGGAACTCTTCGCCGGCTGCATCAACAGTGTCCTCGTCACGTCCATATCAGCAATCAGAGCGGGTCGGTGCCTTGCGATTAACGCCCTGTCACGGAAATACATTAATGCCCCAAAGGAGGAACATTCAGCGAAATACCTCCGTTTAACGATTAATGATTCGCGGAGATCTAGCGATTTTTCAGGTGTGCACACGAAAATCGCATCGTTTGCTCAATGTACGTTGTAGGGCGCGAGAGAAAACGGCGAAAATTCGTCTTAATCAGACGGAATTCCCATCGAAAACCCAGGCCGGAACTAAGAAAACCGGTTTCCCACATGTGGGAAGAATTCGCCGTTATAACTTGTCCCCAGAAATCGCTTTCAGTCCCACCCCATCGAGCTATGGGAAAGGTGTCGGTCTTCCTTCGTGGCATTACTTAATGCCGAAGCGGATTGCATCCGTTAACAGAGCCCACGGCCCTTCAATACGCGTCAACTCTTCTTTCACCCAGATGTAGCTCTCCCAAGCTTCCTAAGCCATGTTCGTCACGGTCAGGATGACTTCGTTAACGGGGAGGGTGTTGCCGTGCGTTTATGCGGTTCTACGAAGTGATTTCAGATTGGCTGAGTAACCTGCAGCTCAGCAGGTCCGTCAGTCGATAAAGACCTTCGCGAAAGGCTGTATGGGCTATCCTCGTCGCGAGCACGCCCCCGTTGAATCTCCCGAGTTGCCCCTCGCTTCACCCTGTACAGAAAACTCAATGTGACCTCCGTCTTTCCATCAAGAAGCGCAGACTTCCGATCGAACACACAAGGAGGACGAGCACATGTCGTCTGAAAAGAACTGCCGTAAGGCTCACGTCTGCTACGTCAGGCTGCCTCCGTCCATAAGGGACGAGGTCAGTCGACTCGCAGAATCGGAACAGAGGCCGTTCTCTACGACCGTCCGTCGTTTGGTGGAACAGGGCCTGAAAGCATACGGAAACGATGCAGACCGGAGTGACACCGGTACCGAGCGGAGCACCACGGTCACGCATGTCGGGGAGGAACAGTCATGAGAACAGCTCAGGAGCTCAGTAATATTCGCCCGACGGGATACGGGGGAGTGATTCCGATTCCGGTTTGGAGACCGGTCTCGTGGACTACTGCTGAAGGTAATCATGTTGTCCACGAGTTCAGCGAAGATCTGGAAAAGGAGAGGGACATCGAACGGATGCGGCAAGCCGTCGCTCCTGGCTCCCCTTTCATGGATGCGGTCCTGGAATTCGCCGAAGCACTCAGAAGGAGAGTGCACACGTGGAATGGAGAACCGGCTCGCGGCATCGTCCTGACAAACAACATGGAGAGCGCTCAGGTAGTACGGGAGGGCCTAAACAGACAGAACTGGGCGGCCATACCTGAGGATTCAATCCCACGAGCCCTTCCTGCAGACGTACTGGTGTGGGGGACCGAGACCAGAGGCATGCAGCTCTTTCAGCAGGTAACCAATGCGATGCTCACCACCTTCTACAAGCGACCGCAGAACAGGGACATGTTCCTGATCTACCCGGCAGACAGAAGACTCAACGGACAGGTGGAGATGCACGACCATTACATCGTTTTTGGTGAATATGGGAGCATCATGGAAGGAGTGGCGGGAATTCTCCGATTTCTGCTGCGGAAAGAAAGTTCTTCGAGAGGAGGACGGTCACGAAAGTCCCTCCGGTTTGCAATACCTGGCCCCCAGGGTGATGCAAAGATGGGCCATACGACGAGAGCGTAGAGTCGACTGATCATTCATCGGGGGACTGCGAATCACGCGGTTCTCCGGCTTTTTCATCGTAAGCTCGGAGGTTTCTAGTCCGGGCAATGCCTGTCCAAAAGAAGGCGATAGCCCACTCGAGAAGGTGAAGCGGGCTATCAGGAAACGGTGCGTAGCGATGATACAAGAAATACACAATGCTGCCGGTCAATTGGATCCGGGCAAGACCGAAAAGGTCGTTTCCGACGGGGAAGAAGTCCGTCAAACGTTTGCAACTGTGGATATCCCCGAGACCGAGGCGACACGGAGCCCGGGAGTCCACGCACATCTGGCGCCTTTACCTCCCCGCGGATTCGTCTTCCTGACGGATGAACCCCTTGAAGCTTCCGATCCTGGGAACAGCGAACCTGCGATAGATTTCTCAATAGTTGACGGTCGGGAAGCGGAAGGGATGATCATTGAGGTCATCCGTTTCGATGACTGCTTTCGCGAGTTCTTCCCCGAACTGTGCCTCTCGAAAGGAACGTACACCTGCCCGGAATGCGGAGGTGCTCTTCAACTTGAAGCGCACCATGGCAATTGCTCGGGGACCTGCGAGACCAAAAGCAAGACCGTCATCGATCTTGTGGCGGCACGAAACGACTGGCATAAACGAAGGGTTGTCAACCACTTGGCGGGTCGGGTCGGTTTCGCAGTATCTTGGTCGCGGAATTGCCAAGCCAAGGAGCGCCAGAAAGAGCTTCTGGCCGCTGCGCTGAGCTACTCCCAGATTTGCAAATGGAAGGTGCTGCCCCTGCACTCCATTGAGAATGGGGAGTGTTCATGCGGAAAGAAGGACTGCCGAAGTCCGGGAAAGCATCCGCTTACCAGGAATGGTGCTAAGGACGCCACGTTGGACGAAGCTCAGATCCTCGAATGGTGGTCGTGGAAGCCCCTTGCCAACGTGGGGATCGCCACCGGTCCCGAAAGTGGCCTACTCATTCTCGATATTGATGGAGACGAAGGAAGGCAGAATCTACAAGAACTCATCGGCACTCTCGGAGATTTGCCTCCTACCCTCGGCGTGAGAACCGGTTCCGGGGGCCAACACGTCTACCTCCGATATCCTTCCCACATTGAGGTGGGCACCGCTCGAGGCGACCTGCCTCCTAAGATTGACGTCCGAGGCGATGGTGGGTTCGTGGTCGCTCCTCCATCGGTCCATCTCAGTGGGGGGTACTATACATGGATTGCGAACCCATCGGACTGTCCGGCAGAATGCCCCGAGTGGCTTTTGAAGATCATCACGAGGCGACTGAAAGCCGTATTCAGAGGGACGGGTCGGCATCTGGGCAGACGGAGAGATCTGATCGTAAGCGGTCTCCGCGAGGGACAGCGTGATACTGAATTGACTCGCCATGCGGGTAGGTTGATCGCTCGATCGACTCCCTTGGATGTGGTCGAACAGTTTGTCATCGAGTCCGGTGAAGAGTGTATTCCGCCGTTCGACGAAGACCAAGCCAGGAAGAAAGTCGAGAGCATGCTGAAGACTCATATGAACAATCACCCCGATTGGGTGCCGCCTCTGTCGTTGAAAGAGGCACAGCAGCGCTGTACTCAGCTGATGAGTGAAGTGAAGCATCATCCAGCGTCCGCTGTACAAGATACGTACCTGGAAGCCTTGGAGATTGTGAAGCAATGGGATCAGGAGACATGGATTTCGTGCAAGACTGCTCTGAAAGGCCTAGGGATTCTCAGGGACATAGAGAAAGAGCTCAAGAGAAGACAGTTCCAGGTCGTTCAGGCGGCAGAAAGCTCTCTCGTTACGGTAGCACAGGAACTCGAAGCGCTTAGTTTCGATCCTCCGGATAGTTGCATGAACCTCAATATGCCCTTTGGGTACGTGTTCAGACCTGGTGGGATCGCCAAGTTTGTTGAGACGCAGGATGGACCGGTTGCGGAAGAGGTTTGCCCATCCGTGCTCATCCCTTCAAAGCGTTTCAAGGACGTATCGAGTAGGGAGGAGCTCGTTGAGATCGTGTACGAGGAGGAAGGTAGATGGCAGACCGTAACCTGTCCCAGAGAGGATCTCAGTGAAGCGAAACACATTGTAAGGGCATTATCAAGGTACGGTGTGCTGATCCATGGAGGGTGTGCAGCCGCAGCGTCGCGGTACGTCGTCGATTTTCTCAAGGACAACATATCCATCATACCTACTCAGCACATCAGCTCGACGCTCGGGTGGATAGAGGATTCCAAGACCTCTTTCTTGCTTGGCAATGCACATATCGGCGGAGACTCAGGGCAGACGGCCATCTTCCGGTCCATCGATGGATCTCACGACCTCGCCGAAGCGCTCAGAGAAGAGGGCGATTATGCACAATGGAAGGACTGCGTGGCGCTCGTTGAAGCGTACCCCAAGGTTCTGGCCATAATCTATGCGAGCTTCTGTGCGCCGCTGCTTCAGATCCTCAAGATTCCCAACTTCATCGTTGACCTGACCTGGAAGACGAGTGTCGGAAAAACCACTGCACTCCGGCTGGCCGCAAGCGTGTGGGGAGATCCGGAAAAGGTCATAAAATCGTGGAGAAGCACCGCCGTAGGGTTGGAACGGCATGCAGGGATCTTGAACAATCTCCCGTTCTGTATCGACGACAGTGCCAAGGCCGGAGATCCTCACAAGATCACCCAGATGATTTACCTCCTAGCCGACGGAGTGGGAAAGCTCAGGGGAACCCGAGGAGGAGGTATAGCCAAGACCTTCAAGTGGTCCACCGTGATGATCAGCAACGGAGAAAGTGCTCTCACCAGCCAGGGAAACGAAAAGGGGGGGAAGCACGCACGAGTCGTACAGCTCCGGGGCCTCGCGTTTGACGGTGAAGATGACAAGACAAGAAAACTGGTCGATACCATCAACTTCACCGTCAAGGAAAACTTCGGCCACGCGGGGCCCGTGTTCATCCGGTGGCTCATTGACAATCAAGATCGGTGGCCTGAGTTCAAGGAGAGGTACAAGGAGCGGAAGGAAGCGTTCGTCAAGAAGGTGAGGAACGGCCTAGCCGCCAGGGTTGCGGATTCGGTGGCTGCTCTGGCCATCGCGGGAGGGTTGGCTTGTGAATCCGGGGCCCTCCCATGGAAAGAGAGCCCTGACCCTTTCGAGCTCCTCTGGCCTATGATCGAGAGCGAACTGGCGGGAGTGGAAGTGGCCGTAAAGGTGATGCGGGACATCTACGAGTGGTGCATATCCAACCAGGGATGCTTTCGCGGACGGCAAGGAGAACGAATCCCTCCAAAATGGTATGGAGCATGGGAGGCATACGAGTGGAAAACCATCGACATCATCCCGGGCGTCTTGAAGCAAGCTTTGGAGAGCATGGGGCATAATTTCGAAGGCTCGCTCGATGCCCTGGCCGAGAAACAATGGGTACTCGTGGAAAAGGGGAGACGGTACGATCGACGGATAACGCTCATGGGGGATCGTGTCCGGGTCATCTCTCTCCTACGGTCAGGGATCAATATGGCAGAGAGCGGTGTGACCACTCTCGGAGCTCTGGTCAAGCGAAACCTCAGATAAATACAGGGGACCAAGCTGGTCCGGGTTTGATCCAGCTTTTGGTCCACCCAAAAGACTTATATCATACTAATATTACGTATGATAGTTTCTATAAGGCCTCTACTGGACCAGTGGACCAAGGAAAATGTACCCCTATAGGAAAAAAAAGAGGAGCATAGACTCTTCAGCCCTGAGGAGGTGTCTTCTTTTCTCTCTCCTCATATACGTACTATTTTTCTTGGTCCAGTTGGTCCAATTAGAGGTAAGTCACTGCGATTGTCAGTGATAGTTCTGGACCAGACTCGGACCAACTGGACCAAAACGCCGGCTCGCATCGAGGAAAAGCCCTTCCACACTGGTTCTTTGCTTGGTCCAGTCGAGCAAACCATGTTGAAATCACCACAAGAGGTTTTACCGGATCGTCGGAATCCCTGTCCGGAGGGTAGGGTCAACCTGCGCAGACACTGTCCGGACAGTCCGGCAAGAGGTTCGTCCACCGGCGGGGGAGTCGACGGCCGATCCTGAAAACCAAAGGATGCGGACCGAGCGAAGGAGGAGGAGGATAGTTGAACTCATTCCTCCTTGTCGTGTCCGGCACAACCGACTCAGCATCTCCAGCATTTCTGAACTTCCGCTGTCTGTCTTCTCGCTGCTTTCGAGCTCGGTAGGCAAAGAGAAGAAGTCCTGACTGATGGGGTGTTTTCCGTACCCGATGAAGTACGGCCTACTGAGAGACACATTTACTGAATAGGAACGGAAGGGATCTGCGAACGCCTTCCGGATTCGGGATCCGAAAACACGAATTCCGCGCACAGGAGAAATCCGGAATCCTTCTGAAAACAGCGGGGAAGAAGCCGGCTTGATGCAAGTTTTGAGCAGCCGCTCAACAGCAACAAGGATCAGCAATATCCATCGCAGTCCGTTTGTGGCTGCATTAGTACAGACTGAATCAGTTTGTTACGTCCAATAGGCACTTTTATCGCGCCCTAAGTTCTGCACATCAACTCAACAACATAAAAGCAACACCAAAGCGGATTTTCTCTTGACAACTACGCGTCAATATGCTATAGTAAAAAAACAATAAGGAGCGCTCCACTGTAGTAACCGCATGATCAAGCGAGACACCGACGCTGAAACAGAACGACTGGCAACCGTAGTCCACAACAAGGCAACAGCGTATCGCAACCCAAATGAAATCGTTACAGGCCATATCCGGGAGAGGGAGGACGACATGAATCAGAATGGATTCCGTGAAGACGAGATCGTGACAAGAAGGCTCAACGGTCAGACCAGAGTATTTCCTGTCGTGGGCGGGAGACTGCGCCTGGCCCATGAGGAGAATGACAACCTCAGCCTTCAGACCGAGCTGGTCAGCTGGGACGGTCAGTATGCGGTGTTTCGCTGCACGGCAAAGACGATAAAGGGCGAATTCGCTGGTTACGGCACCGCCAACAACCAGCGGGATTCTCGATTGTCGGAAAGCCTGATCGAGCTGGCCGAGACTCGGAGCATTGCACGAGCGCTGAGGTTTGCCGGCTACGGACTCGAGTACACCGGGGCAGAGGAAGTATCTCATGTGCCTCATGGCGAGACCGAAAGAGGGCGTGTGGGTGACAACGGGAATGGTAACGCCAAGGGGTTCACCGGCTGCCAAAACGGCAGGGCTACCCAAGCACAGTGCAGGGCCTTGCACGCTCTGACGAAACGAGCTCAATATGCCGCTGAGGACGTAGAAAGACTCTTGACTCCACTCCAGGTCACCCGATTCGAGGACCTCGAACGTGAATCCGCATCCGAGCTGATTACCCACCTTCAAACCGAGACCGGTCGACAAGCGTCCGCCCATGCCTAACCGTCGCCGCTACGGGAGGGTGCGAACCATGGGGTGTGCGCCCTCCAGAAAGGAGCCGAAATGAGCACCGATTACTTGTCCTACAGCCGAATCAACTGCTTCCTCACATGCCCGCTGAAGTACCGCTTCTGCTACGTGGACGAAATCGCTCCCGAGTTCACCCCTGCGTCGCTGGCGTTCGGCTCGGCGATTCATGAAGCGGCAGCGGCCTATTTTCAGAGTAGACTCGAAGCCGAACCCTTGAAGCCTGATCAGATGGTACATGTGTACCGTGAGGCCTGGGAGAGCCGGGAAGTCGACGTCCGTTTCTTCAATGGAGACAACGCCGCTACCCTGGAAGACAAGGCTCGAAAGATGCTGTCCGTGTTCCACGAATCCCAAGACCCCACAGCCCGAATCTTGGGAGTGGAAGAATTCTTCGCGGTCAACCTCGGGAAGGGGATACCGCCCCTTCATGGATACATCGACCTGATCGAGCAGTCCGGCGACGGACGGATAACCATCGTTGACCTCAAGACCGCAGCCAAGAAACCCACGGACTTCCAAGTTCACAACAACCTCCAGTTGACGGCCTATTCGATCGGTGCGACGGCTTTGGGCTTCTCAACAGATGACCTGAGCTTTCGACTTGATGTGGTTCTAAAGACCAAGAATCCCGAGCTGGTGAGGATGGAAACGATCCGGACCGACCGGAATCGTCGGAGATTCATGAGGGTAGTCCACGAAGTCTGGAAGGGAATTCACCAAGGCATAGCGTTCCCGAAAGATGACTGGCACTGCGTCCAGTGTGCCTATGCTCAGGCATGTAAGGACTTGTAGGAAGGAGCGAACAATGGCAAAGCACAGAAAAGATCAGGCTACGACAGGTGAATTGGTTCCGTTTCAGTCGTCCGCGGACATAACGGTGCTGCCTCCGAACTCCGGAGTCGTGGGGAAGTTTCTCGAAGACACGCAGAACATGTTCAGAGCCCGGTCCATGCGGATGAAGGCGTTGTTCGCAAAGATCGATGAGACCGGCCAAAGGATGGAAGCGCTCTTGAGGTCGGCCTCGGAAAGAGCGGAGGCAGCGGAAGCCAAACTGGAAGACCACCTTCGGGGACAGGGACTGCTTCCTGAACTGCAACCTGAGGAAGGAAGCGAGGACGGGTAGAGGCCCGAAATCTGCCTTAGGAGATTGGGTTGCATCTGAATAGAGACCCGAAAGGGTCTCTACCTGATCCCATGCTTTGCAGCAGTCTCAGTTCATGGCCTCCGGCGTCGCCGGTTAGCCTATTGGGTCTGCCGGATTCAGGAGTAACCCCCATGACGCGGATTCACGAAGGAGATAGGCTGTAGTGCCCTTCCGGCGGCTGTGCGAGTGTAAGGTCCGGATTGCTCCGAGTCGTTACGGAGAGAGCAGAAGAGTCGCCCCCGCGTCCTTGAGACGCCTGCCTTCTTCAAAACCGAGCCTGTCTGGCCATAGGCTGGAAGGCCGGCAGGGTGACATGATGTCGATGTCTCGCTGCACTATCGCTGTGCGGCATTGATCAATGTTCGCTTGGAAGCCACAATCCTTGTGATTGAAAGTCCGTCGGCCCAGGCAGTTCCCCGTGGACGCTGGACAGCCTAGCCCAGACAATATGGAGATGATCTTGTGATCCAGACCCATTTTGATCCATTTCGAATACCGGATTCAAGCGGCTCCATGACGTTCGGCATTGATCTTTTCGACATCCAGACTGACAATCACGATGATTCGAGCTCCGGAAAGCAACCAGTCCGCAGCCCAACGCCGATCGGCTTATTCCATCGCGTGAGCCAGAATGCTTAGATCTGAAGCCGATGCAGAGCATATTCTACTCGCAAGCAATTCCAATTCTTGGCGTGCGGCATTGAGGCCCTCCGCAGTGCGAGCCGTGATAACATGGGCCCAAGTACCCGAAGCCCCAGGAGTTACGCTTGTCACAGGGATCTCGATCATTCGTTAGTCGCGTTACCGGAGGTGAAGCATGCGGAAGTCCATGTCAAATGGGAGCCCATTCCTAAGGTCTCCTCTGTATTGGGTCACCGGAAGACTTAGACTGCTCTTTCCTTCTCCGAATCTCCAGATCCGCGGACCTGATGGTGGCACTGCCGTCTCGGATCCGTCCAAACAATTCCTCGTCACCATATTTGAGCACTCTTTCCGCTTGCTCGACCTTGCGCGGACTGATCCCCATCCACGCGGCCAGTTCTCTCGCGGATCTTGACCGAGATTGCAATCCGGGTTGGGAGCAGCGCTGTGCTTTTGCGTCGGCACTATGCCTGTCTCCACCGCGGGGCCTCTTCCGGTAAAGCGATCTCACGCAGATCAGAATAGCCTCGTCAGTCGGATTCTTTGGCCTCAGTCCCAGGCTCCTCGCATATTGAACAGCTTCGTCTTCGCTCTCGAAATGAAGACGTTTGTGGTACACTTGACCGGCGCCTAATTCCTCAGTCCACCCGGGCCGGTGGTACTGATAGAAACAGACCTCATGGCTCAATCCAAACCAGTGGGCGATGATAATCGGGTAGTGGCCGAACACATCGGGACATTCCAAGCGAAGTGGCTTCTTGACCAAGAAGTCGGGATCCTCATGGCACATGCAAGAGAAAACCGGATGGCTGATCACCTTGCCCCGGAATATTGGAAGTCCGAAATTCTTCATGCGCACGCTCTCTCAATCGAGACAAAGGACCCCTGCCGCACGCCGAGAGCAAGAAGACGTATCAGGAGGGGCCACACCAGAATCGTGGCAGGATGTCCATTCCACGGACTTTCGATTTCGTGTTTCTGTTGGACCTCGACAGCTCTACCTTTGAACTGACATGAAGCGGCGAGAATCCCTCGTCGGCCCTGTGAATAGGGTGGCCCCACCGTCCCCCTTCACGGCTGCCATGGCAATTCTGCCGCTAAGCGGTTGGCGTAGACCTCCTTGCATTGTCGCAATCCCTAAGGATCTCTCTCATCCACGTGCATACTTTCTCGTCGGAACACTTCCCCCAGCAAGGGCCTGTGGCGTTTTCCGGATGACACCAAAGCACGAGTGGCTCTCCGAGGTCTTTTCCTGACAAGTGGTCCTTTGACCGCAAGCCTCGCAAGTTTCCCGGTCAAAGACCTTATCCGCCCAATAGTTACAATAATCGGGGTGCCTTCCGAAGCAAGGCTCTGAGTCTGTGAGATGCGCCGCCGTCGTATCGTACGACACTCGGGAGGGTCTTTCCCGTGTTTGTTCCGGCATAAACCGCTTTCCGGCAGCGTCTGGGTGTATGAAGAGGTGCGTGGCGCAGTTGCTCCCAACCCACTCCGAGGAAATCGGCGTTCCTTGCCCCATCAGAATCCATGTAATACCAGCGAGATCCACATTGTCAAGGACACCGAATATCCAGTCTATTGGATTACCGCTCATCTGATGTCTCCTCGTCTTGCGACCCGAGTGGGCAGCCTCAGAGGCAACATCCGGAAGAGGGGGGTGCGGGATGATCAGCATCATAGGATCCACGGGTCATGTTCGCAGTGGTCTTATGCTGAGTTCAGTGCAGTCCATCTTCATTCGAGGTCAACTGGCCCCGGACGCCCGGTACATCAGCGGTTCCGGTCGAAGAGTTTCTCCCCCCAGCTGTATCGTGGGCCGAATCCCCGCGTGTTCAACCACAAAGGCGTCGCTCAGGATTACGTTTTCAGATGATTTCTTGGGGTCGTGTTCAGTCTGTCGGGCAATTTGGCCATCTGTCGGGGCGTTCCGGTTTCAAGTCTTGTCTGACGGTCTGTGCTCTTGTGAACACTGTTGAAGGTCTTCCCTCTCGAGTTCGTTCGACAGAAGGGGTCTCAATGCAAGCCTTCACCTCCGTGTGATCGTATGCGTCAGGGTCGGCCTGACGAAAGCCTTTATGTCGTTTTTTCGCTCTGGGCCTTCTCCAGAGCAACACGGAGCGGCACCACATACCTAACGAAATCCTCTCATATGATTGGGACATTTGGGCTCTGGGTCGTGTCAACAGAGCGGTGAGTCTCGGTGCCCATTCGTCTCCGGGAAGCTGCCCGGTGATGTGGGGAGTGAATTTTTTTCGCTCTGCGTCGAGGATCATTTTTTTTCGGTCCTATCAAGAAAAGGTGATCGTCGGCTCTTGTCGCTGCATCCGTTTTGGGCAAGTTGGCGTATTGACAAGTGATTGAGGGGGATATAGGATATGGATGCGAGAGTCGGGTTCCAAGTCGATGCACGGATTCACCGCCAATCGCTCGCTCCCCCGCTCACGTCCGAGCCGAAGCTCGACGGAAGACCTCGGTGCTCAACGGAGCCAAGTCCCGAAAGCTTGGGAAGAGCCTATGATAACGGGGCGGCCTTCGAAAAGAATTTCGGACTGATGACGGCACGAATCGATGGCCTGAATCGGTCACTCGTCCAACCCCACCTATAGGGTAGTGCACAATGGAACTGCCGCGGTGGACGGGATGATGTGTGAATCCTTGCCCGCAAGGAGTTCACGGATCGTCCCTCCAGCCACAAGGGACAGTTCCGATAATGAATTCCCACAAGCCCCAGGCCGCCTCAAACGAGCCGCGAAAGCCTCAAATCACCCGCAGCGTGCAGCATGACCGGCCAAGTAGGCCTTCCAAAGCTGATAACGCCACACCGACCAATAGCCACTCGTACTCATCTCCGAAAACCGATTCCTTGATGACCACGGAAGAGGTGGCCGAACTCTTACGAGTGTCCATCTCCACCATCCGCAAGTGGGTCCACTACGGGTTTGTTCCCCATGTGAAGATCGGTCGCCTGGTGCGGTACCGGCGCTCCGACATCACCCAATGGATCGATGAGAGGGCTACCGAGGGTAGGACGGGGCTCGTCCCAGACATCGGATTCTAACGAAACCGATGGACACCACGGGCCGGCCTCGGTTATCCTTCCTTGCGGAAGGGAGGTGATCATCGGTTTGTCCGTTGGTGTCCTTTCGGAAGCCATTCCGAGAGGAGAAAAGCAATGGGAGTCTTTAAGAAGCAAGGAAACTGGTGGATCGACTTCTACCACCAGGGCAAGAGAATCAGAAGGAAGGTCGGACCTTCCAAACGGTTGGCCGAGATGGCTTTGGCTGACGTTCAGGTCAAGAAAGCCAAGAACGAATTCTTGGGCGTATGCCAACCCAAGAAGATCCTGTTCAAAGACTTCGTTGACGAGTATGTGAAGGAAAGCAAGGCGGAAAAGGCCCGTTCGAGCTATGAGAGAGACGGGACTACGATCAATACGCACTTGCTTCCGTTCTGGGGTGAGGAGCGGATCGACAGGATCACCCCAAAGATGATCAAGGACTACAGGGACGAGCGGATAAAGCATGTGAAGCCGGCTACGGTAAACCGTGAACTCTTCACCATCCGGAGCATCTTCCGGAAGGCGGTTGAGAATGGATATCTGAAGGAGAGTCCGGCCGCGCCGGTAAAGAAGCTTGAGACCGGAACCCCCCTGTTCCGGTACCTGGACGACGAGGAGATCAAGTCCTTGTTGGCGGCATGTCGCATGTCGGACAACACTCAGCTCTATCCCTTCGTGTTTGTGGCCATCTCAACAGGCATGCGTCTCGGAGAAATCACCGCACTCGAATGGAAGGACATTGACTTCAAGAGAGGAATCATCCGGGTGGACAACAAGAAGGATCACCACACGAAAAACTACGAGCCGAGGACCGTTCCGATGAACGCCGCGCTCACCGAGGTATTGAGGAAGATCCCCCGAAGGTTGGATTGCTCGTACGTGTTTCACCGCCAGGACGGCGAGAAGTTCAACAAGATGAGGACCGGCTTTGGGAACGCGGTGCGGCGCGCAGGCATCCCCCACCTGACAGTTCACGATCTGCGGCACACTTGTGCGAGTCACCTCGTGATGGGGGGCGTGGACATCCGGACCGTGCAGGAGATCCTGGGTCACAAGGACATCCGAATGACGATGAGGTACGCCCACTTGGCACCAGGTCACATGAGGAACGCTGTGAAGGTTCTCGACGCAATTATGGGAGAAAACCAAGGTGTCCAGTTGTTTATTCTTGATGGACACTATTTGGACACCAGGGGGTCAGAACGAGAAAATCAGGGTGCCGCCGACCAAGCATAACACTCTGATCTTCTAAGGAAATCTCTGGTCGGGACGACTGGATTTGAACCAGCGACCCCTGCATCCCGAATGCAAACTGGACCCCAATAACCAAGCGCCTTAGCCGACTTTCCCTTGTGATTTCAATACCCGTCACGACCGTTCGGTACGAGTCAGGACCGCTCAGTTCCAAAAAATGGTAACTGAATGGTAACTGGAATTTTGCTCAACCACCACTTCCGGTATTGCTAATGCGCTCGTTGAGGGGTTCCCCCCAACCATGACTTGCCGTCGTTCTACAACCACATCGTGCTACGCCCCCCGCTTCCCCCTGGTCAACTCAGTCCGGATCGCCGGGGACCTTTACCCCTTTGCCGGGCAATCGTGCCACTATTCCGGGATTCCGGCAGAATCGTATGCGGATCGTGCCACTTCGTGGTCAGCGGCAACCCTGGCAAGCATATACCGTGCCATGGAACAATTCCCGCGCTCGGGTGTCTCACACCATGGCGTACCAGCCGCGCAACATCCCCGCTTCACCACCTTTACCATTGCATCCTTGCGCGGGTATGGTACAATCAGCGCGACTAAGCAGTCTTCGGAGAAAGAGGCATGACACCACAGAAACTTACCTCCAACAGCATGTGGGGCAATAGCGGCCTTGGCGGGGGGAACATCTTCGGGGGCCCGGCGTTCACCAATTCTCCCTACGGTGGCAGCCCCTGGGGCGGCAGTGCTTACGGCGGTTCCGCGTATGGCTCCGGCTCTCGTCCAGGAGGCGGCTACGGGAATCCGCAAGGCATTTACGGCAACCCCGGAGCGCGGAAACCCTGGAACCAGGGACTGGCGGACCTCGCGAGCGGCTGGGAGCCCATTTCCCCCGAGGACAACCAAGCCCGGCAGACGCTGAGCAGGTGGGGATACCAAGGACCCTTGCCCGCCGGAGCCGGTTCGTGGAGTGAGGCTATGAAATGGTTCTCGACTCCATCTTCTCGGAAATCCAGGGAGGCCAATGCACAGGCATCCTTTGACCAGGGCACCAAGAACTTCGGGGAGATGATGGGCATGTCCGCCGATCTGTCTTCCCTTCGTCAGGCCATAGGACAGGCAGGTAATGACTTCTTCGACCGGTTCATACCCTCCGTCGCCAGCGGTTCGGACTGGAAGACCGCGGGTTTCCGTAACCCCTGGGTACCATAGGAGACACGGACATGATGACCCCTGCGCTACAGGCGTACCTTCAGCTGTTGCTGCAATCCCTCTATTCCGGGCAGCGGCTTCCTGCATCGAACGAGTCCGGATGGTCCCCCCTCAATGCACAGGGCCGGGCTATCGGTCACATCGGCTGGCTGTCCCGTCCGCCGGGATTCTCTCCGAACTGGCTCGCGGAAAACCAGAGGTGGGCGCAGCAGCAGCGGGAGGCCGACGAAGGGCGCGACCTCATGCACGCGAACCCCCTCGAAACGGATGCATTCGCACGGGCGAGACTGCGTGACCTTGCTGCGAACGACGACACTTACCGCCAGAGAGCCATGCAACAATACGGATTCTCGTGGGACCCCAGAGAGAGCCCGTACGTTCCCGGAGCGAACGCCGGACCATTGGAACGGATGGATGCCCGGCTGCAAATGGGCGGTAACTGGGCAGGACCGACTTCCTCATGGACCGGCACCCCGGCCTTCCAACAACCCAAGCAGTTCCCCGATGCCTGGAACCGGGAGATCGACGACATATGGTCTGGCATCAAACGCAATTCCGCATGGGAATCCCCGGACAAGCAGCCCCCACGTGCACCGACCCTTGCGGAGGATTCGTGGCGAGGATCGGGGTGGTACGGCGGAGGTTTTCAGCCGCAGATCGAAGGATCAAGGCCGGGATACAGTATCTCTCCGTCTTCGGGTAGCAGCGACTGGGGACGCCCCGATCCCTTCCCCGATGCACAACGCAGGGACTACGACGCGGAGGCTTCCAACTGGGAGGGATGGTCCCCGAGCTACGATGCTGAGGGATGGTAGTGAACCCGAGGAGTGTTCAAAGTGAACACCTCTTCCCACAGCCACGTACTTGTAACGAGTACCTGAGTGGAATCAGGACCGAATTCGTGAGAGATTTCCAGGGCTTTTCCAAGTTGGAAAAGTGCCCGGATTCCTTGACCTTTCAAGGTGTGGAGTTTAACTCAGTCCCTTCAAGCCCGCTGCTGATCAGAGTCCCCAGCTTGGGGACCCGCATGATCACTCTTCGATTTCACTCACTTGTGCAACTTGCACAACGCCACGGAATCACTGTGTGGTCAATCTGACCCCCCGCATGAACACTTGCTCTCCCGCACTGCGCGATTTCCTCCGCTTGGTCCTTGTCGGGGGATGCTGACCCGTCCGAAATATCGGACACTGTCAACTTAGTTTACACCAATCCCTTGTGTCTGACCTTCGCGTTTCATGCGTCCCATTTCGCGCGCAACCAGAGCGGTTTTGCGCGGTGTCGCACACAAAAAACTTGACAGCCTTCCCCATAATCTCGCACCATGGAGCAAACCCCACAAACAGGCACGCGCCGGGGAAGATTGTGCTTCCTACAGCGCGCTTGCCGCACACCTTGTATGGAGGAATGCGACATGGCCGGAGTATATTTGACCTGCCCTGCCAAAGCAAGCAGCGCAATACCCACCAAGACCGAAAAGAGTTCCGTGCCCGTATGGAAGCGCTACGGCAGTCGTGGAGGGGAACCAGACTACAGCGATTTCGACTGGGAAAGAGACCGGTGTGCCCGGTGTGACTCTCCCGATACGCATCAACCGTTCCCGCTTGACGTGATAAACTACTGGTTCACTTACAATAAGGGGACGCCCGAACTGCTGAACAGCATACTCGAAGGTTATTCTGCCGGTACGGATACCGCCTTTGATTACGCCATCGGCACGCTGGCGACACTCATTGAACGCCAATATCAGGAACTGGACGAGTTACTCGCATGGGCGAGCCGTTCCTTTCAGCGCCTGGACCTTCCCGGAATTGAAGTCTCTCAGGAATGGATCGACAAGACCTTCAAGAGGGGACAGTGTTCCCAGCGGTTCATCGAGTGGAGCGGCCCCGGATGCAAGAGCGGCTGTCCTTTGATGGGCCGGGAATCGACGAAGGTGGATGCCCGCGAATCCTGCGAGAGTGGAACCGCCCCCATTGTAGGCACCATCGAGCAATGAGAACTTGATTTTCCCACCCCACCGGAGCCCCGGCCCTGCCTGTACCAGCCCCGTGCCTTGTGGCTGTATCAGCCCTACCAGACACCGCGGGCTCCAATTTCCCACGGAGGTGTGCTATGAATCGAGCCTCCCGCAAACCCCGTAACGTGATCCCCTTCCCGGTGGAACGGCTGCACCAGAAACCGCAACGATGCCCGGCCGAGCCGATCCCTTACCGGACGATCCCCTTCACCCCGAAACTGCAAGAACTCATGACCGCCGAATACGGGGCTATCCTGCGCCTGCTCTCGGAACTGGAAGAGTGGAAGGCCACACCGAGACACCTGCTCAAGACGGCCCGCCGGATAGAGGGACTCAACACGGAGATCGCGGAGTACGTCATCCGCCTGCTGGAAGAGAGGGGGAAGTGATGCACGTAGCAATCGAACAGACGGCACCCAGACGACGGCGCATCGTCCAACCTGCCCCGGCTCGGGAGATGTTCACCGATAGGCTGCTGTCGTTACGACGGCCCCACGATTCGCAATCGCTGTTCCTGGGTAGAATCGGACTGCGGAGACAGCAACTGGTCAACTGGCGCCGGGATGAAGACCGGCTCGGATATCCGGGAACGAACGTCAAGACGGTCATGCGCATCGCGGAAGACCTCAACGTAAACCCGCAGTGGCTGCTCTTCGGCACCGGGCCGCAGTGGGCGGAACCTGACTGACCCTCCACCGCTCCCCGCACAGAGCCCCCTTGCTCCCCAGCTTGGGGGTTTTTCTGTTTCCTTAATGAAATCAATCAGGGGAGTAACTCCGAGGTCATTTCTCAAATGAAATCAATGTTCCGGGTAACCCCGATCCCCTTCCGCCTCCCCTCCGGGGCGAAGGCTTTCGGGTATCCGGCTACCGTCCGGAATCCCCAGCGAAATCAATTGATACCGTGGCAAATCCTGCACTGACGCCATTCTGCTCGCCGGTCCTGCAAGGAGTCGTCACACTGACGACCCCCCTGGACGAGGGGTGTTCACACTGACCACCCCTTGCGGTATGATCAGGCTGGGAACCGAAGAGTTTCACCGGAAAATACCGGCGAGAAATGAGGGACGACACGAGGAGTATTGCGTACGCGGCGGGACAGGCAGGGGGGCTCCCACCGGGGGTGTCTGGCTATTTCTGCCGTGGCACAGCCTGTGCATAACTCCGCCGAGGGCCTGTTGACAGCTTCCCCGAGACGGGGCACAGAGGGGCGCTGAACGGGACGCTGGGGC
>JBFMAA010000046.1:0-37833 GCA_040755955.1 Thermodesulfobacteriota bacterium
TCACATTTCTTGACATTACATGGCTACCCCTGAGCCCGTTTTCGGCAGTCTTGTGTTGGTATAATCACGGAAATATGGTGGGTTGTAAAGGTTGCCGCAACCAGTTTCGAGAAGAACTTCCGACTAGTGCCCTAGCAGGAGTCCACCGGAGGCGCAGAGGACGCAGAGACATCCTTAGTGCCCATCACGTAACAAAGCTTGTGGTACGCGCTTCAACGAACACACACCCGGGACTTACGTCCCGGGCTACTTTCTTGCGTCCCTGCGGGACTGAACGTCGGCCTCTGGAGCCGCGGAGGGCCGGAAGACATGAGTCCCGCGCGTGAGCCCCGTGCAAGCGGATCCGAAGCCGTCGGGTCGAATTTGGCTGAATAATCTCGTCAAAGGCACTTGCGGACGCAGAATGATCCGGCATCGCGTCTTCGTTTTGATTGTCCGGCCATCCTGCAGCACGGGAATTGTGAGATAGGGACGGGGCTAGACCTCGACCTTATACGTTTCAGCCAATGTGGGAAAAAGCCTTCTACTCAGAAGGTACCATCTCTTCTTGTTCCGAGAAGAGGTGCTTGGCTCATCATCTGCGCGAGGCCGCCAAGTGTCGTTTTAGGGCTGCGTAGAACCAAATCGCCCCACCCGGGGTCTTCATGCGGACCGAGAAAGGTGGACGCGAATTTTGGCTGCGGCTCACAGCCGTCTTCTGCAAAACCACCATGACCGCACGCGGCCACAACCAAACACGAAAATGCTCCCCCACCGGCGTCTCGACGAGCCGGCCTTCTCTGCGGCGACCAGCGGGAGCCGCACTATCCCAAGAGTTCCCATGAAAGTCCTCCGGGGGAAACCCTTCCGAAAACTTTTGAGATATTAGGTTTTTCTGACCATGTCGCGGGTTCTCGGGATGTCGGGCGGTGACTTTCATGCCTCGTTGTGGCGGCAAGTCATGACAGTTCTTGAAGATGGGGGTCCGGGGGAAGGAACTTCTTGCAAGAAGTTCCTTCCCCCGGAATCGCATTTTCTGATAAAGGGTTTCCCCCCGGAATCTCACCTTTCGGAAAGCGATTTGGTATTAAGAGGCTTCGCCAATCCTCAGGAGGACTTTGAGCGCGCCTTTTCCCCCGCACTTCCGGAACGCCTCTTCCGCGTCGGAGAGGCCATACACGCCGGATACTAGGGGAGTCGGGTCCAGCAGGCCCGTTTCAAGGAGCTTCAAAGCCGGAGCAAACGGCCCGCATCGAGACCCCACCACGGTGATCTCCCGGATGACGAGCAAGGCGGCATTGAAATTGAGGTTTCCATGATACGTGCTCTTGAGGACCAGGATTCCTCGCGGTTTCACGCGGCCGACCGCAAGCTCCCACCCAAGGGGACTCCCTGACGCTTCCACCACCACATCGAAGGGTTCCGGCTTCTCGGCGAGCGCGGCTTCCAGAAGCGCCGACCCGCCAAGACGAGAGAATACGGCAAGTTTCTCCGGGTGCCTGCCGACCAACACCGGATCACACCCTGACAGTCTCATCACCATCGAGATCAGCAGTCCGAGCTTCCCGTCTCCGATGATCAGCACCTTGTCCGCGGGCTTGATGTGCACCTGCTCGAGTATTTCCACCGCAGCCGCGATCGGTTCGACGAAGACCGCGTGTTCGTCCGGGACGTGGTCCGGGACCACAAGCAGGTTCGCGACAGGGAGTGTCACGTATTCGGCCATGGCGCCGTCTCGGCCTTGGATTCCGAGGACCGTCCTGTGCGGGCAGTGACGGGAAAGGCCTTTCCTGCAGTATGGGCACTCGTTGCACCCCGCGTTGATCTCTCCCACGACCCGCTTGCCCGTCAACGCCTCGTCCGGGGAGTACTCGACCACTCCGCAGAATTCGTGCCCTAGCACCCCTCGAAAGTCCATGTATCCCTTGGAGATCTCGATGTCGGTCTTGCAAATTCCCGCGACGGACACCCGGACGAGCGCCTCCCCAGGGCCCGGAACAGGCACCGGCACCTCACGAAGCGAAGCGCGTCCATCATACACCAGAGCTTTCATTGTCGTCTTGTTGAGATTCGATCGCATGTTCATGGTTCTCGGTGATACTCTCAGACAGGCCACTACGGCAGTTCGTGTATCTCCTCGGACGGCGTGGCTTTCCCGATGAGCTGGACCACAAGGGTTCTGTTTCTGGGTCTGTTGTCGAAATCGAGGAACACTACCTGTTGCCAGGTGCCCAGGCAGAGCGATCCCGCCACCACCGGAATCGTCAGGGACGGCTTCATGAGCGCGGATCGCACATGGGAAAACCCGTTTCCATCTCCCCAGCGAAGGTTGTGTTCGTATTCCCCATCCGTGGGTGCAAGCCGCTCGATGGCTCTTCTCAGGTCATTGATCGCACCGGATTCGCATTCTATTGTGGTGATTGCACCGGTCGAGCCCGGGTTGATCACGGTCAGCAGGCCGTCTTTCACCTTCGAGTGATCCAGGCATCGCCCCAGGTGAGCCGTGATGTCGATGCAGTCGAAGAATCCCTTTGTCTGGAGCCGGACTCTGCACGTGTGTACGATCATGGATCACTCCGGCTCTCTTCATCTCGCCTTGGAGGAACTGCCCTACGCGTTAACTTTGGTGTGCTCACCCGGCCTTGAAAGGCCCGGCTAATTTCAAACGTCCCTACGGGACGTCGGCGTTCGAAAGCCCCGAAAGGGGCGACCGAAAACAGCCGGACGCTTCAGCGCCGGGAAAGAAGACGGAGCCGAGGTAGTTCCTGGAGCCCTTATGTTCACGCCTATGGGGGGGAACTCCCGGCGGTCTGCCGGCTGTCCTTCTTGTACCGCACTTGTATCATCTGCGCTACGATCGAGACCGCGATCTCTTCGGGAGTTTCGCCTCCAATGGGAAGACCTATGGGAGCATGCACGCGTTCCAGGTCTTCTCTACGGGCTCCTTCTTCCATAAGCGCCTGGAAGATCAGGGATGTCTTCCTCTTAGACCCGATCATCCCGATGTACGCGCAATCATTGCCGAGCGCCTGCTGCAGCACGGTCTTATCGTGCCGGTGTCCCCGGGTCACGATGACCACGTACCCGTCCGTGCCGATATCCAGATCCTTGAGCGCTCCCTCGAAGGAATCGACCACTACGCGCTGATCCGCGTCAGGGAGTTGTTCGGGAGAGGCGAATTCGGCTCGGTCGTCTACCACCACCACCTTGAAACCGACGTATGCAGCCATATGAGCCGTGCAGCGTCCCACGTGGCCCCCACCGAAGATGTAGACCGTCCCGGCAAGAGGGATCCATTCGAGAAAGACCTGGGGGTCATTCTCGGGGAGTTTGAGCATCTGGGCGGGCTTGAGCAGCCGTTTGTCGGGGATGGCCGCCAACATCGCGGAACCCGCCTCGAAGTCGCCACAGCATGCCCCGGTGCCGTCAACCAGCAGGTGTCTGACCTGGCCTTCCGCGTCCACGTCCATGAGCATTTCGGTGAGCAGGTATCCTGACGTTCCTTTCACAGCCGTCTCCAGCACCCGGTTGTAAAGCTCCCTCGGTACTGAATCGGCCGCGTCGATGAATTCCACCAGTACTTCCGCGTCGCCTCCGCAGATCATGTCGGTAGACTCCGCGTTCTTGCCCGTGAAGGCAAAGAACTTCCTCATGGCGGTTCGCTTCTCCAAGGCTTGTGCCGCGACCCGCTGCACGCGCGCCTCGAACATGCCTCCGCCTATAGTGCCCACAATGCTGCGGTCTGCTCGCACAAGGAACCGAGTTCCCACGTGCCTGGGGGAGGACCCCCGAACCGCGGTGATCACCGCCAGCACGAAGTCTTCGCCCTTCTCGAACTGTTCTGCCGCGGCACGCCAAATGTTGAGCATGTGTGTACATTACCTCCCGTGAGCATGGCTGAGACCACCGCGCAGCGCCTTGAAGCCTGCGGAATCGTTGAAGCACTCAAGGCCCGTCACCCGTCCCCTCCATGAAAAAGGGACGCGCCATTCCCTCGATGGAAGCGGCGAGTGGGGGGTGCGAGTCACCGCAATCTTCAATGCGGGACACCATGCGTTGTCGCCTCATCAGCGTGGGTAAGGTACCGTCAAGGGTTGTGGTTGTCAAGGCCGTTGGGAGCCGGCGTTCATCAGCTTTGCCTTTGCGAGCAGTTCCGGTCTGTATTCGAAGTGCATCAGGTCGAAGTGATCCCATTTCCCGCCCCAGATGAAGCCGTGTTTCTCGAATATGTCTACGATTGCGGCGGGATATTCTCGTCTCAGCGTGAGGGTGTCCGTTTGGTTTCCATGATTTCTCCAGTACGCGCCGAATCGAGGGTTCAGGTCGATCGCGATACCGAACGCGTGGGGGCTGAGCCTGGAGGTGCCTGCGATATGTCGCCGGTTGTACGTGCCTGCAGGCGGCAGCACGTACTTCGACAGCGCCGGCTTCTCCTTGATCAGTGAGGCCAACTCGCGGCCGACCCGTTCCAGGGCTTTGGACGCGCCGTTCCGAGAATTGAACGCCACCTGACGGCCGCAAAAGGCCACTTGGACCAGGTTGGCTTTGACCTCCTTGTGTGACGAGCCGTACACCGCTTCGAACAACCCCTGCACACGGAACCTGCCCGGATCGTGGCCCTCGGGAATCGCTCCATCGATCTCGCCCGGGGTGTAGATCTGAGACAACGTGTCTTGCAGGTCCGGGTTGGCGAGTCGCTCCTCAAAGGTTTTCGGCCGTCCGTCATCGTACTCGATGCGTGTGCGGTTCTTGGTGATGAGAAAGACCTTCTCCGCAGCATCGACTTCAATGCCCGCGATATGCCGCGCGTAGCCGAGCATGAGGGCCGTCAGATCCTTTCGGATGGCCTGCTGTTCATCAGGCTTTCCCGGCAGCCGATCGGGAAGCAGGGTACCGAGGTGCCCCGGATCGGGACTCCCCTGACCGAAAGCCGCGGCCGGGAAAGGCGCCACTGCCAGGAGGCAGGCCAAAATCATGAGGACCGCAAGACACGACCGTGGTGGTTGACTTCCTACCCTGTTGCCGGTGGACCAGCGGCGGGACCGCCTGAGCCCACCATTCACCGAGATCATGAGACGATCGCTCCCTGATTTCATGGTCTCCCGCGGAGGGGGCGGTCCGGGTTCCGGGCGTCAGAGGCCTCGCGGTCGAACCGTCACGACAGAGGCGCCCCTCTTGACTGCGTACCATATCGTACGGAGAAATACTTGCTTGCAGGAGTCACCGAGTTCCGTGTGCCCCCGAACCCGGCAACGTGTCCGCTCTGAAGAGAACCGGCAGGACTAGACCCCACCATGAGTCTCGCCATATCCTTGACGGTGTCCACGAGCTTCTCCGCGCACTGTGCGTAGGTCGCGCCGTTCAGCCCGTCGGGCTTCCGGATGACCGCGACCGCGCCGCTGTCTATGGCTCGAAAGAACCCTGCCACGTCTTCCTTGGGAGCAGTGCGCGTGATGGCCACAATGGGAACCGGACATATGCTCATAATTCGGCGAGTGGTTTCAAAACCGTCCATGTCGGGGAGCTGAATATTCACCGTGATCACATCCGGCATGTCATTCTCAATGAACTGCAGCGCGCTCTCCCCCGTCGAGACGGTCCCTATCACCGATATCTCGGGATCAGACTCAAACATTCGTTCGAGCAGGTACGATGAGACAGGTGAATCCTCCACTATGAGCAGACGTATCATTCTCTCCTCCCTCCTCTCACATTTCTGAATGTCATGCAATGAAGTTCAGCGCTCGCACGCGGATCGTAAAGACACCTTCGCATCCGGCGTACGACCCCCTCCGTCTCTCAAGCAAACCTCGTGCCAGGCCTTGACACGCTCGGGTGATTCGCCTAACCCCTTACAAGCCGGACGCTTTCGAAGCTTGGGACGAAGTGACTCCCTTTCGGACCGCCAGAATTCCGGGCCGAAATCGCTCAACACTCGGACCGCGTTTCCGGTCCTCGTCATGCCGATGGGTGTTCAGACGGGCGAGAATAGGTCAGAGGCTCACCTGAGTGTGCACTCAAGTCAGGGCAGACACACAGGTCGTGCCCTTCGATACCGGTTTTGAAACTCTCCTAAAAATCCCTTGGTGGAACGCGAACTGGGAGGAGTCACCGTGTTGACATCAAGTCCCGACTCAATGGTAGGACAGAATCAAGAGCCACAGGAATCGTGCTAGCCCCCACAGAAGACATCGTGCAATCACGGTAGGTTGGAATGGTAGCACCACGAGACTGACTTCCGACATCCGGGAAGAATTCCTGCCACGATTCCGGTGCGCACGGCACTTTGCATGAACAACGTTCAGTTTCTTCTTTTGCCGACACGAAATCTTCGGATCAGCGGCTCCGGGAGCACGCAACGTGACTGTCTGTGTGTGCTTAGCACCAACTCCCGGTGCCACCTGTCTGCATGAGGCCCGGGCAAGGTCGCCGAGATTCCTGGTGGCGGCCCCGAGCCGCTTCGTGCGCTCGCTCGCAGACAAAACCAGCCTTCTTCTCTTTGCGAGAAGAATTGTGTCGCCCCGCAGATCCGGGAGAGTGCCAGACGCTGTTCATGCGTCCGGTGGAACCGGTTCCCCCATACGTAGGTCCTCATGCGGCAGGCATGGGCAGAACCGCTCATCCCGGACCGAAAAGGAGCAAAAACGCTCATCATTGGCCACTGTGTACACGATCCGCTCGTTTGTCATGCGCGGAGTCGCGTGCCCCAACGCGCAAACGGGTGATCTCTGCCGCTGAGCGCGGTCTTCACTGGGTAGTGCGATTCCGAATTGCGGTCAAACAGTGGGCTCACCAAAGACCGTCTCTCGCACAGCACGCCAAGAGCGCAAAGCAATTCTCTCCTTCTTTGCGTTCTCTGCGGTCTTCGCGAGAGAATATGTCCTGAGATCTTCCGACATCCAGGTTTGGACCCGTGAAGCACGTGCGACCGTATGTGCGCAAAGGAGCACTCAGTCTCGATCCTGCTTGACCGGCGGGGCAAACCCCCGCCTCATGGTATTCTCGCAGATGCTACGCGGGTGCATGAACTGGCGGAGATAGTCCGGACCTCCTGCCTTGGACCCGACTCCCGACAGCCTGAATCCTCCGAACGGCTGACGTCCCACAAAGGCCCCGGTGATCTTCCTGTTCACGTACAGGTTACCGACCCTCATCTCTCGTTGGACCTTGAGGATGTTCCCCGGACTCCGAGAGAATATGCCGCCGGTAAGTGCGTAGGGGGTGCGATTGGCCAGATCGAGCGCCTCGTCGATGTCCCTTGCCCGAAATATCGCCAACACAGGCCCGAAGATCTCGTCCTGAGCCACCACGGAATCGGGAGCTATCCCCTCAAAAAGGGCCGGACCCACGAAATACCCTGTCCCATCCGGTGCCTGACATGCGGTAAGAGGCGTCCCCTCCGCTGAGGCCATATCCGTGTAGCGCCGAACCTTCGCGAGCGCGTGTGCGTCGATCAAAGGGCCCATGGCGTGGGACGGATCTTCCGGCGGCCCCACCTTCGTGCTTGCCATGGCGTCAGCCAGCCTGCGGGCGAAATCCGGCGACACGTCTCCCACCAGGATCACCCTCGAGCACGCGGAACACTTCTGTCCCTGGAATCCCAACGCGGACTGCACGATTCCTTTCACCGCCTCGTCCACGTCCGCGGTTTCGTCGACGATGATGGCGTTCTTTCCGCCCATCTCGGCCACGACACTCTTGACATGGGCTTGATCGGGGCCCGCGTCCCCTGCCAGTTTGATCACACGCAAGCCCGCGGCCTTCGAGCCGGTGAACGCGATGAAGTGGATACGAGGATGGCTCACGAGGTATTCACCGACCTCTTCCCCGTCGCCCGGCAGGAACTGCAGCACGCCGGGAGGCAGTCCCACGCTCCGGAATGCCTCGACAAGCTTCCAGCCGCATATCGGTGACAACGAAGACGGCTTGAAAAGCACGCAGTTTCCCGCAACTATCGCCGCGGAAACCATCCCTGCAGGGATCGCGAGAGGGAAGTTCCACGGGGAAATGACCAGCCCCACACCTTTGGGTTCGTAGAGGTAGGAATTCTCCTCGCCGGGCAGGTCGCCGAGACGTATCGGAGCGCTGAGCAGAAGCATCTCCCGCGCGTAGTATGCCAGGAAGTCGATCGCCTCGGTTACGTCCGCGTCGGCCTCCTGCCAGGTCTTCCCCACCTCGTGGACCTCGATCGCCGCGAGGTTGAACCGCTCCGATCTCATCCATTCCGCTGCGGCCACGAGGCACTGGGCCCTTTCACGCGGATCCGTCCGCCGCCAGCTCTTCCACGCGGCCGAAGCGTAGTCCACGGCCCTGTCCGCATCCGCAACGGACGCACGGGCGACAGAGCCCACCTTCTCCGCTGGATAAGACGGGTTGAGGGACACTATTTCGCGATCCGTCGGGACGTCCCGGCCGCAACTATAGAGTGGATACGTGGTGCCAAAGGACTCCCGCGTGCGGTCAAGCGCATCCTTCATGCTTCGTCGGTTTTCCGTTCGCGAGAAGTCCAGAAGAGGCTCGTTCTTGAATCCCTCCGCTGAAGGTTCCGACGGCTCTGGTTGTGCGGAAGGCTCCGGCGGCCGAATCAGCTCTTCCAGCGGCGTCTCGTCGTGGAAGGACTTTCGCAGAAAGGACTCGTTGGAGGTATTTTCGAGTAGCCTCCGGATGAGGTACGCCATTCCCGGCAGAAGCTCGCCCACCGGGGTGTACACCCTCACACGATACCCCATCCCCTGGAGCGCGGTTCTGATCGGTTCGGCCATGCCGTAGATCGTCTGGAACTCGAACGCCTCCTTGGGCAGCCCCATCGACTCCGCGAGGCCCGCGGCATAGCTGATACTCCGCAGGTTGTGTGTGGCGATCGCGGGGTGCACCAGGTCCGCATGCTGCATAAGGACTCGGGTGAGCTCCTCGAACTGGTAATCGGTTTCGGACTTTGTGGTGAAGACCGGACACGGCCATCCTCGCTGTGCGCTCATGACCGTTTCGTAGTCCCAATACGCA
Source organism: Thermodesulfobacteriota bacterium (assembly GCA_040755955.1). Lineage (GTDB taxonomy): Bacteria > Desulfobacterota > Desulfomonilia > Desulfomonilales > Desulfomonilaceae > JBFMAA01. The sequence goes on from JBFMAA010000046.1 coordinate 8,983, forward strand.
CCCTTGACCAAGCGGAGGCTTATCCGGAGCCCTTTCCGTCGCACCCAGTCGATGAGGGCGTGCAAGTCTTGTCGGGTATCTTTAAGATACGCCTGCAGCACGATTCCCGGCCGGGGAAGATCCGGATGCGCGTCCAGCATCCTTTTGAACATGGCAATGGTCAGGTCCTTGAAATAGTAGTGCTCCATGTCGAGGGTCACTCCCGCGCCGAGCTTCTTGGCGACATCGAGCACAGGCCCCATTGCGGCTACGGTGCCTTCGACCGACCCGTCCCAATCGACCGGATCGAGCTGCGAGTTGAACGACGACACCTTGAGCGACACATCGAGCCTCGGGATCGGCCCACAGTGGTCTTCGTCGAGAGTGGTGACCTTCGGCCAGCTCGCCACCGCAGGTGCCAGCACGGTGAGCAATTCCACGTAACGGTCCCGGTATCGCCGGGCTTCGGGCTCGCTCAAAACCGCTTCCCCAAGGACGTCGAGGGTGAACGTGATGCCTTGGTCCCTCAACCGACGCAGGGGCTTGAGCACGTCGTGCGGCCCGGTGCCCGCGATGAACTGCCCGCCGAACGACTCGACCCCGGATCTGATGGCCTTGCCGGCGATCTGCGGCAGGGTGATCTTCCTGGAAACCCGTGTGAGACCTCTGAGAATCAGCGATGGAGCCTCTTCGAGACCTGCGAAGTACTCGTCGAGCATGCGCATGACCAGCGCATCGGACTTCAGCGCGGGCAGCACGTCGATGAACCTGAAGAGCTGCACCTTCGATGCCTCGTCCTTCATGGCCCATTCCATGAGCCGGCCTTTCCACCTTCCCCGGTCGAACAGGGAGGGAACCTCTCCGCCCATAAGACGGTGGAGTTCCGTTCCGATTCTTCTTACGCGTGTTTCCAGATCCGTTTGACCGTTCATCGCTGCACCTCTCGAGTCCGGCATACCTCGGCTGAATGGGCCGGCCAGCCCGCCCTACGCGATCATGCCGCACGGGAATGGGGCATTTCTTTTCGGCAACCGTTCACCCGGAAGGAGAAAGAAGACTCACCGCAGAGTGCGCCGAAGGCACAGAGAATAGGAAGAGAAATCCGCGAATCTCTTGTGCTCCGGAACCGGCTCATAAGGTGAGGCTTCGGCAAACATGCATAACTCTTTAATGTTATTCTCTGTTTGTTCTCTGCGGTGGACTTCTGCATCGGCACGAATCTACAGGGACATCCTCCGGAACAGCCATCCACCGACCGCGGTCGTGAGCAGAAAGAAACCCACCAGCACCGCCAGACTCGTCACGACCGTGAAGTGATGGGGTGCGCCGAGTGCCCATCGCATACCGTCGATGCCGTAGGTCAGAGGGTTCAGAAAGGTCAGAAACTTCAACCAGTCCGGAATGCCTTCCAGAGGAAAGAGGGCTCCGGACAGAAAGAACACCGGCATGATCAGGAAATTCATGATGAGCTGAAACGAGTGGGGATCGTCCATCTTGGATGCCAGGGCGATCCCAAGGCCGACAAAAGACCCCGATATCAGGAACATGAACGCCAGCACCCAACACAGCCCGACCGGATCGAACTTCACCAGATCACCTACGAGCAACGCCCCCAGGAATACCCCTCCCTTGAGCATCGACGTGGTGACCGTCCCAAGGGTTTTCCCGGCCATGATTCCCGTTCGGCTCACCGGAGCGACGAGGATCTCCTTAAGGAAGCCGAACTGCTTGTCCCACAGCACCGCGAGCCCACCGAACATCGACGAGAACAGCAGCGACATACCCACCACGCCCGGTCCGATGAACTCCATATACGAGACGTCGCTTCTGTACCGGAAGAAGCTGCCGAATCCGCTCCCCAACACCAGCAGAAACAACACCGGCAAGGCCATAGAGCCCAACAACCTGCCACGGCTCCGCCAAAACCGCTTCATTTCTCGCAACCAAAGCGTGTACACGGGAATCGTGAAGTTCATCGTCGCATCCCTTTCATGTACACCCGCATGCGCTCCTTGGCACCCACAAGCTCGGTGTCCCTGATGTCTCTTCCGGTGAGGCTCAGGAACACGTCCTCCAGGTCGGGTTTGCGCATGGAGACCGAGACGATGCTTACTCCCCGGCTTCGGGCCGCCTCGAACACGAGAGGGAGGTACGAATTGCCGTTGGTGACGCTCAGCGCGAGGCTGCCGTTCTGCACGTACACTTGCTGCACCTGCGGTTCGGCCTCCAGAGCCTCGACAAAGCCCGGCACGGTCCCCACCACTTCGAGCTCCAGCAAATCGCCGCCGAGCGCCGCTTTGAGCTCTTCCGGAGTCCCCAGGGCCACAATCTCGCCGCGGTCGATGATGCCGACTCTCGAACAGAGCTGGTCTGCCTCGTCCATGTAGTGGGTCGTGAGAATGATCGTCATCCCGTGGGCCTGGTTCAGGTCCCTGATATGGGTCCAGATCTTGCGCCTGGTCTGGGGATCGAGGCCGAGTGTCGGTTCGTCCAGGAAGAGCACCTGCGGATGATGCATGAGTCCCCGAGCCATTTCGAGGCGTCTCCGCATGCCGCCGGAGTAGACCTTCACGATGTCCTTTCGGCGATCCTGCAAATCCACGAGATCGAGCACTTCGTCGATACGTGCTGCCCTTGTCCGTGCATCGAGCCCGTAGAGCCGTCCGTGGAAGTCGAGGTTCTCTTCACCGGTGAGTTCGTCGTCGAGGCTGGGGTCCTGGAACACAATCCCCATGCAGCGCCGCACCTGATCCTGATCCCGCACCACGTCACGGCCGCACACCGTCGCGCCGCCCGAAGTCGGGGTCCGAAGCGTGGCCAGGACGGAAATCAACGTGGTCTTGCCCGCGCCGTTCGGGCCGAGCAAACCGAAGAGCTCGCCCTCGTCGATGGCGAGGTCGGAGATGTTCAGCGCGGTAAGCTTGCCGAACCTCTTCACCAGATTCGTGACCGCAATAGCCGGAGAAGCACGAGGTTTGTCGTTCACCATTGAGTCATCCCTATTCTCACCGGGCATGTGGGCGGCACAGTTCACTCCGTGTTCCGCGTCGACGATTGCGGCAAGTTCCACTCACCCTTGCCCGCCTAGGCGTTCACTTTGATGTCCTCAACCGGTCGCTCGGCCTTGAAAGGCTCGGCCAATTTCTCAAGTCCCTGTGGGGACGCCGGCGTGCGAAAGCCCCGAAAGGGGCGACCGAAAGTAGCCGGACGCTTCAGCGCCGCAAAAGAACACGAAGCCGAAGTCGGTCGTAAGGCTCTTGTGGTAACGCCTATCTCCTCGGCGAGTGAAGGAAGGCCGAGGGGAATGTGTCCACGCCCATAATCCCGCGAATTTCAAGGAGCGGGACTTCAGCCATCGGAAGGTCCTTCGGCAACGGAAGCCGCCCAGGTCAGCACTGAATCGACCCACTGTTCAGCTTCATAGATGGACACAAGCATGGGCCGCGCGTCGTCGCACCGGAATTCCACCGCACATGGCGTCAGTCGCCCCAAGAACTCCGGCTCGACGGGTGCTCGAATGCCGTGGTCCATGAGTCTTTCGGTCAAATCCACGAGATCATGGGTCCGGCGATATTCGATGCCGCGCACGCACATGACCGCCTTGAGCGCCTTCTCAATAGCCTGCCGCGCGTGAAAACACCCGACCTCGGCATCAACGTGGGTAGCGTTTCGCAGCGTGAGAAACGCGGCCCGATCACGCCGTGCAAGGCGAAGCGACTCTTCAAGCTGCGGAGTCATAGAAAGGTGCTCCGTCCCGGCGGCCGATTCGTTTGTGGGTTCCGCCGACGCCCCGAGCTCACGTGCGGCTTCATTCGGAAAAGACTTTCGAAAGTCACTGTACAGCCCCTTGCCTTCTCTCACCGCCCAATAGTGTACGGTTCCCGGAACCCGGCTGCGTCTCTCAAATTCCCGCTCCGTACACAGGAGCAGGTCCACTCCTACGCCCATGCGGCCTACCGCTTCGCGAAGGCGAAGATACTCCGCGCCTCTGTCCGGCAAATCACGTTCCACCACAAGCAGATCGATGTCCGATCCCTCGTCCGCGGTTCCCGCTGCGTACGAACCGAACAGTATGACCTTCACGGGTTGCGCCGCGGTCGCGACGATGCGCTCCACCGCGTCGATAATCTGTTGTTCCGTGACCGCCAATTCAGGTCTCCGTTCCGGCAGGGCAAGACTTCACCGCAGAGTGCGCAGAGATCGCAGAGAAAAAAGAGAGAATACCACAAGCGAATCATGGTTTTCTTCGCGTGCCTCGCTGATGCGTTGCTTTGAACCACTCTAGTCTTGCTGTCTTCGTAACCGCTCACGGGGAATGTGGAAACCGTCCCGCTGCACCCTCGGAATCAAGATTTCCTCTCGCGAGAGAACTTTCTTCCCGGTTTCCACGCTCGGCCGTCGGCTTGCTGCAGTAGATGGTCCTTTCTCTGCGTCCTCTGTGATCTCCGCGGTGAACTCTTACCATTATCCTTTGAGCTTGTCCCGCAGCAGATCTCCCAACGTGCCCAGCGAGCCGGAGCCGCTCTTTGTCAGGAAGGCGCGTGCGTCGGACCGCTCCTTCTGGTCCGCGAGGGTTCGCAGGCTGAGCGAGATCTTGTCGGACGCGGGGTCCACGGCGAGCACCTGCACCTGAATCTCCGAACCCACGGGGAAGCGTTTCCGGAGGTCTCCTCCCCTCCCCTCCCCTATTTCCGAGACATGCAGCAGGCCGCTCTTGTTGCCGGGGAGGTCAACAAAGACGCCGTATTCCTTGATGGTGGCCACCTTGCCCGTCAAGACCGAGCCGGGCAGTACGCTCACCGGTTCCGCGACCTCGAACCCCAGAGCGCCCACCACGATCCGTTCCAAGGAGATCCGTCGCGCGGCCTCGTCCACGGAGAGCACCTCCACGTCCACCAGATCTCCCTCGCTGATCACCTCACGTGGATGGTTGATTCTTCGGCCCTCACCGAGTTTGGAGATGTGGATCAGCCCCTCGATGCCCGGTTCGAGCTCCACGAACGCGCCGAACGCGGCAAGTCTGGTGACTCGACGCCCGGCCAACGATGCCCCCGCGGCGTACCGCTCCGCCGTGGAGCTCCAGGGATCGTCCTGACACTGTTTGATGCTCAGAGAGACCCTGTTCTTGGGCCAGTCGATCTCGATCACCTTGACCGCGACCTCTTCCCCGGTGTGGAGCACGTCCGATGCTTCGGCGACTCGGAACCATGCGAGCTCGGACATCGGCACCAGGCCCTCGATGCCACCGAGGTCCACGAACGCGCCGAACTTGGCGAGATTCTTGACGGTCCCTCGCACCACGTCGCCGACCTTCAGGGATTCCCTGAGCGCGACGAGCTTCTTCTGGTGTTCTTCTTCGAGGAGACGGCGTCGAGACAGCACAATGTTTCGGCCCCGATCGGAGTATTCGGTGATGCGGAAGAGGAACTTCTGATCGAGGTAGTCCGACGGAGAGCCGCCCGGAGTCATGTCCATCTGGGAATAGGGGCAGAATGCGGGCTTACCGAAGACCTTGACGCCGTACCCGCCTTTTCGTTCTTCCGTGACAAGGCCTTCGACGGGAACGCCGCTTTGGTGGGCTCCCCGGATGACCTCTTCCGACGCGGCGCCGGTGATCTTGACGCTGAGCATGATTTCGCCGGCCCGGGTGCTGATCACGTAGGCTCCGATCGTGTCTCCCACCTTGACGGTGAGTTCCCGGTTCTTGTCGAGGAGTTCCTCGCGGGCGATTGCTCCTTCGCTCTTGGCTCCGACGTCCACGAACACCCATTCTGATCCGATGGTGACGACGGTTCCTTGGATTTCCCGGTCTCTAGGCAGCACAGCATCCGCTTCCGTCAGACTGGCTTCGAACAGCGCGGCAAAGTCCTCGGACGGATCTTGGGAATCATTCATTTCATCATCGGCCGAGTCATCCGGTTTGCGTGTGGGCATGTCAATTCCTTTCTGGTCGGTGATCGGTCCCATTGTTAGCGTTCTTCTGCGGGACTTGCAAGACCGGTTCCGAGGTGCCTGTCCATGAGCTCACACCCATGGATATTCAGGGTGCCGCAAGAGGGCGCGAGTCTTCTCCTGCTCTGAAAAGGCAGACTGTGAACAGCAGCAGGTTTCATCCTGCGGGAGGCGAGGGGAGTCGATACGCTTCCCTGTTTGATCGCGGTTACAGTGTCTGTCTTGCTGCCGCACCATTGTCTAAGACCATTTTTGTGGCGCAGGCTTTCGAGCCTGCGAGTTCTTACAGGTTCAATCGCTCATGAGAAGGCCCGCACAGGCGGCCGGCGCCTCCGCAGATTCCCCTTGACCCGTGGTCCCGCATCCGTGATCCTGTGAACTGCGAGGAGTGATTTCTGCAACGGGACATGAAGGCCTCTGACCCAGCCGGCTCGGCAGGAATTACGCGGGGACTGCGCCGGCCAGGAGAGAACGGCTTCGCGTGTTCGCATTTCGGCTGCTGCGAAGCGCTTGATGGGACCGGGTCTGTGAGGAGGTTCAGTGCACTGCATTTTCGACTGGGACCCGGAAAAGGCACGAACCAATGCCAGAAAGCATGGTGTGTCCTTCAGAGAAGCACTTACCGTCTTTGGAGATCCGCTTGCATTATTGATGCACGATCCCGATCATTCATTGGAGGAAGACCGATACGTATTGCTGAGAATGTCGATCCACCGGAAGCTGCTCGTGGTGGCCTTCTCGGAGAGGTAGCCGCTGATCCGGCTTATTTCGCCGAGAAAGGCGACTCGAACGGAGAGGACAGAATTGAAGAACAACGATAAGCATGCAGATGAGGGCGAGGAACGGGACACCATGCGACCGGAGTACGACTTCTCCGGGGCGGTCCGCGGAGTGACGGCCGCTCGCTACGCGGAAGGCACAAACGTGGGCTTGATCGCTCCCGACGTAATCGACCTGTTCCCGGACAGTGAGTCGGTGAACGATGCGCTCCGGGCCTTGGCCCACGTGATCCGGCGCCGGGAAGCGGATTTTCTGATGAAGGGTTTCCCCCGGGAGACTTTCTGATAAACCTTTTCAAAAAATCTTTGGGTTATTCCTTGCGGCCGTATATCAGGTGGTAGATGATCGGGACCACCAGTAGCGTGAACAGTGTCGACGCGAAGATGCCGAAAATGAACGACCATGCAAGCCCCGAGAACACGGGGTCCAGGGTGATGATCCATGATCCGAATATGGCCGCGCCCGCAGTGAGCAGGATCGGCGTGAAACGCACTGCGCCGGATTCCACGATGGCCTGTTCGAGGGTCTCACCCTCCGCGATACGCTGATGGATAAAGTCTATCAGAATGATCGAGTTTCTCACCACGATCCCCGCGAGCGCGATCATCCCTATCATCCCGGTCGCGGTGAAGAATATCGAGTCCGGATACTCGCCGACCCGCTGGGCAAGCACCCCGTTGAGGAGCGCAAAACCCGGCAGAATCCCGATCATCGTCAGCGGAATCGCCACCATGATCACCAGAGGCACGGAAAACGACTCGGTCTGCTGCACGAGCAGGATGTAGATCAGCACGAGTGCTCCCAGGAAGGCAAGCCCCAGGTCCCGAAACACCTCCAGCGTGATCTTCCATTCCCCTTCTCCGGCCCATTCCACGTGGAAGCCCTCTTTGAGCGGGTTGGCCTCCATGGCCTTGTTCAGGTCGAGTATGGCGTCCACCGGGCTGCGTCCTGCCATTTCCCCCATCACGAAGACCAGGCGCCGCATGTTCTTGCGGTAGATCGGCTGCTCGATGGTCGTTTCCCTGAGCAACCCCAGCTCGTTGAACGGCACCATGGAACCGTCCGCGGCGCGGAGTCTGATTGCGCCCATGTCTTCGGGCCGTGATCTCAGGGCTCGGGGGAGGCGAAGATTCACTTCAAGGGGGGCACGTTCCGAGTCCGAATGCACAATGGTCGGCGAGTCTCCCCCGAGCAGCACCTTCGCGGCACGCACGATCTCTTCCTTGGAGAGTCCTGCCAGAGCAGCCTTGGTCGTGTCCACCTCGAACGTGTACCGGGTCTGATCCGCGACTGAGGTGTCGTCCACGTCCACCACATGGTACGTGGAAGCCATCACCTTCCCCACCTTCCGGGCTTCCTTGATAAGGCCTTCGTACGTGGCTACCGGCGGGCCGTAGACCTCTCCCACCAGGGTCGAAAGCACCGGCGGACCCGGCGGGACCTCCACGATCTTGACGTTCGCGCCATGCGTGGCGGCAATGCGGGAGACGTCCGGCCGAATCCGCAGCACCAGGGCGTGGCTCTGGAACTTGCGCTCGTGCTTGTCCAGGAGGTTCACCCTGATGTCCGCGACGTTGCTCCCTTTCCGGAGGTAGTAGTGTCTGACCATCCCGTTGAAGTCCATGGGGGACGCGATCCCCACGTACGACTCCAGGTCCCGTACTTCGTTGACCGTGGTCAGGTAGCGTTCGAGGTCTCGGGTGACCCGGTCCGTTTCTTCGAGAGAAGTGCCTTCGGGCATGTCCACGAGCACGAGAAACTCGTTCTTGTTGTCAAAGGGGAGCATCTTCACCGGCACGAGCTTCACCACCACCAGCATGGTCGAGGCAAGCAGAGCGAGGGCCACTCCGCCAAGGAAGAAGTAGCTTTTCTTGCGGCTTTCGAGGAACGGGGTGATCGCCTTCTTGTACAGGCGGTAGGTGGTGCTTTCGGTAAGATCGAACGGTTTGGCTTCCTTGTCGTACTCGTGTCTGAGCGCGTGGTACGTGGCCCAGGGAGTGACTGTGAACGCGATTACCAGCGACATCAGCATCGCGACCGGCACGTTGAGCGCCATGGGAGCCATGTACGGCCCCATCATGCCCGAGATGAAGAACAGCGGTATGAACGACGCGATCACCGCAAATGTGGCGAGAATCGTGGGCGGTCTGACCTCGTCCACCGCGAGCAGCGTCGCGTCCAGGGGCGGGTGCGTCTTGAGCCTGAAGTGCCGGTGAATGTTCTCCACATCCACGATGGGATCGTCCACGAGCAGTCCCAGCGAGAGGATCAGCGCGAACAGGGTGACCCGATTGATCGTGTACCCGAAAAGAAGGTTGGCGAGCAGCGTCACCGCGAGCGTCATGGGGACGGCCAAAGCCACGATCATGGCCTCACGCGGGCCAAGCATCACGGTAAGCAGCGCAATGATGCTGATGATCGCGATGGCCAGGTGCTTCATGAGCTCGTTGACTTTTTCGTCTGCGGTCTTGCCGTAGTCCCGGGTCACGAGCACCTGCACGTCCGAGGGGATCACCTCCTTCTTGAGCTCGTCGACCTTGGCGATCACGCCCTCGGACACGCGGACAGCGTTGGTTCCTTTCCGCTTGGCAACCGCGATGGTCACCTGACCGTAGGTCTTGCCCTGGGCTGCGAGCCGATCCCCGCGGGTTGCCGAGTCGACGGCGGCTCCTGGCCCGAAGGTAATTCTCGTGTAGCTCTCCGGTTCGGAGGGGCCGTCGACCACGTCTGCGACGTCACGGAGGTACACCGGTCGGTTTCCCTGCGTGCCGATCACCAGCCCCCGCACTTCGTCCACCGACCCGAGGAACGGCCCCGCGTCGACCACGATCTCCTTGTTCATGCGGTCCATGGTGCCGGCTCTGAGGTTGACATTTGCCCCTTTGAGCGCGCGTTCCAGATCGAGCACCGAGACGGATCTTGCGGCCATTCGTTCCGGCTGCATGAGGACTCGGACCTGGCGGGTGCGTCCGCCGGTGACGTACGCCCGACCGGTGTCCGGGATGCTCTGTATGCGGTGGAGTATCTCGTCCGCGACACGTCTGAGGCTGTAGTCCGAGTACCTGTCGCTGTACAGGGTGAAGGTGACCGCGGGCACGTCGTCGATTTCCACGGGCCTGACCACCCACCCGGTGACCCCGGGTGGGACGTGATCCACGTACGAGGCGATCTTGCTCTGGATCTTGATGAGGCTCTTTTCCCGGTCTTCCCCCACCTTGAAGCGCGCGGTGACCACTGCGGCTCCCGGATTGGACGACGAGTACAGGTATTCTACCCCGTCGATCTCCCAGAGCTTGCGTTCGAGGTTGATGGTGACGAGGTTTTCCACTTCCGCGGCCGAGGCTCCGGGGAAGTTGATCATCACATCGACCATGGGGACCACGATCTGGGGTTCCTCTTCCCTGGGAGTGACCACCAGTGCGGCCGCGCCCGCCAGCAGGGAGAGTATGATGAACACGATGGGTAGCCGGGAAACGAGGAAGGCCTCCACCACCTTGCCCGTCCACCCGAGGCCGTATGTGTCGGCGAGTCTGGTTCCGTGCTTTTGCCGTGTCATGGTTCCCCACTCAACAAGCGGAATACCCTCTGGAAGGTACCATCGAAGGGGGGTGTCGTCAACAGAGTGGAATGCAACAAGGGGCGACAGGGATTCAGGTTGAGCGGACCTCCCTCCAGGAGCGTGTCGAACTTAACCGGACCGATCCCGAATCTAAGGAAAGGTAATTGATTAGGATGTTGATTTCACGGGAATTCGTTGCCTTAAACTCATTCATTGTAGGTCGGTTTGGGCTCATGTTGGGGTGCATACTAGATGGTTGGTCCAGCGCACTTAACATGCAGGCCTCGTGGTGCAGTGAATCATGTGATATGCTATATCTTGGGAAGGAGGAGCACATGGGAGAAAGCACACTGAGTCAAGTCCAGCGTCTGGTGGAAGAGCTCTCCCCTCATGAGCAAGCCCATTTGTTGGCATCCTTGGCATTGCGGATGGCCCAGACGGTGACCACAGCATCGCACCCAAGCTCCGTCATCTCACCGGAGCCTGCTGAGGCATGGAAGGAGTTCTTCCGTCTTGGCGATGCCCTCGCAGCGGGCGATATGCCGGAGTCGGAATCCTTGACGTCGGCAGTGCTGGAGATGAGGCGGTGACGCCCTGTACACCATCGATGCAAGTGTATGGAAGAGATTATCATCGTCATGATCGGAGGGAAAGGCTATGCGACTCTGAGAAGACCCATCAAACACATTCTGCACACTTCACCGCTGACTTCGCTGATTGTGGGTTGACAAACTGCGCGCGCAACGGAATAATTGCTGAAACATCGGAGTCAGGTCCGGCATCCTGCTCGCCGGTAGGATCGTTCAGCGGCAAGGAGAAAGTCAAGAAGCAAGACCTGACCCCACGATCCGTAGCCCCACGATTCCCTGTTGCTTCAGTAACGGTAAGAGTATCGAGCAAGCAAAGCGCAACATCAGGTAGGCTATTGCCCAACACATCGATTCTCTGAGAGACAACGGTGAAATCATAAGATTCTTGCCCAAAGGCGCTTTGAGCGTTACAATACTGGCGAGGTGAAATCATGAAGCTGAAAGTCATCATTCACGAAGCTGAAGAAGGGGGCTTTTGGGCGGAGGTTCCGGCTCTTCCTGGTTGCGTTACCGAAGGCGATACATGGGATGAACTTATGGACAATGTCCGCGAAGCGGCAGAAGGCTGGTTACTCGCATCTGAAGACCTGAAGACTACAAGTCATGACCGTATTGCGGAAATTGTAGTATGAAGACAATCTCCGGAAAGGAAGTTTGTAGATTACTGGAGCGTAATGGATGGTATTTGGTCAGAGTTCACGGAAGTCATCGCCTTTATAATAAACCTGGAAATCCCGTTTTGATTAGTGTACCGGTTCATGGTAACAAACCCCTCAAGAAAGGCACTCTGAAAGCCCTTTTACAGAAAGCCGAGTTACTCGATGGAATTTGATCAAAACTTCACTCTGAATTAAAGAGATTACCATCGTCATGATCGGAGGGAAAGGCCTTGCGACTCTGAGAAGACCCGTCAAACACATTCTGCACACTTCACCGCTGACTTCGCTGATTGTGGGTTGACAAACTGCGCGCACAACGGAAAAATTGCAGAAACCTCGGAGTCAGGTTCGGCATCCAGCTCGCCGGCCGGCAGGATCGTTCAGCGGTAAGGAGAAAGTCAAGAAGCAAGACCTGACCCCGTGATGCATGCTGACTTCGCTGATTGTGGGTTGACAAACTGCACGCGCAACGGAAAAATTGCAGAAACATCGGAGTCGGGTCCGGCATCTTGCTCGACGGCCGGCAGGATCGCTCAGCGGCAAGGAGAAAGGCAAGAAGCGAGACCTGACACCGTGATGTTATTTTTGCAAGACTCCAGTAGGAGACATTACGATGGATCCGGCTCTGCAGCACGACTTCTGGTATCTGGTAGGTTGGTATGCACCGACGGTGCTGTTTTATGGTATAATAGGAATAGTAGCACTAGGTGTTCTGGGAAGTATCTTCGGCGGCGGTGGCGGACATAGCAGTGGTAGCGGAGGTGGCTGGATGACACGGAGATGCGTAGGCTGCGGACAGACATACACAGTGACGTGCACAAATTGTGGCAGCACTCGTGTGTCAGATACTTCAGATGGACGTTGCAGATGCAGTAACTGCAAACTATTTATGTGGGGTTCTGGAGTGTGCACTCATTGCGGAACTGTGAATCCTCCATAAAAGGTAAGCGTACACGTAGTACGCCAACACGGAGACCGGGGTCAGGTCTTGACATGCAGGGAACGTCTGGGTATTTTTGTTGAATCTCCAGACCGTTGAGACTTGAATACCCAGGTGCAGTGTATCATGTGACGTCCCGAGGCAATGCACGAGCCGGGATCTTCTTGGACGACCAGGACCGCGAGCTTTTCCTTTCTGATTTAGGCTCAGCGGTAAAACGGTACAACCTCCTGTACTACTGTGGTTCGATTTCTTCTCAAGCCGCGGGGATTTTGTCACTAACAGGCTTGGGGATTGGGCCAATCCGCCTTCTTGCCCCGATCTCCGGGGATCGGCCCGCGCTGCGTGGAACCAACTTGAACGCCCGAGATCTTCCTGCGGAAGGACCGAATGACCTGCGATATTTGGCTGCGGCTCCGAGCCGCCCTGTGCCGCGGCACAAGGAAATTGAAGACGGCTTGGCGAAGAGAATCATCAAGAGATTGTCCTAACGATTCTCTCCAGCGGGTGGAGGCCTTAATCATTCTGCTGGGTTATCCGACACCAAGACGCGCTGCACCCTTGCGCCGGGGCACTTGGATGACGATTCATAAGGACAGCCAACCAGGACCTCGCCCATTGTGCGGATCAATCTCATGGTTGTTCGACGTCCCACACACATAGCACGCAGACCTCGTGGTGTAGCGAACCATGTGACATACTAAATATTGGTAAGCGTTCACCCGGATGGGAAAAGGATGAACCACGAAGACAACTTGTTCCCAAGAATGGGAGCCTGAGATTTGTTCTCTGGCTTCTTTGTGTCTTGGCGCCTTGTGGTTTCTCTTCGGGGCCAAAAGCGGATACCCCTGAACGGTTACCAACACTGGTAACTCCGTATGATCTTTGGGTGTCTTGGCGACTTTGTGGTTCGTTCTCGTGTCTGTCCGGCCGACGGTTACTGATGATTATTCCAGCACGTGGATGTGCTTCTTGCGGCACATCTCCTTGAGTATCTTCGGCCAGACCGAGACGCTCACTTCCCCAAGGTGGGCCTTCTTGAGAAGGAGCATGTAGGTTCGAGACTGCCCTATGCCGCCACCGATACTCAGGGGGATCTCGTTGTTCAGAATCGCCTGATGATACGGTAGCTCGAGGAAATCGATCTGCCCTGCCATCTCGAGCTGCGCCTTCAGGGTCTCCGCGGTGACGCGGATTCCGCCGGACATGAGTTCGTGTCGGCGTCTCGTGACCGGGTTCCAGACGAGAATGTCTCCGTTGAGCCCCCGCATGGGACGGCCATCTTCCGAGACCGTCTCGGTGGCCCAGTCGTCGTAGTCTGCGGCCCTCATTTCGTGGGGGAATCCGTCTTTGAGCGGCCAACCGATCCCGTAGATGAACACGGCCGGATAGGCCTGAAGTATCCGAGTCTCACGCTCTTTTCGAGGCAGGTCGGGGAAGCGGTCGAGGATATCCTCCGCGTGGATGAAGGTGAGCTTTTCCGGGAGGTTCGGGTATCGGTCGGTCCTGAGCTGTGGAAACAGTTCCTGAACTCGTGCTTCCGCGGCCGTGAGCACGTGCCAGATCTTATCGACCACTTCGCGCAGGAACGTCAAGGTGCGATCTTCCTGGGTGACCACCCGTTCCCAATCCCACTGATCCACGTATGCGCTGTGGTCGTGGTCGAGGAAGTAGTCTTTGCGGACGGCCCGCATGTCGGTGATCAGCCCCTCGCCCGGCTTCATGTCGAATTGCCTGAGCGCCATGCGTTTCCATTTGGTCGCGGCCTGGACCACCTGCGCATCGACCGGGTTCTTGCCGTGATCGTTGGAAATACGGAACGAGATGGGAGTCCTCGATCCGTCACGGTCGAGCATGTCGTTGACGCCGGCGGCCTCGTCCACGATCAGAGGAACCGTCACCCGCATGAGGTTCAGTCCCTTGCAGAGCCGTTCCTCGATGAACTCCTTGAGCACAAAGATCGCGTCTTGAGTCTGTCTCGGGGTGAGCACAGAATCGTAATCCTCGGGGAGCATGCGCTCCAGCTCTGCATAGTCACCGATTCCCGGGCCTGCGAGGTCGGCTTTCTTGTCAGTCATTTTCTGCTCCTCGTCCAGTCGTCGGTGCCAATGATCTTGGGGGGAAGTGAATTCCAAGGGTGTGTCCCCGCGGAGTGTAGCACGACTCATGGCGGCCGTCCATGAACAAATCCGCGACCGGCCGGCCTCCAGTGAAGAGTCGCCGGCCGTTCACTCGGACCGAGTCTGAATGAGCGCATCCCCTGGTCGGAGGTCATAGAGTAGCGGGCTCCCCGTCCTGCTGCCGAGAGAGGACCACAGGGTCGGATCGACCAGCCTCCCGTTGGATCGGACCCACTCGGCGATGGGTCTGCCTGCGGCCTCTGCGCCCAGTCTTCGACTGACCGGGGACAGGGCACCCAGCATGACGAATCTGACTTGCCTTTCTTCGACCATCCTCGCGAGCTTCTCCGGACTCAGAATAGGATCGAGCCCGTGAAAGCCGCCCATGCCCATCACGGGCTCACCGGTGCCGATGATGATCGGCGCGGCGAGGCGAGTGCTCTGCGTGGCCAGCAGAAAGCGTTCTCCTTTTCTGTTGGCATGAAGGAAGCGCACCAGTTTCGAGCTTCCGATGCGGTCCACGAGGGAGTGCCGGAAGGCCGTGATCTTGTCCTCAGCCTGGAACAGCCGTGTCAGGTCAGCGGACGGAAGCACTCCGTGGCCGACAGAGAGCACGCTGCTCAGAGCCCACGCGAGCGGAAGGACTATGAGAGCGGTGAGCCCGAGCCCGAGATTCCAGTAAGCGGAAAACCTATCCCATCGGCCCCAGGCTTCACGAAGCGGTTGGGAGCCGCTGCCGCTCATGTCGTCGGCCTTTCTCGACTCGTACGTGTTCCGATGGCCGGGAGGGTCGGTTCCACCCACGTTCAGATCGGATTCTGCCGGGGAAGAGCAGCCACAAACTCCGCTGCTGGAGCGGGTGCTGACAGCAGGTCTTCGCTGACCGCGAAGAAAGGGCATGGCAGACCTGCCGAAGCGCACGGCGAGGAGACACGTCGTGGCGAGGATCGCCCCTGCCAAGACCGCCAGGTGAATCCACGCGAGCCCGGAGAGTGTACCGCCGCCCATGGAGGGAATAGGTCCTGCTTGCGGGTTCAGGATCATATCCAGCGTCAAGTCGAGCGCGCTCGCCTCGATGTGAAGCTGCCACAGGGCCGTCAGGATCAGCGCGGCAGGAAGCAGCACGGCTCCGGAACCTCTCCGAAGGTACCCGTCCCACAGGCTTGCCACGCCGATGCCGGCCAGCGCAGCCAACGGGGGCGCCATGGTCGAAAGATAGTACAGGTGCATGATTCCGCCCGCAGCGCTGTACACGACCCCGTAGGTGACAGCCCAACCGAACCAGAGCAGCAGTGACAGGTGCACGGGCGCCAACGGTCTGCGGAAGCGGGCCCCGAACGCGGCGACTCCCAGTCCAATGACCGCCACCGGAATCAACCAGCCCACCTGCCCTGCCAGTTGCCCGTCAGCCATGCGCAGCGATCCCGCGGGTGCGCGCACGAAGAATCGCTTGAACCTGCTGAGAGCCTCGGTCTCCACTGGAGTTCCCGCATGGTCATGTTCCTTGACGTCAGCGGGATACGCGGCGTAACCAAGGTCACCCTCACCCTTCCCCCTCCCGGCGGGGGAGCTGATTTCCGCCACCCCTCCGTTGCCGGGAAGGGCAAGCCTCTGCGCCTCCCCTTCCCTATCGTGATAGCCAAGGCCCCGCGTTTCCCCTCCCTTGATGGGAGGGGAAAGGGGAGGGTGAGACTTCCCGCGGTCTTCAACGAGGGGCTCTGTGACCGGTCGGGATCCGGCATCGACACCCGGCACAGGACCCGGATCGCTCCGGCTGATCCCGGACGCCTTCGCAGGCGGAACGAACCGGCCCACCGCGTAAGGGCCAACCGCGAGCTCAAGCATCGAGTTTCGTTTCGTGGTCCCCGCGAACGGGCGGTGTTCAGGGGGCGTCAGGTCGTACATGAGCACCCAGATCATGGATACCGCCACCAAGACCACCGAGGAGATCGCCAAGTCCCCGAGGCGTCGCCTCAGAGTCAACGGAGCCCCCAGCACGTAGACCAGCGCGAAGGTCGGGAGCACCACGTACGCGGCCAGCATCTTCACATTGAACGCGAGACCGATAAGCGCCATGGAGAGCAGCAAGAGGCCTCTGCTACCCCGTTCTGCAGCCGTGATGAACGCCCATGCAGCGAGGAGCAGGACCAGCACGAGACAGCTATCCGTGTTGCTTGACCGGTCGATTGCCACGCTCACCGGGGTGATTGCGAGAAATAGGCCTGCCAACAGGCCTGCTAATGCTCCGAAGCGGCGCTGCACGAGGTGGTAGACGATCAACACCGACGCGAGCCCTTCCACAACCTGCGGCATGAGAATGCTGAGGCTGTGGAACCCGAACAGCTTCGCACTGATGGCCTGCATCCATAACGCGACCGGAGGCTTATCCACGGAGACGAACCCTGCGGGGTCGAAGGAGCAGTACAGGAAGTTGTGCAGACTGCTCGTCATACTCTTCACTCCCGCGGTGTAATACTCGTTGCCCCACCCATTCTGCGTCAAGTGCCATACACGCAGCACCAGGGCCGGCACGAGCACCATGATGGGACCAAGCCGGGAAAGAGTACGGCAGTCTGCCCTACCCTCCGAACGCGTAATCGAAGGAGAAGAAGACGCATCCCCGTGATCGGTGCTCGGGCAAGGCGCCTCGTCGGTCATCGGGACTGATTCGGACATCAGACAAACCTCCAGGTACCAAATCGGCCAATTCCTCGGCTTCAGCAGCGCATCCCCCGGCGGTCCGACCGGAGAAACCATGAAGATCCGACAGGAAGTTCTCTCGCGAAGAGCGCACAGGACGCAAAGGAAGAGAGAATCCCCCGGCGTTCTTGGCAAGGGTCGGGCTTTTCGGGGCGAAATCCGTGACAGTACTTCGGAATCGGGCCACTCAGGCGCAGTGGTCTAGGCATATTGACGATGCTTCCGGACATTCGTTAGAATTCCAGGACGCGCCGCGTGCGGGAGGTCCGAATGACCGAATGGCTTCAAGACGAAGAGCGCAGTGGGAACAGGGATTCGCGATGTGTGGGCTGCGGATACTGCTGCAAGACCGTCATTTGCAGAACCGGTGCGATGTTCTACGGTCACTACAAGTCTTCATGCCCTGCGCTGGAATGGAACGGAGTCCGGTACGTGTGTCGGCTCTTCCTGTCGGACCCCATAAGGTATGAGAGTTCCTTGGATATTGGAGGCGGGTGCTGCTTCCCCTCGAACCCGATGCGCGTTCCGGTGTGAGGGTCTCCTCGGTGACTCATCCCGCTCAGGATCGTGTCGAAACGCGCCTCCACTGCGGGTTTGCTCAAGTGACAAGTTCCCCTTCACCCTAACAGGCGCGAACTCGGCCCTGTGCAGGCGATAGAGGCTCCATCTTCTTCCCCGGCGCTGAAGCGGTCCCGCTATTTTCAGTCGCCCCCACGGGGCTTGGGAACACCGACGTCCCGGAGAGGGACGTTTGATAATAGCCGGGCCTTTCAAGGACGGGGGATTGAGGAAGGTACCCCAAGTTAGCGCCTATGCCCCTCACCCTTCCCTCTCCCCAAGGGAGAGGGTTTGCAATTCCCCTCTCTCGATGGGAGGGGGGCAAGGGAGGGGTGAAACTTGCCGCGGTTATCACCGCGTGGAACTATATCAGTGACGGGAGCTTACGGAGTGGTCTTGATCCTCTGGGAGGGGTTCTGCTCTTTGAGCTTCTGCTCGATGGAGGCCTTGTTGAGCGCCGCAGAAGAAGCCTTCTGCTTACTGATCAGACCGGTGAGTTGCTGTTTGATATCACTCATCTGCCCGTTGTAGATCTGTACCTGGCGAGAGAGGCCCGTCTCGTTCTCCTTCTTGAGCTTGTCCATCTGAGATTCGAGCTGCGAAATAAGCGCGTCGATCTGGACCCGCTGTCCCACATATACCTTCACTTGCGCCTTGAGGTTTTCGATCTGCTGGTTCAGTGTGCTGGCGCTCTGGGCCTTGGCCGCATCAATCTGTGCCTGGACGCGTTCGGCATGGCGCTCGAGGGCGGTGATCTCTGCCGAAGGGTCCGTGGCATAGCAATTGAGGCAAAAGGCCGCAACCAGAAGCGAAGCAAGGACGGTCAACATGCCGATTCTTCTCATTGGTAGACTCCTCTGGTGTATGACTCGAGAGGCAAGGGCCTCCTCTGTGCCGGACGGAACATACCACAGCGGTCGCGGATTGCAAGCAAAATTTGCAACAAATTCCATGGGGTCTCTCCTAAATGTTATATTGTGACACTGATATCCCTGTTACATCTTCGATCTTACTGATTTTATTTATGACGTGAATCGAATCCGCAAGTGCCTGCCTCCGCACCCCGAGACTTCTCAGAACCGCGCGCCCCGGGGCCTTGTCAACGACGAACGGCTCTGCTAATGAGATCCAGCAACTGACGGAGGCTCCATGACCGAACAAGGCACCCTCATAGACGTGGCGGTACCGCTCCCGATTGAAGGGCTGTTCACGTACGGGGTCCCCGCTCACCTTACCTCGCAGATAGAGTTGGGACGCAGGGTCTTGGTCCCCTTCGGCAAGAAGATCCGAGCGGGCTTTCTCATCGGATTGTCCAACGGCCTGCCCGCGACCCTCCAAATCAAGGACGTGATCGACATCCCGGACGAACCGCCTTACCTCACCGAGGGCCTGTGGAGACTCATACGGTGGATGGCCGAGTACTATCTGCTCCCGACCGGATTGGTGCTCAAGACCGCGCTTCCCTCGGGATCGGACAGGAAGTCGCAGCCGTGGGCTCTGCTTACACCTGACGGACGGCGTTGGTTCGGCACGGTCGACCGGGACAAGGGTCTGATTCTGCCGGCCAAGATGCTGAAGTCAGGGGCCATGCCCAAGAAGGAGCTCCTTGAGATCCTCGGCCATGAGGGCCTGCGCAAAGCACTCGACCGTCAGTGGGTCCGCATGGAAGAACGTATCGCGCGGCCCAGGACAAGCCTGTTCAAGCGCACGCTTCATGAACTGCTCGACCCGGCAGGGGTCGGCTCCCATGATCTGGAAACCCCGCCCCCTCTTACCGAGGACCAGGCCACCGCGTTCGGACCCATCCGGGAAGCCGTCGCAGAGGGTGGGTACCGGCCGTTCCTCTTGTTCGGCGTCACCGGGTCAGGGAAGACCGAGGTCTACCTCAGGGCCATCGATCAGACGCTCACCATGGGGAAGAAGGCACTAGTGCTGGTTCCTGAGATCGCGCTCACTCCTCAGCTCGCCAGAAGATTCCTGCGTCGCTTGGGAGGCGGAGTGGCCCTGTTTCACAGCGGGCTCACCCCGGCCCAAAGGCTCGACGAGTGGCGTCGCATCCGGCTCGGAACCGTGCGAGTGGTGATTGCGGCCCGTTCCGGGATATTCGTACCCATGGAAAATCTGGGGCTCATTGTGGTAGACGAAGAGCACGACCCGTCCTACAAACAGGAAGACAGTTGCCCGTATCACGCCCGGGACATGGCCCTGGCCAGAGCGAAACTCGAAGGAGCATGCGTGATCCTGGGAAGCGCGACGCCTTCGTTCGAGTCTTTTGTCAACGCGATGCGGGGGAAGATCACCCGTCTTGATCTACGGGCGCGGCACCATGGAGGCTCGCTCCCTTCGGTGGAAGTGGTGGATCTCCGGGAAGAAGGGAAGAAGACCCGGAGGGGCTCGCTGCTGACGCCCCGGCTCTTGCAGGCCGTCGGAGAGGCCCTGGATCGCAAAGAGCAAGTAGTGATCTTCCTCAACCGCAGGGGATTCGACACCTTTGCCCAATGCAGATCCTGCGGCACCGCGCTCAAGTGCCCCAACTGCGACGTGAGCCTCATCCATCACAAGAAAGCCCGTGATCTCAGGTGCCACATCTGCGGGTACAGCCGCATGGCACCGCCCCTGTGCCCGAGTTGTGCCGGCGACAAGATATTTTTCGGCGGAGTGGGCACCCAGAAGGTCGAAGAAGACCTGGTCGAGGCTTTCCCGCAAGCCCGTGTGGAACGGCTGGACAGGGATTCCACCCGCCGCAGAGAAGACCTCGAGGCGATACTGGACCGTTTCCGTCACCGGGAGATAGACATACTCACCGGCACTCAGATGATCGTCAAAGGGCATGATTTCCCGGGGATTTCGCTTGTGGGGATACTCTGCGGGGATCATTCGCTGCATTTTCCGGACTTTCGCGCCTCGGAACGGACTTTTCAGATGCTTACCCAGGTCGCGGGCCGTACCGGTCGTGAAAGCGACTCGGGCCACGTGATTCTCCAGACCTTCGACCCTGACCACACCGCGATACGGCTGGCCTCGACGCACGCATACGAGGAGTTCTTCCGGACGGATGCCGCGCTTCGGGAAGAGCTCGCGTATCCGCCTTACGGGCATCTGATCCTCATCCGCGTGGAAGGAAACGACGAGTCCCGTGTGGAAAAGAAGGCCCATCGGATTGCCACCGCGGCTCGGATGCTCAAGGGGGACTGCCGGGAGACGATGGTGCTGGGTCCGGCTCCCGCGCCGCGAAGGAAGGTCATCGGTCGATTCCGGTGGCAGATACTGCTGAAGGGGACCTCCAGAGGACCCGTGCGAAACCTCACCAAGGGGCTTATGGCGGAAGGGCACCTCAAGGGTCACGGGTACAAGATCATCGTGGACGTGGACCCAGTCGATCTCATGTAGCGAGAATGGGGCTCGGGGGGTTTTCGATTTTCCTGTTGACAAATCAGGTTAACTGTGGTCACATAAACCCATAAGGAAAACATTTGTTCCCTAGCGGCCCAGGACGAGCCCTTTGGCACTCCAGGACCGGTCACCCAAGGGAGCGACCAGTCCCAGCTAACCCCCCAGGTTAACCCCTCGGACCGGGGACAGCCACGCGATGATCGGCTCCGGCTCCCAGCCGCCCGGACCAGACCGCAAGGAGGAGAAGAGATGTCGGATATCGCCTATCGTAGACTGTTGTCAAACAGCTTCAACAAGCTCCACGAGCAGCTCTCCCTGGTCAGATCCCACGTGGAAGACCTGGACGACCCGGAGGCGACGAAGATCCTCGAATCCATGGAGTTCGGGCTGTTGGCGCCGATGCGCAGACTTCGACTCCATCTGGACATCCCCTACGACTGGCACGAGCAGAGACGGCCGGTCCTGGAGGCCGTCAAATGAGCACCCATGCAGACACCGCGGAACAGTGGTTCGCGCAGAATTCGGGGCGCCTCATCGACTGCCGATGGGGATGCAGGATCACTCCGGAAGCCTGCCGGCTGTACCAGACCAGGGCACGCCGACACGTGATCTACTTTGGCGGATCGGAAGCCCCGGCCTTGGGCGTAAACGGGGACTTCGTCCTGTGCGTACGTCCCGAGCCCTGCCCTCACCTGCTCCCCGAGGAGACCGGTCAAGAGACCTCGCCGGCAACGTGGACGCTCCACAACGAGCGGCTCAAAGCACGCAGGTCGGCCTCTGCGGGCTCACGCAAGTGGGAAGAACTGACCAACCCCGACATCATGCTCGATGAACCTGCCTGGCGCCGCTCACTGGTCAGGAGATGACGCCGTCGGATTACCGGAGGTGTCACCCGTTGAAACGAAGTACCGTCATATGGTCGTGTCCGGAATGCGACCACTGGCACTGGGGAAGTGTGCACGATCCCCCGGACATGTGTCCGGACTGCCGTGCTGACATGTCCGACGCCCTGCCCGACAGGCAGGCAGCCATCGATACGTACTACTGCATGCGATTTCACAAACGCAATGAAGATCTCGAACCATGAGGAGAAGACGATGTTCCGATCCGAAATGCAATGCGCCGAATGCGTGAAGTTCGACACCACACACTGCCGTCTGAATCCGGTTCCTTTGCGGATTCCGAACCCGTCCGGGCACTGGTGCTCTCAGGGGCTTTGGCATAAGTGGTCCGATCGGTACGAGGAGTTCGAGCCGTACTACTGGGGCGACTGGGAAGATGCTCCCACGCCGGCGGAAGAGCTCCGGAAATGCGCCGGCAAGGCCTGCTCGGCATGAGCCCCAGGAAGAGCGCACCCGTTGATCCCCCTGCTCCGGAGGAACTCGTGGACGACCCGTTCGGACAAGACCCGGAATTCGTGGCCCAGATGGAGGCAATGATCGCTTCGGGTCTGAGTCCCGCCTCTGCGATGCGGTTTCTGGCCCGGCTGATCGCGGGCGTCCGCGGGACCTCGAAAGAGGGTATGGAAAAGATCAAGATGATGGACAAGCTCCTCAACACAGCCCGAGCCATGATGGAAACCAAGCTCAAGAACGAAGAAGCCACGGCCATAAACCGCAGACTGGACGACATCGAGGAGCGGGTGCAGCAGATCTCGGCACACCCGCCGGCTCGGAGCAGCAACCCCACAGAAGAACTCTGGCATGGACGAGCAGACGACGAATGACCCGATTCGGCACGATGACGGTGGACTTCGAAAGGCCCGTTCCCGCACGGAGCGCCTCGCACGGCTGGTGGCCGGCGTAGGGCTCCCCGATCCGGAGCAGGCCTTCCACGTCCGGCAGTTCATAGAAAACGTCAAGATCATCGACAAACGGGGACATTTGGTCCCCCTTCTCATGAACCGGTCTCAGGAGATCGTATTCCAGAAACTCATGGAGCAGCGGGAAAAACGCCTCCCCGCCCGGTTCATATGCCTCAAGGCCCGCCAGTTGGGCATATCCACGCTGGTAGAGGCCTTCATCTTCGCGCTCATCACCCGATATCCCAACCGTTTCTCATTGGTGGTCGCACATTCTCTGGAAAGCGCGGCCGGCATATTCGCCATGGCCCAGCGTTTTCGGAGTCATGTGCGCGGTACCGACTCGCTCCCCATGGCGCGGCACAATTCCCGCTGCATCGAATACGCGGCACCGCATCACTCACTCATGAAGATAGACACCGCGTCGAACCGCAACCTCGGTCGCGGGGGGACGCTCCACTACGTGCATGTCAGCGAAGTGGCTTTCTGGGAACGTCCGGACGAGCCGGTCCTTGCCATCAACCAGTCTGTGCCTCAGCACTGGGACACGCTCGTCTTCTGGGAATCGACGGCCAACGGCGTGCACAACCTCTTCCACCGCACCTGGGTCGCTGCAGAGAAAGGTGAGATCGACATGGAACCGATCTTCCTCCCCTGGAAGGAGTTTCCCACGTACAGCCTCCCGGTTGCGGACAGGGAAGTCGTCTCTCTCACCGAAGAGGAACAGCGCTACAAACGTCGCCACGACCTCACTGACGGCCAAATCAAGTGGGCTCGATACACAAGACGGAATCAGTGCCACAACTCATGGGAGCGGTTCCACCAGGAGTATCCTGCCTCGCCTGAGCTGGCGTTCATCCATGCGGGAATGCCGTGGTTCGATCAGGAGGTGCTGGCTGAGTATCTGGAACGGATTGCCGTTGCCCCCAAAAAGCGAGGCCTGCTGGAATTCTCGTCGGGCAAGCCTTGGACGCCGGTCTTCGTCGACCACGACGACGGCCCTCTTCAGGTGTGGAGTCTGCCTGACCCCACACTGGACTACAGTCTGGGTATGGATGTGGGAGAAGGAGTGGGCGCGGACTACACGGTGATTCAGGTGCTTGCCAACGACACGGGCGAGATCGTGGCCAAGTATCGTTCCAACAGAGTAAGGCCGGGAGTCGCGGGTGTCGATGCGTATCTGCTGGGAGCGTGGTACAACTACGGACTACTGGGAATTGAACGCAACGGCCCAGGCCTGGCCACGCTGGAGGTCTGCGAACACGGCACCGCGGACTGCCCACAGATGACCCATTACCCACACCTGTACTACCACACGGTCATGGATCGGAAGATCCCGGAAGAGACCAAACGTCTCGGCTGGATCACCAATCGAATGACCAAGCAGGCCATGCTCAGCAGGCTCGCCCGGACGATGGAAGCCCGGGGCCTGAAGATCTACTCGCGAGAAACCCTGCTGGAGATGCAGGGCTTCGTCTGGGACCCCGAGAAGAAAGACTTTACCCAGAACTACACGCCTCCCAATTCCAGCCTGGCCCATGACGATGAAATCATCGCGCTCGCGATAGCCAACGAAATGCGCACCCACGCCTGGGAAAACCGCTTCATAAAGGGGAAGCTGCCGGAATGTGGTGAGTTCTAGCGCGCGCGAGCCGCACTGCAGGGCGGTCCGTTCCGACTCTCTGGGGGGCCGAATTGTTGCGGCCAGACCTCGAGGCAACGCTCGAGACGCATCAGAGGTTAAATAACAGGTAACAATAACAATCAATAGGCTGCCATTCTGCGGGGACGTGGTATTGTTTCTTGACAGGGGGGCGTGCAGTCAGGTAGCGTGTCCCTTGTAAGGGAGGAGCAATGTTGTGCAACGAAGGCCGACCTCTTGTGAGTTCGGCACGAAGGGTTTTTGTTTGTTGCATGGGGCAGTTGCGTTCATTCCCCACCGTCCCCATATTACCATAGGGTTTGCACAGGGAGGGAGTATGGCATGCCGAGGAAGAGAGAATCACAGAAACAGGCACCGGAGATCGTGCAACTGGCGGAACATATTGCCGAGGAGTTGAAAGGCTGCCCACATCCCGAGTATGACCTCGGGGAAAAGCTCCGCTGGCTCATCAAACAGAAAGGCGGAGAAGTGTCGATAGCGGGAGAATACGGATGCTCACCCGATGGGGGGAATTCCCTGTTCGTGTACCCTGACCGCACATTCGTTGCGTACCTTGCACCGTATGCGTCCTTTGCACGTGATAACTGCACATTGGCCCACGAGCTTGGGCACTATCTTCTGCATTCCGAGTTCGAAGCAGGTCCACCGAACGACGACGTACTCGTGTTCTCACGATTCAGTCAAAGCACACTCGGCCCCGAGGCCGACTTGTTTGCGTTGAACCTGCTTATGCCGCGAGAGGAATTCGAGGCCTCGTGCAACAGATACGAAGGCGATGTAGAGCTCATCGCAGCGCACTTCGAGGTTCCGGAGGGGGCGGTGATAGCGCGAGCCGAGTCTCTGCACGCACGATGAGGAAGGGCCTCGCATGGCAGCAAGGGACACCCTACCTCAGTTCATTCAACTCCGGGCACCTGCAATGAAAGCCCTCGCACAATAACCGTGAAGAATGCCGGCTCCTGGACTTCGTGGGCCCCGACATAGACGCAGGATTCAGAATTTCCAAATATGGCCGCCCCGGAATCATGACAATTTCCCCGGATCTTGCGGAGCTCTTGTCAGAGGCTGCTGCCAAGAACCGATTGGACCCTTTGCGGGGCATGACCGTCGGCTGGGAGAGTCTAAAAGGGGTCTGGGACGGAAATCCTCATCCGATCGTCTGGATGACGCTTCCCGCGGGAGTTGAGAGTCAAGCCTTCTCACCGTATTCCTACGAACTGTTCGATCCTTGGGATTCCTTCTCAAGTCCTCATGTGCGGGAGTGGAAGCGGACTGAAAAGAAAGAACCGCTTGGACAACTCGTGCCGGAACTCCAGCGCGCACGAGACAGACAGCCGAACCACCTTGGTCTGGTCAAGCCGTACATTGTTCAGGAAGACGGGCTGGAAAACGTGCCTCCAACCCATGTTGAGCTCTTCTGCATTCTGGAAGCCGTGAACAAGGCCCTGCGCAAGAACGGAATCCAAAGGGATTCCTCGGAACTCGACACAGACCAGTGTTAGCTCCCCCCTCAGCATTTTGCCCTCCTCGGTATCTTCCCCGATTTTCCCGGCCATTCGCTTTCTCCCATCATTCCCCTTACCTATTCCTCACGCAACCTTTGCTCGCACATCATCAATGGAGAGATCTCATGCAGGCAGAATATTTGCCGGATGGAACCATCGCGGTTTCCGGTTCCACCCGAAAGGAGAAATTCACGAGAATGTGGGCCGGAATAGGCTGGCCCGATCGTATTGACGGTCACCTATGCGCGGTCGGGGAACGGCAGGACGGCCGTTTCCACGCCTTGTGGGAGCAGCAAGGAGGGCTGTGGCGGCTCGGGGACGCAGCCGTCGAAGCCCGGAGACTTCTCCTGGTAGACCGCATCCTGGTCGATGCCACGGATACCCTGGCCACGTCCTATCTACGGACCCTGGAAGGGCTGTGCTTCGATGACAATGCCGAGGCCCAAGATGCACCCTTGCCGGTTAGCGCCGGCGAGCAGCGCACCCTGGTGACGGTTACGCCCGTGCCCAAGAGGATACTCTCCAATTTTCGATCTGCCCTGGAACAGATCAAAGGTATCATCACGGACGGGCGACTCATGATCCATTCGGGAAACTGCCCGAGGCTCGTGTACACCATCAGACAACCCCTGCAGGAACTGAACGCGTCACCGGTGATGCGATCTCTGGTGTGGGTGATCACGGCCCTGGAAGAGGCTCGGCATCAAAACGGCGCGCCCCCCGCGCTCACGGAACCTTGGTACTCAAACCCTCCGAAACCTTGATTTCCACGTGCCCCGCGAACGCGGACATGACGAACCGTAACACCTCTCCTTGCTCCCGCTCATTTCCAGAGCGATGCCAGGGACCCACGGATGACATCCCCGGCCTTTGGTGGTACAATAGTGGCACTCGAACACGGAGGCTTCACTGTGTGGGACCACGGTAAGGAACTTTTCATGAACCCGGCGGTCTATTGGACCAAGCTCGGGCTGTGTCCGACCCTCGATACCCTTTCTCCGCGCGAACTGACCCTGTGGGCCAAACGCCACCCCGACCAGGAACGGAGCGGACTGCAACGGCAAGACGACCAGGACTCGGACGGGGAGGAAGAGTTCGAAGATGACCAGGACGAGACCACCGAGGACCAGGTCTTTGAGGATGACTCGGACGAAGAATGGGAAGACGAACCGGACGATGAAGAGCTCGATGACGAGTACGAAGGCACGGATGAAGACATGAGTGACGAACCGGACGACTCCGATGTCGATGAGGAAGATGAGGACCTGTAGCAACAGCGCCGCGGCCCGCACAGGGCTGTGGGGTGCACTGCGCAACGCGTGGGAGATGAAATGGACCCCTTGACAATCCTTCTCGTGCTGACCTGTGTGGTACTAGTCTCATCGGCCCGCGTCCTCCGCGAGCACGAACGGCTTGCGATAATTCGTCTGGGGCGTTTTCACCGGGTCTCCGGCCCTGGGGTGGTCTTTCTCATCCCCGCGGTGGACCGTGGGGTTCGTGTCGATCTGCATGCCCAACTACCGGGATGGCAGTCGATGTCCGACGGGGAACTGGAAGAACGAATCAAGCAGCTTGCTCAGGGAGCACCGCCGGCGGACATGAGCCGATAATGTCAATTCGGGCGGGACCCCCGGAAAATCGGGACAGACTCGTGTGCGCTGCGCGGTCGCATCAAACCCTCTCGGTGGCGGATCTCGCTTTTCCGAGATAACGGGCTGTGCAATGGGAGGGAGGAGCTCGGCAATGGAAGCGATAACGGAACAGGAACTGAAGTCGGTGTATGCTCGCGCCGCAATAATCCAGGGATCTCTGGTCGTTTCCGTGGTCGTATATGTGGTCGTCGGGGAGCTGCTGCGGATGGTCGGGTATCCCGGCTCTTCCCTGGGCCATGACGGCTCGTGGTACCAGTACATACGGTACGCTTTGCTGGCTGTTTCGATCATTCTTCTTCCCATTGCCGGATTTATCAAGTCCACGGTGATCGCCGGAGCCGTCCCGGAAAACATGCCCTCGAAGCTCATGACCGGCGCAGTGATCGCGGGCGCGTTTTGCGACGCGATCGGCATGTTCGGCCTCGTGCTTTTCTTGATTGCGGCCAACATCGTGGATGTGTACATTTTTGCAGTGATTGCATTGGTCGGCCACGCGGTGTTCTTTCCGAGATATGCGGAGTGGGAAGAACGCGTCCAGCCGCGAAAATGGTAAGCGTTCAGACGGCCGGCAGAACAATGGACCTAAGCGTTCACGGGGCAGGCTCACAGGTTGAAATCTCGATGGGGTGAGGTATGGAGGGGGAGATGAGTCTCCCCCTCCATGGCAGGCCGTGCGCAGAGCTGCCTCAAGCCGGCCTGAACGGATACCAATGGACCACCAAGACCAGAGACAGCAAGAAAGCTCTGTCACGAGAACGGACGCCTGAGAATGGTTCTTTGATTTTCTTTGTGTCTTGCTGCCTTTCTGGTTTGTCTTCGGGGTCCACAACGCACACCCTGAACGCTTACCGAAACTGGTAACTGGAATCCAAACCTAGTAGTTCGTTTCATAAACAGCTTTACAATAAACGCGGCCCAGGATATGAAGATGCATTCTTTTGGTTGGATGATGCACGATGCCCGCGAAAAGAACGCGACCTGAGTTGGAGTTGTCCGACAA